>NZ_CCRF01000001.1 GCF_000751775.1 Caldibacillus thermoamylovorans
TTGGAAAATATCGATGACCTTTGGGGAAAAACGTTAAATGTCATTGAAAAGAAAATAAGTAAACCGAGTTTTGAAACTTGGCTTAAGTCAACCAAGGCCATTGCATTAAACAAAAACACGTTAATTGTTGAAGCACCCAATGATTTTGCAAGGGAATGGCTTGACGGGAATTATAAAGAAATCCTTACAGAAATTTTATATGAATTAATCGGAGAAAATATGTCATTAAAATTTGTCATTCCTGAATCCAATATGGATGACCCGATAATGGTTTCGCCAGCGAATAAAAAACCAGCAAAACCGGAAGTTATAACTGACTCCGCACAACATATGTTGAACCCCAAATATACATTTGAGACATTTGTCATCGGATCAGGTAACCGTTTTGCTCACGCTGCTTCACTGGCTGTCGCTGAAGCACCGGCAAAAGCATATAATCCCCTTTTTATTTACGGCGGTGTGGGCCTCGGAAAAACCCATTTAATGCATGCGATCGGACATTACGTTTTGGAACATAACCCAATGGCAAAAGTGGTGTATTTAACTTCGGAAAAATTTACTAATGAATTTATTAATTCGATCCGCGACAATCGGCCGGATGACTTTCGCAATAAGTATCGTAATGTAGATATTTTACTTATCGATGATATTCAATTCTTAGCCGGAAAAGAATCAACCCAAGAGGAGTTTTTCCATACGTTCAATACATTGCATGAAGAAAATAAACAAATTATTATTTCGAGTGACAGACCGCCAAGAGAAATACCTACTTTGGAAGATCGCTTACGTTCCCGCTTCGAATGGGGATTAATCACGGATATTACTCCACCGGATTTAGAAACACGGATTGCCATCCTAAGGAAAAAGGCAAAAGCGGATGGACTAGATATACCGAATGAAGTTATGTTATATATTGCGAATCAAATCGACTCGAACATCCGTGAACTGGAGGGTGCGTTAATCCGTGTCGTTGCTTATTCGTCTTTGGAAAATAAAGATATTAATGCAGATTTAGCCGCAGAAGCTTTGAAGAGTATCATCCCTAGCTCCAAGCCAAGAGTCATTACAATTCAAGATATCCAAAGAGTTGTCGGTGAACAATTTGGAGTAAAATTAGAGGACTTTTCTGCAAAAAAACGAACAAAGTCGATTGCCTTCCCTAGACAAATAGCCATGTATTTATCGAGAGAGCTGACCGATTTTTCATTGCCGAAAATTGGCGAAGAATTTGGCGGAAGAGACCATACTACTGTCATTCATGCCCATGAAAAAATATCAAATTTAATAAAAACCGATCCACAATTTCAAAAACAAATTCAAGAGTTGGAAAATAAATTGAAAATCTAAGTATTTTATACAACTACCATTTTCCTAAATACAATTCTTTATTTATAATAGAATTGTGCACATTGTTGATAAATTTTCAAAAGCATGCACAGTCTGTCCACATGTGGATAGACTGTATTTTACATTCGTGTTGCCACTTATCCACAAATCCACAGTCTATATTACTATTACTTCTTTATTTTTATTTTTAAATATAATTATATATTGGAGGATGAAAAATGAAGTTTCTCATTCAAAAGGAGCGATTATCGAAAAGTATCCAAGATGTAATCAAAGCGGTCGCATCACGAACAACCATTCCGATTTTGATTGGAATAAAAATTGATGCGACTGATGAAGGAGTTGCTTTAACAGGAAGTAACTCGGATATATCGATTAAATCATTCATCCCAAAAGAGGAAAATGATACGGAACTGGTCGATATTATTGAACCAGGTTCGATTGTGTTGCAAGCTCGCTTCTTTAGTGAAATTGTAAGAAAATTACCCGATTCAATTATAGAAATAACGGTCGATGATCAATTTAAAACCGTCATACATTCAGGAAATGCAGAATTTGTCATTCATGGACTGGATGCAGAGGAATATCCTCGTCTTCCGATCATTGATAGTGAACATAGTTTTACAATGCCGGCGGATTTATTGATTACGTTAGTTAAACAAACGGTCTTTGCTGTTTCACAATCGGAAACAAGACCGATTTTAACCGGTATTCATTGGGTTTTTGAAAATAATGAACTAATTGCAGTCGCCACAGATAGTCACCGACTCGCTTTAAAAAAAGCAACTTTACAAACAGAATTTGCCAATAACCAAGCTTATAATATTGTCATTCCAGGTAAAAGCTTAAGTGAATTAATAAAAATTTTAGAAGATAATAATCAAACATTGGTTGAAATCTTTGTTACCACGAATCAAATTTTATTTAAAGCGAAAAATCTTTTATTTTATTCACGATTGTTGGAAGGAAAATACCCGAATACAGCAAAATTAATTCCGACTGATAATAAAACAAAGGTGAAAATTAACACAAAAGAGTTTCTCCAAGCTGTCGATCGTGCTTCACTGTTGGCACGTGAAGGAAAAAATAATGTCGTGAAATTTACGACAATGGAACAGAACATGATCGAGATCACTTCTTACACGCCGGAAATTGGAAAAGTGGTTGAAAAAGTAAAAAGTTTATCTATTGAAGGGGAAAAAATAAAAATCTCGTTTAGTGCAAAATATATGATTGACGCTTTACGAGCCATCGATGGATCTGAAGCCACGATTTACTTTACCGGAACGATGCGTCCTTTTGTTATCAAAACAGATCAGGACGAAACCATTTTACAATTAATTTTACCGGTAAGAACATTTTAGAAAGCAATCAGTGGACACTCATTGACTAGTGAAGGAATCCCACCTCGATTTGAGTGAATGGGGAAGACGGGTGGGATAAGAGCTTTTCTGCAATCGGCGGGGATATTGGTTCCCTGCTGATTGCAGTTTTAATCTTTTTATTCCTGTATGTTACAATAATTAGGGGCTTTCCCCTTTATGTTTTTACCCCTAATTACTGCCTTATTTTCCTCAAAATAAACCATCAATTGTTCGATAAAGTGCAAAATGACTATTCAAGAAAACATCATGGACTTTGTTTCTTTTTCAGATATTTAGTAAAATAGAATTTGGAGTATATGAAAGGATCGGTAACAATGGCAAATGTGTTGAAGATTGACACAGAATATATTACGCTTGGTCAGTTTTTAAAAATGACAGATTTTGTAAGTTCCGGTGGTATGGCCAAATGGTTTTTGAAAGAAAATGAAGTGTTAGTTAACGGTGATTATGAAAATCGCCGCGGAAGAAAACTGCGCAATGGTGATTGTATTGACATAAATGGTGATTCTTTTATTATCATTCAAAGCTCTTAAAGGATGTAAATCAATGCATATTAAACAACTGGATTTAAAAAATTTCAGAAATTATAATCAATTAAGTATTCCTTTTGAGAACAAAGTAAATGTTATTATTGGTGAAAATGCACAAGGAAAAACAAATTTGCTGGAAGCCATTTATGTGCTGGCTATGGCTAAATCACATCGAACCTCAAATGATAAAGAACTCATCCATTGGGACAAAGACTATGCTAAAATAGAAGGATGGGTAGAAAAAAAAAATAATACGATTCCCCTCGAATTGCTCATTACGAAAAAAGGCAAAAAGGCAAAATGTAATCATCTGGAACAAGTAAGACTAAGCAAATATATCGGAAATATAAATGTTGTTATGTTTGCTCCAGAAGATCTCAATCTTGTTAAAGGAAGCCCGGGAATAAGAAGAAGATTTATTGATATGGAAATTGGCCAAGTTTCCCCTGTTTATTTAAATAATATTAGTCTCTACCAAAAAGTATTACATCAACGAAATCAATATTTAAAATTATTGCAGTCAAAAAAACAAACCGATATGACGATGCTCGATATTTACACGGAGCAGCTAATTGAATTTGCCGTAAAAATCATTAAGAAGAGATTTGAATTTTTACATTTACTACAAGAATGGGCAAAAACCATTCATTTTAGCATTTCCAGAGGATTGGAAAATTTACAGATCTACTATAAACCTTCTGTAGATGTATCGGAAGAGGACGATTTGTCGAAAATGATTAATAAATATCAAGATAAATTTATTAATCAAAAACAAAAAGAGATTGAGCGAGGTATGACTTTGTTTGGTCCTCATCGCGATGATCTTCTGTTTGAAATAAATGGTCGGGATGTTCAAACATTTGGATCACAAGGACAACAACGTACAACAGCATTATCAGTAAAATTAGCCGAAATTGAGTTAATTAATAGCGAAATCGGTGAATTTCCGATTCTTTTATTAGATGATGTATTATCAGAATTGGATGATTATAGACAATCTCACTTATTAAGTACAATTCAAGGGAAAGTACAAACATTTGTAACCACAACTAACATAGACGGTATTCACCATGAAACATTAACGAAAGCCAGCATATTTCAAGTAAACAATGGCAATTTGATTTGATCGTGAAGAATAGAGATTTTGGAGAAAGTTAGGTGACAGATTTTGACAATGGAAGAAAAACAAATTCAGGAAACTTCCTACAACGCAGACCAAATCCAAGTACTAGAAGGTTTGGAAGCAGTAAGAAAACGCCCGGGTATGTACATCGGTTCAACCAGTTCAAGAGGTTTGCATCATCTTGTTTGGGAAATTGTTGATAATAGTATAGACGAAGCACTGGCCGGCTTTTGTACCCAAATTGATGTGATCATAGAAGAAGACAATAGCATTACTGTTAAAGATAATGGACGTGGTATCCCTGTTGACATCCAAGAAAAATTAGGAAGACCGGCTGTTGAAGTTATTCATACTGTTCTTCATGCCGGCGGAAAGTTTGGCGGCGGTGGATATAAGGTGTCAGGGGGTCTCCATGGTGTTGGTGCTTCCGTCGTTAATGCATTATCAAGTGAATTTGAAGTATATGTTCATCGAAACGGAAAAATCCATTATCAAAAATATTCCCGTGGTTTGCCGTTATTTGACTTAAAAGTAGTTGGGGAAACCGATCATACCGGGACAACAACTCATTTTACACCGGATCCGGAAATTTTCACTGAAACAGTTGAATTTGACTTCGATACATTGGCAAAAAGAATTCGCGAACTGGCCTTTCTAAATAAAGGCTTAAGAATAACCCTTGAAGATAAACGGGGGGAATACCGAAAAGAGGAATTTCACTATGAAGGTGGAATTAAATCTTATGTTGCCAGTTTAAATAAGTCAAAAACTGTTTTGTTTGAAGAACCGATCTATATTGAAGCTCATCGAGACGGTATTCAGATAGAAATATCCATCCAATACAATGATGGGTACACAAGTATTATTTATTCTTTTGCCAATAATATTCATACGTATGAAGGCGGTACCCATGAATCCGGTTTTAAAGCGGCTTTAACAAGGGTTATTAATGACTATGCCCGTAAAAATGGAATTTTAAAAGATAAAGACGAAAATTTATCAGGAGAAGACGTGCGAGAAGGCATTGTCGCCATTATCTCGATCAAACATCCAAACCCGCAATTTGAAGGGCAAACAAAAACAAAATTAGGAAATTCTGAGGCAAGAACGATTACGGACGCTCTTTTCTCAGAAGCATTTGAGAAATTTTTATTAGAAAACCCAAGTGTAGCAAGAAAAATTGTCGATAAAGGAATTTTAGCTGCACGTGCCAGACTGGCTGCAAAAAAGGCCCGTGAAGTGACCCGCCGTAAAAATGTTCTTGAAATATCTAGCTTGCCGGGGAAACTGGCCGACTGCTCATCAAATGATGCGTCTATATGTGAGCTCTACATCGTTGAGGGAGATTCTGCGGGTGGTTCGGCAAAACAAGGACGGGATCGTCATTTCCAAGCAATTTTGCCGCTCCGAGGGAAAATTTTGAATGTCGAAAAGGCAAGATTAGACCGGATTTTATCAAATAATGAGGTCCGTTCCATGATTACGGCGATCGGAACCGGGATCGGTGAAGACTTTGATATATCGAAAGCCCGGTATCATAAAATTGTTATTATGACAGATGCTGATGTTGACGGTGCCCATATCAGAACTTTATTATTGACATTTTTCTACCGCTTTATGAGACAAATTATTGAAGCGGGTTATGTATATATTGCCCAACCCCCTCTGTATAAGGTCCAACAAGGAAAGCGGGTTGAATATGTTTATAATGATAGCCAACTGGAAGACGTTCTGAAATCTTTGTCTCATAGTCCAAAGCCCGGTATTCAGCGGTACAAAGGTTTAGGTGAAATGAACCCGGAACAATTATGGGAAACAACGATGGATCCGGCAAATCGTACACTTTTGCAAGTCCAATTAGATGATGCAATTGAAGCGGACGAAACTTTTGAAATGCTGATGGGGGAACAGGTTGAACCAAGGAGAAAATTCATTGAAGACAATGCAGTTTATGTCAAAAATTTGGATATATAATGAAAAATTAATTGAAGTGTAAATTTCCTGAATGGGAAAAGGAGGTTCGCTATTTAATGGCTGAAACACCCAGTTCAAAAGTTAATGAAAGAAGAATAACGGAGGAAATGCGGACATCTTTTTTAGATTATGCAATGAGCGTTATTGTGTCCCGCGCCCTTCCTGATGTCCGTGACGGTCTCAAACCGGTTCAAAGACGTGTTTTATATTCGATGAATGATTTAGGTAATACAGCTGATAAACCCCATAAAAAAAGTGCCCGTATTGTTGGAGATGTAATTGGTAAATATCATCCGCACGGGGATTCGGCAGTTTATGAAACGATGGTGCGGATGGCCCAAGATTTCAACTTACGGTATCCGTTAGTTGATGGTCATGGTAATTTTGGCTCCATCGATGGTGACTCTGCAGCAGCTATGCGTTACACAGAGGCGAGAATGTCCAAAATCGCCATGGAATTACTGCGGGATATCAATAAAGATACCATTGATTATCAAGATAACTATGACGGTCAAGAAAAAGAACCGGTTGTACTGCCATCGAGATTTCCAAATTTATTAGTGAATGGGACAACCGGTATTGCCGTTGGTATGGCTACCAATATGCCTCCCCATCAAATTGGTGAAGTGATTGATGGGCTTATCGCATTAAGTCATAATCCTGATATTTCCATTGAAGAATTAATGCAATTTATACCGGGTCCTGATTTTCCAACAGGTGGATTAATCTTAGGAAGAAGCGGCATTCGAAAAGCCTATATGACCGGTAAAGGTTCCATTACCACACGGGCAAAAGTCAATATTGAAGAAACGGCTCATGGTAAACAAGCCATTGTTGTTACAGAAATTCCGTATATGGTTAATAAAGCGCGATTGATTGAAAAAATTGCCGAACTTGCCAGGGAAAAACGAATTGACGGAATTACGGCATTACGTGATGAATCCGATCGTCAAGGTATGCGGATTGTCATGGAACTCCGAAAAGACGTGAATGCCAATGTGTTATTAAATAATTTGTATAAGCATACAGCCCTGCAAACTACTTTTGGGATCAATAACCTTGCCCTTGTGAACGGTCAACCGAAAGTCCTTAATCTTAAACAATTGCTATACTATTATTTGGAACATCAAAAGGAAATTATCACAAGAAGAACGCAATATGAATTAAGAAAGGCAGAAGCACGGGCTCATATTTTAGAAGGTTTACGTATTGCTCTCGACCATATTGATGAAGTGATAAATTTAATTCGCAGTTCACAAACAACCGATATTGCCAGAGAAGGATTAATGACTCGTTTTGGTCTTTCGGAAAAACAAGCTCAGGCAATTTTGGATATGCGTCTGCAACGTTTGACAGGTTTGGAGCGGGAGAAAATTGAAGAAGAATATGCGGAACTTGTTAAATTAATTGCTGAATTAAAGGCAATTTTAGCAGATGAGGAAAAAATACTGGAAATTATTCGTGAAGAATTAACTGCAATTAAAGAAAAATATAATGATGAGCGCCGTACGGAAATAACAACTAGTGGGGACGAGGAAATTGATGATGAAGATTTAATTCCGGAAGAATCCGTCATTATTACCTTAACAAGAAAAGGATATATTAAGCGGACTCCATCTTCCACCTATCGTACACAAAAACGCGGTGGTCGCGGAATTCAAGGCATGGGAACAAATGAGGATGATTTTGTTGAAAATTTAATTACCACTTCTACCCATGACACGATTTTATTTTTCACAAATAAAGGGAAGGTTTATAAAATCAAAGGATATCGCATTCCTGAGTTTTCAAGAACAGCCAAAGGTTTGCCTATAATCAATTTAATAGAAATTGAAAAAGATGAATATATTAATGCAATGATTCCTGTGCAAAAATTAGATAATGAATCTTATTTATTTTTTACAACAAGACAAGGAATTTCCAAGCGGTGCCCGTTATCATCCTTCGCAAATATTCGTAACAACGGACTAATTGCTATCCATCTGCGTGAAGGAGACGAATTAATTTCTGTTCGTCTAACCGATGGAAATAAGCATATTATCATCGGTACGAAAAAAGGAATGCTGA
Source organism: Caldibacillus thermoamylovorans (assembly GCF_000751775.1). Taxonomy (GTDB): domain Bacteria; phylum Bacillota; class Bacilli; order Bacillales; family Caldibacillaceae; genus Caldifermentibacillus; species Caldifermentibacillus hisashii. The sequence goes on from NZ_CCRF01000001.1 coordinate 8,427, forward strand.
TCCGCTTTGTTGAAACGGATGTTCGTTCAATGGGTCGGACTGCCTCAGGGGTAAAAGGAATTACTTTGGGTAAAGATGATGAAGTAATTGGCATGGAAATTTTAGAGGAAGATCAAGATGTTTTAGTTGTTACGGAAAAAGGATATGGAAAACGGACCCATGCTTCTCAATACCGTATTCAAAATCGCGGCGGTAAAGGGATTCGTACATGCAATATTCAGGAAAAAAATGGACAACTCGTGGCCATGAAATCAGTCTCAGAAAATGAAGACATAATGATTATTACCGATAACGGGATCATTATTCGAATGGCGGTTTCCGGAATTTCCAGAATCGGTCGAAATGCAATGGGCGTAAAATTAATTAAACTTACGGATGACAGTACAGTTACCGCTGTGGCAAAAGTGGAAAAGGATGATGAGTCTCAAACTGATCAACCGATAACGGCTGATACCGAAACAGATAGCTCACCAGCAGGAACAGAACAAATAGATAATGAATCTGATGATTGATTGCTAAAATGCTCAATCAAGAGAAATTGTATTGTTACTGGATTTTTATATAACCGGTGATCAATACGTATAAATAAATAATTGAGGCAGCTCTTCTTGTATGGGCTGTCTTTTTTTACCTGGGGTCTCTATTATTTTTGAGATTTAAAATCGAACATTTCCCCTTTTATTCATCCTAAGACTTTTCTCCTATTTTATAAAAATCCCCCTTTGAAATCTGTGTTTTTTAATATTTTTTTAGTATCATATGGTTACCACCCAAAAAGCCCATTTTTCAAGGACATCACGCTCAAATAACAAAATATTGTGTCTTGACAAAGAACAACGATACTATATTTGGTGCAAATATTTCTATAAATCCTTTTTGGGTACTAATCATCATATGAGTATGATATATAAATTCTAAATATTGAAAATTAAGTTAATCGATAAGGTGTTAATGATTTGGCAAAGAAGATCCGTACGATTGAAACGGGGGTAGCGTTGGTTCGGCATGGAATTGATTATCAAATCCGTACTAGGGGAGGAATTGATAATCAAATAAATAAAGCGGTATCAGACCTAAATGATCTTGAACATCAATTGACTAGACTATATCAGTTTATTGAGACATCAATGGATTTGTATATAAAAGCAGATGATAAAGTAAAATCCCAAATACCGGAAAGGCCGGAAGAAAAGTCCTGGTGAGAACAGTTATTAGACGGGTTTAAAGCGGCTGGGGATTTTATTGGAGGAGTCGTAAAAGGTTTAGCTGATGTTGCTGTATCTAGATTGGCAGGAATTTGGCAGGTCGTTACGAATCCGATTGAGATGGGAAAAGGGATTTTTTATATGGTAATGCATCCGATTAGGACATTTCGTGGACGGGCATCTCTTATAAAATAGGAGGGATTAGATGAGAAGTGGAACTTATGCAGTATACAAGGGGAAGGAATTTAGTACAAATTATGATTTGGGTCTTTCGAATGAGCCTGAAATCTAAATGATGAAAAAACATAACATAAGATGTTTAAAGAAACAAAACTTCCACAAGTGATACAGGAGCATAGTATTACCCGCCAGGAATTTTGCTTGGCGTAGAACTAAATCACCCGTCTGAGTTCAGAATGTAAACCATATATTTCAACCAAAGATAACAATAATTTTATGTTGAAAATTAATTAGAATTGGATTATTTTAAAAATATATGTATTAAAGTGGGTGATATTTTGGAAATTAATACGTGGGCAGCAGAGTTACAGTCAAACCGGATGGAAGATTATGCGGATGATTTAAGAAGATTGAAAAGCAATTTGAACGATCTGGAAGGTAATCTTACATTTGTTAACCAAATTAAAGGATTTAAGGATGATTTTCAGCAAATGACTCAATTGATAAAACAATATTTTAAATTTTTAAAGACCACTGCAAAATTATATCGTAACACACAAAAAGAAATCGTTTCCGCAGCTAAAAGTTTAATTAACTAAATCAATTTCGAAATGTAATTTTTACAACCATCATAATATCACAAAGTATTCTTGCCCTTATAAAAATTTAAAATAAATAATTTTATAATTAATCAATGTTTCTAGTTTAATAGAGAATGTTGAGGTATCAGGGTTTAAGGCAATTTTACTAATTTAGGGTAAAATCCAGCTCACCAGGAAAAACTGTAAATTTATAAAAGAAATATAAAAAAATGAAAGAAAAAATCCGATTATAAATAATAGAATGCATTGTACAATTTTATAACTTAATAAAGGATGAAGAATTAATGAAAATGCGAGTTTCTCAATTGAAACCAGAAGCAGGTCTACGGCTAATTGAAAATGTTAACGGGTTAACGAAAAACCCGATTGTCCCGAAAGATACAATAATTACAAATGAAGTTATTGATGTTTTAAATGCATTTGCAGTCAAAGAAGTAGAGGCAGTAAAAGCAGATAACAGTGAAAAATTAATTAAGAAAAAGGCAAAAAATCATCAAATTGATCCCATATCTGAATCTAAGCAAAATGATAAAAAATTGTTGTATTTTCAGCAACATTATCAGGAAGTCGTTAAGGAGTATAAAAAAGAGTTTCAACGTTGGCAATCCGGAGGTACAGTAGATATTAGTATTATAAGGAGATTGGTGATTCCTCTTTTTGAACAATTAGAAAAGGAACCTATCCATGTTTTATTTCTACAAAATTATATTGAAAATGTGCAAGATTATATTTATCACCATGCCATATCAGTCGGATTGATTTCCGGGTATTTAGCAAAAAGATTAAATATGAACCGTGGAGAATGTTTTCAGGTTACATTAGCAGGTTCTTTATGTGATTGTGGAATGGCAAGGGTAAATCCGGGAATACTAAACCAAAATATTATAAATAATGATGATCAAAGAGAAATTAAACTTCATCCAATATATAGTTATAAAATGCTTCAAAAAATACCTTCATTAAGTACAAGTGCAAAGTTAGCTGTTTTAAAGCATCATGAAAGAATTGATGGAAGTGGTTATCCCTTAAAGGAGAAAGGGAAGAATATACATCTTTATGCAAAAATAATAGCAATAGCAGATGTATATCATGCTTTAATTTGTAACCGCATTTATAAAACAAAGGTTTCTCCTTTTAGAGCAATTGAAATAATGACAAGAGAAATGTTTGGAAAACTGGATGTTTCCGTATTACAAACATTAACAAATTGTTTAATGCCATTATCAATTAATATGCTTATTAAATTATCTACTCATCAAATTGGTAAAATATTATTTATTGATCATCGTTATCCGACAAGACCCGTAATTCAACTAGTTGAGAGTAATGAAGTCATTCAACTTAATGAACAGAATGATATTTCAATAAAGGAAATATTAAATAACTGACCGATCTCCTTCACATTCTGTTTTTATTTAGAGAATGTCTTGTTAAATGATTGTAAGTTTAAGGATTGGCATAAGTGGAAACTCAAAAATATAGTGTCCTGTTAATTTTGACTATATTGGCTTAGTAAGATTAGTAAATGTTTTTAAAAATAGTATTGACACTAACTAATTTCGATGTTATTATTTAAAAGTCGCTTTTAAAAGCAGAAATAAATATTATTATAAAAATAAATAGTAGTTGACAATCAATAATATTAAATGTATAATAATATAGCTGCTTAATTGAACGAGGACTCTGAATAATCTTCCTTGAATAAGCATCGCACGAAGAAAATGCGAATGCATTTTCGAGGAAAAGGAAATACGGCGAAGTAATGAGCCGATGTTGACTTATCGTAGTGGATGAGTGTGAAGTGGCGCTAGTCGCTAGGAGCCGAAGCAAGACAGATAAGAACGTTACTCGGAAAATTGCCTTACGTTATCTAGTTTTGAGAGAATGAAAAATTCTCCTGCATTTTTAAATTAAATCATACGGATATGTCTGCTCCTGCGCCGAAGTAAATTTCGAGGAAGATAATCCTCAGCTCGTCGCAAGCCAGCAGAGAAGCATATTCGATGTAGTAGGCTCGGTAATAATGGCGAGAAGGTCACACCCGTTCCCATCCCGAACACGGAAGTTAAGCTTCTCAGCGCCGATGGTAGTGAAGGCCTTGCCTTTGCGAGAGTAGGACGTTGCCGGGCAGAGTAAAGGACAGTGAATTTTACTGTCCTTTTTTTAATAGAAAAATAAGAAAAGCAATACGGCTGTGAAAATCATGTAGCGAGCTTTGTGCAATCTATTCAAATTCCTTAGAAGGTATCATGTCAAAATTTATTCTGTCCGTGAAAGTAACTCCATAGGTATTGATCAATGAGTAAAGGGATTTTTTTTGTTGAGATATTTAAATATTGTACGATTAGTGGGTACTCGATTGACGGCTTATGATGAATAAGTTCTGACCACCATTCAATTTCGTATCTAGCAATCATTCCTAAATGATATAATATTAAATAATGGATCATTAGTTCCGGATAAAAAGATAATTCTTTATCATTTTGTAAAAGAAAATAGGAATGTTTCTCTATATGAAATCGGAAGGGTAAAATTTCTGTTATGGTGCTATGATTTTCCTCAATATAAAATTTTATTATTGATGGATCACCGATAAACTGAATATTTTTATTTGTATTCGATTGGAAGAAGGTTTTAAAACGGTCGGATGTCATTTTAAAAAAATCAAGAACCGATTCAGGAAGTGAAAAATATTTGCCATCATAGTCAATTGGTAATCCATGATTGTGCCCAGTCCAAATAGCGAAGTAATCAATTAACTCCGGAATTTCCTTTAATAATGACTCTACCGTTAACTTTTTCCCTTCTAAATGTTTCATATGGAACATTTTGTCGGAAAAATGCGGGAACAAACCATTTTTTTGTAATTTAACCTCATCCTTTAAGTATATATAATTTTGCTTTTTCCTTTTTCGTGTTGAAACACCATGGGCCAAAACAAGACTTGATTCGGGATAGTCCGGGTCAACCGATAATACACATGCTTTAAGTAGAAAAACGAGTCCATAAAAGAGTAAAATAGGCTTAATATTTAATGAAGACCGTTCTGTTTGCTCAAAAAAGGTAATTCCTTGTTCGATGTAAGAAATAAAAGAAAAACTGTTTTCATAACTTTTCTTTTTTGCATCAATGATCTTTCTTTTATTATAAGTATGGAAAAGAAATTGCCGGGAAGTTTCTTCAGATGATAAGTAAAGATATTTTTTTAAAAGAGATGATGAAAAACTTGCAGACAAAATATAACCCCCAATTCTGAAAAATGCAATTTATTGAAAGCTCCTTGACAGTATTTTATCCAATTGGTAACCTACTAATAATAATTTTTTCTGGAGGCGCATAAACGATGTGGGATCATAAGTTTGTGAAAGAAGGACTGACTTTTGACGATGTTTTATTAATACCCGCTAAATCTGAGGTATTACCTAAAGATGTTGATTTGTCTGTATCATTAACAGATACGTTGAAATTGAATGTCCCGATTATCAGTGCCGGTATGGATACGGTAACCGAGGCAGAAATGGCGATTGCAATGGCAAGACAAGGTGGATTAGGAATTATCCATAAGAACATGTCGATTGAAGAGCAAGCTGAGCAAGTCGACCGTGTTAAGCGTTCTGAAAATGGAGTAATTACTGATCCTTTTTCTTTAACTCCTGAACATCAAGTTTATGATGCTGAGCATTTAATGGCAAAATATCGGATTTCCGGTGTTCCAATTGTAAATAACAAAGAAGAACAAAAACTGGTTGGGATTATTACAAATCGTGATCTTCGTTTTATTGAAGACTATTCAATTAAAATAAAAGATGTTATGACAAAGGAAAATTTAATTACTGCAACGGTAGGAACAACCATTGAGGAAGCAGGGAAAATTTTACAAAAGTATCGGATTGAAAAATTGCCGTTAGTTGACCAATCGGGTGTTTTAAAAGGTTTGATCACTATAAAAGATTTAGAAAAAGTGATTGAGTTTCCAAACGCTGCAAAAGATGAACAAGGCCGCTTGCTTGTTGGGGCTGCAGTCGGTGTTACAAAGGATACGATGAAAAGAACGGAAATGCTCTACAAAGCGAATGTTGATGTAATTGTTGTGGATACTGCTCACGGGCACTCTAAAGGTGTAATTGAGGTTGTTAAACAAATAAAAGAGTTATACCCTGATTTAAATTTAATCGCCGGGAATGTGGCAACAGCTGAAGCTACGAAGGAATTATTTGAGGCCGGTGCAGATGTTGTTAAAGTAGGTATCGGACCGGGTTCCATCTGTACAACCCGGGTAGTGGCCGGTGTCGGTGTTCCGCAAATTACTGCCATTTATGATTGTGCATCGGTAGCTAGAAAAATGGGAAAAGCAATTATTGCTGACGGGGGCATTAAATATTCCGGAGATATTGTAAAAGCACTTGCTGCAGGTGGTCATGCTGTAATGCTAGGAAGTTTGTTAGCAGGAACTTCAGAAAGTCCCGGGGAAACCGAAATATTCCAAGGCAGAAGATTTAAAGTATATAGAGGGATGGGATCTATTGCTGCAATGGAAAAAGGCTCCAGTGATCGTTATTTCCAAGAAGATAATAAAAAACTCGTTCCTGAGGGAATTGAAGGACGAGTTCCATATAAAGGTCCTTTAGCCGAAACAATCTATCAATTAGTTGGTGGCATTCGTTCTGGTATGGGTTATACCGGGGCAAAAACTTTAAAAGATTTAAGAGAAAATGCCCAATTTATTCGCATGTCCGGTGCAGGATTAAGAGAAAGTCACCCACATGACGTTCAAATTACAAAAGAAGCACCAAACTATACATTGAATTAACTGTTTTTATAAAATCATAAAAATCCCATGAAAAAATGGGATTTTTTTCTGCCCCATTAGAGTCTATTTTTTTAAAAAAAGATATGTTACACTAAAAATTAGTGTTTCAAGTTAATCTGTTGGAGGGAATATCGTTGTTTAAAAAGAAAAAGCCAATAATGATATACATGATAATCAGTTTTCTACTAATGGCCATGTTGCCTTTCGGAGGGAAACAAGTTTCAGCTGAGACCGATTCTCTTAATTTGAAAGGATCTGCTGCTATTTTAGTAGATGGGAACACCGGAAAAGTTTTATATGAAAAAAATGCTGATGAACTGCTTGGTGTGGCAAGTATGTCAAAAATGATGACTGAGTATATTGTTTTAGAAGCAATTAAAGAGGGAAAAATAAGCTGGGATCAAAAGGTTACCATCAGTAAATTTATTCACGATTTATCCAGTCCGAGTTTAGGTGTTTCAACAGTTGGATTAACCGAGGGAGAAACTTATACGGTTAAAGAATTATATGAATCGATGGCTATTCATTCTGCAAATGCTTCGACCGTAGCACTGGCTGAATTAGTAGGTGGTTCCGAGGAAAATTTTGTTAAATTAATGAATGAGAAGGCAAAAAAACTTGGTTTAAAAGATTACTATTTTGTTAATTCATCTGGTTTAAATAATGCAGATATGTTGGGAAATCATCCTGAAGGTACGGATGCAAATGATGAAAATAAAATGTCAGCACGTGCAACTGCCAAATTAGCCTATCGATTAATCAATGATTTTCCGGAAGTGTTACAAATTGCCAGCAAACCGGTTTTGAATTTTCGTGGTGAAGAATTTAAAAATTTCAACTGGATGCTTCCTGGTTTGGTTTATGAATACGAAGGTGTGGATGGTTTAAAAACAGGATCCACCGCATATGCAGGTTATAATTTTACTGCAACTGCAGAAAGAAACGGCCAACGCTTAATTTCTGTCATCATGAAGACAGGTTCACAACAAGAACGGTTTGAAGAAACAAAAAAACTTCTTGATTACGGGTTTAATAATTTTTCAAAAGAACAATTGTTCCCTAAAAACCATGCTGTAAAGGGAAAAACTTCTTTACCGGTAGTAAAAGGGAAAGAAGACTCTGTTAAAATTGCTACGAAAGAACCGTTAAGTTTAGTTATAAAAAATGGAGAAAAGGAACAATATAAACCTAAACTGGTTCTTGATGAAAAGAAAATAAATAAAGAGGGTAAGTTGACAGCACCGGTCAAAAAAGGGGAAGTTGTCGGCTATGTTACTTATCAATACAGTGGAGATGATTCAGGATTTTTATATCCGGACCAAACAGTAAAGGTTGATGTGGTTGCCAAAGAAAAAGTTGAAAAAGCAAATTGGTTTGTCTTAATGTTCAGAGGCATGGGTGGCTTTTTCGGAAACCTTTGGGATGGCATTACATCGAAAGTTTCTTCTTGGTTTTAGTTAATCATTTATGTTTAGGTTATTTTGATTCTTTATTGATGTTCAGATAAAATAATGAATTTCATACAGTTAATTCGATGACAGGAAATAGTAACAAGTTCATTTGTTTTAAGAGAACTGATGGTTTGGTGCAAATCAGCGGCAAATGCTTGTGAATCCATCCTTGAGAGTGGTACTGAAAGGGACAAGTAAGTACTGCCGGCAAAAACCGTTATAATACCGAGAGGCAAGTATACGAATGCTTGCAATTAGGGTGGCAACGCGGATATGAAACTTCCGTCCCTTCATTGGGATGGGAGTTTTTTTCATTACGACACTTTCTTCCTATAAAAATTTTGAATGAATCGGGGGTATGAATATGTTTGATATTAAACTTCTTAGAAAGAATTTAGCAGAAGTAAAGGCAAAACTTGAACATCGCGGTGAGGATTTAACTGATTTGGATAAGTTCAGTACATTGGATCAAAAGCGGCGGCAATTAATTATTGAAAGTGAACAATTAAAGAAAAAGAGAAATGATGTATCAGAACAAATTGCTATTTTAAAGAAAGAGAAGAAAAATACCGACGCTCTTATTGGCGAAATGCGTGAAGTAGGTGAAAAAATTAAAAAACTGGATGATGAATTACGGGGAATTGAAGAAGAATTACAAACCCTTCTTTTATCCATTCCAAATTTGCCACATGAATCCGTCCCAATTGGTGATTCTGAGGACGATAATGTAGAAATCCGTAAGTGGGGAGTTCTTCCGCAATTTGATTTTAAACCAAAACCGCATTGGGATGTTGCAACTGAATTAGGGATCATTGATTTTGAACGTGCGGCAAAGGTGACGGGAAGTCGTTTTACTTTCTTAAAAGGTCAAGGGGCTAAATTGGAACGTGCATTGATTAGCTTTATGCTTGATCTTCACACGGAAGAGCACGGTTATACAGAAATGTTGCCACCGTATTTAGTTAATCGTGCAAGTTTAACAGGAACCGGTCAATTACCAAAATTTGAAGAAGATGCATTTCTTGTTGAAAAAGAAGATTATTTCCTGATTCCAACTGCAGAAGTACCTGTGACCAATTATCATCGAGATGAAATCTTATCAGGTGAAGAATTGCCTTTGAATTATGTTGCCTATAGTGCATGTTTTCGTTCAGAAGCGGGATCTGCCGGTCGTGATACGAGAGGATTGATCCGTCAACACCAATTTAATAAAGTTGAACTAGTAAAATTTGTAAAACCGGAAGATTCTTATGAGGAATTAGAAAAGTTAACCGGACATGCAGAAAAAGTATTACAACTGCTCAAGTTACCGTATCGGGTCATGAGTATGTGTACTGCGGATTTAGGATTTACAGCAGCAAAAAAATATGATTTAGAAGTATGGTTGCCAAGTTACAATACTTATCGGGAAATCTCTTCTTGCAGTAATTTTGAAGACTTCCAAGCAAGAAGGGCGAATATCCGTTTTAGAAGAGAACCAAAGGGAAAACCGGAATTTGTCCATACACTGAATGGTTCCGGATTAGCAATTGGACGTACGGCTGCTGCAATTTTGGAAAATTACCAACAAGCAGATGGAAGAGTGTTGATACCGGAAGTTTTACAACCTTATATGGGTGGAAAAGAATATATCGGATAAACGCTGGTTCATATAATAATGGAAATCAGCGAGGAGTTTACCTGTTGTGGGTATTAAATTTTATTCAGGACTTTTGCAGTTAAATTGATGAAAAAACAGCCATGAACCCGCGTAATTACGAGGTTTTTGGCTGTTTTCATTTGTCAAAAAGTTGTAGTGTTAGTAATCTTTTTGTACACCGCCTTATGTTATAAATTTCTTGATCTTCATGATTGTGACTACATTGACTTTTTATTTTTGCCATGATAATATACTTTTGGTCGTGATGGAGGAGTACCCAAGTCTGGCTGAAGGGGTCGGTCTTGAAAACCGAGAGGCGGGTTAAACCGCGCGGGGGTTCGAATCCCTCCTCCTCCGCCATATTATTGATAACAACGCATAATAATTGGAGAATGAAAAAAACGGTCTTTAGGGAGAATCTCTAAAGGCCGTTTTTTCCATACGTGGCAGTGAAGGTATTCCGGAATACAAAGCTTAGGCTCCTTTACTATTAAGGATAAATGACATTTTACTAACAATTTCTTCAATTGATTGATTATTGTCAAACACATCATAATCATGAATATCTAACCGGAGAATCGGACATGCATGAAAGGTATTGATCCATTCTTCATAACGTTCATACATTTCCAGCCAATATTCAACCGGCGTGTTTTGCTCCATTGGCCTTCCCCTTTCTTTAATCCGGGCAAGAACGTCATCAATTGAACCTCTTAAATAAATTAAAAGAGTCGGATGCTGAAAAAAAGGAGTCATCACCATTGCATCAAATAAATTCTTATATGTTTTGTAATCTATTTCCGTCATATTTCCTTTTTCATAATGCATTTTTGCAAATATCCCGCTATCTTCATAAATAGACCGATCCTGTACAAATCCACCCCCATATTCGAACATCCGCTTTTGTTCTTTAAATCGTTCACCTAAAAAGTAAATTTGCAAAGGAAAACTCCATTTTTTAAAATCACGATAAAATTTCTCTAAGTATGGGTTATTATCCACCTTTTCAAGTGATGCTCGGAAATCAAGAGCTGAAGCCAGTGCCTTTGTAAGTGTAGATTTACCGACACCAACCGTCCCTGCAATTGTAATCACGGCTCGACTAGGTATATTGTATTTTTCCCGTAAATTCATTTCTCATATACTCCTTCAGCTGTTATGGGCAAGTAGTATGATGCCTGTTCGATCATTACTTAATTAAGTATACTTGATTATGGGTCAATTACAATCGTTTAAACTATCGTTTTCTTACATCAAAATTTTCTGCAATTAACAACCAATTTTGCGGGAAAGAAAGACCAAGTTTCCAATAACTGATTCCTCGTAAATTTAATTCTTTAATAAGATCAAATTTTGCTTGTATACTTCGAGCATCCTCAAACCAAACTCGATGTTCTTGCCCATTTGCACCTCTATAGTTAAAAAATGGTGCTTGTGCTTGGGTATCATATTGGATGGGAACATTATTTTGAGCTGCTAACTGGATTGCCTGTTGCGGACTGACGGCACGAGCAACAGTGCCAGGTCGAAAGGGAAGTGTCCAGTCATATCCGTATAAGTTTTGCCCCATTAAGATTTTTTCTGAAGGCATTTCGGTAATTGCGTACTCTAAAACATCACGAACGGGCCCGATTGGTGAGACTGCCATTGGTGGACCGCCACTATAGCCCCATTCGTAGGTCATAATGACGACAAAATCAACAATTTCTCCATGAGCTCGATAATCATGTGCTTCATACCAACGTCCGGGTTGATCCGCTCTCGTTTTGGGTGCTAAAGCAGTGGACAAGAGCCATCCTTCCCTGCTAAATCGATCTTTCGCTCTTCGTAAAAAACGATTGTATGCCTCCCTGTCCTCTGGTCGTAAATACTCAAAATCAAAATGAATATCACGAAAACCGAGCCTTTGAGCAGTTGATACGATATTGTTCAAAAAGGTGGTTTGTACGTTTTGATCATTTAATAATATTCTCCCCAATTCATCACTAAATTGATCGTTTTCTTGATTCGTAATGACCATCATTAACACATTTTGATTTGCCCTTGCAATAGCCGGGAATTGATTTAAAGGGGGCTCCCGTAATGAGCCGTCACGTAAAGCCTGAAAACTAAAAGGGGCTAAATATGTTAAGTATGGTGCCGCCTCTCTTGCACTGTTTTCTAAATTTGGAGTTACGGTCCCCCGGGGTTCAACATATGCATTAATTTCTTTTGTTACTTTTGGCAATGGGGGTATATATAGTCTTGTACCGATTGCGAGCGGACTGTTGATAGAGATTTGATTTATTGAGGCAAGCTGCTGGATAGTAATTCCAAATCTTTGTGTAATGGAAAATAAACTATCACCCGGTTGAACCCAGTAAAAACGACCGATAATCGGAATGACGAGCGTCTGACCTACGACAAGGCGATTGGGGTTCGGTATTTCATTTGCTTCAATCAAATCATTAACTGTTGTATTATAGGCTTGTGCAATACCGAACAAAGATTGTCCTTGTTGTACAACATGAATTTGCATTACCATACCTCCTCGGAATGACACTACAGAAATTTTATGTTATAAGTTCAAAAAAAGAATTATCGTTTATAATTTACATAAGAAATAATCATTTTGTTTTTTATAAGGAGAAGCTTGAATGGATCGCGATACATATTACATGCAAATGGCAATAGAAGAAGCATTAAAGGCAAAACAAAAGAATGAAGTTCCAATCGGTTGTGTCATTGTATTACATGACACGGTTATCGGTCGAGGTCATAATTTACGTGAAACAGAACAAAATGCAACCGCCCATGCAGAAATGATCGCAATTCAACAGGCATGTCACACTTTAAAAAGCTGGCGGCTGGAGGATGCGGAATTATTTGTCACCTTAGAGCCGTGTCCCATGTGTGCCGGAGCGATTCTAATGTCACGAATTAAACGTGTTGTCTACGGTACCGGAGATCCAAAAGGCGGTTGTGCAGGAACATTGATGAACTTATTAGACGATAGTCGATTTAACCACCAATGCGAAGTGACAAATGGTATATTACAAAATGAATGTTCGAAAATGTTAACCACTTTTTTTCAGGAATTACGGATGAAAAAGAAAGGGTTTCTTTCCTGAAATACGAGGAAACAATTAACAATGGATAAACCATTGCAATTTTACTAATTCCTTAGTATACTAAATATACGTCATTAAGACGTATGAACTTTGGTAGCAAATTTGCCGTGCTAGGTGGGGAGGTAGCGGTGCCCTGAACCTGCAATCCGCTCTAGCAGGACTGAACTCCTACCCGAGGCTGTCTAACTGTAGGGCCTGTCTTACACAAGTGGTGTTGACGTTTGGGTCCTGCGCAATGGGAATCCATGAACCATGTCAGGTCCGGAAGGAAGCAGCATTAAGTGGAATCTCTCATGTGCCGCAGGGGTGCCTGAGCTGAGCTAACTATGTAAGCAACGCCTATGGTTAGCAGTCGAAGGTTGGTGCACGGCAGTTACTTACATAATAGCAATTCAAACATCCTATGTTAAGGATGTTTTTTTTATAGTAAAAGAAATGGGAAATAAGGTATAATAAAAAGACGGATGTTTTGTAATGTGTTGCTGATAAATTTGAAATGTAACTATGCAACTAAACAATAGGGAAAATTGTTGAAGGGGGAGTATTATTTAATGCCTTATCAAGCATTGTATCGTGTATGGCGGCCACAAATTTTTGAAGATGTAGTTGGACAACAGCATGTAACAAAAACATTACAAAATGCCCTCTTACAACAAAAAATTTCTCATGCCTATTTATTTACCGGACCTAGGGGAACAGGAAAAACAAGTGCCGCAAAAATTTTAGCAAAGGCAGTGAATTGTCCGAATAGGGAAGCGGCAGAGCCTTGTAATGAATGTTCTATTTGTAAGAGCATCACGGATGGATCAAATCCGGATGTAATCGAAATCGACGCTGCATCCAATAATGGTGTTGAAGAAATTCGTGATATTCGCGATAAAGTCAAATATACACCGAACATGTCTACGTTCAAGGTATATATTATAGATGAAGTTCATATGTTATCCATTGGTGCGTTTAACGCATTGCTAAAAACTTTAGAGGAACCGCCAAAGCATGTAATTTTCATATTAGCGACTACGGAACCCCATAAAATACCGTTAACGATTATATCCCGGTGTCAACGTTTTGATTTTAAGCGGATTTCTCCCCCAAAAATTGCTGAGCATATGGGTTCTATTATTAACGACTATGGGTATGAATATGATCAACAAGCATTGGAACTGATAGCAAGAGCTTCTGATGGCGGGATGCGGGATGCGTTAAGTTTACTGGACCAAACCATTTCCTTCAGTCAAGGAAGAATAAGTATTGAAGATGCACTCGTCATAACGGGTTCTGTATCACAACAAATATTACATCAAATTGCCGGTTCGATTCTTGAAAAAAATCCGCAAGCAGCATTAACTTTTTTACATACATTATTAGGAGAGGGAAAAGATCCGGTCCGAATTATTGAAGATATGATTCAATATTTCCGGGATATACTTGTATACAAAAATTCCCCGGGTACGCAAGATTTTTTGGAACGTGTAATTGTCGATGAAGATTTTCAAAGATTGGCGGAACAATTTGATTCTGATGAAATTTATGAAATCATTAATAGGTTTAATCAAGTTCAACAAGAAATGAAATGGACAAATCATCCTAAAATTATTCTGGAAGTTTGTTTTGTCCAGTTATGCCAAGCAAACTTTCGAAATCAACAAGCAGCTGTTTCCTCTGATTTGATTACACAACTACAAGAGAAAATTGCTTACCTGGAAGATCAAATTCAGCAATTGCAAGTACAAGGCATTAGTGAAGGACAAACATCAGAGGAAAGTAATAACAAGCAAAAACAAACAAAGACAGTTAAGCATACATTTAAAGCTCCGGTTGGTAAAATAGAAAATGTATTAGCAAATGCGACAAAGCAAAATTTGCAACAAATCAAAAACAACTGGGGGTCGATTTTGGAAAACTTGAAGAAGTCACATGCTGCATTGTTAAATGATGCTGAACCAGTTGCCGCGTCATCCCAAGGCTGTGTAATTAAATTCAAATATGAAATTCATTGTCAAATGGCAATAAATAATGGAGAATTTATTAGTACATTAACTAGTTTGTTTCAAAAAGTTACAGGACATCCAATAGAAGTAATTGGTGTTCCCGAAAATCAGTGGCTGGAAATCCGTCAGTCTTTTTTAAATGAACATCGAGACCTTGTTAAAGATCAAAAGAAATCGGACAATAGCGGAGACCCCCTGATAGATGAAGCAATTAAATTATTTGGTGAAGATTTACTGGAAATAAGAGATTAACATTGGAGGTAAAATTATGCGTGGAATGGGAAATATGCAAAATATGATGAAACAAATGCAAAAAATGCAAAAGAAAATGGCAGAAGCACAAGAAAAATTAGGTGAAGAAAGAATTGAAGGAACTGCAGGCGGTGGAGCCGTATCTGTCGTTATTTCTGGACATAAAGAGGTATTGGAAGTAAAGATAGATGAAGCAGTTGTTGATCCCGAAGATATTGAAACACTTCAAGACTTGATAGTTATCGCTACAAACGATGCATTGACAAAAGCGGACGAACTGACTTCCCGAACAATGGGACAATTTACCAAAGGTTTGAACATCCCTGGTCTATTTTAAAGGAGAAGAAAGGTAGCAATACTGGTAAAAATGATGAATAAGTTAATTGCCTAACTCCTGATGGCCAGCGCTTTTCTTAATAGGAGGCCTAATTTGAATGTATTATCCAGAACCGATTAGTAAGCTGATTGATAGCTTTATGAAACTTCCCGGAATTGGTCCGAAAACTGCTTCACGATTAGCCTTTTTTGTATTAACAATGAAGGAAGAAACGGTATTGGATTTTGCTAAAGCACTTATCAATGCAAAAAGGGATTTGACATATTGTTCTGTTTGCGGTCATATTACGGATCGCGAACCTTGTTATATTTGCAGTGATCAAAGTCGTGATCGCTCAGTTGTGTGCGTGGTTCAAGATTCTAAAGATGTAATCGCAATGGAAAAGATGAAGGAGTATCATGGATTATATCATGTTTTGCAAGGTTCAATTTCTCCTATGGAAGGTGTTGGACCTGAAGATATTAACATCCCAAGTTTACTTAAAAGGCTCCAAAATGAAGAAATTAAAGAACTGATATTGGCTACGAATCCAAATATTGAAGGTGAAGCAACGGCAATGTATATATCAAAGTTAGTAAAACCGTCCGGTATTAAAGTTACTCGAATTGCTCATGGATTACCTGTGGGAGGAGATTTAGAATATGCGGATGAAGTAACATTGTCGAAAGCGCTTGAAGGAAGAAGAGAATTATAATATTTTTTCTTTGTTAACGGAAAAATAAAGGTAAACGTCAATTTGTGGGGTTTTTCTTTATCCCCATTGATTGTAGGAAGTACACAATAAATAATGATCCCACGTCTTTATGGCAATGCGGTGTGTGACCAATAGTGTTGTGATCCGAACCAATTGGCCTTTTGCAGTAAGTCCCTCTCCCATCCGGTTTCTTCATGAACTCGAATTTTAAGGTGGGCATTTGACTTGCTAATAAGAGTGGGATATAAAAAGGATTGATTTTTAAGGGGGAGTACAAGTGCTCTTTAAACGTAAAGGGTCACTAAAAAGGGAATATGATAATAAGCTTTTGTTTCAAATAGAAGAATTAAAACAGAAATGGAAAAATGAAAAAAGTCTGTACGATAAATCTTTTGATATGAATGATGATTTTAAGCACCAGGTGGAACTTACAGAATTGAAGTATTTATACTTATTTAGGGAAGCCAAGGCCAGGCAATTAAAAATATTTGATAAAAATAAGTGATATGAAAAGAACCGTTTTCTTTTAGGGATTATGTAACCTAAATAGGTAATGGTTCTTTTTTTGTGGATTTCAACATAAATATTTTAATGGTACAAGCATTAATTTACGGAGGGATTATATGGAGCCTTCATTAGTAATTGGAATTATCGGAGGAATAATTGTGCTTCTCCTATTATTTGGTACACCGCTGAAATTATTTCGCTTTTTTGGTCAAAGTATTATAAAAATATTGATTGGTGCTTTATTATTATTTTTTCTTAATGCGTTCGGCAGTAATTTCGGTATCCATGTACCTATCAATTTAATTACAGCAACAGTTTCAGGGTTTTTAGGAATACCCGGTGTATGTGCGCTTACTGTCATTCAATTATGGATTATTTAAGCCCATATTCCATATATGACTAAGATTGATAAAACTATCCTGTTATAGACATTTTTACGTAATTGGTCGATAAATCAGTCTATAACGGGAATGAACGAAATCGGGGGAATTTTTGTGTGAGTTTGACAAACAATTGATTACTTGATAGTATAGAAAGGTCGTTAAATTAGGAACTTGAAAACAGAACAAGACAAAGCGGTGCGGATGTATTACGACCTTTCTAAAGGAATGGAAGACGAAAGCGACTCGAGGTACTGCTGACGAAGCGTTCCTTATGTCCAACGACGTACGGACTGGCCTATGAAAAGCGCAACGTTCTGTAATAACGCCGGCAACTTTGAAGGCGCAATAAATATTGAATATGGGCCTGTAGCTCAGCTGGTTAGAGCGCACGCCTGATAAGCGTGAGGTCGATGGTTCAAGTCCATTCAGGCCCATCATATTCATAATAAAATTTGGGGCACGTCATCTCTAAGTTTTTGCGAGTCAATACCAGTTTTAAATAAATAGCCGGGGCCTTAGCTCAGCTGGGAGAGCGCCTGCTTTGCACGCAGGAGGTCAGCGGTTCGTCCCCTCTAGGCTCCATTAAACGAAAATAAACTAATTACGAAATTACGTGGTCGCAAGCTAGGAATAGTAAGTTTGGGCATGATGAAGAAAAAGTTACCAACGGACACATTCTGAACTCGGAAGCTAAATTTCTTTAGCCTTGATGTAGGGAATATACCCTTAGCGAGAGCAGGACGTTGCCGGACATATAAGGGACAGTGGATTTTCACTGTCCTTTTTTGTACGTTAAGAAAGTATAAATTTCCAGCAAAGAAGCGAATTCGACGTAGTTGGAAATTTTAAGAATGAAGTATAAGTGCTCTTGCGGCTTTGCCATCGCCAAAAGGCTCGGCAGTCGCCAAGTTTTCTTTAAATGAAAGAATAAAATTTGGAAAAAATTTTTTGAAATGGACTCAACTTGATTAACATTCATTTTATGTTGGAACGTTCAATTTTTGACAACGAACCCTATTCACGCAGACACTTTTGGTGAGATGCACTCATTTTAGTCGGCGAACCCTATTCTCATCGAAAATTTTTACCCCGATCCGACCTTTTTTGTTTTACCTTTTTACCTGGCGTTGAATAAGGCAAACAATTCTCCACATAAAATATATATAACGGACAATTAGCTAGAAAAATTGATTTCATAATGATAAATTGAATAATTTCTAGGTTAAGAGGGCATAATGCATATATGGAGGTGGAGGAATGATGGAAAAACTGAATGGGGAAACTTGTATTATTTGTGAGCAACAGAAGCAAAATGGATTTCATTTATATACATCATTTATTTGTATTGATTGTGAAAGAGAGATGGTTCAGACAGATACAGATCATCCGCTTTATAAATTTTATTTACAACAATTAAGTAAAGTGAGTCAAAAACAAATATTATCTTAGAAAAATAAAAAAGCAGATTAATCCTTAATTTTAGATTTCACTGTATAGTAGATTATACTTTAATTGTAATCAAATAAACGCTTGGAGATGTTCCAAGCGTTTCACTTATTTTATAAAAATAATTTGATCAAAAAATTGATGTTTGCCCTTATTGATGTATACTTGAATTATTAATATAAACATAGTTTGTTTTATAGGTGGAGGAGTCATATGGTAAAGGGTACGTTCATCACAGTTGAAGGTCCTGATGGTGCAGGAAAGACAACTGTTTTAAATATAATTGCGGAAGAATTGGCGGCTGAAGGTTATCCTATTGTGCAGACAAGAGAACCCGGTGGAAGCCCCATTGCTGAAAAAATTCGGCAAATCGTTTTAGATAAAAAACATACGGAAATGGACCCGAGGACAGAGGCGTTACTTTATGCTGCTGCAAGGAGACAACATTTAATAGAAAAAATCATTCCTGCATTAGAAAAAGGAAATATTGTTTTATGTGATCGATTCATTGATGCTTCAATTGTATATCAAGGTTTCGCAAGGAAAATTGGCATTGATGAAGTTTTGAAGATTAATCGTTTTGCCATTGAAAATACGATGCCTGATTTAACAATTTACTTTGATATAGAACCGAAAATCGGCTTGGAACGAATTCAAAAACATCGTCAAGGGGAAATGAATCGACTTGATTTAGAAACAATGGAGTTTCATAAAATGGTGAGAGAAGGATATTTGCAATTATTAGATCGGTTTCCCGACAGGATTAAGAAAGTTATGGCCGATCGACCGATTGAAGAGGTTAAAACAGAGGCAAAAAAATTAATTCTTTCACTGTTAGTAAAAAGATAACAATCCCGGTGGAAAATATTTTTTAACAGAAACGGATTCTAAACATAAATTATAATTAAGGCTAATGCCCAATTTTGGAATAACTGGAAACAGTAAAAATGGAAACAGAATATTTATTTCTTTCATCTGTTATTGGTATAATGGAAGTAAGAATCAGCCGGAATTTTAGGCAAGGGGGGATTAAGTTGAAACTAATATTGGCAGTCGTCCAAGACCAAGATAGTAATCGTTTATTAAATGCATTAATGGATCATAATTTTCGGGTGACAAAATTGGCGACAACGGGTGGATTTTTAAAATCGGGTAATACGACATTTATTATCGGTACGGAAGATATTCGAGTTGATAAAGCCCTGCAAATTATTAAGGATAACTGCAGATCAAGAGATCAATTAGTTGCGCCTGTTTCACCGATGGGAGGGAATGCTGATTCGTATATTCCTTATCCGGTTGAAGTAGAAGTTGGCGGTGCGACAGTATTTGTTTTACCTGTTGAACAATTTTTCCAGTATTAAAAATCAGGCAATCGGGGGTCCGGTTGCTTTCATTCTATTTTGAGTACGTGACCTCCTTTTGAAGGCAATACGTTTTGGGGTCGTTTGTAAGGGGGAATCAATTTGAAAGTTAATCAAAATCTTCATCTTTCACCGGAGTCGCTTCAAAAAGATATAAAGTTTCAAGGGCAAGGAAGCATAAACTTTCAAGAACTAATAAAAATGCAGAATGAAAAATTACAATCAGGAAATCTCCATGCGCTACTATCAGAAATCGAGAAAGCCGGAGATCGTTTAGCAAAATCGCGAAACTTTCGAGATTTAACCAAATATAAAAATTTGATCCAAAATTTTATTAAAGAAGCGGTCAATTTAGGAATCGGATTAAAGAAATCAAATACGTGGGACAGCGGAGGTCAAAGTCGCATTTTGCAAATCATTGAAAAAATAGATAAAAAAATTATCGAGTTAACCGATGAAATTTTAACAAAGGAAACGGAAAATATAAAAATTTTAAGTATTATCGGGGAAATAAAAGGATTAATTGTCAATTTATATACATGATGAATTGACAAGTAAATCCAGCTCCAACCGATTACTTGATATACTTAAAAAATATTTTTTAAAAATAACTGCACCACATAAAAAATGTAAGAGGGAAAAATATGAGTGATTTAAATGTAAGGACTTGGGATGAATTAGAAAAATACCAACCAACCGTCATGAAGATGCTCAAACAAATAATAATAAAAAATCGGATCGCTCATGCTTACCTTTTTGAAGGGATGAAAGGGACGGGAAAAAAAGAAATCGGCTTATTACTCGCAAAAGCTTTATTTTGTGAACAGCCCTTTGAAGGATATAAACCATGTGAAAACTGCCCCCAATGTAAGCGAATCAATCACGGGAATCACCCAGACATCCATTTGGTCGAGCCTGACGGGAATTCAATTAAAAAAGAACAAATATATTTTTTACAACAGGAATTTTCAAAAAAAGCGGTAGAGTCGAATCGAAAATTTTATATGATTATTCATGCTGATAAAATGACGACAAATGCAGCCAATAGCTTACTAAAATTTCTGGAAGAGCCCGGACAAAATACAACAGCCATTTTAGTAACCGAACAAATACAAAAAATATTACCGACTATTTTTTCCAGATGCCAACATATTACTTTTTATCCATTACCGAAACCGGAACTCATTAAAGCGTTAATCAATCACGGGGTTAAGAAGGATCGTGCTCCTTTACTTGCCAATTTAACAAACAGTCTGGACGAAGCATTACAAATGAATGAAGACCAATGGTTTTTACAAGCCAGAGATTTAGTGTTAAAATTATATGAAATCAAGACGAAACAAACGATTATGGATACGCTCCTGTTTTTGCAGACAGACTGGTTGCCGCTGTTTAAATCAAGGGAGCAGATCGATGTCGGTCTGGACATGTTACTCTTTATCTATAAAGATTTACTATATATACAGTTAGAAAAAGTGACAGAAGTTGTCTATCCGGATTATTACGCTGAATGGCAAAAGAATGCGCTTAAAGTATCCGGTAATCGGTTAACAGAACAAATCTCCCTTATTTTGGACGCAAAAAGGAGATTACAATCTAATGTCAATGGATTACTGTTAATGGAGCAGCTGATGATTAAGTTATAGGAGGGATCAGCTTTTGTATAATGTTGTTGGTGTTCGCTTTAAGAAGGCGGGAAAAATCTATTTCTTTGACCCGGATGGGATTGTCATTGAAAGAGGTCAGTTTGTCGTTGTCGAAACAGCAAGAGGAATTGAATTTGGAAATGTTGTGATTGCGAATAAACTTGTTGATGAAGACGATGTTGTTCTGCCTTTAAAAAAAGTTCTCCGTGTTGCCGATGAAAAAGATTATCTCCAAGTTGAGGAAAACCGGAGTGCGGCAAAGGAAGCTTTCAATATTTGTATGCAAAAGATATCGGAGCATTCGCTTGAGATGAAACTTGTTGATGTGGAATATACATTTGATCGTAATAAAATTATCTTTTATTTCACTGCAGAAGGTCGAGTAGATTTTCGTGAACTTGTGAAAGATTTAGCCGCTATTTTTAAAACGAGGATTGAACTTAGGCAGATTGGTGTTCGTGATGAGGCAAAAATGCTTGGTGGAATTGGACCGTGCGGAAGGATGCTATGCTGTTCAACATTTTTAGGTGACTTCGATCCGGTTTCAATTAAAATGGCAAAAGATCAAAATTTATCGTTGAATCCAACGAAGATCTCCGGCTTATGCGGAAGGCTTATGTGTTGCTTAAAGTATGAAAATGATGACTATGAAAATGCAAAAGAACAATTACCGGATTTAGGAGAATTTATTTATACTTCCCACGGCAACGGTAAAGTGGTCGGTTTGAATTTGGTAGAGCAAGTGATTCAAATTGAATTGATGGAGCAAAATAAGGTCATTGAATATACGTTGGATGAAATGATTGAAGAAGGTGTAATTTCTTCTAAAGCCGCGGATTGACGAGGTGGAACCAAATGAATAAAAAAGAGTTGTTTGATTCGGTGTCAAACATGGAGCAGAGGATCGGGGAACTATATAAACAGTTAGGTGAATTAAAACAAAATTTGGCTCAAATCATCGAAGAAAATCACTCACTGAAACTAGAAAATGAGCATTTACGGAAACGGATGGAAGAAATTGCCTTTCAAAAAGAGGCGAACCAAGAAAAAGAGGAAAATCAAAAGAACCAAACCGATCGAAAAAACTCCTTGGATATTGGAGAAGGTTATGATAACTTGGCCAGATTGTATAATGAAGGATTCCATATATGTAATTTACAATTTGGCAGTTTAAGAAAAGAAGGAGATTGCATGTTCTGTTTATCATTTTTAAATAAAAAGTAGTAACTTCGCCTTCCCGAATCAAGGAAGGTTTTTTCATTGGGTAGAAAGTAGAAAAATACTGGTTAAAAACGTTGGATTATTTAGCTCCACAAGGGAAGCGATGATAGCAAAACGATTTGAATATCGTCAATGGCATTTTCTGCTAGAGACGGCAAAAAAAGTACGAAAACAGCTTAATAAACATATTTTTGGAGGACTGCATGGTTTTTTTACGTGAAGATGAGCGTCTCGATTATTTGCTGGCTGAAGATTTACGGATTATTCAAAGCCCGTCGGTATTTGCCTTCTCTTTAGATGCGGTATTATTGGCGAAATTTGCTTATTTGCCTATCCAAAAAGGGAATATTATCGACCTTTGCACAGGAAACGGTGTTATTCCCCTTTTGATAAGCACGAGAACAAAGGCAAATATTACAGGGGTAGAAATTCAAGAAAGATTATATGATATGGCAAAAAGAAGCATAGAATATAACAAGCTCGATCATAAAATTCAAATCATTCATGGTGATTTGAAAGAGATGCCCGGGAAATTAGGTTACAACCAATTTGATGTCGTCACTTGTAATCCCCCTTACTTTCCTGTAACGGAGCGGACGATTATCAATGAAAGTGAATATTTTGCTATTGCAAGACACGAATTATATTGCACATTAGAAGATGTTGTGAAAGTGAGCAGCCAACTTGTGAAACCCGGAGGAAAAGCCGCTTTTGTTCATCGGCCGGATCGTCTTTTGGAAATTTTGGAATGGATGAAAAAATATAAGTTGGAGCCAAAACGGTTGCAATTCGTTTATCCAAAATCAGGTAAAGAAGCAAACACCATTTTAATTGAGGGGATAAAGGATGGAAAACCAAGTTTGAAAATTCTCCCACCATTGTTTGTTTATCAAAATAACGGCGATTATACGGAAGAAGTGAAAAAAATTCTATATGGAGACAAATAAATTTTATTTTTATGTTTTACAATGTGCAGACGGCAGCTTTTACGGAGGCTATTCTGTTGATTTAGAACGGCGGATTGAACAACATAATGCCGGAAAAGGGGCAAAATATACCCGGGGCCGGACACCGGTCAAACTTATTTATTCTGAATGTTTTTGGTCAAAAAGTGAAGCAATGAAAGCGGAGTATCGGTTTAAAAAGCTGACAAGAAAGAAAAAAGAGGCGTTTTTGAAGGAGTTTTGTACAAGTGAACATACAAAAAAGTTTTCTTAAGGATAAAGGAATATTATATATTGTTCCGACCCCTATTGGAAATTTGGAAGATATGACCTTTCGAGCCATTCGCATTTTGAAAGAAGTCGACTTAATCGCAGCGGAAGATACGAGGAACACAAAGAAATTAATGAATTATTTTGACATTCCAACAAATTTAACAAGCTATCATGAGCATAATAAAGAGTCGAGCGGTAAGTACCTCATTGAGCAATTACTGGAAGGGAAAACGGTCGCTTTGGTTAGTGATGCAGGAATGCCGGCTATTTCGGACCCGGGTTATGAATTGGTCCATCAAGCCGTGAACAAAGGAATACCGGTTGTCTCCATACCGGGGGCCAATGCTGCATTAACCGCCTTAACCGCTTCCGGAATTCGTCCTCAACCCTTTTATTTTTATGGCTTTTTATCGAGAAAGAAAAAGGAGCGGGACGATGAATTAAAAAAATTAAAAGCTATGGATGCAACACTTATTTTTTATGAGGCACCCCATCGGTTAACAGAAACCGTTCAAGCATTATATGAAGTTTTTGGGAAAAGACAAGCGGCTATTTGTCGGGAACTTACAAAAAAGTATGAGGAGTTTATTCGTGGTTCTCTTGCAGAACTGGTTGATTGGGTAAACAAGAATGAAATACGTGGTGAGTTTTGTATTGTTGTTGAAGGAAACCCGGAAACAGGCACAAACTCACAGGAAGATATATTTTGGCATTCAATGGATGTTATTGAACATGTAGACTATTACATAAATTTGGGGGACCCGTCCAAAGAAGCAATAAAAAAAGCAGCAAAAGATCGCGGGTTGCAGAAAAGGGATGTTTATCATTTATACCATGTAAAAAAGGTGGAGAAGAGTGACAGAAACAATTTCATGGAATGACATGTTAAAAAGAGAGGAAATGAGGGACAGAAAAAAGGGCGATTTTACCGGGCCCTTTTAGTTTATACGTTAAGAAAGTATAAATTTCCAGCAAAGAAGCGAATTCGACGTAGTGGGAAATTTTAAGAATTAAGTATAAGTGCTCTTGCGGCTTTGCCATCGCCTAAAGGCTCGGCAGTCGCCGAGTTTTCTTTAAACAATAATTTTCAGAAAAGGATGCGAATTCGACTGAGAAGGAAGTTTTGTTAATTATAGGCACAGTTGGGATATCACAGCCCAAAAAATTTTATATTTTTGTTGATTTCGCATCACGAGTTGCCAAAAGTCTCGGACGCCAAAATTTTTCCCTATCTATTTATCTAATTCAAATGAACGTTTAATTTCGTTAATCAATTTTTCTGCACCGTTTCGACTTAAAACAATTTTACCGTCGGCCAACACATGATTTTCATCTGAGATTTCACCTGTTATCATACAGGTCTTATTGGGTTTATATTTTTTCAGAACGATATTATCATTCTCAACATAGATTTCTAATGAATCATTTTCACTAATACCTAACGTCCGACGTAATTCGATTGGAATGACAACACGACCCAGTTCATCAACCTTTCTAACAATCCCTGTCGATTTCATAATATTTCCCCTCTCGAAAAGTAGTCAATTATCATTTTCCAATAAATTTTCTGCAATGTACCCTATTTCCTATAATTTTACCAATCCTTGTAAATAGCGTCAATAAAATAGGACAGCTGTTATATGATAGAAATGTTACAGATTTTCTGAATGAAAAAACCCGTGTTTTTAGGGGGAAAATGTGAGGCCGGATATCGGAGTTCCACACTGTTTTTTTGTATGGAAGCTGTATCTTTTTGAATAAACGGATATAATTAATTTACAATCTCTTTAGTTTCGTCAAGAGCAAAAAAATTTTCTTTCTTTAATAAAAGGGGTAATTGTATGTATTTATTTTTCTTTATCATTTTAGTTGTTACCGGAGTTTTATCAGCTGTTGACATTTTTGTAGGATTAAAAGATGTAAATGAAGGTGTAAAACTTTTGGTTAATTTGTCCAATGTATTATTTTTTCTTTCTTTGCTATTTTTTGTTTTTAAAAGTGGTACAAAGAGGGAACACAAAAATTGATTGAAATTGATAAAAGGCATAAGAGAATCTCTAAATTTGAAGATTTTCTTATGCATTTTTTAGTGACTTTCCTTGATGAGATATTCGATAAGTTTTTTGTCAGGCTTGTTGAATGAAATTTTACATCGATTCTTCGTAACTTTTTCAATTTGAGTCCATCAGAGTAAGGAAACTACTTCCGGTCTGTTTTTGAATATCTTCAAATCTACCTTTTTTAAATATAGAAGGATTTGTGTGATAAACGCATTTTTCCATTCGTAACTATATGCTCAACAGCAAACAAATACATATGAGAATGAACGATTAGTTGCACTTTTTCCGTTTTTTATGTATATTTTTTTCATATAAGCGGTTAAGATAAGATTATCATTCATCTTAAATACCAATGATAAAATTTTATTTAGCTCTCGGCCGCAACCTGAGGGCGTTTTCTTTACAGTATTAGAAAATATAAAATACTGGTCAAAAACTTTGGACAAGGTTTGATTATCTGGTTGTCCGGGTTCCAAAAGAGAAGCTATGAAAACAGTACTTGCGCTTTTCTTTATTTCAAGAAGTGAGGAGATACATAATGGCTGAAAAGAAAACATTTTATATTACAACACCTATTTATTACCCGAGCGGCAAATTACATATTGGAAATGCCTACTCAACGATTGCTTGTGATGTCGTGGCACGCTATAAACGGATGCGGGGATATGATGTATTTTATTTAACCGGTTCAGATGAACATGGACAAAAGATTGAAAAGAAAGCTAATGAATTAGGGATCACACCACAAGCATACGTAGACGGAATGGCAAAAGATATGCAAGATTTATGGAAACGCTTGGATATTTCAAACACAAAATTTATACGAACAACAGATGAGGAGCATGTAAAAGCGGTTCAACAAATTTTTGAACAACTTTTAGCCCAAGGAGATATCTACTTAGGGGAATATGAAGGTTGGTATTCAGTTTCTGATGAAGAATATTTTACCGAAACACAATTAGCTGAAGTTTATCGGGATGAAAACGGCAAAGTAATTGGCGGAAAGGCACCGAGTGGTCATGAAGTAGAACTTGTCAAAGAAGAGTCCTATTTCTTTAAAATGAGTAAGTATGCCGATCGTCTATTACAATATTATGAAGAGCACCCTGATTTTATTCAACCGGCTTCAAGAAAAAATGAAATGATTAATAACTTTATTAAACCCGGTTTAGAAGATTTGGCTGTTTCCCGAACATCTTTCAAATGGGGAATTCCGGTAAAAAGCAACCCGAAACATGTTGTCTACGTATGGATTGATGCGTTAGCCAACTATATTACCGCTCTTGGGTATGGCTCTGATGATGATTCTAATTTTAAAAAATATTGGCCTGCAGATGTTCATATGGTGGGGAAAGAAATTGTCCGTTTCCATACGATTTATTGGCCGATTATGTTGATGGCATTGGGATTACCGTTGCCGAAAAAGGTATTTGGACACGGTTGGTTATTAATGAAAGACGGAAAAATGTCAAAATCAAAAGGGAATGTTGTTTATCCGGATATGTTAGTGGACCGTTACGGATTAGATGCCGTACGCTATTATTTAATGCGTGAAGTCAGTTTCGGCAGCGACGGCGTATTTACACCGGAAGACTTTATTAATCGGATAAATTATGATTTGGCAAATGATCTGGGAAATCTATTGAATCGGACAATTGCCATGATCTCGCAATATTTTGACGGGACGATTCCTGCCTATCAAGGTTCAACGACTGAATTTGAAAAGTCATTACTGCAAGCCAACATCGACGGAATTCGGAATTATGAAGAAGCGATGGAAAATATGGAATTCTCCGTTGCTCTATCATCTGTTTGGCAAATGATTGGTCGCGCCAATAAATTTATTGATGAAACGATGCCATGGAAGTTAGCAAAAGATGAAACAAAACAGGAAGAACTAAAAAGTGTGCTGGCTCACCTGGCTGAAACATTGCGTAGAGTTGCGGTTTTATTACAACCATTCATTACGCAGGCACCAAAGAAAATGTTTGCCCAATTGAACATTCAAGATGAACATTTACAATCTTGGGATAGCTTAAAAGAGTTCGGTCAAATTCCGGCAGGTACAAAGGTGAAAAAAGCTGAACCAATCTTCCCGCGTTTGGAGCATGCCAAAGAAGTAGCGTATATTCAGGAGCAAATGAAAGGGGCAGCACCGAAGCAGGAAGAGGCAGAAAAACCGGAAACTTTACCGGAAATTACGATTGATGATTTTGCAAAAATAGATCTCCGTGTGGCAAAAGTTATTGCTTGTGAACCGGTGAAAAAGGCAAATAAATTACTGAAACTGCAACTTGATTTAGGCTATGAGAAACGGCAAGTGGTTTCAGGAATCGCTGAATTTTACAAACCGGAAGATCTGGTTGGCAAAAAAGTCATTTGTATTACGAATTTAAAACCGGTGAAATTACGTGGCGAATTATCACAAGGAATGATTTTAGCCGGTGAAAAAGACGGTATTCTTTCCTTGGCAACCGTTGATGAAAAACTACCAATTGGTGCGAAAGTGAAGTAATCGTAAAAAAAATATAATTTATAAAAAAGCTGCCTGAACTTTTGAACAATTCATGTCCCCGCTTTTTTGGGGAATGATAATACTCGGGCAGTTTTTTTTTGACTTAAGTGAGATGACGTAAGTGGGGTCGCCTTCTTATCATTATAATATAGTATAAAATACAAGTAATTAACTTTGAGTTAGTTTTATTATATAA
>NZ_CCRF01000002.1 GCF_000751775.1 Caldibacillus thermoamylovorans
TATAAATCAGAGTGCCAGCGACTGAAAAACTAACTTCCCCCTCTCTAAAAAACTTTCACTTTCTCTTCGTGCGATGTTAATTCAAGGGAAAAATTCAAAGTTTTTCTATACCGTAGCATATTTGACGAGTGGATGTTCAGCTTTCTCTCTGCGAAGGATCGTATTCCAATAAGTCGATACAAGGCTTTAAAGCACTGCAAAAGAAACTTGGTATCGAAATGGATAGAATATATGGACAAAATAAAGTAAAGGCATTGGCAATAGTGGGGCTATTAATGAAGCAGGCAACAACAAGCAACAAAATTCTTCCCACATCCTCTCTTCTGGCATTTTTAAGGCAAACAAGTCGTTGAGAAGTGACGGTTTTCCGAAGTATAGGAGGTGCGCACTGGCTGTACTTTTTATTTCCCGGATACAGGGACAAATAATAACGGCATAAATAGCTATTACGGACGGAAGAAAGAAGATTAAGTAGACAATTTCAGCTGATGTGCGTGCAATATAAACGGAATTTACGGACCAAAAACGAAAATTAAAACTATATTAAAAAAATATTGAAACAATACCGAAACAATACCGAAACAATACTGAAACAATACCGAAACAATACTTATACTAATCTTTTATTATATAAGAAAACTAAATTTATAAAATTATCAAAAAAATACTTGCTTATAGTTGGTTTATATGTTAATATATAACTTGTAAATAGAATAAACTATAGGTGGTTGTTTTTGGTATGAAAAGTATGAAGGCTAGGGTGATAATTATTCTTTCAGTGTTTGCACTCCTAACCTCAGTAGTACTAACTATGCCAGCGGCTACAGCTCAGGCAAAAAATTCAACAGAAAGTTTGATTAATCATCAAGAAGTTAGCAATGTCGTGCAAAATGTTGATGAAAAAGACATAGAAAAAGCGAAAAAGTTTGTAAAAGAAGCATTGAAACTTAATAATGATTTTACGTATTCTGTAGACCGTCAAAAAGCACTCCAAATTGGTTTTTCTGTAGAACAGGTAACAAATATGGCGATATTTTTTGAAAACTTACCAGTAGAACAAGTGAAATTTTTAGAGAGTGGGAAACAAATTCCGATAAAAGGCGATAAACAAATCAAACCTATGATTGCGCCTGCGTTACCTTGGCTTGTATATATTTCACTGCAAGATCTAATTGCTGTATTAACAGCTTTGGGATTGGCTGGTGTTGCTAAAAAGTTTTTAGAAGACATTTATACATATGGGATCAAAGAAGCATGCAAAAAGTTTTCAAAAAAACATGAGAAGATTAAAAACTTCTGTGAAAATAATGGATATCCCACGAAATAAAAAAGGCTCCTGGAAATATTCTAGGAGCCTTTTATAAATAAATCGTACATAAAACCGCAAAAACAGCTATAGTAAAGTAATCACTATCATCCAGTTTTTTCCCGTCTTTAACAAAGAGATTCAAAGCCCAATATAGTTTTGTACCCTCAACCGTTTTTGTAATCAATTTTTTGCTGATACTGTAGTACATTACTTTATAGAGGGCGAATGCAATTGTACCTAACAAATAAAACAAGATAAACTTACCAAAAATCAAAAGCATGGTAGATCATTCCCCCAATTTAAATTCTTTAACCAATAACTTAATTTTAGCAAAAATGTTTACAATAGAAAAGAAAACGTTTGGAACATTTATAACCTCTTCACCTGTAAAATAAGGAATTTTTTGTATATACACAACTCCTTACTTGGGGGTTATATTTATTCCTGATTTTGACAGTCCAAAGAACAAAAACTCCCCGAAAACAGCGGTATAATCCTTTTTTTGAAAGGTTTTTTATTTTTTTTACTTAACGGAGATACTTGGATAAGGGTCGGAATGAAATCCCTTTGTGCCTAAATTAAAAAGAATCTGTTACATATTTGAAACAATTCTATGTTAAGGTTATAACGGACAAAAAAGGACTTCATTCTTCTTTAATACATGACCCTGCTGATTTGCTGAGAAATAATGGAATTGATGGTTCTTGATTATAGGCCATCCAATATATTAAAGGAGAATTAACGATGTTGTTTGATACACATGCTCATTTAAATGCAGCTGATTTTACAGATGATTTGGAAGAAGTGATTGAAAGAGCCGGCAATGTTGGTGTTTCCGATATTGTTGTTGTTGGCTTCGATCGCCCAACGATTGAAAGAACAATGGAACTAGTTGAGAAATATGACCATATATATGGGTGTATCGGCTGGCATCCGGTTGATGCTGTCGATTGCACCGAGGAAGATTTACAATGGATTGAACAATTATGCAAACATCCCAAAATCGTTGCTTATGGAGAAATTGGCCTTGATTATCATTGGGATAAATCACCAAAAGATGTTCAGCAAAGATTATTTCGGAAACAAATCCGTTTGGCGAAAAAATTACGTCTTCCAATCGTAATCCATACGAGGGATGCCATGGAAGATACGGTTACAATTTTAAAAGAAGAGCATGCGGAAGAAATTGGCGGGATTATGCACTGCTTTAGCGGTAGCGTAGAGACGGCAAAAGAATGTATAAAAATGAATTTTTACATTTCATTAGGTGGTCCGGTTACATTCAAAAATGCAAAAAGGCCAAAAGCAGTGGCGAAAGAGATTCCGCTTGACCGAATTTTAATTGAAACGGATTGCCCGTATTTGGCTCCACATCCATACAGAGGAAAAAGAAATGAGCCGGCATATGTAAAACTAGTAGCCGAGCAAATTGCTGATATAAAAGGGATTTCTTTTAAAGAATTGGCAGAAGCAACAACGAAAAATGCTAAATTACTTTTCGGCATAGAGTGACAAAAGCAAAGGGAGTTAGACAAATTTTCAGCAAATTTGCCACAATCCCCTGTTAAAAAGAAAAACTGTGTCGATAAGATTTTCTTTTTGAAAGTAGGAATATATGCAATAATGTGGAACATAGATTGATATAGTAGTAGCCATACCTTCTCAAATTAAATTCTCTTATAAGGTACGCACCCCAGAAAAGGAGGTTCATGCATGAAATTTACGAAAATGAAGGACCTGTTCACCAACATTTTTAGAAGAAATAAAGCGTTGATTTTAATTGCTAGTTTCTTAGTCATCGCCTCACTAACAGGTCTTTTCATTTACCAAGGAACGAAGAAAAATGTTTCCTTGACGTTAAACGGCAATAAGAAAGAGATAAAGACACATGCAGAAACGGTTCATGAGTTATTAGGTGAATTAAAAATCAATTACAAAAAACAAGACTATCTATCACCATCTGTCAATGCAAAAGTAAAAGACAATATGCAAATTGTTTGGAAACCTGCATGTATGGTGATATTAAAACTTAATGGAGAAGAGAAGAAGGTATGGACTACAAGAAAAACGGTGAAGGAGTTTTTGGCAGAAAGTGAAATTGCTATTAAAGAACAGGATCAATTAAGTGTTCCGCTCGAAGCGAAAATAAAACAAGGTTTAATAATTAATTTAGATACAGCTTTTCAAGTTGTCGTAAACGATGGAGGAGAAGAGCGGACGGTATGGTCTACTTCGACTACGGTCGCTGACTTTTTAGAACAACAAGGAATTAAACTAAATGAACTTGATCGTGTTGAACCAGGTTTAGATCAAATGATTGGGGAAAATGTTCCTATAAACATCGTCAGGGTTGAAAAGGTCACCGATGTAGTGGAAGAACCACTTGAGTTTGCTACCGTTACACAAAAGGACAGCAACTTAGAATCCGGGAAACAGCAAGTTGTTCAAGAGGGAAAAACCGGCAAAGTGCAAAAGACATATGAGGTTATTTTAGAAAACGGGCAAGAGGTTTCCAAAACATTAATTAGTGAAAATGTGATGGAAAATGCAACAGATAAAATTGTCGCAGTTGGGACAAAGGAAATGACACAACTGGTTTCCCGCGGTACGGAGACAGGGAAAGAGTTTTATGTTAGTTCCACCGCCTATACTGCTTCCTGTAACGGTTGTTCCGGAAAAACAGCAACGGGGATTGATCTTCATGCAAACCCGGGGGCAAAAATTATTGCTGTCGATCCGAGCGTCATTCCTTTAGGGACAAAAGTATACGTGGAGGGGTATGGCTATGCGATAGCTGCCGATACCGGGACTCGTATTAAAGGGAATAAAATTGATGTCTTTTTTGCCTCACAAAGCGATGCGTACCGTTGGGGGCAAAGGACCGTAAAAATTAAAATTCTTCAATAGTTAGGCAGAGGGAACACTCCCTCTGCGTTTTACTTTTCTATGGAAAAATATCATAATAGAAATTGCGATATTTATATGAGGTTAATAATGGAGGAATTATGAAAATAAAGGAAATTATTGTTGTTGAAGGAAAAGATGACACAGTTGCCATTAAACGGGCGATTGATGCGGATACAATTGAAACGAATGGTTCTGCAATAAATGAGGAAACTTTGAGGAAAATTGAATTGGCTGCGGAAAAACGCGGAGTCATTATTTTTACCGATCCTGATTTCCCGGGTGAGAAAATAAGAAAAACCATTACTGATCGCATACCAAATTGTAAACATGCTTTTTTACCAAAACATGAAGCAAGAGATAAATTAGGAAGAGGGATTGGTGTAGAACATGCCTCCCCGGAAGCAATTCGTACTGCTTTGAAAGATGCTCACCGGATGGAAATAGAGCCCGAAGAGAAAATTACAAAAGAAGACTTAGTTTACTATCGTCTCATTGGGGATGCATCTTCAAAATGGAGAAGGGAAAGATTAGGGGAGCTTCTAAAAATTGGATATACAAATGGAAAGCAATTGCATAAGCGACTAAACATGTTTCAAATATCAAGAGAGTTATTTTTAGAAGCGGTCAATAAAATTTTTCAGGAGGAACAAAATGGATAGAGATATCGCCACACCACTACGAACAAGGGCAATCCTGGAAAAGTACGGATTTACTTTTAAAAAGAGCCTTGGGCAAAATTTTTTAATCGACACAAATATTTTAAATAATATTGTAGACCATGCCGAAATTACTCCGGAGAGCGGGGTCATTGAAATTGGTGCAGGAATAGGTGCCCTTACAGAACAATTGGCTAAAAGATGTAAAAAAGTACTTGCTTTTGAGATTGACCAGAGATTACTTCCGATCTTAGAAGATACGTTGTCGCCATATCCCCATGTCTCAGTTGTTCACCAAGATTTCCTGAAGGCCGATGTTCATCAAGCAATTGAAACCTATCTTCAAGAGGTGAAGGATATTGCTATTGTTGCCAATCTCCCGTATTATGTTACAACGCCGATTATTATGAAATGTCTAGAGGATCATTTGCCATTCCGGTCCATGGTCATAATGATGCAAAAAGAGGTAGGCAGCCGAATCACTGCAAAGCCTGGAACAAAAGATTACGGCTCTTTATCAATAGCCATTCAATACTATACAACGGCTGAAATTGTCATGAATGTACCAAAAACGGTTTTTATTCCGCAACCAAATGTGGATTCGGTGGTTGTGAAATTGACGAAAAGAGATCAGCCTGTTGTCGCTGTCAAGGATGAACAATTCTTTTTCAATATTGTCAAATTTAGTTTTGCCCAGAGAAGGAAGACAATTTTAAATAATTTGGTTAGCCAGCTTGAAAATGGCAAAGAGAAAAAGGCGCGGATTATGGCTGCATTAGAAAAGGCAGAGATTGATCCGACGAGAAGAGGGGAAACTTTAACAATTGAAGAATTTGCAAAATTAAGTGATGGACTACTTCCATATTTTGCATAATATTAAAATGGTCAGGTTGTCGGGAAAAAATGAAAAACGGCAACCTTTTTTACGTTAAGCTCAAGTTTCAACGAGGTTGCCAATAAGACGTAGTTGGTAATTTAAGGTTTCAGGATAAGGGACAAAAACAGTTTTGAGTGAATTTATCGTCCTGCTAAATATTCATACACCCTGTGGTTTTTGTTTGCATATCTTATAAAAGCCTTTTTATTTTAAGACATGGAGTGAAGGCCATGGGATAAAAATCAATCAAATAGTGGGTAGAAAATCATATAAATGTGATATTCCGTTTCGGGTAATCCGAGTATATGAGGAGCGAGGTCGTACTTTTGCGCTCTTATATGGAGAGGATATTCGACTAATTGCCGATGCACCGATTGAGGACTTAATCGTCCTTGATACCCGTATGAAAAATGAACTTTTGGCCCCGTTCCGTGAATTGGAAGAGCAATCCTTATACTTATTTCGCCAAGATTATCAAGCTGTTCTTGAAAAACAGGAGTATGAAACCTCGCTTGGTTATAATACGGACTTTCAATTGTTTCAAATTCCCGGAAGAGTGTTACATGTCGATGGAGATCCAAATTACTTAAAAAAATGTTTAGCGATGTATCGGAAAATTGGTGTTCCGGTTTCAGGTTTTTACTGTGATGAAAAAAATATGCCTGATCAAGTCCCCCAATGGGTCGATGAGTTTCGACCTGATATATTGGTTATTACGGGTCATGATGCGTATTCTCAGCAAAAAGGTAAAAAAAGTGATATTAATTCGTATCGTCATTCAAAAGACTTTGTCCTGACAGTGAATAAAATAAGAAATAAATATCCAAATTTAGATCAATTAATTATTTTTGCCGGTGCGTGTCAATCACATTTTGAATCGTTAATTGCAGCCGGAGCTAATTTTGCGAGTTCGCCGGCAAGGGTAAATATCCATGCTTTAGATCCCGTCTATATCGTTTCAAAGTTAAGTTATACCCCGTTTACGGAGCGTGTCCATGTATGGGAAATATTACGGAACACCATTACCGGGGAAAAAGGTGTCGGTGGGATTGAAACAAAAGGTGTCTTAAGAATGGGGATGCCATATCATCCAAAATTTGACTAAATCCGTTGTTTTATCCCACTCATAACGGCTGGTTAAAATGCCTACCTCAAGAATGAAATCAATGAGGAAGATAGGCGGGAGAGAATTCCCTCATAAGTTTGAGGGAATTTTTTACACTCAGTGGGGATAAGGATTTCCCCGTTGATTGAAATCTCACTTTATCCTTTCGAAATGAATGACTGGAATCATCTGATCTCCGTTACTGTAAAAAAATTTTTTCTTTAGTGAAATTAATGAACAATGGGTACATAAAATTATGAAAAATCGGTAAGAATAATGGTGTCGAAAAAAGTTGAAAAATGACATAAAAGTTATTGACAAACATTTTTTATCCTTGATATAATTTTAGTTTTATCCTTGACAAAAACCTGTAAATTTGTTATCATAAAGCTAAGTGAGGTGTAGAAGATATGCCAAGAACATTGTCAGATATTAAAAAAAGTCTTGATGGAAATTTAGGGAAACGTCTTATGTTAAAAGCTAACGGTGGACGAAAAAAAACGATTGAACGAACAGGTGTATTAGCTGAAACATATCCAGCCGTTTTTGTTATTGAATTAGATCAAGATGAGAATTCATTTGAACGAGTATCTTACAGTTATGCGGATATTTTAACACAGACTGTACAACTTACATTTTATGAAGACAAGCAAGAGTTAGTATAGTAGGCAGTTACCTTTGGGTTACTGCCTTTTTTATACGTTAAGAATGTATAATTTTCCAGCAAAGAAGCGAATTTGACGTAGTTGGAAATTTTAAGAATTAAGCATAAGTGCTCTTGCGGCTCTGCCGTCGCCTGGATGCTCGGCAGTCGCCGAGTTTTCTTTATAGTATAAGAAAG
>NZ_CCRF01000003.1 GCF_000751775.1 Caldibacillus thermoamylovorans
CTTATTTGTTTTTATTTGGAATGCTCGGTTGTTATTACCGGGTATGCTAAATGTATTTCAGATTAAACTATACATGTCACAGTATGAGAGGGGTTGTCGTTGTGGGTAGAAGAAGAGGAATCATGTCTGAAGAAATGAAAGTAGAATTGGCCAAAGAGCTTGGTTTCTACGATGTCGTTGAAAAAGAAGGATGGGGCGGCATTCGGGCAAGAGATGCAGGAAATATGGTAAAACGTGCCATAGAGATTGCGGAAGAGCAGATGAAAAATCGGCAGTAATTCTTCAAAGTCCACCATATGAACAACAAAATTTACTGTGACAACATCCGAGGTCTTATCCTCGGATTTTTATATGCCCTTCGTATGAGGAAAATATTTCCTGGGTTTAGTGAAGTATTTCACTTGAAAAAATAATCATTAAATACTTCCCCCTTAACACGATTCGTTTCTTTTGCTGTTATATGGTAAAATAATACAAAATTATACATAATGTTTAAAAGTAGGTGGACGTGTTGAAACTTCTTGTAAAAGCTCCAGCAAAAATAAACCTCTCGTTGGATGTCCTCTACAAGCGTACTGATGGATATCATGAATTGGAAATGGTCATGACAACCGTTGATTTGGCTGATCGCCTGGAACTGGAGTTACTTAATGATGATCGGATTGTTATTCATTCGCAAACTCGGTTTGTTCCCGACGATGATCGAAACTTGGCATATAAGGCGGCAAAGTTATTGAAGGATCGCTTTAATATAAAGTCCGGTGCTTCCATTACGATTGAGAAAAACATCCCTGTTGCAGCCGGACTTGCCGGGGGAAGCAGTGATGCAGCTGCTGTTCTGAGAGGGATGAATAAACTATGGGATTTAAGACTTACTTTGGATGAACTGGCCGAACTCGGGGCGGAAATTGGTTCAGATGTTTCATTTTGTGTCTATGGTGGAACGGCATTAGCAAAAGGAAGGGGAGAAATCATAACACCGTTACCGCCGCCGCCTAATTGTTGGGTCGTCTTGGCAAAACCGGCAATAGGTGTTTCCACGGCGGAAGTTTACGAACATCTGAATCTAAATGAAGTCATTCATCCGAATACAAAAGCAATGGTAGATGCAATCTATCAAGGTGATTACCGTGGAATATGCGCCAATCTAAGCAATGTTCTTGAATCAGTGACATTCAAATATTTTCCGAAAGTAAAACATTTGAAAGACGATATGAAAAGGTTTGGTGCGGATGCGGTATTAATGAGTGGGAGCGGACCAACCGTATTTGCTCTTGTCCAGCACGATTCCAGAATGCAGAGACTTTATAATGGACTGAGGGGTTATTGTCATCAAGTTTATGCTGTGCGGTTATTAGGTAAACGAAATGAATTCAGTTAAAGAGAATTTGGTACCCTGATATATTTTGGGTATCTTGATAAAATACGAATATTAGTATATCATATTTATATTATTATTCGGATTTATGGAGGTGAACATATGAGTTGGAAAAGAAGTGAACGACTAATTGACATGACGAATTATCTGTTAAACCATCCAAGAGACTTGATCTCATTAACTTTTTTTTCTGAAAGGTATCAAGCGGCGAAGTCATCGATAAGTGAGGATTTAACCATACTAAAGGAAATATTTGATCTACAAGGGATCGGGAAACTGGTGACGATTCCGGGAGCAAGCGGAGGAGTTAAGTATTATGTAAAAGTGAAACAAGACCTGGTAAAACCTTTTGTTGCTGATTTATGCCAGTTAATTGCAGAACCTGATCGTCTTTTACCCGGCGGTTACTTATATTTGGCTGATATAGTCGGCAACCCAATGATTATGGATCAAGTGGGGCGGATGTTTGCATCAAAATTCTGTGATGAACCAATTGATGCGGTTATGACTGTAGCGACTAAAGGGATTCCATTAGCATATGCAACCGCAAGATTTTTAAATGTCCCGGTCGTTATTGTTCGTAAAGATGCAAAAATAACAGAAGGCTCAACGGTAAGTATCAATTATGTAACAGGATCAAGTAAGAGAATCCAGACAATGCTTTTGGCGAAAAAGAGTTTGAAAGAGGGTTCTCGGGTGTTAATCGTCGATGATTTCATGAAAGCCGGCGGGACCATACGCGGGATGATTAGTTTGTTGGATGAATTTCAAGCGAGTTATGCCGGTATTGCTGTTCTTGTTGAATCAGAAGAGGTGGAAGATCGACTGGTTGATCAGTACATATCGATTGTCAAATTATCAAATGTCGATGTCCAGGAAAAAAGAATTTCTGTACATGAAGGTAATTACTTTACTAAATAAATTTGATTCCGCGCTTAGCGGCAAGATTTGTGGGAAAGGGAATTCCCACATGCATCCGGATGTATTCAACTAACAAACGGCTTCACTTTATTGCTGTTATTTTTATAAAAATTTAAATTTATTTATCATAAGGATGTTATAGTTGAATTTACATAAAAAATTAAAAAAATTTCCTTAGTTTAAGAAGGAATCTAAAAAAATTTGTAGAATCTATTATTAAGTCTACTTTAAGGTGGTGAAACGAATGGAAGTAACAGATGTACGATTACGGAGAGTGAATACGGACGGGAGAATGAAGGCGATTGCTTCAATTACATTGGATAATGAATTTGTCGTCCATGATATCCGTGTTATTGACGGCAATAACGGATTGTTTGTTGCTATGCCAAGCAAGCGTACGCCGGACGGTGAATTTAGAGATATTGCCCATCCGATCAACTCTACTACAAGAGGAAAGATACAAGAAGCGGTGTTATCTGAGTACCATCGTTTAGGAGAAGTAGAAGTAGAGTTGGAAGAAGCCGGGGCATCCTGAAAAAAATAACAACCGAGAGCCTACAAGTGTGTAAGGCTCTTTTTTTGTTTCCCGCTTATTAGGCTTCCAATCATTACCAAAACATATCCTGTTTATTCATTCACTAAGGTCACGAAAAGACCTATACTTGAAGTTTTAAAGATTGGCAATTGCACAGATGGATAGAAAATGACCGATCCCTGTTGATTTGGGAGGTTACGATACGACTATCCAAGTGTTCCATAAGGATGTGTCATAGGTAGTTTGTGTTCTTTTTCATTACTCGATGATCGAGCCGCTCGTTGAAGTTTTGCAATATTTTCAAGCAAATCCTTCCTTGAAATATGGTCTTGATTGAGATATATTCAATAGTGGATAAAAAGGTAAAAGTGGAGGGTGCATATGTCCAAGAAGTATGTAATAGTTTTAGCAGCAGGTCAAGGAACCCGAATGAAATCAAAACTTTATAAAGTATTGCATCCTGTTTGTGGGAAACCAATGGTTAGGCATGTCATTGATGAATTGAAACAAATAGGTGCTGACCAAATCATTACGGTTGTCGGCCATGGTGCAGATGAGGTCAAAAATGAATTAAAAGATGACTCGGAATTTGTCTTACAAGAGCAACAATTAGGTACGGCACATGCTGTTATGCAAGCAAGGGATTTATTGCAGGATAAAGAAGGTCTTACTCTTGTCGTTTGTGGTG
Organism: Caldibacillus thermoamylovorans; assembly: GCF_000751775.1. Taxonomy (GTDB): domain Bacteria; phylum Bacillota; class Bacilli; order Bacillales; family Caldibacillaceae; genus Caldifermentibacillus; species Caldifermentibacillus hisashii. The sequence continues at coordinate 3,523 of NZ_CCRF01000003.1, forward strand.
ACACGCCTTTGTTGAAAGCTGACACGATCAAAGCGATGATTGACTACCATATCAACAATCATTCAAAGGCAACAATTCTTACTGCAGTTGCAGAAGATCCCACCGGTTATGGTCGTGTTATTAGAAACGAGCAAGGGTATGTGGAAAAAATTGTCGAGCATAAAGATGCGTCCGATGAGGAAAAAGCAGTAAAGGAAATAAATGCAGGAACCTATTGCTTTGATAATGCATCCTTATTTCATGCTTTACAAAAAGTGACAAATAATAATGCACAAAATGAATATTATTTGCCGGATGTTATTGGAATTTTAAAAGACGCGGGACAAACGGTAACAGCTTTTACAACAAATGATTTTACCGAAATATTTGGTATCAACGATCGAGTAGCTTTAGCTCAGGCAGGTAAAATTATGCAACAAAGAATCAATGAAAAACATATGCGTAACGGTGTAACCATTATTGATCCGGAGCAAACTTATATCGATGCAACGGTAGTAATCGGTCAGGATACAGTCATATATCCCGGCACAATGGTGAAAGGGAATACGGTTATTGGTACAGATTGCATCATCGGTCCTAATTCTGAAATATTAAACTGCGATATTGGCAATCGGACGTCAATTCGTCAATCTGTCACACATGACAGCAAGATTGGTTCAGACGTTCAAATCGGTCCATTTGCACATATCAGACCGCAATCTCTTATTCATGATGAAGTTCGTATCGGCAACTTTGTCGAAATTAAAAAGACGGAATTTGGTAGAAAAAGTAAAGCGTCACATTTATCCTATATAGGTGATGCTAATGTAGGCAGCAATGTAAATATCGGATGTGGCTCAATTACTGTTAATTATGATGGTGTAAATAAATTTAAAACAATCATAAAAGATGGTGCGTTCATCGGATGCAACTCGAACTTAGTTGCTCCGGTAGAAATCGGTGAGGGTGCATATGTAGCAGCCGGTTCAACAATAACGGACAATGTACCGGGAGATTCGTTATCCATTGCCCGCGCACGGCAGGTTAATAAGGAAAATTATGTGAAAAATCGAATGAAAAAAGGTTAACCAGGAGGTTCATCATGTCTAACCAGTACCCAGATAAAAAGTTGAAATTATTTTCGTTAAATTCCAATCGGGAGTTGGCAAGTGAAATTGCCGAAGAGATTGGGGTCAGTCTTGGAAAATGTACTGTTAACCGTTTTAGCGACGGAGAAGTTCAAATCAATATTGAAGAAAGTATTCGCGGTTGTGATGTTTTTGTTGTTCAATCGACAAGTAATCCGGTTAATGAACATTTAATGGAATTATTGATCATGATTGATGCGTTAAAAAGAGCTTCTGCAAGAAAAATCAATGTAGTTATGCCTTATTACGGGTATGCACGCCAAGATAGAAAGGCTCGGTCCCGGGAACCAATTACTGCTAAACTTGTTGCAAATTTATTAGAAACTGCCGGAACTTCCCGCATGATTACTTTGGATTTGCACGCTCCTCAAATTCAAGGGTTTTTTGACATTCCAATTGACCATTTAATGGGTGTACCTATTTTAGCTGAGTACTTTGAAAATAAAAATTTTGACGATATCGTCGTTGTTTCCCCTGATCACGGTGGTGTTGTCCGTGCACGAAAAATGGCCGATCGTCTAAAAGCGCCGATTGCAATTATCGATAAACGGCGTCCAAGACCAAATGTAGCAGAAGTAATGAATATTATCGGGAATATTGAAGGAAAAACAGCTATAATCATTGATGATATTATCGATACAGCCGGTACGATTACACTTGCGGCAAATGCACTCGTTGAACAAGGTGCTTGTGAAGTTTATGCTTGTTGTACACATCCGGTTTTATCCGGGCCGGCAATTGAACGGATTGCACATTCCAAAATAAAAGAACTTGTTATAACCAACTCCATTCCTTTAAGTGAGGAAAAAAGGATAGAAAAAATTAAACAATTATCTGTTGCCCCTTTAATAGGTGAAGCAATTGTACGGGTATTTGAACACCGCTCGGTAAGTGATTTGTTTTAATCCTATAAGTTAATGCATTAGACATATGATTGGCGATCGTTTGATTATTAATACCAAGTTTTGGACATATTATAATTGTAGATTTGAACGAAAAAAAGAGGTGTCCAAAACAATGGAAGCAGTTTTATATGCACAAGAAAGATCAAAAGAAACGAGAGCTACTCTGAATTCATTGCGGGAAAATGGAAATATTCCGGCAATCTTATATGGAAAAAATGTAAGTAATGTACCGATTTCAGTTGAGAAATTGGATTTCAAAAAACAATTCAACGAAATTGGTAAAAATGGTATATTTACCATTGATGTTGACGGAAAAAGACAGCAGGCCATTGTGAGAAATTATGAAGTTGATCCGATTACAAGAGAAATTATTCATATTGATTTTTTAGCTGTAAATTCATTAAGTGTAATAACAGCGGATGTCCGCATTGTTTTAGTTAATGATGCGGAAGGTGTAAAAGACGGTGGTGTCCTTCAGCAGTCAATGTTCGATTTATCGGTCACTACCAATGTAAATCGATTTCCGGATGCAATTGAAGTAGATGTAACCCATTTACAAGTGGGTGAAACGATAACGGTTGGTAAAATAAGGCAGCAATATCCATTTGAAATAAATCATGAGAATGATGAGGTAATTGCTTCTATTTTACCGCCAAGACAAGAGGAAGAAATCAGTACCGGTGAAGAACAAGAGCCGGGTATACCGGAAAACTTGGAAGGTAGGGAAGAATAGGTTAGGAGGGTTGCTCCATGGCTGGTTCTTTTTTAAGGAATGTCGATGTACTACGTTGAAATCCTTAAAAGAAAATCGAACCAGTAATAATGGACAGCCCCTCTTTCAGTGATTAGGAAACATTTACCTAAAGATGCAACTCAGATATTTTCTGGGAATCTCTACATTCGCCGGATGCAATGGAAGCGGTCTAAAGGCCATTTAAAGTAAATTAACAGAAAAAATTACGGCTTGATTGACGACCGGAGATGATTCCTCAATCAAGAGGAGGGCATTGGAGTGAAATTAATTGTCGGTTTAGGTAATCCGGGGAAACAATATGAAGAAACGAGACATAATATCGGTTTTAAAGTTATTGATAAATTAGTGGAAAAGTGGAATATTCCTTTGAATGAGGCAAAATTTCAAAGCTTGTTCGGTAAAGGGATGGTCAACGGGGAAAAAGTCATTATATTAAAACCTATGACGTATATGAATCTTTCCGGTGAAGCAGTTCGGGCAATTATGGATTATTATCAAATTTCCCATGAAAACTTACTTGTTATTTACGACGAACTGGATTTGCCACCCGGGAAAATCCGTCTCCGTTATAAAGGAAGCGCGGCTGGTCATAACGGCATAAAATCGATCATTAAGTTAATCGGGACTAAAGAATTTAATCGAATTCGAATCGGGATTGGCAAACCACAACCGGGTGTTGAAGTTGTTGACTATGTTTTGGGAAAATTCATAAATGACGAAAAACCAATTATGGCAGAAGTAATTGAGAAAAGTGCCCAAGCGTGTGAAACATGGCTCGAGAAACCATTTATTGAGGTTATGAATATATATAATAGGTGAAATGAGTAGGAAAGAAAATTTATTATTGTTATAGTAAAAATAAGAGAATAAACTATCCTTGGACGGTAAATAATAAATATAAACATAAATAAATTCATTTACCATTCAAGGGGTGCATAAGATGAGTATCCATTATGTTTGTCGTTATTGTGGTACCAAAATTGGAACTCTAGAAAATAAAATAATTGACTATGAGACATTGGGTTTTCATAAATTAACCGAAAGTGAACGGATGAACATGATTCAATATGAACCGGACGGAAATATCCAAGTAAAAAGTATTTGCGAAGATTGCCATGAATCCTTTACAATAAATCCAAGTAATTATGAACATGACTATATTATCCATTAGCTTTGGAGATCCAAAGCATTTTTCTGTTTATCCCACTTTTAGCGGGCAATAATTTGCTGCCTGCATACATCCGACTTGTTCGGAGGGCCTTAAGTAAATCAAAGAAAAAGGTGGAAGATGAGTGAGGCGGCTGAGGAAGTGCCAAATAATCTCGCTAAACACTGTATTTAGATGAATTTTCGGGTTTTATCATACTATATATTGTGTTAGTAAATCTATTCAAGTAGTTTTTCAGTGGCCTCAAGATGAGTGCCGTAAATGTCCGATCGGTTTAACTAACCATCAGTGTTACCACTGATGGAAGTTTCACTTTATGAGAAAATCGGCAACAATTTGTGTAAAGGTTGCCGACTTTACTCTTTGATTTGCAGTGAAAGTTAGACAAACATGTACTTATTACCATTCATAATAGATGACACCAAGAGGAGGAGAGGAGGCAAAAGAATGAGAGAGTTATTAACCACTTTAATGCAAAAGGACGACATTGCGTCGATTACAAGCGGAATAAATGAAGGATTAAACGAACAACTTGTTGCCGGTTTATCTAATTCGGCTAGAACCGTATTTATGGCTAGTATTTATCAAAAGATGAATAAGCCTCTTCTGATCATCACCTATAATTTATTGCAAGCACAAAAGCTATATGAAGATTTGGTTCATCTTATATCAGATGAAGTGTTCATATATCCGGCAAATGAATTGACAATCGCCGACCTGGGCATATCCAGTCCTGAATTACGTTCGCAGCGAATTGAAGCATTAAATTTTTTGAATAGCAACAAAAAGGGTGTAGTTATAGCGCCCATCGCCGGTATAAGAAGAATTTTACCCCCAAAAGCAATATGGGCTGAACATATCATTCAGTGGCAATTGGATGATGAAATTAATCTGGAACAATCCATTCAAAAATTTGTCCAAATGGGTTACGTACGTTCAGAAATGGTTACTGCACCCGGGGAGTTCAGTGTTCGTGGCGGTATTATTGACATTTATTCATTGACAGAAAGCAATCCGATTCGAATTGAGCTGTTTGACAATGTCATTGATTCCATCCGTTATTTTTCTACTGATAACCAACGCTCTATGGAAAAACTTTCGGAAGTGACAATTGGCCCGGCAACAGAAATCATTTTAGGGCCGGATCATCTTCAACGAATAGCGGATAAACTTGAAAAAGCTCTGGCTGATAGTTTAAAGAAAATAAAAGATGAAAAGGTAAAAGAATCTCTTGTTACCCAAACTGAACATGAAATTGAGCAGCTGCGATCCGGACAAATTCCTGATGAGATTTTTAAATATCTATCATTTGCCTACGAAAAACCAGGAAGTTTACTAGACTATATAAGTGAAAATTCCATCGTATTTATGGATGAAATCAGTAGAGTTAGTGAAATGAAAGAAACACTTGATAAGGAAGAAGCTGAATGGCATACAAGTTTATTGGATGAAGGAAAAGTTGTTCATTCGATAACAATCAGCCATGATGTATGGAAAATCTTACATGGTTCGAAAAAACCGATTGTTTATTTTTCACTCTTTTTACGTCATATTCAACATACAAGTCCGCAAAATATATTAAATTTATCCAGTAAACAAATGCAAAATTTCCACGGACAAATGAACGTGTTGAAATCAGAAATGGAACGTTGGAAAAAAAGCGGATATACAGTTATTTTTTTAGGGGCGGATGATAGTCGGACAGAGAAAATTGAAAGTGTTTTAGCGGATTACTCAATTGAAGCGGTAAATAATTGGGACGGCGAACAGCTAATTATAGGAAAGACGCAAATTATAAAAGGACAGTTAAACAGCGGATTTGAATTCCCGATGGAGAAAATAGCCGTTATTACTGAGGGAGAATTATTTAATAAAAAGGTAAAAAAACATTCTCACCGAACACAAAAAATTTCCAATGCAGAACGGATTAAAAGTTATTCGGAGCTCAATATCGGGGATTACGTAGTTCATGTGAATCACGGGATTGGTAAGTATTTAGGAATTGAAACGCTGGAAATTAACGGAATCCATAAAGACTATATGAAAATTAAATATCAAGGTACTGACAAGCTTTACGTTCCTGTTGAACAAATTAATCTTGTACAAAAATATGTCGGTACGGAAGGAAAAGAACCAAAGCTGTATAAACTGGGCGGATCTGAATGGAAGCGCGTAAAGAGAAAGGTTGAATCTTCTGTTCAGGATATTGCTGAGGATTTAATTAAATTGTATGCAGAACGTGAAGCCTCTGTTGGGTATGCCTTTTCTCCGGATACTGAATTACAACGGGAATTTGAAGCAACATTTCCATATAAAGAAACGCAAGATCAATTAAGGTCAATTGCCGAAATTAAAAAAGATATGGAGAGACCGCGCCCAATGGATCGGCTTTTATGTGGCGATGTTGGTTACGGCAAAACTGAGGTGGCATTACGGGCTGCTTTTAAAGCAATTTGTGACGGCAAACAAGTGGCTTTTCTTGTACCAACAACGATTTTGGCACAGCAACACTATGAAACAATGCGGGAGAGATTTCAAGATTATCCGATTAAAATTGGTGTATTAAGTCGCTTTCGTACACGTAAAGATCAGCAGGAGACGATTAAAGGTCTGAAAAATGGAACCGTTGATATTATTGTTGGTACCCATCGCTTATTATCTAAAGATATTACTTATCATGACCTTGGACTATTAATCATTGATGAAGAGCAAAGATTTGGTGTAACTCATAAAGAAAAAATTAAAAAATTAAAAACAAATGTGGATGTCTTAACGTTAACCGCAACACCAATTCCGAGGACACTCCATATGTCTTTACTGGGCGTTCGTGACCTGTCCGTTATTGAAACACCGCCGGAAAATCGTTTTCCTATCCAAACATATGTTATGGAAATGAACCCCGGTCTTGTAAAAGAGGCTATTGAAAGAGAGTTGGCCAGACACGGTCAAATTTACTATGTTTATAATAATATTGATGATATTGACCGGAAAGTTGAGGAACTATCCATGCTTGTACCAGATGCCAGATTTATTTATGCGCATGGAAGAATGAATGCAATGGAACTGGAAAATGTTATGTTAAGCTTTTTAAATGGTGAAGCAGATGTATTAGTTAGTACGACCATTATTGAAACGGGAGTAGATATCCCGAATGTCAACACATTAATCGTAGAAAATGCAGATCGTATGGGTCTTTCCCAACTTTATCAATTACGAGGTCGAGTCGGACGGTCTAACCGGGTCGCCTATGCGTATTTTACTTACAGTAAAGATAAAGTCCTTACTGAGGTAGCCGAAAAGAGATTACAAACCATTAAGGAGTTTACTGAATTAGGTTCAGGATTTAAAATAGCAATGCGTGATCTATCCATACGCGGGACGGGAAATTTGTTGGGGGCACAACAACATGGGTTTATCGAATCAGTTGGATTTGATCTTTATTCACAAATGTTAAAAGAAGCGATAGAAAAACGAAAAGGTGACGAACCCGACAAACAAGATTTTCCGGTTGAAATTGATCTTCAAATAGACGCTTATATACCGGATCAATATATTCATGACGGTTACCAAAAGATTGAAATGTATAAACGGTTCCGGGCAATTGCAAACATGGAAGATATACATGAATTGCAAGATGAAATGGTTGATCGATATGGAGATTATCCGGAAGAAGTAAATAATTTATTTTTGATTTCCGAGATTAAAATTTACGCCAAACAGGCAGGAATTGAATTGATTAAAAAGGATAAAGATGGAATTCATCTGATCTTTACTGAAACGGTAACGAAAGACATTCAAATTAAAGACATTGTGGAACTATGTAAACCATATGGTCGCATGGTAGGTTACGGTATGGAAGGGGAAAAGTTTAAAATCGTTATCTATAACAATAGTCAAATCGAACAAGATTGGTTCTCTACTCTTGAATCGATTTTAAAAGGATTACCGCAAACCGTTGAACGGGAAGTAAAAACAGTATCATAATAGAATATGGTGTATAGGCTAACCTCCTTTTGTGTAATTTTCTGAATTGACTTTAACTTATTTGTCAATAAAGGGGTTAGCCCTTTTTATTGTATAAGAAACCAAAATAGTGGCGAAAATCATATAGAAACTGATGGAACGAATCCAAATGAATAAAAGAAAGAATTATGTTTAGTGTTTTTATAAAAAGAGGATAAATTATACTGTACAGTTGTTTCCAGTATTTCCAATTATTCTTACTATAAGAAAAAGTTTTAGTTTGTGTATAGAACTTACCATATGAAAGATAATAATTGTATATAAGGATGATGATTCCATTTACACTTGGTATTCCGCTTGGTCGGGCCTTGTTTTGGAATAATATATCCGTTCGTAACTGTGACATCAGCAAGAAAATCATCATAAGAAAGAGAGGCAACTTAAGATGAAGGCAACTGGTATTGTACGTCGAATTGATGATTTAGGTCGTGTTGTAATACCAAAGGAAATTAGGAGAACCTTACGAATTCGTGAAGGAGACCCGTTAGAAATTTTTGTTGACCGTGATGGGGAAGTGATCTTAAAAAAATATTCTCCAATCAGTGAATTAGGTGATTTTTCCAAGGAATATGCAGAGGCTTTATTTGACAGCCTTGGGAGTACCGTTTTAATTTGTGATCGTGATTCGGTTATTGCTGTAGCAGGGGGGTCGAAAAAAGAGTACTTAAACAAAAATATTAGCGAGTCTGTAGAGAAGGTCATGGCCGATCGATCCACCGTTTTAGAAACGAATGAAACCACGATTTCGCTTGTGGAAGGCAATGAAGAAACATTGACTTCCTATACGATCAGCCCAATTATTGCTAACGGTGACCCAATTGGTACAGTTATTATAATGTCTAAGGATAATACATTAGGTGAAGTCGAAAAAAAAGCAGCCGAGACAGCCGCAGGATTTTTAGCAAGACAAATGGAACAATAAAGTGATCTTAATCAGCGGGAATTTTTCCGGTGAATAGCGGTCTTTTAAGTCTTGAGGTTGGAGCTTGACTTCCCTATGATGGCTATTCATCCACTAATTAGGGGCGGGGGACGATATGGTCACTACATAAGGTGGATAAAAAACTAATTGAAATAAATATTTTTTAGGAAGGCAGGAAGTCTGTCTTCTTTTATTGTTTTATAATAAAATGGAGGTTGGTATTATTTATTGCCTGATTTGTTCCACTAACCATCCGAGGGGAAAGCCCCTATTTATGAGAGTCTCATTATTATTTAGCAGGTGTATTTATGAAAAAGGAGAAAGATAATTCGAAAAAGGTATTGCTGAAAGGGACAGCGATCCTTTCAGTAGCGGGATTATTATCAAAAATATTAAGCGCTGTTTACCGTGTACCGTTTCAAAATATTGTTGGAGATGTTGGCTTTTACATATATCAGCAAGTATACCCGTTTTATGGGATAGCGGTTTCTTTTGCCACATACGGATTTCCTGTTGTTATTTCAAAATTGTATGCGGAAAAGATTAGTATAGGTGATACAAGAGCAGCAAAAAATATATTATTTCCGGCATTTGTTTCCGTTTCAACGATTTGCCTTCTTATATTCCTTGTCATTTATTTTGGTTCGACATTTTCTGCCAGACTGATGGGGGATCCCCGGTTAGAACCTTTGTTGAAGATGGTGTCCTTAACCTTTTTAATTATTCCGCTCGTATCTGTTATGCGGGGGCATTTTCAAGGCCAAGTATTTATGGCACCGACTGCAATCTCTCAACTGGGGGAACAAATTGTCCGGGTTTCTCTTATTCTGATTTTGGCCTTTCTTTTAACTGCCAAAGGTTTTACATTGTATGGGATCGGAAAATGGACGATGTTTGCTTCAGTGGTTGGAAGTTTATGCGGGGCAATGATTTTAGTTGCATTTTTTATCCATCATCATCACCAAAGTCAAATACATTTTTGGAATAGCATTAATGGTTCTGTTAAAATTATGAAAGTGGTATGGACGGAAGGGATTGCCGTCTGCATAAGCAGTTTAACGCTATTATTATTTCAGTTGGCAGACTCTTTTCAAATGGTTCCTTTACTAAAAGAAAGCGGAATGGCTTTAACGCAAGCACAAGTGATGAAGGGGATTTATGATCGGGGACAACCGTTAGTGCAACTGGGAATGGTTTTAGCCATATCTTTGTCATTGTCTGTTGTCCCTTTTGTTGCTGCGATGAAAAGAAAAAGTGAAGAAATGACGGGCTATATCCGCTTTGCCTTTCAATTAAGCCTTGTCGTCAGTTCTGCTGCGACAACCGGTTTGATTTTAATTATGAATGATTTGAATGTGATGTTATTTGAAAACGAATGGGGTTCAAATGTTTTGCGCATATTTGTACTAATTGTTTTTTTCGCGACAATTTGTACAACCATCATATCAGTTTTGCAAGGACTTGATATCACATATTTTTCGGCATGTATTGTGATTGTGGGATTTTTTGTGAAGCTCTTATTTAATCGGTTTTTTATACTTAAATGGGGTACGATGGGTGCGGCGATTGCCAGTAATCTTGCCTTGTTGCTGATGGCTGTAATATTAATATATCGTTTACGAAAAACCATTGATATTCGACTGGTCAATTGGCGCTTTGTGATCGTTTTAATAAAATCATTAACAATTATGACGATCACGATTTCTTTATTTTTTTTGATTAGCCGAGTTTTTGCTCCTCTTTTTCACGGAGTCCGTCTCTTTTCCGCTTTTGTTGCCATATGTGCTGCTGTGATTGGGGCGATTGTCTTTTTCATCTCGATTATCCGTGGCCGTATTTTTTCCAAAGAAGAAATAATCCTATTACCATTCGGGAGCAGACTTCAATTTTTGTTAAAAGAAGGAAGGGTTAACCGTGACTAAAATTATTATTGTTGGGCTTGGAGCTGGTGATATTAATCAACTTCCCCTAGGTGTTTATAAGTTATTAAAAAATGATTATCCATTGTTTTTACGGACAAAAGAACATCCGGTTGTTGAGAGCCTTGAACAGGAAGGGGTTGCCTATTTTTCCTTTGATGCGATTTATGAGAAGAATCAACAATTTACGGATGTGTACGAGGAAATTGTTGAGAAATTAATTTCGGAAGCATCGGATAAAGATATCGTGTACGCTGTTCCAGGGGCTCCTATAGTTGCGGAGAGGACGGTTCAATTATTACTTGAACGCAGGGAAGAGATGGGGATTGAAATTGAATTGGCCGGTGGTCAAAGTTTCCTCGATGCATTGTTTCAAGCAGTCCGGATTGACCCAATTGAAGGTTTCCAGCTGTTGGATGGAACAAACTTCAATAAATATAATGTTCAGTTGACGCAACATATGATTATCGGACAAGTATATGATCAAATGGTTGCATCAAATGTAAAATTGGAATTAATGGAGTTACTACCTGACACATATGAAATCTATATAGTGGAAAATGCGGGCAGTGCCGCTGAATCTGTAAAAAAAGTACCTTTATATCTACTGGATCATGAATTTTCGTTCAGTAATTTAACAAGTTTATATATCCCACCGGTAAAAGATGAACGGATTCTTTATAAAAATTTTACTTATTTACGGCAAGTAGTAGCTACTTTAAGAAGTCCCAACGGATGTCCGTGGGATCGGGAACAAACACATCAATCGTTAAAAAAATATTTAATTGAAGAGGCGTATGAATTGCTTGAAGCGATTGATGAAAATGATGATGACCATATGGTTGAAGAGCTCGGTGACGTTTTATTACAAATCATGCTGCATGCTCAAATTGGTGAAGATGAAGGATACTTTACCATTGATGATGTTATCGAAGCAATCACTAGTAAAATGATCCGCCGACATCCCCATGTATTCGGCGATAAAGCCGCAAAAACGGTCGATGAAGTTTTGTCGAATTGGCAAAACATTAAGCAAAACGAAGAAGGAAGAGAAGAAACACGATTTGCCGCGGTTAAAAAAGGGTTGCCGGCACTTTTACAAGCCTATGAACTGCAAAAAATGGCGAAAAAATTTGGTTTTGATTGGCAGGAAATTGAACCGGTCATCGAGAAATTAAAAGAAGAGTTAGATGAATGGCTAATAGAAGTTAACAGTGGAGTTAATAAAGACGCAATCGAACTGGAGTATGGTGATCTGCTTTTTTCGATGGTAAATATAGCCAGGTTCCTGTCCATTCATCCGGAAGAAGCACTGATTCGCGCCAATCAAAAATTTGTAAGACGGTTTCAATACATCGAGAAAAAAATAAATAAAGCCGGAAAACAATTCTCGGATTATACGTTGGAAGAACTGGATTCGTTTTGGAATGAAGCGAAAGAAAATGGTTTGTAAGCAACAACAAAGAAAGGACTGGACAAATTTATGAGGTTAGATAAATTTTTAAAAGTATCCCGATTGATAAAAAGGCGAACTTTGGCAAAAGAAGTAGCGGATCAGGGAAGAATTTTAATCAATGGAAAAACAGCTAAAGCAAGTTCCGAAGTCAATGTCGGGGATGAATTAGAAATCAGATTTGGACAAAGACTTATGACCGTGAAGATTGAAAAATTGCAAGAAACAACGCGAAAAGAAGATGCGGATTCAATGTATACCGTTATGAAAGATGAGCGGATAAATCAAGAAAACTAATAAATAAAATAGCTTTTTACATTCCTGTCTATTCCATTGAGGTTTGTCCCCCAATGCTATTTTCTGTTCTAATCCAGAACGGACGAGCATAACTATTTTATAAGAATGAGAACAAGATTGAATCGGGGGATGAATGGTGAACCAATATTATGATCAATCGAAAAATCAAAAACCTGTCGTACAGGATCATGATGTAATTATGAGAGGACGTAAAACTCTGGATATAACCGGTGTGAAGCAAGTAGAAAGCTTCGATAATGAAGAATTCCTATTAGAAACGGTCATGGGTTATTTAGCTATTCGTGGTCAAAATCTACAAATGAAAAACTTGGATGTTGATAAAGGGATTGTTTCTATCAAAGGGAAAATATTTGACCTCGTCTACCTAGAAGATCACCAGGGAGATAAAGCTAAGGGATTCTTTAGCAAGTTGTTCAAATGAGTCTAACAGTACAATTTTACACAATGCTAGCCATGGTTGGAATGGGCAGTTACTTTGGGGCGGCTTTGGACACGTATAGCCGCTTATTTAACCGTTCAAAAAGAAATGTCATTGTACGAGGCATTAACGATATTTTATTTTGGATAGTACAAGCGCTCATTACCTTTTATATCCTTTACCTGGTAAATAATGGTGAAATACGCTTTTATATTTTTTTAGCCCTTCTTTGCGGTTTTGCTTTTTATCAAAGTCTGCTAAAAAATTTATATAATCGGCTGCTTGAGTGGTTGATCCAGCTATTGGTTCGCATATACCGACTCGGAGTAAAACTGTTCAGTAATGTGATTATAAAGCCGGTCGTTATGTTCTTTACATTTATATTTACAATAATTGTCGCGCTGGGGAAGTTCACTCTGCAAATGTTTTTATTTTTAGTAAAAATCCTGGGGGTTCTTCTTAAAATTGTTCTTAAACCATTTACTTATTTAGGAAAATATATCTGGAAAGCTGTACCAAAATCGTTTAAAATAAAAGGGAGTCATTTTTTTAAAAGAATTTCTAATTCTCTAAAATGGATAATGGACGTAATCAATAAATTAAAAAGGCGTTAAAAGAGGAGGCTTAAGTGAATGAGTACTGAACGAAGCAGAGTTCCGATATTGAACGAGACTTATAAAAGTCATCAAGAACAGCATAGTATCTATATAAAAAGGAGAAAAAAATTGCTCATTCGCAGGCTAACTTTGTTTTTTGTCTTTGTTGCCATTGTCTCCTATACATTAATTAAAACTTTGTATACCCAAGCCACTGTCCTGAACGAAAAGCAGGATCAGTTAAAGGAAGTACAAGCTGAGTATAATCAAATCAAAGAAAACCAGGAAATTTTAAAAGAAAATATCACCAAATTACAAGATGATGAATATGTTGGTAAATATGCCCGTCAAGAATATTATCTGTCCGACGAGGGTGAAATTATTTTCTCCATTCCTGATAAAGAAGTTGATGATTCGGTTGATTGACACTTAAAA
>NZ_CCRF01000004.1 GCF_000751775.1 Caldibacillus thermoamylovorans
TTGTCTATAATATACATAGGTGTATTTTTTTATTACTTTAAGGAGGAAGTTTCTTTTTATGTCAATTGAAGTAGGCAGCAAGTTACAGGGTAAAGTAACAGGGATTACTAATTTCGGTGCATTTGTCGAGCTGCCAGAGGGCTCAACAGGATTAGTCCATATTAGCGAAGTCGCAGACACTTATGTAAAAGACATTAATGAATTTCTAAAAGTCGGCGATCAAGTGGAAGTAAAGGTCATGAATGTTGAGAAGGACGGCAAAATTGGTTTATCTATTAAAAAGGCAAAGGACAGACCGGCGAAAAATAGTGGTCGTCCACGTCAAGGGAAAAACCATGACCGCAATTCACAAGAGAATTTTGAACAAAAAATGGCGCGTTTCTTGAAAGATAGTGAAGACCGCCTGGCCTCGTTAAAGCGCAATACTGAATCAAAAAGAGGAGGTAGAGGTGCGAGAAGAGGTTAACTTGCTGTCTGTATAATAGCCTATTTGCAAGTTGCTCTGAATTTTCTAGTTATTATATTGTATTTATAAGCTAAGCAAAGGTCGCTTTTGAAATAAAAGGTTGTCTCATATGAGGCAGCCTTTTTTATTTTGTCAGTAAAAATAATGTTGCACAGCCTCTAGTCAAGTTTCATTGTCCAGTTTTACAAGGAAAACTAGGACAGCAAAACATTCTCTTTTTAAAAAAGTAGAAAAATATAAATGTCGAAAAATGAACAGTGTGGAGAATGTCGAACTGTTTATAACTGATGAGGGTAAAGAACTATTGCTTCATTTTTATGAAAGGGAAGAAAAATAAGCTGACGAAATTTGTTTGCTTATCTATGATTGGGTAGACAATTGTCGAAATATTTTTATATTTACTCTTTCTTTTTTGACAAAATTTTATCTTGCCATCGTCTATAATAATCAAAAAATGAGCTAGGGGTGTTTGTGATGGGAAAAATTCAAGGTAGTTTTGTTGAGCCCATTCAGGAAAGAAAGATGGTGGATGCAAAGTTTTTCTTTTATAGTTTACTAGAATCAATGAAAAATCATTTGGAGACATTATTTATAAAACGGGGACTTCTCCTCTTTATTTTCGGTTTTATGCTTGGACGAGCTTTTATTTTGTCTGTATTATCACCGTTTAGTTTGCCTTTTTTTGCAGCTGCTTATTTTATCCGAAAAGATAAATCACCACAAATATTTATAGGAATTGTGGCCGGTGCCTTAACCATATCATTGGGCAATGCGGTTTACGCTTTTATGATTATAAGTTTATTTCTTGTCGGTCATAAATTGGTGAACCGGTTTGTTCGAAATCAGACAACGTTAATCCCGATCTTAGTGTTTTTGTCCATATTAATCGGCAGGCTATCATGGCATTATGTTGAAACACAGGATATCACCATTTACCATGCATTAATGACGACTGTTGAAGCAGGTCTTGCTTTTGTTTTAACATTGATATTTTTGCAAAGTATTCCGCTATTATCCTTATCGAAAAGAAGACAAGCGCTAAAAACGGAAGAACTGGTTTGTTTAATTATTTTAATCGCCTCAATGATGACAGGAGCAATGGGGTGGATGATTGAAGGTATCGCCGTATCTCATATTTTGGCTCGTTATCTTGTTTTAATTTTTGCTTTTACAGCAGGTGCAACTGTCGGTTCCACAGTCGGTGTTGTCACCGGTTTGATTTTTGGACTTGCTGATATCAACAGCTTTCCTGAAATGAGTTTATTAGCCTTTGCCGGTTTGTTGGGTGGTTTGTTAAAAGATGGGAAAAAGATTGGCGCCGGCTTTGGCCTGGTTGTTTCCACTTTATTGTTGGGACTGTATGGAAATGGAACAACCTCCATTTTGACCAGCTTGTATGAGTCGTTTTTTGCATTAATTCTATTTATGTTAACACCGGTATTTTATACGAATAAAATTGCCAAGCATATACCGGGGACAACTGAGTACTCGGCCGAACAACAAGCATATATCCGGAAGATAAGGGACGCAACAGCCAGGAGAGTGGAACAATTTTCTTCCATCTTCCAAGCACTGGCCATGAGCTTTCGAAAGCAGGAAAATCATGAACGATCCGATCCGGAGGCAGAAATAGATTATTTCTTTGCCAATGTTACAGCGAAAACTTGCCAAACTTGTTTTAAGAAGGAAAAGTGCTGGGCGCTTAACAACTACAATAAAACATATGATGCAATGAAGGGAATTATGCTGGAATTGGAGGAAGAAAATGCGCTATCCAAACGAACGATTCGGAATTTGGAACATATCTGCACAAGGAGCGGAAAGGTAATCGATACGATCCAAAATGAGTTACATTATCATCATGCGAATAAAAAATTAAAACAGCAAATTAGTGAAAGCCGGAAATTAGTGGCTGAACAGTTATATGGCGTCTCGAAAGTTATGGCCAGTTTTGCCAATGAGATTCAAAGGGAAAGGGAAAACCTGGAAAAGCAGGAGGATCAGTTATTCGATGCGCTACAATCATTTGGAATCGAAGTGGATCATATTGAAATTTACAGTCTGGAACAAGGAAATGTTGATATTGATATAACCATTCCATATTGCGGCGGAATGGGCCAATGTGAAAAATTAATAGCCCCGCTTTTGTCCGATATTTTACATGAGCAAGTTACCGTATATAAAGAAGAATGTGCAAGCCATGAGCATGATTATTGTTATGCAACTTTCCGTTCCGCCAAGCGTTTTGTGGTTGATACGGGCGTGGCTTTTGCTGCGAAAAACGGCGGTTTCGTTTCCGGTGACAGTTATACTATGATTGAAATTGGTGCAGGGAAATACGCATTAGCCATTAGTGATGGCATGGGCAACGGGGAACGTGCTTATTTAGAAAGTAAGGAAACTTTAAATTTATTGAAAAAAATTCTTCAGTCAGGTATTGATGAGGAGGTGGCCATTAAATCAATCAATTCCATTCTTTCTTTACGCACAACTGATGAGGTTTATGCAACACTGGATTTAGCGATAGTAGATTTGCAGGATGCCAAGTCTAAATTCATTAAAGTTGGTTCGACCCCGAGTTTTATTAAGCGGGGTGATCAGGTCATAAAAGTTCAAGCAAGCAACTTACCGATAGGAATCATTCAAGAATTTGAAGTCGACGTTGTTAGCGAACAATTAAAAGCAGGCGATTTGCTGATTATGATGAGCGACGGGATTTTTGAGGGGCCAAGGCATATCGAAAATATCGATCTATGGTTAAAACGAAAAATACTAGAATTACAAACAGATGATCCGCAAGCGGTAGCTGACATTATAATGGAAGAAGTAATTCGCTCCAGTGATGGGTATATAGATGATGATATGACTGTTTTGGTTGCAAAAATAAAGCATAACAATCCGAAATGGAAGCCTATACCTGCCATTTCATTAAGGAAAGGAGCATAAAAATAGTGTCTATACGTATGAGGTCGGAAAGGAGGGAAAAATTCAAGGAAGGGCTATCCGGGGCCGTCCCTTTTCATATATACTTTTTAAGATAGCCATTTAAGCAAGCCAATCTGTTTTCGACTGATCGGACTCAGATTGTACGAGGCTAAACCTGTTATCTACGGTTTTCATTAAATGATATTTTTATATAGACAATGTATATATCCTCTCCAATCAGGCAAAGATGGTAAAAAGTAATTTGGAGGGGATTTGAATGAAAACGGGGACAATTAAACAAATTTTGTTAATCACTGACGGTTGTTCAAATCATGGTGAAGATCCGGTGGCAATGGCTGCCCTGGCAAGAGAGTTCGGAATTACTGTTAACGTCATTGGTGTCATGGAAAATGATATTATAGATGAACAAGGGGTTCGTGAAATTGAAGGGATTGCCCGGCAAGGTGGCGGGGTCAGCCAAATTGTTTATTCTCAAGTACTATCACAAACCGTTCAAATGGTTACTAGGAAAGCGATGACCCAAACATTACAAGGAGTTGTCAATCAAGAATTAAGACAAATTTTAGGAAATCAAGCCAGCTTAGAAAATCTGCCGCCGGAAAAACGCGGAGAAGTTCTTGAAGTAGTAGATGAACTAAACGAAACAGTTGATTTGGAAGTACTCATTCTTGTTGATACAAGTGCCAGCATGAAACATAAATTACCGACTGTAAAAGAAGCATTGCTCGATTTATCTTTAAGTTTAAATGCTCGAATGGGAAATAACCAATTTTCACTCTTTATATTTCCCGGGAAAGGAAATGAAGTGGAAAAACTACTGGACTGGACACCGAAATTAGAATCTTTAACGACTGTTTTCGCAAAGTTAAATCCGAGTGGCATGACACCAACCGGGCCGGCATTAAAAGAAGCGATCACATATTTTAAGGAAAAACATTCGGTAAGGGGATACCTGTCACGTCATGATGATGAATTCTATGAAGAGTCCATTTAATTTTGCATCCGGAACAATTATTCAAGGGAAATGGCATCACAATCGCTATACAATTATTAGGGAGCTGGGTCGAGGCGCAAACGGAATTGTATATTTAGCTGATTGGAACGGAAAAAAAGTGGCCATAAAAGTCAGTGATAACCATGTGACCATTACTTCTGAAGTCAATGTTCTGAAATCTTTTACCAAGGCCCAGGGGGTTTCCCTCGGGCCTTCTTTATTCGATGTGGATGATTGGATTCATAATGGCTCGCAAATATCCTTTTATGTTATGGAGTATATTGCCGGAACAGATTTATTAACATTCATTAAGCAAAATGGTACAACGTGGTTGCCGGTTTTAATATCGCAACTACTGACCGACCTTGACTACCTGCATAAAAACGGTTGGGTTTTTGGAGATTTAAAACCGGAAAATTTACTTGTTACAAAATCACCGGTTAAAATTCGTTGTATTGATGTTGGCGGAACAACGATGCAAGGGAGAGCGATTAAAGAGTTTACCGAGTTTTTTGACCGGGGCTATTGGGGACTTGGCTCGCGGCGTGCAGAACCTTCTTATGATCTTTTTGCAGTTGCCATGATTGTCATCAACCTGTTTTATCCAAAACGGTTTCAAAAACATGGTGTTGGTATTGAACAGTTGAAAAAGGCCATTCAGGATGTGAAAGAGTTAAGACAATATCGTCCAATATTATTGAAAGCATTGGCCGGAAAATATAGTAGTGCCACAGAGATGAAAAAAGAATTGTTAAAATTAATTCATTTTCCATCTGCACATCATCAGACAACACCGAAGTATCAAACAAACAAAAATCAAAGAGCGCAGACCAATAATACTAGAACGAGACGTAAGAAACAAAAGAATAAACATGGTATATTGGAAACAATCCTAATTGTGGCAATTGTGTGTATTATATACGCGGTTTATATTTTTGAACAAATCATGTAAGTATATTGCCAAGAAAAAATGTTTTAAAAAATAAATTCAATAAGGTAAAATATAAAATAAGCGTGCCACAGAAAGAGGATTGTCAAGGAAATGAATGATTTTGATGCGAAAGTAAAAAAATTTATCATAAAACATCAATTAATTCCGGATGAATCCCATATATTAATTGGGGTTTCGGGGGGACCGGATTCCTTGGCTCTTTTGCATTTTCTGAAAAGGATTCAAGAGGAAATGCAGCTGAAACTCACTGTTGCTCATGTTGATCATATGTTTCGGGGAGAAGAGTCCTATGAAGACATGAAGTATGTAGAAAAGATTTGTCGCGAATGGAATATCCCGTTTCAAGGGGAGCGCATAAATGTCCCAAAAGAAATTAAGAAAAGAAAGTCTGCAAGTTCAGAAGCGGTCGCCAGAGAACTGCGTTATACATATTTTGCATCAATAATGGAAAAATATCATATTCCGATTTTGGCACTTGCCCATCATGGTGATGACCAAATTGAAACCATCTTAATGCGGTTAACAAGAGGAACTACATCAAAGGCGGCAGGTATACAAGTAAAACGTCCTTTTGCCGATGGAGTAGTCATTCGACCTTTTCTATGTGTAACAAAAAATGAAATAGAAAAATATCTGGAGCATTATCGACTACAACCCGTTTATGATCCGACGAACAAATCAGATATTTATACACGAAATCGTTATCGAAAATATATTTTGCCATTTTTAAAAAAAGAAAACCCTAATGTCCATGTGCATTTTCAACGATTTAGTGAACAATTAATGGAAGATGAAAAATATTTAATGGAGCTAACAAAGGAAACATATAATAAAATTGTTATTGAGGAAAAAGTTGGACTTACATTATCGATAAAATTGGGTGTTTTTCTAGAAAGTCCTTTGCCTTTACAAAGGAGATGTATTCATCTAATATTAAACTATCTCTATCAAAATCGGCTGCCTGAAAACCTATCGGCTAACCATATAGATGCCATAATCGAGTTAATAAAAAGTCCGAATCCATCCGGTGAATTGCATCTGCCGGATAAACTTAAAGTTTATCGGTCCTATGAAAAATGTATTTTCACGCTTTCCTTAGAAAAAATTGAACCATATATATATACTTGGCAGGAAGGTGAAACAATCACTTTCCCTAATGGATCTCAGTTGAAAATGTTTGTTGCAGATGATGAAGTAAGGGTTGGAAATGAATATTTTATATTAGATGATAACACAACTTTCCCTTTATATGTACGGTCAAGGAAAAACGGTGATCGAATTCGTCTCAAAGGAATGAAAGGATCGAAAAAAATCAAATCACTATTTATCGATAATAAAATTCCGATTCCGGACAGGGATACATGGCCGATTGTCACCGATCGACAAGGCGAAATATTATGGGTACCGTTATTGAAAAAATCCAAGTACGAATCATCTCGAATGATTAAGGGGAAAACATTGATATTACAATACATAAAACAGTCAGACTTCTGGGAGGAGCAAGGTTAATGAATCAAGATATTGAAAGAGTGTTAATTGGAGAAGCAGAGATTCAGTCCAAGATCCGTGAGATCGCAGCCATTCTTACCGAAGAATATAAAGATCGTTTCCCGTTAGTAGTCGGTGTATTAAAGGGTGCATTGCCGTTTATGGCCGATTTAATAAAAAATATGGATACATACTTGGAAATTGATTTTATGGATGTATCAAGCTACCACGGGGGAACGGTTTCCAGTGGAGAAGTAAAGATTCTTAAGGATTTAGATACTTCCGTTGAAGGTCGGGATATATTGATTGTTGAAGATATCATTGACAGTGGGTTAACATTAAAGTACTTAGTTGACCTATTTCATTATCGGAAGGCAAATTCTATTAAAATTGTCACGCTTCTTGATAAACCAGAAGGAAGGAAAGTTGATCTAAAGGCAGATTTATCCGGATTTATCATCCCAAATGAATTTGTTGTCGGCTTTGGACTCGATTATGAGGAAAAGTATAGAAATCTCCCGTATATCGGGGTATTAAAACCAGAAGTATATAGTAAGGAGGACTAAAGGAGATTTCGTTTAAAAGAGTGATTTAATTAAAGTTTTTTTAAAAAAATGGTATGGTTTACAATATATAGAGTAAGATCCAAAAAGAAAGCAGAATGCCTTGTCATGCATTCATTTACTATGATACTATGTAATAAGTTTGTTTCCCTTTGAGAGGAGGTCAAGGATGAATCGGATATTTAGAAATACTGTTTTTTACTTGCTTGTATTGTTAGTTTTAATCGGAGTAATTAGCATATTCACAGGCGGGCAAGAAACAAATGAAAAAATGACATATAATGAGTTCATCACACATCTTGAAAAAGGTGATGTGGAGAAATTTACTGCACAACCTGAAAGACAGGTTTACTTGATTACTGGTAAATTGAAAAACGCTGAAAATAATCAAGGCTTTACTGTAAATGTTTGGAACAGTCCAACAACATTAGAAAGAATTGAAAGTGCAGCAAACCAAACAAATACTAACTTTGAATTTGCAATGGCGAAAGAGACGAGCGGATGGGTTCAATTATTGACCTCAATGATTCCGTTCATTATTTTAATTTTCTTCATTTTCTTCTTGTTAAATCAATCCCAAGGCGGCGGCGGTCGTGTCATGAACTTTGGGAAAAGCAAGGCGAAATTATATAATGATGAAAAGAAGAAAGTCCGTTTTAAAGATGTAGCCGGTGCTGATGAGGAAAAACAAGAGCTGGTTGAAGTCGTTGAATTCCTAAAAGATCCACGGAAATTCTCAGAACTAGGTGCAAGAATTCCAAAAGGCGTATTGCTCGTTGGTCCTCCGGGAACAGGTAAAACACTTTTAGCCCGTGCTGTAGCAGGAGAGGCCGGGGTCCCGTTCTTCTCAATCAGTGGTTCGGACTTTGTTGAAATGTTTGTCGGCGTCGGTGCTTCCCGTGTGCGTGACTTATTTGAAAATGCGAAGAAAAATGCACCATGTATCATTTTTATCGACGAAATTGATGCGGTCGGTCGACAACGTGGCGCAGGACTTGGCGGCGGTCACGATGAACGTGAACAAACCTTGAACCAATTGCTGGTAGAAATGGATGGATTCAGTGCGAATGAAGGGATTATCATTATTGCTGCTACGAATAGACCGGATATTTTAGACCCTGCATTATTGCGTCCTGGTCGATTTGACAGACAAATAACCGTTGACCGTCCGGATGTAAAAGGGCGTGAAGCAGTACTGCGTGTACATGCCAGAAATAAACCGCTTGATGCATCTGTAGATTTAAAAACAATCGCAATGCGTACACCGGGTTTTTCCGGAGCGGATTTGGAAAACTTATTGAATGAAGCTGCACTAGTAGCGGCAAGAGCAAATAAAAAGAAAATTGATATGAATGATATCGATGAGGCAACTGACCGAGTAATTGCAGGTCCGGCGAAGAAATCTCGTGTCATCTCTGAAAAAGAACGGAATATTGTCGCATACCATGAAAGTGGTCATACCGTTATCGGACTTGTTCTGGATGAAGCAGACATGGTTCATAAAGTAACGATTGTTCCGCGTGGGCAAGCAGGTGGTTATGCTGTTATGTTACCGAAAGAAGATCGCTATTTTATGACAACACCGGAATTGAAAGATAAGATTACCGGTCTTTTAGGTGGTCGTGTAGCAGAAGAAATTATATTTGGTGAAGTAAGTACAGGTGCTTCCAACGACTTTCAACGCGCCACAGAGATTGCTCGTCGAATGGTAACGGAATTTGGAATGAGTGAAAAATTAGGACCATTGCAATTCGGTCAAACGCACGGTCAAGTCTTTTTAGGAAGAGATATTAATAACGATCCAAACTATTCTGATAAAATTGCTTATGAAATAGATACAGAAATCCAAAGAATTATCAAAGAATGTTATGAAAAGGCAAGACAGATCTTAACAGAAAAGAGAGATAAATTAGAAGTTATTGCACAAGCACTCCTAAAAGTTGAAACACTTGATGCCAAGCAAATTCGCCATTTATATGACCATGGTCGCCTTCCGGATGAAGAAGAAGGAAAAACGGAAGAAGTCGTTAAGCCATGGGAAATAAAAAACAATGAAAAGTCTGATGTAAAAATTAATATTTCACCAAAAGAAAGTCCGATCCAAGCGGATGAAGAGCAAAAACCAGAATAATATTGAAAAAATAAGCTGCCCTAGCCGTCAGCTTATTTTTTTTACAGAATGAGAAAGTGTTTTGGCCAAAAACTTAGATAAGTTTTGCTGCCTGGTTCCGGGACCTTGCAGTTTTCTTACCGGGAATAGACTTTAAAACGTTTTTCTTTAAGTAGATTTTATGGTAATATTTCTTTGATTATCGTGAATTGTTTATCCCCTCTCTTACTGGGATTTATACAAACTCATTCTAATACATAAAAAGTTGGTGAAAATATGATTTTAGTTCTTGATGTGGGGAATACAAATATCGTATTGGGTGTGTATGAAAAAGATGAATTGAAACATTATTGGCGAATTGCAACGAACAGGAATAGTACGGAGGATGAATATGGTCTATTGATAAAATCATTATTTGAGCATGAAGGTACATCCTGTCAAGATATTAAAGGGATTATTATTTCATCTGTTGTTCCGCCAATTATGAATGCTTTAGAAAGAATGTGCACAAAATACTTTGGAATAGAGCCGTTAATTGTTGGACCGGGAATCAAAACCGGATTAAATATAAAATACGAAAACCCAAAAGAAGTGGGGGCCGATCGGATTGTTAATGCTGTAGCAGCCATTCATGCATACGGAAGTCCATTAATTATTATCGACTTCGGTACAGCAACAACCTATTGTTTTATTGATGAACAGGGACGATATATGGGTGGTGCCATTGCTCCGGGTATTAACATTTCGACAGAGGCACTGTATACAAAGGCGGCAAAATTACCAAGAATTGAAATTGTCCCCCCAAGTAATATTGTAGGGAAAAATACGATTGAAGCGATGCAGTCCGGAATTATTTACGGCTATGTCGGACAGGTTGAGGGGATTGTCTCGCGTATGAAAGCGCAGGCGAAAAAGCAGCCGAAAGTCATTGCCACAGGCGGTTTAGCCAATTTAATTGCACAGGAAGCAAAAATTATTGATATCGTTGACCCTTTACTAACGTTAAAAGGCTTGCATTTGATCTATAAACGAAATATGTGAACCGTTTATTTTGCACATCCGAATGACAATATGGAAGGAGAACACCAATGGATGATTATTTAGTAAAAGCAATTGGCTGTAACGGAGAAGTGCGGGCATACGCAATCCGATCAACGAATACAGTAAGTGAAGCACAAAGAAGACATGATACATGGGCGACAGCTTCTGCGGCACTTGGTCGAACAATCACAGCAGCTGCAATGATGGGGTCGATGCTTAAGGGAGACAGTCGTATTACTGTAAAAGTAGAGGGAGATGGCCCGCTTGGCGTAATACTGGTAGATGCAGATACGGTTGGAGATGTCCGCGGCTATGTTGCCAATCCCCATGTTGATTTTGAAGTAAATGAACTAGGCAAACTTGATGTAAGAAGAGCCGTCGGTACAAACGGCACGTTAACGGTTGTGAAAGATTTAGGACTACGGGAAAAATTTTCAGGGCAAGTCCCGATCGTTTCCGGTGAAATAGGGGAAGATTTTACTTACTATTTTGCAACATCTGAACAAGTACCTTCAGCTGTGGGAGTAGGGGTACTGGTAAATCCTGATCATTCCATATTGGCAAGCGGGGGATTTATTTTACAGATGATGCCCGGAGCAACGGACCAAACGATTTCAAAGATCGAAAATCACTTAAAAACGATCAAACCAATTTCAACATTAATTAAGGAAGGGTTAACCCCTGAGGAAATATTAGCTGAATTGTTGGGAAAAGAGAATGTCGAAATTCTGGAAACAGTACCGGTTAAATTTCAGTGTACCTGTTCAAAGGAACGTTTCGGGAATGCATTAATCAGTCTGGGAAAACAGGAACTGCAAGAAATGATTGATGAAGACGGGCAAGCAGAAGTCCAATGTCATTTTTGCAATGAAAAGTATTTATTTACAAGAAATGAATTAGAGAAATTAAAACAGCGGACAGAGGAAAAGTCCAGTAAGTGACAAATGATGAGTCAGGCCTTTACACCCGATTTTAACAGGATATAAAGATTAACTCCCGGGTTTACGGCGGATTTTACGTAAAATAAACCATATCGTATATTTTGAGCGTAAGTTTTTTAGGGGAGATAAGCCTCTTGGTATAAAAAAGTGGGAATAATATTAAGAATAAATTGACAAGAGGCTTTGTTTCGAGCTAAAATAAGATTAATCCAATTAATATACTAGGAATTAGGGGTGTAAACATGTCAAAATATGTTAATTCAATTACGGAATTAATCGGTCGTACGCCAATAGTTAAATTAAATCATGTTGGTGATGAAAATTCAGGTGAAGTATTTGTCAAACTGGAATACTTCAATCCGGGGAGCAGTGTGAAAGATCGGATTGCTTTAGCGATGATTGAAGATGCTGAGAAAAAAGGATTACTTAAAGAAGGCGATACGATTATTGAACCGACAAGTGGAAACACCGGAATCGGGCTGGCAATGGTGGCCGCTGCAAAAGGGTATAAAGCTGTTTTAGTTATGCCTGAAACAATGAGTATTGAACGGCGAAACTTACTGCGGGCCTATGGTGCAGAGCTGGTACTTACACCGGGACCTGAAGGCATGAAAGGCGCGGTAAACAAAGCAACTGAATTAGCGAAAGAAAATGGATATTTTATGCCGCAACAATTTGAAAACGGAGCAAATCCGGAAGTTCATAAATTAACAACCGGTCCTGAAATTGTTGAACAAATGGGTGATCAATTAGACGCATTTATTGCCGGGATTGGAACAGGCGGAACCATTACAGGTGCCGGTCAAGTTTTAAAAGAACAATACCCGGGTATAAAAATCTATGCTGTAGAGCCAAAAGACTCACCAATCTTGTCCGGGGGAAAACCGGGGCCACATAAAATTCAAGGAATCGGAGCTAACTTTGTTCCTGAAGTATTGGATACACAAATCTATGATGAAGTTATCCAAATTTCCACGGAGGAAGCTTTTGAAGCAGCTCGTAATGTAGCCCGTCATGAAGGGATTCTTGGCGGAATTTCTGCCGGTGCTGCGATTGCTGCGGCTATTCAAGTGGCGAAAAAGCTCGGTAAAGGGAAAAAAGTATTAGCGATTGTGCCAGATAACGGTGAACGTTACTTAAGTACGGCGTTATATCAATTTGAATAAATTTCTACTAACATCTCTCAAATCCTTTGTTGTTTGTTGTCTGCCGGTAAATGCAATGTATTCATGACAATCGTTTTTTTGATTGAGGAATATTGCATTTTACCGGGTACGGACAACTTTTTTGTTTTTATCGCAATGTATGGCGATTTTTACCATAAATATAGGCTATTTCTGTGCTAACCGTTCTGTATATTTTGGCATAACTTGATAATTTGATAAAATGGTAATAGTTTTTGTAAGGGGAAGGTGGCTCAATCATGCAAGCTGGGAAATATGAACTGAATTTTAAAGAAAAAACATATATAATGGGGATTTTAAATGTAACACCGGATTCGTTTTCTGATGGCGGGAAATTTTACGAAAACACTTCCGCCATTGAACACGCAAAAGAAATGGTTATTTACGGTGCAGACATTATTGATATTGGCGGCGAGTCAACAAGGCCGGGCTTTGCACCTGTTTCGGTAAAGGAAGAAATAAATCGAGTAACTCCTGTCATACAACATTTGGCTCCAACAATTGATGTTCCTTTATCTATTGATACATATAAGGCAGAAACCGCAAACGCAGCGATTGAAGCCGGTGCTCATATAATAAATGACATTTGGGGGGCAAAAAAGGATCCGGAGATTGCCGATGTGGCCGCTCAACATCATGTTCCCATTATTTTAACTCATAATCGGGAAAAGATAGATTATGAGTCATTTATACGAGACAGCTTATTTGATTTATATGAAAGCATTACAATTTGTAAAAAACGGGGCGTACAGGATGATCAAATTATCCTTGATCCGGGTATTGGCTTTGGAAAAACTTATGAACAAAACGTTGAAATGATGCAAAACCTTGATTTATTAGTTGGACTAGGATATCCTGTTCTTTTAGGTACATCAAGAAAGTCAATGATTGGATATGCACTTGACCTGCCAGTTTCTGAAAGGATGGAAGGCACCGGAGCTACGATCTGCTATGGTATTATGAAAGGATGTCAAATTATTCGTGTTCATGATGTAAAAGAAATGGCAAGAATGGCAAAGATGATGGATATTTTAATTAACGGTGTCAAGTCATCTGTCAATTAAAATCAAGAAATGTGGGGAAATCGATGGATCGGATTTATTTAAATCAAATGGAGTTTTATGGATACCATGGTGCATTACCGGAAGAAAATCGCCTCGGTCAACGTTTTATTGTAGATTTGGTCGTTGAATTGAACTTGCAAAAGGCCGGAAAAACAGATGATTTAAAGGAAACGGTCAATTATGCCGAATTATATGAACTATGCAAGGATATTGTGGAGAATCGAAAATTTAAACTGATTGAAGCCGTTTCTGAAAAAATTGCCGATGAAGTGCTGCTTCAGTTTCCAAAAATTGAAAGGTGCACGATAAAAGTGACCAAGCCGGATCCGCCGATACCTGGTCACTATCGATCCGTAGCCGTTGAAATGACAAGAACAAGAAATAAACTTGGTTAAGTATTAGTAGGCGCCGAGTATAAATTTTTCATCCTTGAAAAGCAAAATGACAAGTGGTTTGAAAAGGTAGTCTGTTTTTCCATGACATATTTTCAAGAATGATTATTTTTTGAAAAAGTTAATTGAAGACAAATAGCGGGAAGATGGTAAAATGAAGAATAGATCGTTTCTTTCTCTTGGGTCTAACTTAGGTAAGCGAGAAGACTCCCTTTATAATGCTATTAAACAATTAGAAGATTCCGGACATATCACAGTCGTAAACTATTCATCGATTTATGAAACGGATCCGGTCGGCTATACAGAGCAAAACTCTTTTCTAAATATGGTGATAGAAATAGCGACGGATTACCAACCGACAGTGTTATTGGAATCTTGCCTTGAAATAGAAAAACGGATGGGGAGAACACGAATCATACGCTGGGGTCCTCGAAATATTGATATCGATATTCTATTATTTAATGATCAAAGGATTGAAACGGAAAAACTTCAAATTCCTCATCCGAGAATGGGGGATCGGGCATTTGTTCTCGTCCCTCTCCAAGAAATCGATTCGGAAATAATAATACCTGGGATTAATCAAACAATTAATGATATGGTTGAGAGGTTATCTACTAAAGGAGTTAGATTATGGAAACAGAAATCTGGGGAAGACGTATACGAGCTTTTCGGAAATTGAAAGGTTTCACGCAAAAGGAGTTAGCGGATGAACTGGGGATATCTGTTTCTGTTCTTGGAGAAGTTGAACGAGGGACAAGATATCCATCATCGGAATTAATGTCATGCATTGCTAGAATATTGAATATAAAGATGAATGAATTAATACCCGGCAATTGTAATAGAAGGAATAGAAAATGATAAATAGGAGAAATAACGACAGCTTTACATTTAAGCTGATTTTACTGCCTTTGTTTTGAGAGTGAGTAAGTGAGGGTATGAAAGGAAAACAGGAAGTAACGGCGCCGGTTTTACTCCTATGAGAATGAGCCTTTGTGACATCAAAACAGAGGGTGAACGTATTTACTCGTTTGACAAGTGGATGTTTTTTCACCTATAATTACTTTTGTATGCTTTACTGCCAGTAAGATAAGATACTGGCAGTTTTCCTATTTTCTAAAGCTATCTATTTCTCGTAACTAAATGAATGATAAAAAGAACGGGAAGTATATTGGCATGTAATCAATGACAAAGATTTTTCAAGAAACTTCTTTGCTGAGCTTTTTGCGATGTACT
>NZ_CCRF01000005.1 GCF_000751775.1 Caldibacillus thermoamylovorans
TCTTGCTGGAATTTTTTACATAAATAATTTTGAAATTAAATGATGGAGATGATTGGGAATGAGTCATGAAGAGTTAAATGACCAATTAATTGTTCGGCGTGAAAAGATGGAAGAATTACGTGCAAAAGGGATTGATCCTTTTGGTAAACGTTTTGATAGAACACATAGTGCGATGGACCTCAAAAATGCCTATGGCGAAATGGAAAATGAAGAATTAGAAAGTAAAGAAATACGTGTCCAATTAGCGGGACGGATTATGACAAAAAGAGGTAAGGGGAAGGTCGGTTTTGCCCATATTCAAGATGTGACCGGACAAATTCAAATCTATGTCCGTAAAGATACCATTGGCGACGACCAGTATGCTATTTTTAAGACAGCCGATTTAGGAGATATAGTCGGAGTAAAAGGGATTGTATTTAAAACACACGTGGGTGAATTATCTATTAAAGTGGATGACTTCCAAATTCTAACAAAGGCTTTACGCCCATTACCTGATAAATTCCATGGGTTGAAAGATGTCGAACAACGATATCGTCAACGGTATTTGGATCTTATTGTAAACCCGGAAAGTAAAGACATTTTTGTTACCCGCAGCAAAGTAATTCAATCGATTCGCCGATTTTTGGATAATAAAGGGTACCTTGAAGTAGAGACACCAATGATGCACACCATTCCGGGCGGGGCTGCTGCACGTCCGTTTATTACCCATCATAATGCATTGGATATTGACTTATACATGCGTATTGCCCTTGAATTACATTTAAAACGACTTATTGTCGGCGGACTGGAAAAAGTGTACGAGATTGGCCGTGTGTTCCGAAATGAAGGTGTTTCGACCCGACATAATCCGGAATTTACGATGCTTGAACTATATGAAGCATATGCAGACTTTCATGATATTATGAATCTGACGGAAGATATGATTGTTCATGTTGCTCAAGAAGTGTTAGGCACGACAAATATCCAATATGGTGAATATAATGTTGATTTAACACCAAAATGGAAAAGAATCCATATGGTCGATGCCGTTAAAGAATATGTAGGGGTTGACTTTTGGCAGGAAATGACTGTGGAAGAAGCACGTATCTTAGCTAAAGAACATGGGATAGAAATCACTGAACATATGGAAGTTGGTCATATTATTAATGAATTCTTTGAGCAAAAAGTGGAAGAAAAACTGATTCAACCGACATTTGTCTACGGTCATCCTGTGGAGATATCACCTTTAGCGAAGAAAAATGCAGACGACCCTCGTTTCACGGATCGTTTTGAATTGTTCATCGTTGCTCGTGAACATGCGAATGCATTTACAGAATTAAATGATCCGATTGATCAAAGAGAAAGATTCGAAGCCCAAGTGAAAGAACGCAGCCAAGGAAATGATGAGGCCCATGTAATGGATGAAGATTTTATCGAAGCATTGGAATACGGGATGCCTCCAACAGGTGGACTTGGGATTGGTATTGATCGTTTAATCATGTTCTTGACGAATGCACCTTCCATCCGGGACGTATTGCTCTTCCCAACTATGCGTCAACGATAACAAATAATTTAAATCAGGCTGCCTTCGATGAGATCAATAGAAGGTGGTCTTTTTTAATATTTTTTTCAACTGAATAGCCGCTTATTTAGCTAAATAAAATAGATAAAGATCCTATGATTAATCTAAAGTTCATGGTATGAGTTAAATTATTGTAGGCAGAATGATTTATTTTATCCCCCTTTTGGTGAATGAAAGTTAGGGCATTCACTTATCGATTTACTGACTTTATATCCTATATGCTATAATGAAATAAATGAAAAATTTAGACAAGATTTTTTAATTTGGATGGCGCCTTACATGGAAGTAGTTTGCCAATAAGGGCGACCGGAATATTTGCTGTCGGTTTTGGCACGGCGGATAAATTGATGGATCCAGATCTCCGGGGAGAGGAGACTCAGGAGTTTTCGTTTATTATTTTTGAAAGCGCCTAACTTTTAAAAAATAAAGGATGAGTGTGTATGGTAACTATTTCTGATGTGGCGAAACTGGCACATGTTTCAAAAATGACTGTATCAAGAGTTATTAACCACCCAGAACAAGTCAGTGATGATTTGAAAAAATTGGTTTATGATGCAATGGAAAAGTTAAACTATGTACCGAATTATGCCGCGCGTGCACTGGTATCGAACCGTACTCAAGTAATCAAGTTCCTTATTTTGGAAGAAATGGATACAACCGAACCTTACTACATGAACTTATTGGCCGGAATTGCCAAAGAATTAGACAGGAACTACTATAGTTTCCAGTTGGTTACACGGAAATCGATGGATATTGGCCAGTGTGATGGTATGATTGCTACAGGCGTCCGCAGTTATGATTATGATACAATCTTAAAGGAATTCTCTAAGCCGATTATTTTGTTTGGCCAAAGTGACAGAGGGTATGATTTTATCGATGTGGACAATGAAAAAGGTATGCGGCTTACGACTAGGCACGTAGTTAGTTTAGGATTCGAAAAAATTTACTTTTTCGGAATTGATTTACAGGAACCGTTTATGTCTGCAAGGCTGAAAGGTTATTTGGATACGGTTAACTCATATGGATTACCAAATTATTTGTACAGGATGAAAAACAGTTCGAGAGTAGCCGAAAGAAATGCGAAAGAAATCTTGTCCAATTGGAAAGAAAAATGTGCATTTGTTTGTGCGAGTGACCGGATTGCCCTAGGTGTAATCAGGGCTGCGCAGTCATTGCAGTTACAGATTCCCGATCAGGTTGCGGTTACAGGATTTGACGGCGTTTTTCTGGACCGGATTTCTTCTCCTCATATTACAACAATTCGTCAGCCGGTTGTCGAGATGGGGGAAGCCTGCGCCCGTATGCTGTTAAAAAAAATTCAGGAAGATGGCAAGTCACAAGGGCATCGGTTTTTTGAACCTGAACTGCTCGTGCGTCCGTCAACAGTTCATGTATAGGGCGGCCTCCGAAACAGGCTGCTTTTTATTTTCTATCATCAAAGCCATGTCGGATAAAGGTGAAAAGACTGCGATATGAAAAAACCGGGTTGTTGCCCGGTTTTTAAAATATTTACCGAAAGAATATTTCATCCAATCTTCGTCATTCACTTGTCAAGACTAAAAGCAGGTAATGCGGTAAGCCGGTGAGCAGTATGGCCTCTTGTTAAATTTTGTTACCGCTAACATGAACATAACAGCTGTTATTCAATTATAGGAGATGGTACGCTAAAAGGAGTATGGAGTTAATCAGGGTAATGTTGATGAGATCCGAATATTTATGCTTATTTTCTCACATATTATGCATACATACTAGAATGAATGTGTCCATCAATCGAAATTAACTATTTTCAGCGGTCTTTCGTAGCCTATTTTATATGGGGATGTTTGCATAATATTTATAGAATGAAGCGACTCTTATTGTTACCATGGTTTACTTCATCAAAACAACTAAGGTGAGGAGGAACAATCATGGAATTAGCCGGAATTTTTCACCATCCATTCAGTGCGGATGCATATGTATATGACAAAGAAACGATGCATCTGAAGTTACGTACAAAAAAGAAGGATATTGCCGAAGTTCTACTTATTTGGGGTGATCCTTATTTATTTAAAAAGAATGAATCAGGGGAATATCACTGGCAGTATGAACAGCTAACAATGACAAAGGTTACAGAAACGGAAGCACATGATTACTGGTTTGCAGAAGTAAGACCACCGCATCGCCGCTTACAATATGCTTTTTTACTTACCGACCTGGATGGCAATCACATTTTTTACGGCGGTCGTGGCTTTTATCCGCCAAATGAAGATACACTAAATGTTCCTGATTATTATTTTAAATTTCCCTTTATGCATGGAACGGATATGTTTAAAGCACCGGAATGGGTTAAGTCAACGGTTTGGTACCAAATTTTCCCTGAGCGATTTGCAAACGGAAACCCGGATATCTCCCCGAAAAATGCTTTGCCTTGGGGGAGTAAAGACCCTGGCGTAAACGACTTTTTTGGCGGGGACTTGCAGGGGATTATCGACCATTTGGACTATTTGAGTGACCTTGGGATTAATGGGATTTATTTGACACCGATTTTTGAGGCACCATCCAATCATAAATATGATACGATTGACTATTTTGCCATCGACCCGCATTTTGGAGACAAGGAAACCTTCCGCAAGCTTGTGAAAGAGGCACACAAACGGGGGATTCGGATTATGCTCGATGCCGTATTCAATCACATTGGAAAAAACTCGAAGCAATGGCAGGATGTATTGAAAAACGAAGAAAACTCAATATATAAGGATTGGTTCCACATCCATTCTTTCCCGGTTCGTGAAGGAGAAAACGGCAATATTGACGGGCAAGATACACTCTCCTTCGATACATTCGCTTTTACAACGAGCATGCCGAAACTCAATACAGCCAACCCGGAAGTACAAAAATATCTACTTGATATTGCAACTTATTGGATTCGGGAATTTGATATTGACGGTTGGCGACTCGATGTGGCCAATGAAGTTGACCATACTTTCTGGAAAACTTTTCATCAGATGGTGGTAAAAGAAAAACCGGATCTTTTTATTCTCGGTGAAATATGGCATGATTCTTGGCCTTGGCTTTTAGGCGATGAATTCCATTCCGTGATGAATTATCCGTTCACACAGACGATTAGTGAATATTTTGTGGAAGAAAAAATATCTGCGGAAAAAATGATGTATAGCATCAATCAACAGTTTATGCATTATATGAAGTCAAACAATGAAGTCCTGTTTAATATGCTCGACAGTCATGATACACCGAGAATTTTGACCAAATGCGGCGGTGATAAACAAAAAGCTAAACTTGCCCTTGCATTTATGTTCGCACACACTGGAACGCCATGCATTTATTACGGGACAGAAGTCGGCATAGATGGCGGCGCTGATCCACTCTGCCGAAAATGTATGGTGTGGGAGGAAGACAAACAGGATCACGACATGCTCACCTTTATGAAAAAACTAATCCGGTTCCGTAAAGATTATCAATCGACATTGACATACGGCGATCTGATCTGGCTGAAAAATGAAAACGATAAAGAAGTGATCTGCTTCTTACGGAAAGACAAAAACCATACGTTACTATTTGCCTTTAATCGGTCCGCGGCGGAACAGTCCATTCCATGGAGTGATCTGAATGTGGATAATTCAAACTCTGTCAAAAATATTTGGGAAAATAAACCCGTTCAGGAAGATATACTTGTGCTTGCTCCTAAGCAATTTACTATTTTGGAAATAATAAATTAACTTTTCTCTATCTTGACGGCAGGTCTTGTGAAGTTTCTTATCCTTCAGTCAAGTCGAAGAAACCCCACTGACGGTAGTTTCCTAAAACAGCTGCTCTGCTCTCACCTAAGGGTTAGGCAGTCGCAGAGTTTTTATATCCTAACTCTACCAGACGATTGAAAGTGGGGTTATATTTTGTTAACGGTAACAGGGAAATTAACGTTGTAAACGTTTCCTGACGTCAACTATAATGAGGTTGTAATAAAAAAGGGAGGTTAAAAAAATGAAAGTGTTAAAGAAGCTGTTTGTCCTCACACTAATTTTTAGTATTACTTTTGCTTTATCCGCATGTGGAGGAAAGAAAGAAACAAACGACAATTCCTCTTCAGATAGCGGTGGCAAAAAAACGCTCACCGTTTCCGTTGAAGAAAAATATGCAGACTATATTAACAGTATTAAGGGAGATTTTGAAAAACAAAATGATGTCACTGTAAAAATTGTGAAAAAGCCAATGTTTGAACAGCTTGAAGCTCTTCCGCTTGATGGGCCGGCAGGAAAAGCACCGGATGTTATGCTTGCTCCTTATGACCGTATCGGCGGGCTTGGTCAACAGGGTAACTTACTTGAACTTAGCAAGGAAGATGTAAGTGCTTTTGACGAAAAAGATCAACAGCAAGTCACAATGGATAATAAATATTACGGTGTCCCATTTGCTATCGAAACACTTGTACTCTATTACAATAAGGATCTAATCTCTTCACCTCCACAAACTTTTTCTGACCTCGAAGAACTGGCAAAGGACAGTAAATATGCTTTTGAATCCGAATCCGGCAAAAATACTGGTTTTCTAGCAAAATGGACAGATTTCTACTTTAGCTATGGACTATTGGCTGGTTACGGTGGTTATGTCTTTGGAGATAATGGAACAAATACGAAAGATATTGGTTTAAACAATGAAGGTTCCGTGGAAGCTATTACCTATGCGACACACTGGTTTCAAGATATATGGCCAAAAGGGATGAAAGATGTCAAAAGTTCCGGTGACTTTGTAACGGAAGTATTCACTAAAGGTAACGCAGCAGCTATTATTGACGGACCATGGTCGGCTGAAAATTTCAAGAAGGCAAACTTGAATTTCGGAATAGCCCCAATCCCAACACTTCCAAATGGCAATGAATATCAACCGTTTGCAGGAGGAAAAGGCTGGGTCGCCTCCAACTATACAAATGAACCGGAATTGGCAAAAAAATGGATTAATTATGTAACAAATGAAGATAACAACTACAAGTTCTTTGAAGAATATAATGAAATTCCGGCAAATCCAGCTGCCCGTGAAAAAGCAGCAGGCACAGATAACGAATTGGCAAAAGCCGTCATCGAACAATATAAATCTGCTCAGCCAATGCCAAATATTCCTGAAATGGCCGAAGTTTGGACCGGCATGGAATCAATCATGTATGACGCCGCTTCTGGAAAGAAAACACCGCAAGAAGCAGCCGATGCAGCTGTAAAAATTATTAAAGACAATATTGCTCAGAAGTATTCTAAATAAAAATTTTATTCCACTCCAGATGGGGTTTTCCCCATCTGGCTTTCAAATTAGCAAGTTTAATGGAAATGAGGTACAAAAAATGGAAATCGATCAAAATAAGCTGAAGAATGTCCGTAAAGCCGGTTTATATTCCTTGATTCCTGGCCTCGGTCAGTTTTACAACAAACAGCCTTTTAAAGGAGTCATCTTCATAGCAATATTTCTTCTTTTCGTCTTCCAAATGGCTATTGCTGGTATTCCGGCTTTAACTGGTTTTATCACATTAGGGACAACGCCGCGGGTTGATCATTCACTATTTTTGCTTATAAAAGGTTCATTGCAAATCATTGTCATTCTATTGTTTTTTGTATTTTATTTTTTGAACATCTATGATGCGAGACGTGTAGCTACAATATGGAATGTGAAAGGAAAAGCCAACACCACGGCCAAAGCTATTTTAAAAAATGCTTGGGATTCGGGTTTTCCTTATTTATTAACAATTCCGGCCTATCTTGCTATGACGTTTGTTATCATATTTCCTGTACTAGTAACTTTATTTACCGCTTTTACCAATTATGATTTTTATCATATTCCGCCATTCAAGTTGATTGACTGGGTCGGACTAAAAAACTTTTTAAATATTTTTTCTCTCAGTTCGTATCGTGAAACTTTTACAAGTGTGTTCAGCTGGACAATCATTTGGACATTATGTGCCACAACCGGTCAAATTGTGCTTGGGATATTAACAGCGATTGTGGCCAACCAAGATTTCATTAAAGGCAGACGTTTGTTCCGGATTATCTTTTTACTTCCATGGGCGATACCCGCATTCATTACCATCATGAGTTTTTCCAATATTTTTAACGACAGTATCGGTGCCATTAATACCCAAGTTATTCCAGCAATTAACCACCTGTTATTTACAGATATTCCGGCGATCTCTTGGAAAACAGATCCGTTTTGGACGAAAGTAGCTTTAATCATAATCCAAACATGGCTTGGTTTCCCATATATTTTTGTAATGGTTACAGGCGTTTTACAGTCAATACCAGGGGATTTATATGAAGCAGCACGGATTGACGGTGCAAATTTCTGGCAAAAGTTTTGGAGGATAACATTACCGATGATTTTGTTTGCAACTGCGCCAGTTCTGATTACACAGTACACTTTTAACTTCAATAACTTCTCTATTATTTATCTCTTTAATAATGGCGGACCAGGCAGTGTCGGTTCCGGAGCGGGGTCAACTGATATTTTAATTTCCTGGATTTATAAACTGACAACCGGTACCTCACCGCAATACGCAATGGCAGCCGCGATTACGCTAATGATTTCTTTTATTGTAATTGGCGTCTCGCTAATCGCCTTTAAGAAAACGAATGCATTTGGCAATGAGGAGATGATGTAACATGGGAGAGTTCATGAAAAGCCAAAAATTTGCCCGCTTTTGCAATCGGTTTTTCACATATGCATTTTTATTATTATTAAGCTTGATTATTATTTATCCATTGTTAATTACCGTTTCCACAGCTTTCAGGGAAGCGAATATTGTTTCTTTCCAGTTGGATTTACATTCTAACTGGACGCTGGATAATTTTCGCGAGCTGTTTACAAATACGTTGTATAAAAATTGGTATATAAATACGCTCATTATTGCAGTTGCCACAATGGTACTTCAAGTCGTAATTGTGACGCTTGCCGGCTACACTTACAGTCGTTACCGTTTTAAGGGTAGGAAATACAGTTTAGTCTTTTTCCTGATTATACAAATGGTTCCAACGATGGCTGCATTAACGGCATTCTATGTATTGGCAAATATTTTAAATGCCTTGGATACTTACTGGTTTTTAACGCTCCTTTATGTCGGTGGCGGAATTCCAATGAATACATGGTTGATGAAAGGATATTTTGATACTGTACCGCGTGATTTGGATGAATCAGCAAGAATCGATGGTGCGGGGCATTTAAGAGTATTTTGGCAAATCGTCCTTCCGCTTGTAAAGCCAATGCTCGCCGTTCAAGCGCTTTGGGCATTTATGGGTCCTTTCGGGGATTTCTTGTTAGCAAAATTTTTGCTCAGGACACCGGAACATTTAACAGTTGCAGTTGGGCTGCAACAGTTTATTTCCAATCCAACTGATCAAAAAGTGACCTTGTTTGCTGCAGGTGCTTTTTTAGCCGCCCTGCCGATTTGTATTTTATTTTTCTTCCTGCAAAAAAACTTTGTGTCCGGACTGACTTCCGGTGGCACAAAAGGGTAGTTATTATCCCTTGATGAATCTTTTAAAAAGTGTGGGGTTATAGATGGAACAGATTCAAAGATTCCCTGTCAACTATTTTGCAAATATATTTTCACCGGTAAAAATGTATCGGCACAGAGGAGATCTTGGTTGGTTGAAAATTGCGCTCGTGTTTATTTTCTTAAACGCTTGCCTGATTGCACCGCTCTCATTATCTTTTGCTCGTACGGAAAGTTTTGAGTTAGGAAAAATCATGCCAAATTTATATGAAGCGGTCAAGACCGGTTATTCCGGCCCGGCTGTTAACATGAAGATTAACAATGGCATTCTTCAAGCTCAAGCCTATGAATTGGTTGACGGGGATACACTTATTTCCATTAATGCAAACAAGGATTTTTCTGTTTCCGGTGATCAGTATCATAAAAAAGTTGATCATTATAAAAATGCACTCGTTTTTCAAAAAAACCGGCTGATCTTGACTGACGAAAACGGGTTTGGCTTTTCGGTACGCTATCCGCAAAATAACGCAGGAAAAAAAGTTCACAGTGGAGACGATCTTGCCGCTTTTGCAGGAGAGCTCTGGTTTCAGCAATTCAAAGTTAACCTCATTCCGTTAATTTCAGGTTCCATGTTGGCCATGCTCTTTTCAAGTAATTTTGTTTTAATGGGTGCGGTGTCTCTTATACTTTGGTTGACAAAGTTTTCAAGTTACTCCGGTATCCAAACTTTTAAACAGGCAGCAACCATAACAATGTTTGCTGCAGGATGCCCTTCAATTCTAGCCATGATTGCCGGCTTTGCAGGTGCTAATATTACTGTGCTATTAATGATTCAATCTTTAGGGATTGTTATTATCATTGCATTTATCTTTTTTAGGACTAAGTTTTTATCAGAAGAAAGTATGAATTAATCAGATGTTGATAAGGAGGCCCTTTTATGTATTACAACCGGCTTTTTGATGTGGATGAATGGACATTAAAAACTACACAGCTTCACCGGGAACATATTCGACTGCAAGAAAGCCTCACCTCTTTGGGTAACGGCTATATGGGTATGCGCGGCAATTTTGAAGAGACTTATTCCGGTGACCATCACCAAGGAACCTATATTGCAGGGATATGGTTTCCCGATAAAACTAGGGTTGGCTGGTGGAAAATCGGTTATCCGGACTACTTTGGCAAAGTCATCAACGCTATCAACCTTGTTGGGTTACGTATATGGATTGATCAGGAAGAAATTGATCTATTTATTGATCACCTTGAACAATTTCAACTAGAACTTGATATGAAAAAAGCAGTTTTGCGTCATTCCTACATTGTCAAAAAGCCCGGAAAAATGGTCAAAATTGAAATAGAACGTTTTTTCAGCATTGTTCATAAAGAAATTGCGGCTATCCGGTTCCGTGCAACGAATCTTGGAAAACCGGCTACCATCAAGTTGATGCCGTATTTGGATGGAAATGTAAAAAATGAAGACGCGAATTATGATGAGATGTTTTGGACGGACATCCATTCCGAAGTGAACGAAAAGCGGGCAGCTGTTATTACGGAAACGATTGAAAACCCGTTCGGTGTTCCCCGTTTTACTGTTGCAGCTACGATGGGATGCAGAACGGATGCAATTTTGACTACCCATCAAGCAAAGCCGTTATATGCTGAACAAATTTATGAAAAAGAGTTAAGGGAAAACGAATCTCTTCACTTAGAAAAAATTATTGCTGTTACAACAAGTAGAGACTATGAAAAAGAGCTATTGTTATCCCGTGCGTATGAATTACTCGACCAAGCATTAGAAAGCGGGTATGAAGAATTATTCCAAGAACACGCGGCAGCATGGCAAAAACGATGGGATAAAGCTGATGTCCGTATTGTTGGAGATCCGGAAGCACAGCAAGGCATCCGCTTCAATTTATTCCAACTCTTTTCCACCTATTATGGAGATGATCCAAGATTAAACATTGGTCCAAAAGGTTTTACCGGTGAAAAATACGGAGGTGCCACTTATTGGGATACGGAAGCGTATGCTGTGCCGATGTATCTTTCTGTCGCATCTCCGGAAGTAACGAGGAACTTGCTGCTTTACCGTTACAATCATCTTCCGCAAGCTTACGAAAATGCGAAAAAACTCGGGCTCAAAGGTGCTCTATATCCAATGGTCACATTCACAGGGATTGAATGTCACAATGAATGGGAAATAACTTTTGAAGAAATCCACCGAAATGGCGCAATTGCGTATGCGGTTTATAATTATGTTAATTATACCGGGGATAAGGAGTATATTAACCAATATGGAATTGATGTCCTAGTTGGGATCAGCCGCTTTTTTGCCGACCGAGTTCATTTCTCGGAACGAAAGCAAAAATACATGATTCATGGTGTAACTGGACCGAATGAATATGAAAACAATGTTAACAACAACTGGTATACAAACCGGATTGCTGTCTGGACGCTTAAATTTACAATCGCATCACTCGATAAAATTGGAAAAGATAAAAAAACGGCGCTTAATATTACGGAAAAAGAACTGACCAAATGGCGTGATATTATCGACCGGATGTACTTTCCGTATGATGAAAAACTCGGTATTTTTCTACAACAGGATGGTTTTTTAGACAAGCCGATTCAACCGGTCAGTGCCATACCGAGAGAAGATCTACCACTCAACCAGCATTGGTCTTGGGACCGTATTTTGCGTTCTTGCTATATTAAGCAGGCCGATGTACTACAAGGATTTTATTTCTTTAATGATGAGTTTACAATGGAAGAGAAGCAGCGGCATTTTGAATTTTACGAACCGTTAACCGTCCATGAATCGAGTCTTTCCCCTTGTGTCCATGCTATTTTAGCTGCTGAACTCAGGAAAGAGGACAAAGCGGTGGAGCTGTATAAACGGACATCTCGCCTCGATTTGGATAACTATAACCATGATACAGAAGACGGGCTGCATATTACGTCGATGACCGGAAGTTGGCTCGCAATCGTCCATGGTTTTGCTGGTATGCGTACGTTCAATGAAACATTGTCTTTTGCCCCATTTTTACCAAGAATTTGGGATGCGTATGCATTTAAAATTAATTACCGGAATCGTCTCCTAGAAGTAAAAGTAAACAAAAAGCACGTAACGGTTTCCTTGCTTGAAGGGGAACCACTCGAATTAAAACTATTTGGGGAGCCTATCTATTTAACAAATACCGATACGAAGGAGTATGTGTGACCTTGATAGAATGGTGGAAAAAAGCAGTTGTCTATCAAATTTATCCTCGCAGTTTCTATGATACAAACGGCGACGGAATTGGTGATTTGCAAGGAATTATTGAAAAGTTGGATTATTTAAAAGAACTTGGCATTGACTGTATTTGGATCAGTCCTGTGTACGACTCCCCACAGGATGACAATGGTTATGACATCCGCGACTACCGCAAGATTGATAAAATGTTCGGGACAAACGAAGACATGGACCGGCTGCTTGCTGAGGCCCACGCACGGGGTATTAAAGTAGTCATGGACCTCGTCGTTAACCATACATCTGATGAACATTTCTGGTTTGTGGAAAGCAGGAAGTCAAAAGATAATCCGTATCGCGATTTTTATTTCTGGAAGGATCCAAAGCCGGATGGTTCCCCGCCAAATAACTGGGGATCGATGTTTTCCGGTTCCGCATGGGAATATGATGAAAAAACCGGGCAATACTATTTGCATTATTTTAGCAAGAAACAGCCTGATTTAAATTGGGAAAATGAAAAAGTTCGGAAAGAAGTATATGATTTGATGAAATACTGGATGGACAAAGGGGTCGATGGCTGGCGAATGGATGTTATCGGTTCTATTTCGAAATTTCTCGATTTTCCCGATTATGAACTTCCTAAGGGCCAAAAATACGGTGTTGGCAAATACCATGCAAACGGTCCTCGTCTCCATGAGTTTATCCAAGAGATGAACCGTGAAGTGCTGTCAAAGTATGATTGTATGACTGTCGGTGAAGCAATCGGATCCGATGTTGAAATCGCCAAAATGTACACAGGTGCCGACCGCCATGAACTGAACATGATTTTCAACTTTGAACATATGGATGTTGATACAATGCCGGGCAGTCCGGCGGGGAAATGGGCATTTAAACCATTCGATCTGATTGAATTAAAGCAAATACTCTCCCGCTGGCAGTATGCACTTTCGGATACAGGATGGAATGCGTTATATTTTGAAAACCACGATCAGGCACGTGTCGTGTCGCGTTGGGGAAATGATACAAACTACCGCATTGAGTGTGCCAAAGCGTTTGCAACGATTTTACACGGGTTAAAAGGAACGCCTTTTATTTATCAAGGGGAAGAAATCGGAATGGTAAACGCTAAGTTAAAGTTAGCAGAATATGACGATATTGAAATACGAAATGCCTACAGAGAACTTGTTGTGGAAAATCAAATAATGTCGGAGGACGAATTTTTAACAGCCGTCAGGAAAAAGGGACGCGATAATGCACGGACGCCGATGCAGTGGGACGACACTCCGCATGCCGGCTTTACAACTGGAACGCCATGGTTGAAGGTGAATCCCCGTTATCCGGAAATTAACGTTACCAAAGCACTTGCTGATCCGAACTCGATTTTTTATTACTATCAATCGTTAATTAAGTTGCGCCATACATATGATGTGTTTGTGGACGGACGGTATGAATTGTTATTACCAAATCATCCCTACTTATACGTGTATACGCGAGAAAATGAGTCGGAGAAATTGCTCGTCGCCGCCAATATCAGCGAGCATACGGTAAGTTTTGAAAAACCTGAGGGAAATTGGGGCTTGTTGCTTGGAAACTATGATGATACGGAAAACAGTACATTATTCCGCCCATACGAAGCTGCAATTTATTATATGGAGAAATGAACGGAGGGGTTGTTCCTAAAATGATGACAGGATGAGGAAAGAGTGCAGGAGCTTCTCCCCAAGCCAGGAATTCTTCAATGTCACATGTTGTTCCTGATTTATGAAGGGGACAGTGCGAGGCCGCTGAGGAAGTGCGAAATAATTCTGCTAAACATCGTATTTAGATGTATTTCTGTGTTTTATCATACTAAATATTGTATTAGTAAATCTATTCAAATAGTTTCGGTGGCCTCGAACAGTAGGGGTGACATCAATTTGTGAAACGTTTAATAAGTGGGCTGTTCTTGAAATGATGACAGGAACAGCCCCTCTTACACTTTCTACGATCGGTTTCGGTTTAATTAAATTAAAGCACTTGGGAATCCTTCTTCAAATTTAGTATCGTTGCATACATAAACTCCAAGATTTCAGGAGTGCTTTCACTTTTTTATGTATTTTTCTCAAAAAACGGTGATTAAACAAAAACTGATAAAACAAAAATATGGTTGATGCAAAAAGGCCTATTGAAAAAAATATCCACTACTTATATCTATTAGGAACAAAAATTGTGCTTTTTGTATATGATTTATAGAAATATTGGCTTTTTGAGTGGTAACCATAAATATGATTAGCACCCAAAAAGGTTTTATGGAAAAATTTTAGCCAATATATTTATCAAGACACAATGTGTTGTGATCTGAGCGTTAGTTTTTTTATAAAAGGGGCTTTTTGGGCGGTAACCTAAATATAATATAAATTAGTGATTTCAGAAAAAAAGAACTTTAATTGTTCTATTGCAAATATATTTTAATCGTGTTAAATTATAATACGTTGTTCAATAAATGAAAGCAAGTCACTAAGATGCTTGGTATCTTGTAAACCTAATTTTGCTGTTATGAAAGACAGAAAAATTAAAGACTACTATATTATTTCAAATGCAGTGCTTTAAATG
>NZ_CCRF01000006.1 GCF_000751775.1 Caldibacillus thermoamylovorans
CGAGGAAAAGGAAACACGGCGAAGTAATGAGCCGATGTTGACTTATCGTAGTGAATGAGTGTGAAGTGGCGCTAGTCGCTAGGAGCCGAAGCAAGACAGATAAGAACGTTACTCGGTAAATAGCCTTACGTTATTTAGTTTTGAGAGAATGAAAATTCCCATGCGAAATAATAAACAACATATTATATACATTATGTTGTTTAAAAA
The DNA here is from genome assembly GCF_000751775.1 of Caldibacillus thermoamylovorans. Classification (GTDB taxonomy): domain Bacteria; phylum Bacillota; class Bacilli; order Bacillales; family Caldibacillaceae; genus Caldifermentibacillus; species Caldifermentibacillus hisashii. The sequence goes on from NZ_CCRF01000006.1 coordinate 208, forward strand.
TAGTCCGGTGATAATGGCGAGAAGGTCACACCCGTTCCCATCCCGAACACGGAAGTTAAGCTTCTCAGCGCCGATGGTAGTGAAGGCCTTGCTTTTGTGAGAGTAGGACGTTGCCGGGCACACAGTAAATGGGTTGTCCAAAAAAGTCAAAATTAATGACTTTTTGGACAACCCTATTCTTTTTTTGAAAAAGTTCCAAAAAATCGCTCTTTCTAGTAATCTGTATCCGATAAGAAACTTCTATAAAAGTGGTAGAAGAGCGTTCTATCTTCAAAACTGTTGATTAAAATTATTTTTTACGGATACTCAAAAAACATGTCGTCGAGATACAGAATTTACCTTCATGTGAAAACAAGACCATATGAAAAAAACGTTAGCTCTAACCGAATTATAATGTACAAATGGACATTTAGCCTTCTTTACAATTTTTTCATTCCTTTTTAATTAATGGCTTCCGTATGACTCAGAATTTTGGAACGACTAGTTTTTATTCGCCTAATTGTAACATCCAAAGTGACAACGATGCCTGAATTATATGATGTTTCGAATTGTTACGTAATATTAAATCAAAAAATTGACAAAAATAAACCTGTCAAAATTTCTTGTGATTTTATTGATTATCAACTGTCAAACTCCCGTAAATACTCCATTGACATCGCTTTCGAAGTATACTAATATAATAATAACAAGTTAATTATGGTGGAGATAGGGAGAACCATGCTTATAATTACTTCTTTCCAAAAGAAAAGAAGTGATTAGTTAAGTATGGTCTTTTTGTTGTCATTCAATATTAATAAAGCTTTTAAATGGGGGGAGAAGAATTATGCTTAAGTTTTTACAGCCAGCTTCACCAATTGAAAGACTACCAAAGGATAAAATTGACCCGGTGTATAAGAAATATAGACTCCAGGTGTTTATCGGTATTTTTATAGGCTATGCAGCGTACTATTTGTTGAGAAAAAACTTTTCAATTGCTATGCCATACTTAACAGAACAAGGCTTTTCAAAGACAGAATTGGGCTTCGCTTTATCAGCCGTTTCGCTCTCATATGGGATTAGTAAATTTGTCATGAGGACCGTATCAGATCGAAGCAATGCTCGTGTATTTCTGCCGTTGGGATTAATCCTTTCTGCATTTGTTAGTTTATTAATGGGCTGTTTCCCATTATTTACATCTTCAGTTGCAATTATGTTTGTTATGTTATTTATTTTAGGGTGGTTTCAAGGAATGGGTTGGCCTCCATCCGGTCGTGTTCTAGTACATTGGTTTAGTGTCAGTGAACGAGGGAGTAAAACTGCAATCTGGAATGTAGCACATAATGTAGGCGGGGGACTAATGGCTCCGATTGCTGTTACAGGAGCTACCTTATTTTCTACGATAGTTGCTTCGAATGCAGGTTTTGAAGGAGTGTTTATCTTCCCAGCATTAATCGCTATTGTAGTTGCTATTATTTCGTATTTCTTAATTCGAGATACTCCTCAATCTGTTGGATTACCTCCAATTGAAGAATACCGAAATGATTATCCAACAAAAACGCGAGAAACATTTGAAAAGGAGCTGACAACGAAGGAGATCTTATTTAAATATGTATTAAACAATAAGTGGGTTTGGGCGATAGCATTTGCGAATATTTTTGTTTATTTTGTACGCTATGGCGTTCTTGACTGGGCACCGATGTACTTAAGTGAAGAAAAAGGTTTTGATATGGATAAATCTAGTATTGCCTACTTCTTATATGAATGGGCTGGTATTCCAGGTACGTTATTATGTGGTTGGATTTCAGATAAGGTATTTAAAGGGCGCCGTGGACCCGCAGGCTTTGTCTTTATTCTTGGAGTTTTAGTTGCTGTTCTTGTGTACTGGTTTAATCCAGCAGGAAAGCCGATTATTGATATGGCTTGTCTAATTGCAATAGGATTTTTAATTTACGGACCTGTTATGTTAATTGGTTTACAAGCACTTGATTTTGTACCTAAAAAAGCTGCAGGAACCGCTGCTGGTTTAACCGGATTATTCGGATACCTAGGTGGCACAGTAACTGCAAATGCTTTAATGGGTGTCCTTGTAGATGCAGCGGGATGGAACGCAGGTTTTATATTGTTAACGATATCATGTGTACTCGCAGCAGTTGTTTTTGCATTTACATGGAATGTTCGTGGACAGGAAATTGTTAAAAACTAATTATTAAATCAATTTAGAAATATCCCTGTTTTAAAAAAGTTAATTCAGGTTTCGATTTGGAGAGATCTTAAGAATAAAGGCATAAAAGGATCGCAGTATTTACCAATCAAGTTTATGCTTTCTTAAGATCTCTTTTGCCAATGACATTTACCAAAATCAGTTTTAAAAAAAGAATGAAACCATTTTTCATAATCTCAAACCTTAGAAAACGTCTCACGCTCTGAATAAATTCCCCGAAACCCCAAGAAATTGAAATAACTTTTACCCGGACTTTAAAAAGTCTTTCCCAAAAACTTATCGCTCAAAAAATGTGTTTAGCATTTTTCAAGGAATCATCGTGAAAGACAACTTTTCAATCAAATCATGTGCTATTTTATGTAAACAATGTTTAGAAGGTACTTTCAAAGGCAACAAATAAATTATAAATGAAAATGGTTATTTGGTTTGCGATTCATAATAAAAAAATATATAATAAATTAAAGTCAAATATAGTCAAAGTCAATAGTTAATAATATAATTGATTATAGGAACTTCTGTTGTTTTTGAAAATAATACAAAGAGGTTTTTGGAGGGAGGAAACCTTGAGAAATATTTCGGATATCATTGAGGAATATTTAAAGCAAATATTAGAGATGAGTGAAGAAGAAATATTAGAAATTAAACGCAGTGAGATTGCCAGTAAATTTCAATGTGTTCCTTCACAGATCAATTACGTTATTAATACAAGATTTACCCTTGAACGCGGCTATTTAGTTGAGAGTAAACGTGGCGGTGGCGGATATATTCGGATTATTAAAGTTAGACCGAATAGTAAGAAACACCTTATCGACCAATTGTTTGCGATCATTGGTAATCAAATTCCTCAATCTTCTGCTACAGATATCATAAATCGATTACGAAAAGAAGGAGTTATTAATGAACGTGAAGAAAAAATAATGTTAAGTGCACTGGATCGTTCAGTAATTTATTTAGACTTGCCCGAACGAGATTTAATAAGGGCAAGAATTTTAAAAGCAATGTTATTAACTCTAAAGTATGAATAATATCATAAGGCAGGGGAACTAAGTTGATATGTCAAGAGTGTCAAAAAAGGACTGCAACCTTGCATTTTACAAAGATTATTAATGGGGAAAAAACGGAAATACACCTTTGTGAACATTGTGCACAAGAAAAAGGTACAGAGTTTATGATTAGTGGTACTTCCGGATTTGCAATTAATAATTTATTAGCAGGATTATTCAATTTGAACTCGAATATAGAACAATTAAATCAAAATAATCCGATCCAATCCGGCGAAATTATTCAATGTGACAGATGTGGAATGACATTAAATCAAATTTTGAATATTGGACGTTTCGGATGTGCACATTGCTATAAAGCATTTCAAGAACAATTAAATCCACTTTTAAGAAGACTCCATGGAGGAAATTGGAAACATAATGGAAAAATCCCTCAACGTTCCGGTGGAGTCCTGAACATCCGGAAGAAAATTGATATCTTAAAAGAAACGTTACAAACCTTAGTTGCTAAGGAAGAATTTGAAAAAGCCGCTGAAGTAAGGGATGAAATTCGCCTTTATGAGAAACAATTGCAAGAGGGGGGCGAATAAACTATGTCAATCGAACGGTTTATAAATCAATCGATAAGTTCCTGGATGAATGCAGATGGTCCCCAGGCTGACATTATTTTGACTTCCAGAATTCGTCTGGCAAGAAATTTAAAAGATTACTTATTCCCAACCATTTTTACAAAAGAGGAAGCTGACAAAGTCCTAAAACAAGTTGAATCTGTTATTCCACTTTTAAATTTGCATCCGCTAAAAGATGCGGAATTGTTAAAAATGGAAGAACTTCAACCTTTACAGAAACAAGTGTTAGTGGAAAAACATTTAATTAGTCCAAGTTTAGCCGATCAGTCTATTACCGGTGCATGTCTGTTATCGCAAAATGAAGAAATTAGTATTATGATTAATGAAGAGGATCATATTCGAATACAATGTATTTTATCAGGATTGCAATTACAAGCAGCTCTTGATCTTGCTAATGCGGTTGATGACCAGCTTGAACAGCACTTGGATTATGCGTTTAATGAAGTGCGTGGTTATTTAACAAGTTGTCCGACAAATGTTGGAACAGGACTTCGGGCTTCTGTTATGCTGCATCTCCCCGGTTTGGTCATGACACAACAAATGAGACAGTTGATTCCATCTATTAATCAACTTGGTTTAGTTGTCCGGGGGATTTATGGAGAAGGGAGCGAGGCTTTAGGCAATATCTTCCAAATTTCCAATCAAATTACATTGGGAAAATCCGAACAGGATATTATCATAGACTTAAATGATGTGGTTCAACAGATTGTTAATCAGGAGCGTGCGGCCAGAGAAGCGATTATTAAAACATCCGGTGTTCAATTAGAAGATAAAATTTATCGTTCATTAGGGGTACTAATGAACAGCAGGATTATTGAAACAAAGGAAGCGGCTCAATGTCTGTCCGATGTGCGCCTTGGCATTGATATCGGATATATAAAAAATATCTCAAGGAATATTTTGAATGAGTTAATGATTCTTACACAACCCGGTTTTTTACAACTTTATGCAGGTGGAGGACTTAGGCCATTTGAGCGAGATGTAAGGAGGGCAACGATGATTCGTGAACGCCTCCAAATGGAAAATAACAACTGATAAGGAGGTAAATATATGCTATTTGGACGATTTACTGAAAGAGCACAAAAGGTATTGGCACTTTCCCAGGAAGAAGCCATCCGTTTAAAACATGTGAATGTAGGGACCGAACATATTTTGTTAGGATTAGTCCGGGAAGGTGAAGGGATTGCTGCTAAAGCTTTGTTTGGAATTGGATTAACTCCGGAAAAAATACAAAAAGAAGTGGAAAATTTAATTGGTGTTGGCAAAGAATTAACACAAACTCCCCAATATACGCCGAGAGCGAAAAAGGTTATTGAACTATCCATGGATGAAGCAAGAAAACTCGGGCATTCCTATGTCGGAACGGAACATATTCTTCTCGGGTTAATTAGAGAAGGAGAAGGTGTGGCTGCACGTGTACTTAGCAATCTTGGCGTAAGTTTAAATAAAGCACGGCAACAAGTTCTTCAGCTGTTAGGTAACAGTGATTCGGGTGCTTCTAATGGGAGTGTAACGAATGTAAACACACCAACTTTGGATAGTCTTGCCAGAGATTTAACACAAGTGGCAAGGGACGGCAATCTCGATCCTGTTATTGGTCGCAGTAAAGAAATTCAACGGGTTATTGAAGTATTAAGCCGTCGAACAAAAAACAACCCGGTCTTAATTGGTGAACCCGGTGTCGGAAAAACGGCGATTGCGGAAGGACTGGCACAACAAATTGTCAACAATGAGGTGCCGGAAATTTTACGTAATAAACGGGTAATGACCTTAGATATGGGGACCGTTGTTGCCGGAACGAAATATCGCGGAGAATTTGAGGATCGTCTCAAAAAAGTAATGGACGAAATTCGTCAGGCCGGAAATATTATTCTATTTATCGATGAATTGCATACGTTAATTGGCGCGGGTGGTGCTGAAGGTGCAATTGACGCATCCAATATTTTAAAACCTTCGTTGGCACGTGGTGAATTGCAGTGTATCGGTGCAACGACCCTTGATGAATATAGAAAATATATTGAAAAAGACGCAGCACTAGAACGAAGATTCCAACCGATCATGGTCGATGAGCCAACAGTAGAAGAATCTATTCAAATTTTACAAGGACTTCGTGACCGGTATGAGGCTCACCACCGGGTAGCGATTACCGACGACGCAATTGTAGCTGCTGTAACTCTTTCTGATCGATATATTTCCGACCGTTTTTTACCGGATAAGGCCATCGACGTCATTGATGAAGCCGGTTCAAAAGTTCGTCTCCGTAGCTTTACGACACCGCCAAACTTAAAAGAATTAGAAGTAAAGCTGGATGAAGTTCGGAAAGAAAAAGATGCGGCGGTTCAAAGTCAGGAATTTGAAAAAGCTGCATCATTAAGGGATATGGAACAAAGACTCCGTGAGCAACTTGAAGAAACAAAGAAAATATGGAAAGAAAAACAAGGAAAAGAGAACAGCCAAGTTACTGTTGAAGACGTCGCAAGCGTAGTGTCTAGCTGGACAGGGATTCCGGTATCAAAAATTGCAGAAACAGAGACAGAAAAATTATTGAAACTGGAAGAAATTCTTCATAATCGTGTCGTAGGCCAAACGGAGGCGGTTAAAGCTATTGCCAAAGCTGTACGAAGAGCAAGAGCCGGACTAAAGGATCCGAAGCGTCCAATCGGTTCATTTATTTTCTTAGGTCCTACCGGTGTTGGTAAGACCGAATTAGCAAGGGCTTTAGCTGAAGCAATGTTCGGTGACGAAGATGCAATGATTCGGATTGATATGAGTGAGTACATGGAGAAACACTCCACATCACGTCTTGTCGGCTCACCACCGGGATATGTCGGTTATGATGAAGGCGGTCAATTGACTGAAAAAGTAAGACGAAAACCCTACTCCGTTATTTTGCTGGATGAAATTGAAAAGGCACATCCGGATGTATTTAATATTTTATTACAAGTATTAGAAGATGGACGTCTTACCGATTCGAAAGGAAGAACGGTTGATTTCAGGAATACAATAGTAATCATGACTTCTAATATCGGAGTAGAGTCATTGAAAAGAAATAAGTATGTTGGATTCAGTGTCCAAGATGGAAATCAAGATTATAAAGACATGAAAGATCGTGTCATGGAAGAGTTAAAGCGGGCTTTCCGTCCGGAATTTTTGAACCGGGTTGATGAGATTATTGTATTCCACTCTCTTGAAAGGGAACATTTGAAAAAAATTGTTGACTTGCTTCTGGAATCATTAAAGAAACAATTAAAAGAGCAAGGTGTCGAATTAACATTAACAGATTCGGCTAAAGAAAAAATTACAGAAGTAGGCTATGATCCGGAATACGGGGCAAGACCTTTACGCCGTGCGATTCAAAAACATGTTGAAGATTTACTATCTGAGGAATTATTAAGAGGAACAGTGAAGCCCGGTCAACATGTTACTGTGGATGTTGAAGAGGATGAATTTAAAGTAAAAGCAAATGTATACTCTTAATGAATATCAGTTGAAGGAATAAACATTAGGAGGCAACTTTTCTAAATACAACTTTAGTAGGTTGCCTCGTTACCTTATATATGGGAAAATAAGGTAGAAAAATACAAAAATATAACAATGTTTTTATATTAAGGGGAAAATAATATAGATGGCTAAAGTGAAAACAAAATTTATTTGTCATTCTTGCGGCTATGAATCACCAAAATGGTTAGGGCGCTGTCCGAACTGTCAACAATGGAATACATTTGTTGAAGAGATTCAGGAAGTAACAGGCAATCGCCATGCCGGATTTTCTCATCATTCACCATTGACATCGGATCGAAAGGCGGTTCCTCTTACAACGGTTGAATCTAAAGAGGAAACGCGGGTTTTAACTAATTCAGTTGAATTGAATCGTGTTTTAGGCGGTGGGATTGTCAATGGCTCACTCGTGTTAATCGGTGGAGATCCCGGGATTGGGAAATCAACATTACTTTTACAAGTTTCCAACCAGTTGGCTACCAAAGGATTGAAAGTACTGTATATATCAGGTGAAGAATCTGTAAAACAAACAAAAATGCGTGCTGATCGTTTAGGAATAACAAGCGGCAATTTATACGTACTTTCGGAAACGGATATGTTGTTTATTGAACAAACAATTCAAGAAATCAAACCGGATTTTACAGTAATTGACTCCATCCAAACGATATACCACCCGGATGTGACCTCTGCTCCAGGTTCCGTTTCTCAAGTTAGGGAATGTACGAGTGGAATGATGAGAATAGCCAAAAGAAGTGGGATTCCGATATTCATTGTGGGGCATGTAACGAAGGAGGGGGCTATTGCCGGTCCAAGAGTTTTAGAACATATGGTTGATACGGTTCTTTATTTTGAAGGGGAACGACATCATTCGTTTCGAATTTTACGTGCGGTAAAAAACCGTTTTGGCTCTACAAATGAAATTGGTATATTTGAAATGAAAGAAGAGGGTTTAAATGATGTTGCCAATCCGTCAGAAGTTTTTTTAGAAGAACGCTCAATGGGTTCTTCGGGTTCAACCGTAGTTGCATCAATGGAAGGCACCCGACCGATTTTAGTTGAAGTCCAATCCTTAATTTCGCCATCAACATTTGGAAATCCTCGCAGAATGGCAACTGGAATCGATCATAATCGTGTTTCTTTACTCATGGCCGTTTTAGAAAAACGTGTTGGGATGTTATTGCAAAACCAAGACGCCTATTTGAAAGCAGCTGGTGGGGTAAAATTAGATGAACCGGCCATCGACTTAGCTATTGCTATTAGTATAGCTTCCAGTTTCAGGGACACACCGACACGGGCAACCGATTGTTTTATCGGTGAAGTCGGATTAACAGGTGAAATTAGGCGAGTATCACGAATCGAACAGAGGGTAAGGGAAGCAGCAAAGTTAGGATTTAAAAGAATAATAATTCCCCGGAACAATATAGGTGGCTGGGAAATTAACCAACCTATTCAAATTATTGGGGTAGCGACGATTAATGAAGCGCTTCAAGTAGCATTCGATTAAGGAACGATCTGTTTTCTTAATATAAGGAACAATAAGTTGTTCTGGGTGCCCTTACATTTTTTGATAGATTCTGTTGGAAAATAACTATTTCATTCTGATTACATTTAAAAAATAAATCTGTTATATAACGTTTCAAAAATTAGTAATTGTTTATAATGTATATTATACGAGGAGGTGAGTTTATGCTTACACGTATTGTCCAAACTTGTTTCCTGTTTGTAGGAGGAACATTAGGTGTTCTGTTTTTACCGTTTTTATATCATCTGACAAACCTAGATCAGTTTGCACTTGTTGATAACCCTTTTGTATCTGCAATCCTAGGAGCTATTATCTTTTATCTTATCACTTTTTGGGCTGTTAAATATGTTGTGAATTTTATTAAGTGGGTCGAGGAATCATTAATAAAAGCGCCAATTTTGGATTTACTGTTCGGAACAATAGGATTAATACTCGGATTGGTTGTAGCGTTTTTGATTAGTTATGCCTTAAATGCTGTATTCTTACCTGTTCTTAATGAAATTGCCCCGATTATCTTGACTATGCTTTTTGGCTATCTGGGTTTCCAAGTAGGTTTTAAAAAGCGGGATGAACTATTAAGTATTTTCCAAAATCGGGCAAATAAGAAAAAAGTAGCAGATGGTAATACCCAAAAAGGTAGTGGTCAATTAAAAATTTTAGATACTAGTGTCATTATTGACGGCCGAATTGCGGATATTTGTCAGACAGGTTTTTTGGAAGGGACCATTGTGATTCCCCAATTTGTTTTAGAAGAACTGCAACATATTGCTGATTCATCAGATGTTCTAAAGCGAAACCGCGGCAGAAGAGGGCTTGATATTTTAAATAAAATCCAAAAAGAGCTTCCCATTAAAGTGGAAATATATGAAGGGGATTTTGAAGATATCCAAGAGGTTGACAGCAAGCTGGTAAAATTGGCTAAATTAACAAATGGTACAGTGGTTACCAATGACTTTAATTTAAATAAAGTATGCGAGCTTCAACAAGTAAACGTGCTAAATATTAATGACTTGGCTAATGCGGTTAAACCGGTCGTTCTTCCGGGTGAGGAAATGATTGTCCAAGTAATTAAAGACGGGAAGGAACATAACCAAGGAATTGCCTATCTTGATGACGGAACGATGATTGTTGTTGAAGAAGGACGTAATCATATAGGTAAAACAATTACTGTTCTCGTAACAAGTGTATTGCAAACATCTGCAGGTCGAATGATATTTGCCAAGCCCAAATTATTAGAGAAAGCCTTATAGATTAATGAAAGGAGGATCCAATTTGAATTATGATCCTCCTTATTTTAATATATTAAGAAAAGGCTGTTTTAAAATTTTGTTGCTATTGGATGCAGAAGCGGATACATAAAACTTGAAATCGTTCCTGAGGTTAGAAGTGATTAAAAGTTATTTTTCAATCAAAATGCAACAATCTTACAGAAAAGAGTCAAAATATAGAGGATCAGGGGAAGTATACGAATGGAATATCATGTTGTCATCCCGGCAGCAGGTACGGGGAAACGAATGGGTATGGAAAAAAACAAATTGCTTGTTTATATTGATGAAATACCGGTACTTGTACATACCTTGAAAATTTTTGAAAAGGACAATTGGTGTAAATCCATTACACTCGTTATTCATAAACAGGATCGAAAAGAAATAAGGGACTTGGTTGAGCAATTTCAATTAAGAAAAATTGCGGCTATGGTAGAAGGAGGCAGTGAACGGCAACAGAGCGTATATAAAGGATTGCAACAGCTGCAAAGTGAATGCATTGTGCTTATACATGACGGGGCAAGACCCTTTGTAAAGCAAAAATATCTTCATCAACTGGTTGAAAAGGCAAATCACTACGGGGGAGCGGTGTTAGCTGTTCCGGTAAAAGATACAATCAAAAAAGTGAGGAACCGTATTGTTGAGGAAACGATTGATCGTTCAACATTATGGTCGATCCAAACGCCTCAAGCATTTCAACTCCATTTAATCATGAATGCCCATAAAAAGGCTGAAGAAGATGGATATATAGGGACAGATGATGCTAGTTTGTTAGAAAGATTTGGAGGAAAAGTTGTTGTGGTTGAAGGAGATTATGAAAATTTTAAAATAACCACACCGGAAGATTTAATTTTTGCCAATGCAATTATTCAAAGACAAAAAGGGAATGAATAACAGGAAAAGGAGAGATTGGCTTGTTGCGTGTTGGACAAGGATATGATGTTCACCAGTTAGTTGCAGGACGTCCGTTAATTATTGGCGGGGTACATATCCCGTATGAAAAAGGGCTTTTGGGGCATTCAGATGCGGATGTTTTATTACATGCAGTGACAGATGCGTGTTTAGGAGCGGTTGGTTTAGGTGATATCGGCAGTTATTTCCCGGACAATGATGATGCTTATAAAAATGCAAACTCCGCTGTTTTATTGAAAAATGTTTGGGAAATGATTAAAGATAAAGGTTACCTACTGGTAAATATTGATGCCACTATTATTGCACAAAAGCCGAAAATGGCACCCTATATTGAATTAATGAAAACAAATATTGCCGCTATTCTGGAAGCTGAACGAGAACAAATAAATGTTAAAGCAACAACCACGGAAAAGCTCGGATTTACAGGAAGAGAGGAAGGGATTGCCTCATTGGCTGTCGTTTTGTTAGAAAAGGTTTAAAATAATTCAAGTTAAGATGATAACAAATCTCTGTTTTTGTTGTAAAATAAGTAAAGTTAACGATAGTAAAAACGTATTGATAAATAATTGGAGGTAAATTTAAATGAGCGACATACGCGTTCGATATGCACCGAGCCCAACCGGTCATTTACATATCGGAAATGCAAGAACGGCACTTTTTAATTATTTATTTGCCCGTAATCAAAAGGGTCAATTTATTATTCGGATAGAGGATACGGATCAAAAGCGGAATATTGTCGGCGGGGAAGAAAGTCAGCTAAAATATTTAAAATGGCTTGGTATGGACTGGGATGAAAGTGTTGATGTCGGTGGTGAATATGGACCGTATCGGCAATCAGAACGACTCGACATTTATAAAAAATATTATGAGGATTTACTGGAAAAAGGATTAGCCTATAAGTGTTATTGCACGGAAGAAGAATTAGAAAAAGAACGGGAAGAACAAATTGCCCGTGGAGAAGCACCGCGTTATTCCGGTAAATGCCGTCATTTAACAAAAGAAGATCAGGCTAGACTTGAAGCGGAGGGACGAAAACCAAGTATTCGTTTCCGTGTCCCGGAAGGAAAAGTTTATCGCTTCAATGATATCGTCAAGGGGGAAGTTTCCTTTGCGTCTGAAGATATCGGGGATTTTGTCATTGTCAAAAAAGACGGGATGCCGTTATACAATTTTGCTGTGGCTATTGATGATCATTTAATGAAAATCAGTCATGTTCTTCGCGGTGACGATCATATTTCCAATACACCGAAACAATTAATGATTTATGAAGCGTTTGGATGGGAACCTCCAACTTTTGGACATATGACATTGATTGTTAATGAAAATCATAAAAAATTGAGTAAACGGGATGAATCGATTATTCAATTTATCGAACAATACGAAGCGCTCGGCTATTTACCGGAAGCATTATTTAATTTTATTGCATTATTAGGCTGGTCACCGGTTGGAGAAGAGGAAATTTTCTCCAAGGAAGAGTTAATCGAGATATTCGACCCGGCTCGCCTCTCCAAATCACCTGCTGTTTTTGACAGACAAAAATTGATTTGGATGAATAACCAATACATGAAAAAACTTCCGGTTGAAAAAGTTGTAGAATTGGCATTGCCACATTTAGTGAACGCAGGACGTGTTCCTGAAAATCCAAGCCCCGAACAATTGGAAATGGTGAATAAACTGGTTGCTCTTTATCAAGAACAAATGAGTTATGGGGCGGAGATTGTTTCATTGTCCGAGCTTTTCTTCAAAGAGGAAATCAGCTATGATGAAACTGGAAAAGCAATCTTAAGTGAAGAACAAGTACCTGAAGTATTACGGGCATTTTTACAAGAACTGGAGGATTTAGAGCCATTCGAAGCTGCGGAAATTAAAGCTGCAATCAAACGGGTTCAAAAAGCGACCGGTCAAAAAGGTAAAAAATTGTTTATGCCAATCCGTGTTGCTGTTACAGGTCAAGAACATGGACCGGAACTACCGAATACAATCGAGTTATTAGGCAAAGAAACAGTAAAAAAACGGATCCAAAACATTTTAAGTTAACTTTTTTATAAAAATGTAATATAGTAAATGTACAAAGAGAATAAAATGAAAGCTGTGACGGGGAGAAGTAAATAATGATACTTTTTCAGAGAGGATCACATAAGCTGAGAGTGGTCTAAAGTTATGGTTATTGAAATGCACCCCGGAGTCCTTTGTTGAAACAATCATTGGAGTAGGTAAAGGCGGCATCCTACCGTTATTAGGACAGAGTTGGGACCATAAACCTTCATTTGCTGTTTCTATAAAATTGGTCCAAACAGAGTGGAACCGCGCAAAATTAGCGTCTCTGTCCTTGTGACAGGGGCGTTTTTAATTTTTAGAAAAGCAAAAAGGGAAAGAGATTCTAGCCAAAGAGGGTGAGATGATGTTTAAAAGGATGAAAGAAGATATTGAAGTTGTTTTTGATCAGGACCCTGCAGCCAGGAGTTATGTGGAAGTAATTTTGACCTACTCAGGATTACATGCCATTTGGTTCCATCGGATTGCTCATTGGTTTTTTAAGAAAAAATTATTTTTTGTGGCTAGATTTATTTCACAATTCAGCCGGTTTTTGACCGGTATTGAAATCCACCCGGGAGCAAAAATCGGTCGACGCCTTTTCATCGATCATGGGATGGGTGTAGTTATTGGGGAAACTTGCGAAATTGGCGATAATGTAACCATTTATCAAGGTGTAACACTTGGAGGGACAGGTAAAGAAAAAGGGAAAAGACACCCGACATTGAAAGATAATGTGCTGGTTGCTACCGGTGCGAAAGTGCTCGGCTCAATCACCATTGGCGAAAATTCAAAAATTGGTGCCGGTTCGGTCGTATTAAAAGATGTTCCTCCGAACGCAACTGTGGTAGGAATTCCCGGGCATGTAGTTGTTCAAGATGGTGTGAAAATAAAGAAAGATCTGAATCATACGGACTTGCCTGATCCGATAGCCGACATTTGCAAATCGATGCAACAACAAATAAATGAACTCAAAGATGAAATCGAACGGCTAAAGAAGGAAAGGAGTTTAGAAGATGTCCATTCGAATTTACAATACATTGACGCAGAAAAAAGAAGTGTTTAAACCGATAGAAGAAGGAAAAGTAAAGATGTATGTGTGCGGGCCGACCGTTTATAATTATATTCATATCGGCAATGCACGGCCCGCGATCGTTTTTGATACGGTACGTCGCTATTTAGAGTTTCGTGGTTATGAAGTGAAGTATGTATCGAATTTTACCGATGTGGATGATCGAATTATCAAAGCAGCGAACGAAAATAATGAAGATGTGTTTTCTTTGGCCGACCGGTTTATCCGGGCTTATTTTGAAGATATCGCTGCTCTCGGATGCCTCAAGGCTGCACATCATCCGCGGGTTACTGAAAATATGGATATTATCATCCATTTTATTAAAGGCCTCATTGATAAAGATTTTGCTTATGAATCGGATGGGGATGTGTATTTTCGGACGAAGAAATTCCAAGAATACGGAAAGTTATCTCATCAATCAATTGATGATTTACGACTTGGTGCAAGAATTGAAGTAGGCGAGAAAAAACAGGACCCGCTGGATTTTGCTCTTTGGAAAGCGGCAAAACCCGGTGAAGTATACTGGGAAAGTCCATGGGGAAAAGGCCGACCGGGTTGGCATATTGAATGCTCGGCAATGGCAAGGGAATATCTCGGTGATACGATTGATATTCATGCCGGGGGGCAGGATTTGACATTTCCACACCATGAAAATGAAATCGCTCAATCGGAAAGTTTAACGGGAAAACCTTTTGCAAATTATTGGATGCATAATGGCTATATTAATATTGATAACGAAAAAATGTCCAAATCGTTAGGAAACTTTGTGCTTGTTCATGACATTATTACGCAGCATGACCCGAATGTATTACGCTTTTTTATGCTGTCGGTTCATTACCGGCATCCGATTAATTACAGTGAAGAATTATTGAACAACGCAAAATCAGCATTGGAACGCTTACAAACGTCGTACCAAAACTTAAAACATCGCTTGGAGGCGAGTACAAACTTAGTAGAAGATGACCAAAAATGGCTCGATCAAATTGCAAACTTCCATAATCAATTTATTGAGGAAATGGATGATGACTTTAATACAGCCAATGCAATATCGGTTCTGTTTGAGGTATCCAAGTTGGCAAATTATTATTTGATGGAAAAAAATACATCGCCAGTTGTGATTCGTAAATTTTTAGAGACATTTGAACAATTTTTTAATGTTTTAGGATTGGAACTGACCAAAGACCAATTACTGGATGAGGAAATTGAACAATTGATTACAAAAAGAAATGAAGCGAGAAAAAATCGTGATTTTCATACAGCCGATCAAATTCGTGACCAATTAAAAGAGATGAACATCGTTTTGGAAGATACCCCTCAAGGAACGCGTTGGAAAAGGAGTTAACGTATGCTGATAAGTGATTATGTTCGAGACCCAAAAAGCTTAAATAGTCTTGCCCTTGCCTACATGGGTGACGCCGTCTATGAAGTATATGTCAGGCGTCACTTATTAAAAAAAGGGGAAGTAAAACCGAATATCTTACAGAAAAAAGCGATTCAATATGTATCGGCAAAAGCACAAAACTTTATTATCCATGCTTTTATTAACGATGAATATCTGACTGAAGAGGAATTGGCCGTTGTCAAAAGAGGAAGAAATGCGAAAAGTCATACAACCCCTAAAAATACGGATGTTCAAACCTATCGTTATAGCACTGCCTTTGAAGCATTGCTTGGGTATCATTTTCTCTCGCAAAACTTCCTTCGTTTGGAGGAATTAATCCAGCAAGCTTTTATGAAAGTAGAAGAAAGAATAGGTGATCAACATGGATGATTTTATTATTGGAAAAAATCCTGTTTTGGAGGCAATCAAGGCAAAGCGGGATATAAATAAAATATGGATAGGCGAAGGTTCCCAAAAAGGGGCGATGCAACCAATTATTAAAGCGGCAAAGGAAAATCAATTAATTATTCAGTTTGTACCTAGAAGAAAGCTTGATGAAATGGTGGACGGCAACCATCAAGGAGTAGTTGCTCAAGTTGCCGCTTATCAATATTATGAACTTGATGAACTGTTCAGAAGGGCAGAAGAGCAAAATGAACCCCCTTTTTTCCTCATCTTGGATGAAATTGAAGATCCGCATAATTTGGGCTCCATTATGCGTACGGCAGATGCCTGCGGGGTCCATGGCATCATTATTCCAAAACGAAGATCAGTTGGTTTGACAGCAACTGTGGCAAAGGCTTCGACCGGAGCAATTGAGCATATTCCTGTTGTAAGAGTAACAAATATTACCCGGATCATAGATGAACTGAAAGAAAAAGGAGTATGGATTGCCGGAACAGATGCCAAAGGAGACATGGATTACCGGGATGTTGATGGAGTCTTGCCGATTGCCCTTATCATCGGCAGTGAAGGAAAAGGGATCAGCCGATTACATAAAGAAAAATGTGATTTTCTTCTGCAATTACCAATGAGAGGTCATGTCACTTCCTTGAATGCATCGGTAGCAGCGGCACTGCTAATGTATGAAATTTATCGAAAACGTAGTCCGTTAAGGTAAAACCCATGGATATTCTTATTGTTGATGGATATAACATGATCGGAGCATGGCCAGAATTGCAGAAATTAAAGAATAAAGATTTAGCAGCTGCAAGGGATTTACTAATTGAAAAAATGGCTGAATACCAAGGGTTTACCGGAGTCAAAGTCATCATTGTTTTTGATGCCTATATTGTAAAAGGCTTAGAACGGAAATATAGAAATTTTAATATCGAGATTATTTTTACTAAGGAAAAGGAAACGGCAGACGAAAGAATTGAAAAATTGGCTAATCAGTTGGTTAACCGTACAACAAAAGTATTTGTCGCGACATCTGATTATGCTGAGCAAGGGCAAATTTTTGGCAAGGGAGCATTTCGTAAATCTGCCCGGGAATTGTATAATGAAATTAAAGAAATAGAAAAAAAGATTTCAAAAAATGTGGATGAAATTAAGCATGAACGGCCAATTTCCAAAATACCTTTAACGAAGGAAGTGCTTGATTTTTTTGAAAGATTCAGAAGAGGCGAATGAATGATGTTGACGCTATAAAAATTGCTAATGTATAATGTACCTAACAACTGAGTGGCCGGGGTGATGTTCTTGAGGGAAAAGGGTAAAATATACGGTAATCTTCAGTTTGGCAATATGGATGATGAGCAACTCGTTGAAATGGTTCACAAAGGAGATAGTGAGGCACTTGATTATTTAATCCATAAATATCGTCAGTTCGTCCGAGCCAAAGCAAGATCGTATTTTTTAATTGGTGCTGACCGTGAAGACATTGTTCAGGAAGGTATGATCGGATTATTTAAGGCCATCCGGGATTATAAAGATGATAAGTCGTCGTCTTTTAAAGCGTTTGCGGAATTGTGCATTACAAGGCAAATTATTACGGCAATTAAAACGGCAACGCGGCAAAAGCATATTCCCCTCAATTCTTATGTATCATTGGACAAGCCTGTCTATGACGAAGAATCAGATCGGACTTTAATGGATATGTTGACAGAAACAAAATCATTGGATCCGGAAGAGCTAATTATTAATCAGGAAGAATTTGATCATATTGAAATAAAAATGGCAGAGTTGTTAAGTGACTTGGAGCGGGAAGTTTTAGCATTATATTTGGACGGGCAATCCTATCAGGAAATTTCCGGAGAGTTGAATCGACATGTCAAGTCAATTGATAATGCTTTACAAAGAGTGAAACGGAAACTGGAAAAATACTTAGAATCCAGGGAAACGCCGATGAAGGGTTTGTAATTTTATAGAATAAGAATAAAACATCCGGGTCAATAACTTTGGACTAGTTTTATTGTTCAGTTCCACAAGAAAAACCGCGACAGGACATTCAAGAGACATTGACATAATAACCGGTTACATGTTAAAGTTTGAAAGATAGAGTAGTTTAGATTAAAGATTGATGGTGTGTGTAGATGCCTAAAAAAATAGTATTAGCATGTTCGGTATGTGGGTGTAGGAATTACCGGACGACGGAAACAAATGATAGCAAAGACGAACGTCTGGAGTTAAAAAAATATTGTCCAAAATGCCAAACACATACAGTTCATAGACAAGCATAAACCTAGTAATTTCCCAATTTTGGAGGTTTGACATGCAAAGGATCAGCAAGTTTTTCCATAATGTTATCGTAGAAATGCGTAAAGTTCGATGGCCGCACCGGAAAGAATTGACCAAGTATACGATTACTGTAATTACAACACTTATCTTTTTTACAATTTTTTTCACTTTAGTAGATCTAGGTTTAACACAAATTATTGAGTTATTACCTTAATAAGTGAATAACATGTTCATCCTTTGTTATAATGGTAATGAACAGTGTAAAACCCGGTTGTCGGGTTTTTTCATTATACGTTAGTAAAGTATAAATTTCCAGCTAGGATGAGAATTCGCTTGTGGCGGGAAATTTTAAGTTTTCAATATAAGTGCACAAGGAATGCTGTGTAGAGCAAGGAAGGCTTCGAAAGCATAGGCTCCGCAGTTGAAAGAACAATGACTTTTCCAACGAATAAATCGTAGCCGAAAAATTATATTTTTTTCGGTGATCGACGAGTCACGAGTCGTTCATAAAGGCTCGGACGCTTAAGTTTTCTTTATCTTATATTTTGATTTAGGGAGGGAAGGACATATAGTCCTCTTCAATGGAAAAAAATTGGTATGTTGTTCATACGTATTCAGGGTATGAAAATAAAGTGAAGGCAAATTTGGAAAAACGGGTTGAAACGATGGGGATGGAAGATAAAATCTTTCGTGTGATCGTCCCGGAAGAAGAAGAGACAGAAATAAAAAACGGAAAATCCAAAGTCGTAAAGAAAAAAGTATTTCCGGGTTATGTGTTAGTGGAACTGATCATGACAGATGATTCCTGGTATGTTGTCCGTAATACTCCTGGAGTAACAGGCTTTGTTGGTTCAACCGGTTCCGGCTCAAAACCGATACCGTTATTACCGGAAGAGGTTAGCGCACTTTTAAAACGGATGGGTATTGAAGAAAAACGTATTGAGGTTGATCTGGAAGTAGGGGACACTGTAAAAGTAATTGAAGGGCCATTTGCCAACTTTACAGCTTCTGTTGAAGATATCGACCGTGCTAAGGCAAAAATCAAAGTACTAGTGAATATGTTTGGCCGGGATACGCCGGTAGAATTAGACTTTTCACAAATTGAAAAAATATAATAACGAATAGCTTGAAAAATGTCTTGAAATTTGATACTATTTTTAAGTCGGTATGTCTCTTTATTGAGATTGACAGTGTTTTAGTGCTGTTGTAAGATATATGCTATTGAATGAGAGTGGGAGGGCATAGACCCATTTACCACATCACGGACTTAAGGAGGTGTGTCTCGTGGCAAAAAAAGTCATCAAAGTAGTGAAACTGCAAATTCCAGCAGGTAAAGCAAATCCTGCGCCACCAGTCGGTCCTGCATTAGGTCAAGCTGGCGTTAACATAATGGGATTTTGTAAAGAATTCAACGCTCGTACAGCTGATCAAGCTGGTTTGATTATACCGGTAGAAATTACAGTCTTTGAAGACCGTTCGTTTACTTTTATTACGAAAACACCACCTGCTGCTGTACTTCTCAAAAAAGCAGCTGGTATTGAATCTGGTTCCGGTGAACCAAACAGTAAAAAAGTTGCGACAGTTAAACGTGATAAAGTGCGTGAAATTGCTGAAACAAAAATGCCTGACTTAAATGCAGCAAGTGTTGAAGCAGCCATGAAAATGGTTGAAGGTACAGCACGCAGCATGGGTATTGTGATTGAAGATTAATTGTTTCATGAAGAGTATGGGGTTGCGGCAACAGTGTTTATTTTTAAGTCGCAACCTCTATTCGTGGGAGGTCCCAACCGTTAAAACCACAGTTAAGGAGGATTACTATGGCTAAAAGAGGTAAAAAATATATTGAAGCTGTAAAGCTAATTGATCGTTCAAAAGCATATGATGCAAAAGAAGCAATTGAACTATTGAAAAAAACAAGTTATGTAAAATTTGACGCATCGGTAGAAGTTGCATTTCGCTTAGGCATTGACCCTAGAAAAAATGACCAACAAATCCGTGGAGCAGTTGTTCTTCCAAACGGAACCGGTAAAACGCAACGTGTGCTAGTTTTTGCGAAAGGTGATAAGGCAAAAGAAGCAGAAGCTGCCGGAGCTGACTATGTAGGTGATGCAGATTATATTAATAAAATTCAACAAGGTTGGTTTGAATTTGATGTAATCGTCGCAACACCTGATATGATGGCAGAAGTTGGGAAATTGGGTCGTGTGTTAGGTCCGAAAGGCTTAATGCCAAACCCGAAGACAGGTACGGTTACATTTGATGTTACACGTGCTGTAAATGAAATTAAAGCAGGGAAAGTTGAATATCGTGCAGATAAAGCAGGAAATGTCCATGTTCCAATTGGAAAAATTTCCTTTGACAATGATAAACTTCTCGAAAACTTAGCTACTATTGTTGAAACAATTAATAAAGCGAAACCTGCTGCCGCAAAAGGCACTTATATAAAAAATGTAACAATCAGTTCAACAATGGGACCTGGAATTAAACTTGACCCAACAACTGTTTAAAAATGACAGTTGACTGATAAAGCATATATATGTTATGATTTTTTTCGTCAATGAAATAAAAGCATTTATACCGTAGACAGTAGGTGCTCCTCAAGAGCTTAATTTCCTACCGAGGTAATAAACATAGATCGTATGATTACCAGGATTTCGAATGTCGAAAAGACTGGCTATGTAAACCTCCTTGTCTACCGGCAAGGAGGTTTTTTGGTAGACAGGCCGGTATAGATGTGATAATCATCAACTGGGAGGTGTAGGTATGTCTAGTGCTGTTGAACAAAAGAAACAGTTAGTGGAAGAAATTGCTGAAAAACTAAAAAACAGTGTTTCAACCATTGTTGTTGACTATCGCGGATTGAATGTTGCTGAGGTAACAGAACTGCGGAAACAACTTCGTGAAGCAGGGGTTGAATTTAAAGTTTATAAAAACTCTTTAACCCGCAGAGCTGCTGAAGCTGTTGATTTAAACGGTTTAACTGAAGTTTTAACAGGTCCGAATGCCATTGCGTTCAGTAATGAAGACGTTGTGGCTCCTGCAAAAATTTTAAATAACTTTGCAAAAGAACATGAAGCATTAGAAATGAAAGCAGGCGTTATTGAAGGAAAAGTATCTTCGGTTGAGGAAATTAAAGCTCTTGCTGAACTTCCTTCAAGAGAAGGTTTACTCTCTATGTTGCTTAGCGTTCTTCAAGCTCCAATCCGCAACTTTGCGCTTGTTACAAAGGCAGTTGCTGATCAAAAAGAAGAACAAAGTGCATAATTCAATAAAGATTGCATGATTTAAACTTTTTAATGTTTCTTAATGCAAGAGATTAGGGTTCGTTCGGTTTAAAAACATTCGATTATTTAATATGAAAATTATCAAATTAGGAGGAAAAAACTGATGACGAAAGAACAAATTATTGAAGCTGTAAAAAATATGTCAGTTTTAGAATTAAACGATTTAGTAAAAGCAATTGAGGAAGAGTTTGGTGTAACTGCTGCTGCTCCTGTAGCTGTAGTTGGCGGAGCTGCTCCTGGAGCTGCTGGTGATGAAAAAACTGAATTTGATGTTGTTTTAACTGAAGCCGGTGCTCAAAAAATTAAAGTTATTAAAGTGGTTCGTGAAATCACAGGTCTTGGACTTAAAGAAGCAAAAGATCTTGTTGACAACACACCAAAACCAGTTAAAGAAGGTGCTTCTAAAGAAGAAGCAGAAGAAATTAAAGCAAAACTTGAAGAAGTTGGAGCAGGCGTTGAAGTTAAATAATTTACTTGAGCAAGTTCATCTCGGATTGATTATATAAAATAAAAAAAGCTCGCTGACGATAGCGAGCTTTTTTCACAAAACTTTCCCCCTTCCTACCTAGAACTGAATTGAGGTGATGATCATGGTTGATCATTATTATTCCCATAAACCAGATGTAGCCAGTGATCCGAAATATTGGTCTTGTCAGCTAAAAGGCTACCCGTTTCGCTTTAAAACGGACCGTGGTGTGTTTTCGAAAAATGAGGTAGACTATGGATCAAAATTGCTTATCGACACATTTATACCCCCGGATGTTGATGGAACCATACTTGATGTTGGATGCGGTTATGGTCCAATCGGTTTGGCGCTCGCACGTTCCTATCCAAACAGACAAATACATATGATTGATATTAATGAGAGAGCCATTCAGCTGGCGAAAGAAAATGCGGAACAAAATCACATTGATAATGTAAACATTTTTGAAAGTGATGTTTTTGAAAATGTGATTGAGCATAACTATGCAGCAATCGTAACAAACCCTCCAATCCGTGCCGGTAAAAAAGTAGTGATAGAAATCATAGAAAAAAGCTATCAGCATTTATGCGATGGCGGTGAATTTTGGGTTGTTATCCAAAAAAAGCAGGGCGCCCCATCGGCAAAAAAAGTGATGGAAGAAATATATGATGAGGTGACAATTGCAAAACGGGATAAAGGATATTATATTTTAAAGGCAAAAAAATTTGACTCTGATTAATGCATATGTTAATATAATTTAATGCCAATATGTATTTACCTATATAACCAATTTTTCCATAATTATTCGTATATTTTTATGGAAAAATGGGGAAAATAGTATAAATAAGACTAGATTTTTTGTGGTTTTCAAAGGAAACCCTTTTTTCTTTTTACAATAACTTAGTAAGAGCATTTCAATGATTTTTGGCATTTTCAAAACGTTTGATTTGAGGGGTGAATCAGTTGACAGGTCAACTAGTTCAATATGGACGGCACCGCAAGCGGAGAAGTTATGCGAGAATACGTGAAGTTTTAGAATTACCGAATCTTGTTGAAATTCAAACCGCATCATACAAATGGTTTTTTGATGAAGGTTTGCGGGAAATGTTTCAGGATATTTCCCCGATAGAGGATTTTACGGGTAATTTGTCTCTTGAGTTCATTGACTATGAATTGGGAGAACCAAAGTACTCTGTTGATGAAGCAAAAGAACGTGATGTTACATATGCAGCACCACTGAGGGTAAAAGTTCGGTTAGTTAATAAGGAAACTGGGGAAGTAAAGGACCAAGATGTGTTCATGGGTGATTTTCCGCTTATGACAGAAACAGGTACCTTTATTATTAATGGTGCTGAACGGGTCATTGTCTCCCAATTGGTTCGTTCCCCCAGTGTCTATTATAATGCAAAAGTTGATAAGAATGGTAGAAGTGGTTTCAGTGCAACTGTAATACCAAACCGTGGTGCTTGGCTCGAATATGAAACCGATGCGAAAGATGTTGTTTACGTTCGCATCGATCGTACGCGAAAACTTCCGGTTACAGTATTATTACGTGCTTTAGGATTTGGTTCAGATCAAGAGATCATTGATTTAATAGGTGATAATGAGTTTTTGCGAAATACGCTGGAAAAAGATAATACCGATAGCACGGAAAAAGCATTAATAGAAATATATGAGCGCTTGCGGCCGGGTGAACCGCCAACCGTTGAAAATGCAAAGAGTTTATTGATCTCACGTTTTTTCGACCCAAAACGGTATGATTTAGCCAATGTTGGGCGCTATAAAATGAACAAGAAATTAAATATTTCCAATCGTTTGTTTGGGCAAACCTTGGCTGAAACACTCGCTGATCCCGAAACCGGAGAAATTGTTGCTGAAAAAGGGACAGTATTAGATCGACGTACTTTGGATCGACTTATTCCTTATATCGAAAAAGGAATTGGTTTTAAACGATTTAATCCGACCGGCGGCGTTTTGGAAGAAGAAATTTTAATCCAATCCATTCGAGTTTATGCTCCAAATGATGATGAAAATAAAGAAATTAATATTATTGGGAATGCAGGTATAAAGGAAAAAATTAAACATATCACACCGGCAGATATTATTTCGTCTATTAGTTATTTCTTCAATTTGCTTCATCAAGTTGGTAGAACGGACGATATTGATCATCTGGGTAATCGCCGGATTCGCTCTGTTGGTGAATTATTACAAAACCAATTCCGTATCGGTTTATCAAGAATGGAACGGGTTGTCCGTGAAAGAATGTCGATTCAAGATACGAACACAATTACACCACAGCAACTCATTAATATTCGTCCGGTAATTGCGGCAATCAAAGAGTTTTTTGGCAGTTCTCAGCTGTCACAATTCATGGACCAAACGAACCCGTTAGCTGAACTTACCAATAAAAGACGTTTATCCGCTCTTGGACCGGGTGGTTTGACACGAGAACGGGCAAGTATGGAAGTACGGGACGTTCACTATTCACACTATGGAAGAATGTGCCCGATTGAAACACCTGAAGGTCCGAACATTGGGTTAATCAACTCGCTTTCCACGTATGCGAAAGTGAATAAATTTGGCTTTATTGAAGCACCGTATCGCAAGGTTAATCACGAGACTGGTAAGGTTACTAATGAAATTCATTACATGACAGCGGATGAAGAAGATAACTATGTTGTCGCTCAGGCGAATGCGAAAGTGGATGACGAAGGGAACTTCTTGGAAAAAGAAGTTTTTGCAAGATTCCGTGGTGAAAACTTAGTTGTTTCAGTTGACCGTGTCGATTATATCGATGTTTCACCTAAACAAGTCGTTTCCGTTGCGACTGCTTGTATTCCGTTCCTTGAAAACGATGACTCTAACCGCGCTTTGATGGGAGCAAACATGCAGCGTCAAGCTGTTCCGTTACTTGTTCCTGAAGCACCAATTGTAGGTACGGGAATGGAACATGTCAGTGCTCGTGATTCAGGGGCGGCAGTTATTTGTAAACATGATGGTATCGTTGAACATGTTGAAGGCGATCAAATTCGTGTTCGTCGTATTTCAACAATTGATGGTCAAGAAGTTCGCGGTGACTTGGATCGTTATAAAGTTCATAAATTTGATCGTTCCAATAATGGAATGAGCTTTAACCAGAGACCAATTGTCAAGGTCGGTGATCGTGTCAAAAAAGGTGAAATTTTGGCCGATGGACCTTCCATGGAAAAAGGGGAATTGGCTTTGGGACGAAATGTACTGGTTGCTTTCATGACATGGGAAGGTTACAACTATGAAGATGCGATCGTCATGAGTGAACGTCTGGTGAAAAATGATGTATATACTTCTATTCATATTGAAGAGTATGAATCTGAATCCAGGGATACAAAACTAGGGCCTGAAGAAATCACGAGAGATATTCCGAATGTTGGGGAAGATGCTCTTCGTAATCTTGATGAGCGTGGAATCATCCGCATTGGGGCAGAAGTGAAAGATGGCGATCTTCTCGTTGGGAAGGTAACACCAAAAGGAGTTACGGAATTAACTGCTGAAGAAAGACTTCTACATGCGATCTTTGGTGAAAAAGCAAGGGAAGTTCGAGATACCTCTCTGCGCGTTCCACATGGCGGCGGCGGAATTGTTCTTGATGTAAAAGTATTCAATAGGGAAGACGGCGATGAACTGCCACCTGGAGTTAATCAATTAGTTCGGGTATATATTGTACAAAAACGGAAAATCCGTGTTGGCGATAAAATGGCCGGACGACATGGGAATAAAGGGGTTATTTCACGCATTCTTCCGGAAGAAGATATGCCGTACTTACCTGATGGAACCCCTGTTGATATCATGCTAAATCCGTTAGGTGTGCCGTCACGGATGAACATTGGGCAAGTTTTAGAGTTGCATTTAGGGATTGCTGCAAAGAAACTTGGCATCCATGTTGCTACACCGGTCTTTGACGGTGCAACCGAAGATGATGTGTGGGATACGTTGGAGGAAGCCGGTCTTGCCCGCGACGGTAAAACCATTCTTTATGACGGTAGAACCGGTGAACCGTTTGATAACCGTGTATCTGTCGGTATCATGTATATGATTAAACTGGCACATATGGTTGACGACAAATTGCATGCTCGCTCAACAGGTCCTTACTCGTTAGTTACCCAACAACCGCTGGGCGGAAAAGCACAGTTTGGTGGACAACGTTTTGGTGAAATGGAAGTGTGGGCTTTAGAAGCCTATGGAGCGGCATATACGCTTCAAGAAATCTTAACCGTTAAGTCGGACGATATTGTTGGTCGGGTAAAAACATACGAAGCTATCGTTAAAGGCGAGAATGTTCCTGAACCGGGTGTTCCGGAATCTTTCAAAGTGTTGATGAAAGAATTGCAAAGTTTAGGTTTGGATGTCAAAATCCTTTCCGGAAACCAACAGGAAATTGACATGAAGGACTTAGAAGATGATGATGATTTTCAACAAGCAGATGCTTTAAATATACAATCCGAAAACAATAATCAAGAATCTGAAAAAGTAGGTGTCACCGAGTAAAAAAAGAAAAAAAACTCAATACTTACAGATCTCATTTTAAATCGAGAGCCTGTGTATTGGGTTTTTCTTTCCCTGTAATGAACCAAATTGGGAATTACCCTTATGAATAGGAGGTCGACCCCTTGCTAGACGTAAATAACTTTGAATATATGAAAATTGGTCTGGCTTCACCGGATAAAATTCGTTCATGGTCACACGGTGAAGTCAAAAAACCGGAAACAATCAACTATCGCACATTAAAACCGGAAAAAGACGGTCTATTTTGTGAACGGATTTTTGGTCCGACAAAAGATTGGGAATGCCATTGCGGTAAATACAAACGAGTAAGATATAAAGGTGTTGTCTGTGATCGCTGCGGTGTTGAAGTGACCCGTTCAAAAGTTCGTCGGGAAAGAATGGGGCATATTGAACTGGCAGCTCCGATATCACATATATGGTATTTTAAAGGAATTCCAAGCCGGATGGGGCTTGTGCTGGACATGTCTCCGAGAGCACTTGAGGAAGTTATTTATTTCGCCTCATACGTCGTTACAGAACCGGGAAATACAACATTAGAAAAGAAACAATTACTATCTGAAAAAGAGTACCGTTCTTACCGGGAAAAATACGGCAATAAATTCCAAGCCGGAATGGGCGCAGAAGCAATTAAAAAACTTCTCCAAGATGTCGATCTTGAAAAGGAAAGTGCCACTTTAAGGGAAGAGCTAAAAACTGCTCAAGGACAAAGAAGAACCCGTGCGATTAAACGGTTGGAAGTTATTGAGGCCTTCCGTAATTCAGGGAACGATCCTTCATGGATGGTTCTTGATGTTCTACCCGTAATCCCGCCTGAATTACGTCCAATGGTCCAATTGGATGGCGGTCGTTTTGCCACTTCTGACTTAAATGATTTATATCGTCGGGTAATCAACAGAAATAACCGGTTGAAACGTTTATTAGATCTTGGTGCTCCCAGCATTATCGTTCAAAATGAAAAACGGATGCTGCAAGAAGCTGTCGATGCGTTAATTGATAACGGTCGTCGCGGCAGACCGGTAACTGGCCCGGGAAATCGTCCGTTAAAATCTTTATCCCATATGTTAAAAGGGAAACAAGGTCGTTTCCGTCAAAACTTGCTCGGAAAACGTGTTGACTATTCGGGGCGTTCTGTTATCGTTGTCGGTCCAAACTTAAAAATGTATCAATGCGGTTTGCCGAAAGAAATGGCCATTGAATTATTTAAGCCGTTTGTCATGAAAGAACTTGTTGCCAAAGGCTTAGCTCACAATATTAAATCAGCAAAACGGAAAATAGAACGGCTCAGTCCGGAAATCTGGGATGTGTTGGAAGAAGTTATTAAAGAACACCCGGTCTTATTGAATCGTGCCCCAACACTACATAGATTGGGAATTCAAGCATTTGAGCCAACATTGGTGGAAGGTCGTGCCATTCGTTTGCACCCGTTAGTCTGTACGGCTTACAACGCGGACTTTGACGGTGACCAAATGGCTGTCCATGTTCCGCTATCTGCTGAAGCCCAAGCGGAAGCACGTTTACTCATGCTTGCTGCTCAAAACATCTTGAATCCGAAAGACGGAAAACCGGTTGTTACACCTTCCCAAGATATGGTGCTAGGTAACTATTATTTAACATTAGAAAGAAAAGGGGCAATCGGTGAAGGAATGGTCTTCAAAGATCGGGAAGAAGCACTCATTGCTTACCAAAACGGATATGTCCATTTACACACAAGGGTAGCGGTTCATGCCGGTTCGTTGAAAAACCCAACATTTACCGAAGGGCAAAACAAAAAATTGCTATTAACAACGGTTGGGAAATTAATTTTCAATGAAATTTTACCGAAATCTTTCCCATATATAAATGAGCCGACAACTTCAAATTTGGAAGAAAAGACACCTGCAAAGTATTTTGTTGACCCTTCTGCAAATATTAAGGAAATCCTTGAAGAAAGAGAATTGATTTCTCCATTCAAGAAAGGCTATTTAGGAAAAATTATTGCGGAAGTGTTTAAACGATACAAAATAACCGCAACATCAAAAATGCTTGATCGCATGAAAGATCTCGGTTTTAAATATTCAACAAAAGCAGGTATTACCATTAGTATTGCGGAT
The DNA here is from genome assembly GCF_000751775.1 of Caldibacillus thermoamylovorans. GTDB lineage: Bacteria > Bacillota > Bacilli > Bacillales > Caldibacillaceae > Caldifermentibacillus > Caldifermentibacillus hisashii. The sequence continues at coordinate 28,780 of NZ_CCRF01000006.1, forward strand.
ATCACTGTTCTTCCACAAAAATATGAAATCTTGGAAGATGCCCAAAGAAAAGTTGATAATGTACAAAAACAATTCCGGAGAGGTTTAATAACGGAAGATGAACGCTATGATCGTGTCATTTCCATCTGGAGTGCGGCAAAAGATGAAATTCAAGGAAAACTGATGGAATCGTTGGATAAATTCAATCCGATCTTTATGATGAGTGATTCCGGTGCCCGGGGTAATGCATCGAACTTTACCCAACTTGCCGGTATGCGTGGCTTGATGGCGAACCCGGCCGGGCGAATCATTGAGTTGCCAATTAAATCAAGTTTCCGTGAAGGCTTGACTGTTCAAGAATACTTTATCTCTACCCATGGTGCCCGGAAAGGTCTGGCGGATACTGCACTTAAGACGGCAGACTCGGGTTATTTAACGAGACGTCTCGTAGATGTCGCCCAAGATGTCATTATTCGAGAAGAAGACTGTGGAACAGATCGCGGAATTTACGTTTCTGCAATCATGGATGGAACAGAGATTATCGAACCGCTGGAAGAACGCTTAATCGGACGTTACTCCAGGAAAACCGTAAGACATCCGGAAACAAATAAAGTGATCGTGGGACAAAATGAGTTAATTACTGAAGACATTGCCAAAGAAATTGTAAAAGCAGGAATTACTTCTGTTTGGATTCGTTCTGCATTTACATGTAATACAAAACATGGTGTATGTAAAAAATGTTATGGATATAACTTGGCTACAGGACAGGAAGTTGAAGTCGGTGAAGCAGTTGGAATTATTGCTGCCCAATCAATCGGTGAACCGGGAATGCAGTTGACGATGCGTACGTTCCACACCGGTGGGGTTGCCGGGGATGATATTACCCAAGGTCTTCCTCGTGTTCAAGAGCTTTTTGAAGCACGGAATCCAAAAGGTCAAGCCGTTATTACTGAAATCGACGGTGAAATCACTTCAATCAGCGAAGGAAAAGATCGTCAACAAGAAATTGTTGTTTCCGGTAGTATTGAAACAAGGACATACAATGCACCATATACAGCCCGCTTAAAAGTTGCTGTAGGTGATATGGTTAAACGGGGTCAAGAATTAACAGAAGGTTCGATTGATCCGAAAGAACTATTAAAGGTAACAGATGTTCAAACCGTTCAACAATATTTATTGCATGAGGTACAACGTGTTTACCGGATGCAAGGGGTTGAAATCGGCGATAAACATATCGAAGTAATGGTTCGCCAGATGTTACGTAAGGTCAGAGTGATCGATTCAGGAGAAACAGATGTTTTACCGGGTACGCTAATGGATATCCATCAATTTACCGAAGCGAACAAAAAAGCATTGCTTGAAGGGAAAAATCCGGCAACCGGAAAACCTGTACTGCTCGGAATTACGAAAGCCTCTCTTGAAACTGACTCATTCTTGTCGGCGGCATCATTCCAAGAAACAACCCGTGTTCTTACTGATGCAGCCATTAAAGGAAAACAAGATGAATTACTCGGCTTAAAGGAGAATGTTATTATCGGGAAACTTGTTCCAGCCGGTACAGGAATGCAAGTATATCGGAAAACTAAGTTCAAAAAAATGAAAGATATTGAAGAACCGGTAATTGTCGAATAAAAATGAAACGTGCCGGGATCAGTCCGAACGGATCCCGGCCCATTTAAAAATATTCAATTAACAACTTGACTTTTAATTTTTATGGTGCTAATATATTCAAGGTGCTCCTAATCATCCTGTTGCTTTGGAGGATATATAAGATGTCTTATGAAAAAGTAAAACAGGCCAGGAATATAAAAATAGGAACAAAGCAAACTTTGAAAGCTCTGAAGTCGGGCTCTGTTCATGAAGTGATCGTTGCTAGCGATGCCGATAAGAAACTCATATCGGAAATTGTTAAAATTGCGAATGAGGCAAATGTGCCAATTATCTATGTAGATTCCATGGAGAAACTTGGAAAAGCGTGTGGTATAGACGTGCGTGCTGCAACAGTTGCTATTATGAATTAAATATTACTGTAGTTAATTATTTAACTACAAAATTATTTTTGCCCAAAAATGAATCACCTGGATGTGTGGGCTTAAAAAACCAAGAAGGGAGGAAAAAATCATGCCTACAATTAATCAATTAGTTCGTAAACCACGTAAAGCGATTGTTGAAAAGTCAAAATCTCCTGCACTAAACAAAGGTTATAACAGTTTTAAAAAGGAACAAACGAACCTTGCATCACCTCAAAAACGCGGTGTATGTACACGTGTAGGGACGATGACACCGAAAAAACCAAACTCCGCACTTCGTAAATATGCTCGTGTTCGGCTAACGAACGGAATCGAAGTAACAGCTTATATTCCCGGGATCGGACATAATTTACAAGAACACAGTGTTGTGTTAATCCGTGGCGGACGTGTAAAAGACTTACCTGGGGTACGTTACCATATCGTTCGTGGAGCGTTAGATACGGCAGGAGTAGAAAACCGTAAACAAGGTCGTTCGAAATACGGTACAAAACGTCCGAAAGAGAAGAAATAATAAACCATTTTTAAGTTGATTATCTTTTGAAAGGAGGAATAAGGTAATGCCACGTAAAGGCCCAGTTGCGAAAAGAGATGTGTTACCGGATCCGATTTATAATTCAAAACTAGTAACACGTTTAGTAAATAAAATTATGATTGATGGAAAAAGAGGAAAAGCTCAAACAATCCTTTATAAAGCATTTGATATTATCCGTGAGCGGACCGGAAAAGAGCCAATGGAAGTTTTCGAACAAGCTCTTAAAAATGTTATGCCGGTATTAGAAGTAAGAGCCCGCCGTGTAGGTGGTGCGAACTATCAAGTGCCTGTAGAAGTTCGCCCTGACCGTCGAACAACATTAGGTTTACGCTGGTTAGTAAACTATGCTCGTCTTCGCGGAGAAAAAACAATGGAAGAACGTTTAGCCAACGAAATCATGGATGCTGCAAATAATACAGGTGCTTCCGTGAAAAAACGTGAAGATACACATAAAATGGCTGAAGCAAACAAAGCGTTTGCTCACTATCGTTGGTAAATCATTACTTCTATTATTAAGTATACGATTTTTGCAATTAACTTTTTAATAATTATAACAAGGAAGGAGAAATATGGATGCCAAGAGAGTTCTCCTTAGAAAACACTCGTAATATTGGAATCATGGCACATATCGATGCAGGAAAAACAACAACAACCGAACGCATCCTATTTTACACTGGCCGGATCCATAAAATTGGTGAAACCCATGAAGGTGCTTCCCAAATGGACTGGATGGAGCAAGAACAAGAACGGGGGATTACCATTACTTCTGCTGCTACGACAGCACAATGGAAAGGTCACCGTGTAAATATTATCGACACCCCGGGACACGTAGACTTCACTGTTGAAGTTGAACGTTCCTTACGTGTACTAGACGGTGCAGTGACTGTTCTTGACGCCCAATCCGGTGTTGAACCACAAACAGAAACTGTATGGCGTCAAGCAACAACATACGGGGTACCGAGAATTGTTTTTGTAAATAAAATGGATAAAATCGGGGCCAATTTCTTGTATTCAGTCGATACACTTCATGATCGTTTGCAAGCAAATGCCCATGCGATTCAGTTGCCGATGGGTGCCGAAGATCAATTCAACGGTATCATCGATTTAGTTGAAATGAAAGCTGTATTTTATGCAAATGATCTTGGTACTGAAATTACTGATGGAGAAATTCCTGACGAGTATAAAGACCAAGCTGAGGAATATCGCAACAAATTAATTGAGGCTGTTGCTGAACTTGATGAAGACTTAATGATGAAATATCTTGAAGGTGAAGAAATTACAGTTGAAGAACTGAAAGCAGGTATTCGTAAAGCAACTTTAAGTGTTGAGTTCTTCCCGGTACTTTGCGGTTCAGCGTTTAAAAACAAAGGTGTTCAGTTGATGCTGGATGCAGTAGTCGACTATCTGCCATCACCGATTGACATACCTTCTATCAAAGGTATTATTCCGGATACGGATGAAGATGTTGAACGTCATGCAGATGACAATGAGCCTTTCTCTGCATTAGCATTTAAAGTAATGACCGATCCATATGTTGGTAAACTGACATTCTTCCGTGTTTACTCGGGTACATTGCAATCCGGCTCTTATGTACTGAACTCTACAAAAGGGAAACGTGAGCGGATTGGGCGTATTCTGCAAATGCACGCAAATCACCGTCAAGAAATTCCGGAAGTTCATGCCGGCGACATTGCTGCAGCGGTTGGTTTGAAAGATACAACAACCGGCGATACCCTTTGTGATGAAAAAAATCCGGTTATTTTAGAATCTATGGAATTCCCGGAACCGGTCATCTCTGTTGCGATTGAACCAAAATCGAAAGCTGACCAAGACAAGATGAGTACAGCATTACAAAAACTTCAAGAAGAAGACCCGACATTCCGTGCACATACAGACCAAGAAACAGGTCAAACCATCATCGAAGGTATGGGTGAACTTCACCTTGATATTATCGTCGATCGTATGCGCCGTGAATTTAAGGTAGAAGCAAATGTGGGTGCTCCACAAGTTGCATATCGTGAAACATTTACTACTTCAGCTCAAGTTGAAGGGAAGTTTGTTCGCCAATCCGGTGGACGTGGACAATATGGTCACGTTTGGATCGAGTTCTCACCGAATGAACAAGGTAAAGGCTTTGAATTTGAAAATGCAATTGTCGGTGGGGTTGTTCCACGCGAATATATACCAGCCGTTCAAGCAGGACTTGAAGATGCAATGAAAAACGGTGTCATTGCCGGTTATCCTTTAGTTGACATTAAAGCAAAATTATTTGATGGTTCTTATCATGATGTTGACTCTAGCGAAATGGCATTTAAAGTTGCGGCTTCACTTGCTTTGAAAAATGCCGCTAAAAAATGTAACCCTGTATTACTGGAACCAATTATGAGAGTGGAAGTTGTTATTCCGGAAGAATACTTGGGCGATATTATGGGCGATATTACTTCTCGTCGTGGTCGCGTTGAGGGAATGGAAGCCCGGGGGAACGCACAAGTTGTTCGTGCAATGGTTCCTCTTGCCGAAATGTTTGGATATGCAACCTCATTGCGTTCCAACACACAAGGACGCGGTACTTTTACAATGTTTACGGATCACTATGAAGAAGTACCAAAATCAATTGCTGAAGAAATAATTAAAAAAAATAGCGGTCAATAATTGATTTTGTAAAGTGAATCTTGTATAACTACTATTGAAGGTTACAAATGCGATGGAAATGGTTTAACCACCTTTCCAGAGCTACATAATATATTTTGTAAATTTTAAAATTAAAGGAGGATATATCCTAATGGCTAAAGCTAAATATGATCGTTCAAAACCACATGTTAATATTGGTACTATCGGACACGTTGACCATGGTAAAACTACTTTAACTGCAGCAATTACTGCTGTTCTTGCAAAACAAGGGAAAGCAGAAGCTCGTGCATATGACCAAATCGACGGTGCTCCTGAAGAAAAAGCTCGTGGAATCACGATTTCTACTGCACACGTTGAATATGAAACTGACAAACGGCACTATGCACACGTTGACTGCCCAGGACATGCTGACTATGTTAAAAACATGATTACTGGTGCAGCTCAAATGGACGGAGCAATCCTTGTTGTATCTGCTGCTGACGGTCCAATGCCACAAACTCGTGAACACATTCTTCTTTCTCGTCAAGTAGGTGTTCCCTACATCGTTGTATTTTTAAACAAATGCGATATGGTTGACGATGAAGAATTATTAGAATTAGTTGAAATGGAAGTTCGTGACCTGTTATCAGAATATGACTTCCCGGGTGATGATATCCCTGTTATTAAAGGTTCTGCTTTAAAAGCTCTTGAAGGAGACGCAGAATGGGAAGGTAAAATCCTTGAATTAATGGAAGCTGTTGATGAATACATTCCAACTCCACAACGTGAAACTGATAAACCATTTATGATGCCGGTTGAAGATGTATTCTCAATCACTGGTCGTGGTACAGTTGCAACCGGTCGTGTAGAACGCGGTGAGTTAAAAGTTGGTGACGTTGTTGAAATCGTTGGTCTTTCAGAAGAACCAAAACAAACAACTGTAACTGGTGTTGAAATGTTCCGTAAATTATTAGACCAAGCAGAAGCCGGTGACAATATCGGTGCACTTCTTCGTGGGGTTGCTCGTGATGAAGTTGAACGTGGTCAAGTACTTGCTAAACCAGGAACAATTACACCACATACAAAATTTAAAGCACAAGTTTACGTATTAACAAAAGAAGAAGGTGGACGTCATACTCCATTCTTCTCAAACTATCGTCCGCAATTCTATTTCCGTACAACAGATGTTACAGGCATCATTGAATTACCTGAAGGCGTAGAAATGGTTATGCCTGGCGACAATGTTGAAATGACAGTAGAATTGATTGCACCGATCGCTATTGAAGAAGGTACAAAATTCTCAATTCGCGAAGGTGGACGTACAGTCGGAGCAGGCTCTGTTGCTTCTATCGAAAAATAAAAATCATTTCGATCAGACGAAAGACGGGTAGATAATCTATCCGTCTTGTTTTTTTAAACAAAAAATTTCAAGCAGATATGCGGCTTCAAATTATTATCAAAAGTTACCATGCTAATGATGTTGAAAAAAGGTTATGTTCTATGTATAATAGTAGAGGTTTTGTTACAGATAACTTTGGAAAAAGGTTGCATTCGTTATACTTTTTATGTATAATATCAAATGTTGACTTTTATTAGCGATGAAGTGAGAGGTTGCTGACACACCCGGCCGCTTTGCCATGGCATGTGTGCAGGAAATTTTCATGGAGAAGTCTAGCAATTAGGCGAAAAGGAGGGAAAATAATGGCAAAACAAAAGATTCGTATCCGATTAAAAGCATATGATCATCGTATTCTTGATCAATCAGCAGAAAAGATTGTGGAAACCGCAAAACGTTCCGGAGCATCAGTAAGTGGTCCGATTCCGTTGCCAACTGAAAAATCAGTTTATACCATTTTACGTGCGGTACACAAATATAAAGATTCCCGAGAACAATTCGAAATGCGTACACATAAACGTTTGATCGACATCGTGAATCCAACTCCACAAACTGTTGATGCTTTGATGAGATTGGATTTACCATCCGGTGTTGATATTGAAATTAAATTATAATCAATTCACTTTAAAATTTAGGAGGTGTGACTGATGACCAAAGGAATCTTAGGAAGAAAAATTGGTATGACTCAAATTTTCTTGGAAAACGGCGATCTTATCCCTGTTACAGTTGTTGACGTAACACCTAACGTCGTTCTTCAAAAGAAAACTGTTGAAACAGACGGTTATAATGCAATTCAATTAGGTTATGAAGATAAACCTGAAAGATTGGCAAATCAGCCTGAAAAAGGCCATGTTGCCAAAGCAAATACCGCTCCTAAGCGCTTCATCAGTGAAATTAGAGATGTAAATATAGAAGAATATGAAATTGGTCAAGAAGTCAAAGCAGATATTTTTCAAGAAGGTACGATTGTCGATGTAACCGGAATTTCCAAAGGGAAAGGATTCCAAGGTGCTATTAAACGGCACGGACAATCACGTGGACCAATGTCACACGGTTCTCGTTATCATCGTCGTCCTGGTTCAATGGGGCCAATAGCTCCAAACCGTGTATTCAAATCTAAAGAATTACCGGGTCGTATGGGTGGAGAACAAATTACCATTCAAAACCTGGAAATTGTCAAGGTGGATACAGATAGAAACCTTCTATTAATTAAAGGAAATGTTCCTGGTCCAAAAAAATCATTCTTGAAAATTAGAACGGCGATAAAAGCAAAATAAATTAAAGAGGAAAGGAGGACATAGGAATGCCAAAAGTAACTGTGTATAACCAAGCCGGATCACAAGTCGGAGAAATCGAACTGAATGATTCCGTATTTGGTATTGAACCGAATAAACATGTCATGTCAGAAGTGATCATTAGTTTGCGAGCTTCTCAGAGACAAGGAACTGCAAAAGTAAAAAATCGTTCCGAAGTTCGCGGCGGTGGTCGTAAACCATGGAGACAAAAAGGAACAGGCCGTGCTCGTCAAGGCTCAATTCGCGCACCTCAATGGCGTGGGGGTGGTACAGTATTTGGCCCAGTACCGCGTAGTTATGCATATAAACTTCCGAAAAAGGTGCGTCGCTTAGCATTAAAATCGGCTTTATCAACAAAAGTACAAGAAAACAATATTGTGATACTTGATCAATTAACATTTGAAGCACCAAAGACAAAAGATTTTGTAACTGTTCTAAAAAATCTGTCAGTGGATACAAAAGCACTTATTGTAACAAGTGATACTAATGAAAATGCAGTATTATCTGCGCGAAATATCCCTGGTGTAAAAGTTGTCAGCTCAAATGCGGTTAATGTATTAGATATTATTGGCCATGAAAAGTTAATCATGACAGAAGATGCTGCCAGAAAAGTAGAGGAGGTGCTAGCATAATGGATGCACGTGATGTAATCAAGCGCCCCGTCATTACTGAACGCTCTATGAACGATTTGAACGATAGAAAATATACATTTGAAGTAGATGTCAGAGCGAATAAAACCCAAGTAAAACAAGCCGTTGAAGAAATTTTCGGTGTTAAAGTAGAAAAAGTTAACATTATGAACTACAAAGGTAAGTTCAAAAGAATGGGCAGATATACCGGTTTTACAAATAAACGTAGAAAAGCAATTGTCAAATTAACGGAAGATAGTCAAGAGATTGAAATCTTTCAAGCTTAAGTAATTGAAAAGGAGGGAAAATAAATGGCGATTAAACATTATAAACCTACCTCAAATGGTCGGCGTAATATGACGGTTTCCGATTTTGCGGAAATTACTACAGATAAACCGGAAAAATCATTGTTACGTCCGTTAAACAAAAAGGCAGGCCGTAATAACCAAGGTAAGTTAACTGTTCGTCACCAAGGCGGTGGACATAAACGCCAATACCGTGTGATTGATTTTAAACGTAACAAAGATGGCATACTCGGACGCGTTGCCACTATTGAATATGATCCGAATCGATCTGCAAATATCGCCTTAATCCATTATCATGATGGAGAAAAAAGATATATTCTTGCACCAAAAGGATTAGAAGTCGGAATGGATATTGAATCCGGTCCGGATGCGGATATTAAAGTTGGAAATGCTCTACCTTTGGCAAACATTCCGGTTGGTACCGTAATTCATAACATTGAATTAAAACCCGGAAAAGGCGGTCAATTAGTTCGTTCTGCCGGAGCAAGTGCACAAGTGCTCGGTAAAGAAGGCAAATATGTACTAGTTCGCTTAACATCCGGTGAAGTTCGTATGGTTCTTGGTACTTGCCGTGCAACAGTCGGTCAAGTTGGAAATGAACAACATGAACTTATAAATATCGGTAAAGCAGGTCGTTCCCGCTGGTTAGGCAAACGCCCAACTGTACGCGGATCTGTAATGAACCCGAATGACCATCCACACGGTGGTGGTGAAGGTAAAGCTCCTGTTGGACGTAAATCTCCAATGACTCCTTGGGGTAAACCTGCACTTGGATATAAAACTCGTAAGAAAAATAATAAGTCAGATAAGTTTATCGTACGTCGTCGTAAAAAATAAAATGATTTGGCTACGGTTCGATGATAGAACCGTAGGGCAATTAAGAAGGGAGGTTCAAACATGGGTCGTAGCTTAAAAAAGGGTCCTTTTGCAGATGAACATCTTCTGAAAAAAGTAGATGTATTAAATGAAAGTGGTAAAAAACAAGTAATTAAAACATGGTCTCGTCGTTCAACGATTTTCCCGTCATTTGTAGGGCATACGATTGCAGTATATGATGGACGTAAACATGTACCGGTTTACATTACCGAAGATATGGTGGGTCATAAACTTGGTGAATTTGCACCAACTCGTACTTATAAAGGCCATGCCGGTGATGATAAGAAAACAAGACGTTAATGAGAGGAGGGCAAATCCATGGAAGCTAAAGCTGTTGCTAGAACAGTTCGTATTGCACCTCGTAAAGCTCGCTTAGTCGTTGATCTAATTCGAGGAAAACAAGTCGGTGAAGCAATTTCTATTTTAAAATTCACACCTAAAGCTGCATCCCCAATCGTTGAAAAAGTATTAAATTCTGCTATTGCGAATGCTGAACATAACTACGAAATGGATGTAAACAATTTAGTTGTTTCAAAAGCATATGTTGACGAAGGTCCGACATTGAAACGTTTCCGTCCGCGTGCACAAGGACGTGCTTCACAAATTAATAAACGTACTAGCCATATTACAATTGTGCTATCAGAAAAAAAGGAGGGATAATGAGTGGGTCAAAAAGTTAATCCTATCGGTTTGCGTGTCGGGATTATTCGTGATTGGGAATCCAAATGGTACGCAGATAAAGATTATGCAGAACTATTACATGAAGATATTAAAATTCGTGAATATATTTATAATCGCCTCAAAGATGCTGCAGTATCCGGCGTTGAAATTGAACGTGCGGCAAACCGTGTAAATATTACCATCCATACAGCGAAACCGGGAATGGTCATCGGTAAAGGTGGTTCCGAAGTTGAAGCATTACGAAAAGCGTTAAATGCAATTACGGGTAAAAAGGTGCATATTAACATTGTTGAAATTAAAAAGGCAGATCTTGATGCAAAACTGGTTGCTGAAAATATTGCACGTCAATTAGAAAACCGTGTTTCATTCCGTCGTGCGCAAAAACAAGCAATTCAAAGAACGATGCGTGCAGGTGCAAAAGGTATCAGAACAATGGTATCCGGACGTCTTGGCGGAGCTGATATTGCACGTGCCGAACACTATAGTGAAGGAACGGTGCCACTTCATACTTTACGTGCAGACATCGATTATGCACATGCAGAAGCGGATACAACTTACGGTAAACTTGGTGTAAAAGTTTGGATCTATCGTGGTGAAGTTCTTCCTGCGAAGAAAAATTCCGAGGAAGGAGGAAAATAATAATGTTAATGCCTAAACGTGTAAAATATCGTCGTGAACATCGTGGGAAAATGCGTGGCCGTGCGAAAGGCGGTACTGAAGTTGCGTTCGGTGAATACGGCCTGCAAGCACTTGAAGCTTCATGGATTACAAACCGTCAAATTGAAGCAGCACGTATTGCGATGACTCGTTATATGAAACGTGGCGGTAAAGTTTGGATTAAAATTTTTCCGCATAAACCATATACTGCAAAACCGCTTGAAGTTCGGATGGGTTCCGGTAAAGGTGCTCCTGAAGGCTGGGTGGCAGTTGTAAAACCTGGTAAAATATTGTTTGAAATTGCCGGAGTTTCTGAAGAAGTTGCTCGTGAGGCATTGCGTCTAGCATCTCATAAACTTCCGATTAAATGTAAGTTTGTAAAAAGAGAAGAAATTGGTGGTGAAGTAAATGAAAGCTAAAGAAATTCGTGATTTAACCACTACCGAAATTGAACAAAAAATTAAGTCGTTAAAAGAAGAACTTTTCAATCTTCGCTTCCAATTGGCGACCGGTCAACTTGAAAATACTGCTCGTATAAGGGAAGTACGTAAATCCATTGCACGTATGAAAACTGTCATCCGTGAAAGAGAGATCGGCATTAACAACTAATACTAGGGAGGAGGTAAGGTAATGAGTGAACGCAACCAACGTAAAGTTTATACAGGGCGTGTTGTTTCAGATAAAATGGATAAAACCATTACCGTTTTAGTTGAAACATATAAAAAACATCCTCTTTATGGTAAACGCGTGAAATATTCGAAAAAATTTAAAGCCCATGATGAGTTGAACGAAGCAAAAGTTGGCGATATTGTTCAAATCATGGAAACTCGTCCGCTTTCTGCAACAAAACGTTTTCGTTTAGTAAAAGTTGTTGAAAAAGCTGTTATTATTTAATTTCCAATAGAACGTATTGTTTCCGAAGGGAGGTTTCATTTATGATTCAACAAGAAACTCGTTTGAAAGTTGCTGATAATTCAGGAGCACGCGAAGTCTTAACGATTAAAGTATTAGGCGGATCCGGCCGTAAATATGCGAATATCGGTGACGTGATTGTCGCAACTGTTAAACAAGCAACACCAGGAGGCGTTGTTAAAAAAGGTGATGTAGTTAAAGCAGTTGTTGTACGTACAAAACGTGGTGTACGGCGCAGTGACGGTACTTATATCCGTTTTGATGAAAATGCTTGTGTCATAATCCGTGACGATAAAAGCCCGCGCGGCACCCGTATTTTTGGACCTGTTGCACGTGAACTTCGTGATAACAACTTTATGAAGATCGTCTCACTTGCTCCGGAAGTTCTTTAATTTTAAAAAGATTTATGCCTTTTAAGGAGGTGCGAATGATGCATGTAAAAAAAGGTGATAAAGTGATGGTTATTTCCGGTAAAGATAAAGGCAAGACAGGTATTGTTTTAGCCGCCTATCCTAAAAAAGACCGGGTGATTGTAGAAAATGTAAATATTGTTAAAAAGCATGCAAAACCATCTCAAGATAATCCTCAAGGTGGAATTATAAACATGGAAGCTGCCATTCATGTTTCTAACGTTATGCCGATTGATCCTAAGACCGGTGAACCAACTCGTGTTGGTTATCAAGTAATAGATGGTAAAAAAGTACGTATTGCCAAAAAATCAGGTGCGGTATTAGATAAATAATTCGTGGTGAAGAAAGGAGGTACACATGATGAACCGCCTAAAAGAAAAATATATAAAAGAAATCGTTCCAAGTTTAATGAGTAAATTTAACTATAAATCTGTCATGCAAGTTCCTAAACTTGAAAAAATTGTTGTCAATATGGGTGTTGGAGATGCCGTTCAAAACTCAAAAGCATTGGATAATGCTGTAGAGGAATTAACACTAATTACCGGTCAAAAACCGGTAGTAACCAGAGCGAAAAAATCAATCGCAGGATTCCGTCTTCGTGAAGGAATGCCGATTGGCGCCAAAGTTACTCTTCGTGGTGAACGGATGTATGATTTTCTTGATAAATTAGTTTCTGTTTCATTACCTCGTGTACGTGATTTCCGTGGAGTTTCAAAAAATGCGTTTGACGGTCGCGGTAATTACACTCTAGGGATTAAAGAACAATTAATTTTCCCTGAAATTGATTATGATAAAGTTGCCAAAGTACGCGGTATGGACATTGTTATTGTTACAACTGCAAATACTGATGAAGAATCTCGTGAGCTATTAACTCAATTAGGAATGCCGTTCAAAAAGTAATCGAAAAAGGAGGCGAAACCGTGGCTAAAAAATCAATGATTGTGAAACAAAAACGTCAACCAAAATTTAAAGTTCAAGAATATACACGCTGTGAACGTTGTGGCCGTCCACATTCCGTATATCGCAAATTTAAATTATGCCGTATTTGTTTCCGTGAATTAGCTTATAAAGGTCAAATTCCTGGTGTTAAAAAAGCAAGTTGGTAAAACCCGTTTCGAAAGGAGGTAAATGGTATGGTAATGACAGATCCAATTGCAGATTTATTAACTCGTATTCGTAATGCGAATATGGTACGTCACGATAGTTTAGAAGTATCTGCTTCGAAAATTAAAAAAGAAATTGCAGAAATTTTGAAACGTGAAGGATTCGTTCGTGATGTTGAATATATCGATGACAACAAACAAGGGATCATTCGTATTTTCTTAAAATACGGTCCAAACAACGAACGTGTTATAACCGGTCTAAAGCGTATAAGCAAACCTGGCTTACGTGTGTACGCAAAAGCTGATGAAGTACCAAAAGTATTGAACGGATTAGGTATTGCTATTATCTCAACATCATCAGGTGTAATTACGGATAAAGAAGCGCGTGCACGTAAAGTAGGCGGAGAAGTTTTAGCATACGTTTGGTAATCTAGGTATGAATGGAGGTGTATTTTAATGTCACGTATCGGTAAAAAACCTATCGAAGTTCCTGCAGGTGTCACGGTGACACTTAACGGAAATAGAGTAACTGTAAAAGGACCTAAAGGGGAATTAAGCAGAGAGTTTAATAAAGACATAACGATCACTGTTGAAGATAATGTTGTAACCGTCACTCGTCCATCTGATTCCAAAGAACATCGGACAGTTCACGGTACTACCCGTGCAATCCTTGCAAATATGGTTGAAGGAGTTTCAAAAGGTTTTGAAAAATCTCTTGAACTGATTGGGGTTGGATATCGGGCACAAAAACAAGGGAATAAACTTGTTTTAAGTGTTGGTTATTCTCATCCTGTAGAGATCACTCCGGAAAATGGGCTTGAAATTGATGTTCCATCCAATACCCAAATCGTTGTGAAAGGTATTGACAAGGAACAAGTTGGGGCATTAGCGGCAAATATTAGAGATGTCCGTCCGCCTGAACCATATAAAGGTAAAGGTATTCGCTATGTTGGTGAATATGTCCGTCGAAAAGAAGGTAAGACTGGTAAATAAGGATAAACGTTTTAGAAGGGAGTGACACACATGATTATAAAACCTGATAAAAATGCGGTTCGCAGAAAAAGACATACACGCATTCGTGCAAAAATATCCGGTACTCCTGAACGTCCGAGACTCACTGTCTTTCGTTCAAACAAACATATTTATGCACAATTAATCGATGATACGAAGGGTGTAACTGTAGCAAGTGCATCAACTTTAGATAAGGAAATTAATTTAGAATCAACCAGCAATATTGAAGCAGCTGCAAAAGTAGGCGAGTTGGTGGCTAAACGTGCGTTAGAAAAAGGTTATAAGTCGGTTGTTTTTGATCGTAGTGGTTATCTGTATCATGGTCGGATTCAAGCTTTAGCAGATTCAGCACGGGAAACCGGTCTGGAATTTTAATAGAAAAAGGAGGGAAAATTTATGCGTCGTATTGATCCATCAAAACTTGAACTTGAAGAACGTGTAGTTACTGTTAACCGCGTGGCTAAAGTTGTTAAAGGTGGTCGCCGCTTCCGTTTCACAGCGCTTGTTGTTGTAGGTGACAAGAATGGCCATGTAGGATTTGGAACAGGGAAAGCTCAAGAAGTTCCGGATGCAATTCGTAAAGCAGTAGAAGATGCTAAGAAAAACTTAGTGGAAGTTCCTCGCGTTGGTACTACCATTCCTCATGAGGTAATCGGAAACTTCGGAGCTGGAAAAATTCTTTTGAAGCCTGCTCATGAAGGTACCGGAGTTATCGCAGGCGGTCCTGTACGTGCCGTGCTAGAACTAGCTGGAATTTCTGATATTTTATCAAAATCACTAGGATCTAACACACCAATTAATATGGTACGAGCTACAATGGACGGAATTCATCAATTAAAACGTGCTGAGGACGTAGCGAAATTACGTAATAAATCAGTTGAAGAATTGTTAGGATAAGGAGGGAAATCAGATGGCTAAAACTTTAGAAATTACCCTCACCAAAAGCCTTATTGGTCGTCCAAAAGACCAGAGAGAGACTGTTAAAGCATTGGGTTTACGCAAAATGCATCAAACGGTTGTAAAAGAAGATAATGCTGCGATTCGCGGTATGATTAATAAAGTGTCACATTTAGTTTCGGTAAAAGAATAATAATTGCGTTTTAACAAAGGAGGTGCCAACATGAAACTACATGAATTGCAATTGAACGAAGGATCCCGTAAAAGTCGGAAACGTGTCGGTCGCGGTACTGGTAGCGGTCACGGAAAAACAAGTACACGTGGTCAAAAAGGTCAAAATGCTCGTTCAGGCGGTGGTGTCCGTTTAGGTTTTGAAGGTGGACAAATGCCGTTATTCCAACGTTTACCAAAACGTGGGTTTACAAACATCAATCGGAAAGAATATGCAGTTGTAAACTTAGATGCCTTAAATCGTTTTGAGGATGGAACTGAAGTAACACCTGAGCTCTTACTTGAAACCGGCGTTGTAAGCAATCAAAAATCCGGAATCAAGATTTTAGCAAAAGGAACCGTTGAGAAAAAGTTAACCGTTAAGGCTCATAAATTTTCCGCTGCTGCAAAAGAAGCAATTGAAGCTGCAGGTGGCAAAACCGAGGTGGTTTGATGTTCCGGACATTCTCCAATTTTATGCGTGTACGAGACATAAGAAATAAAATTATTTTTACCTTGTTGATGTTAATCATCTTCAGAATTGGCACATTCATTCCTGTACCGGGGGTTAATGCCGAGGCATTAAACTTTGGATCACAAGCAAATGCATTTGGTGTATTGAATATCTTTGGCGGTGGAGCGTTAAAAAACTTCTCTATTTTAGCGATGGGGATTATGCCCTATATTACTGCTTCTATCATTATGCAGTTATTACAAATGGATGTTGTTCCAAAGTTGACGGAATGGTCAAAACAGGGTGAAGTCGGCCGTAAAAAAATAGCCCAAGTTACCCGTTACGCTACAATAATTCTTGGTTTCATTCAAGCTTTGGGAATGTCTTACGGTTTTAATGCATATGTTGGTGGACTTTTGATAGAAGATAATTCAGTCGCAAATCATCTCTTGATTGCACTTGTACTGACAGCCGGCACTGCCTTTTTACTTTGGTTGGGCGAATTGATTACCGCAAAAGGTGTAGGAAATGGTATATCCATTATCATTTTTGCCGGTATCGTTTCTGCTTTCCCGTCAATGATTAATCAAATCTATGCTTCTCAATTTGAAAATGCCGGTGAGCAATTATTTATCCGTATTTTGATTGCGTTGCTACTAGTTTTCTTAATTTTAGCGATCGTTGTTGGTGTTATTTTTATCCAACAAGCAGTACGGAAAATACCAATTCAATATGCAAAAAGAGTGGCCGGGCAAAATACAGTTGGCGGTAATTCCTCTCATATTCCGCTGAAGGTAAATTCTGCAGGGGTTATCCCAATTATTTTCGCTGTATCATTCTTAATTACACCACCGACAATTGCATCTTTTTTTGGTGATAATAAGGTAACGCGATGGATTACCGAATGGTTTAATTATTCCCATCCGTTTGGAATGAGCATTTACGTAATTTTAATTATTGCATTTACGTATTTTTATGCGTTTATTCAAGTGAACCCTGAACAACTGGCAGATAATTTAAAGAAACAGGGCGCATACGTACCCGGACATAGACCCGGTAAACAAACCCAAGATTACTTTACAGGTGTTTTATATCGTCTCACCTTTGTAGGTTCGATCTTCCTGGCAATTGTTGCGATTTTACCTGTTATTTTCACGGGAATCGGGAATTTACCGTCCAGTGTTCGAATTGGCGGAACAAGTTTATTGATCGTTATTGGTGTTGCTCTTGAAACGACGAAACAGCTTGAGGCACAACTTGTCAAACGTCATTATAAAGGGTTTTTAAAATAGGATAGGGTTTAGGAACGTCCATCCAGGAGTTCCTATAATCCTAAACTTTAGGGGGAATTCAAGTGAATTTAATTTTAATGGGTTTGCCTGGTGCCGGTAAGGGGACTCAAGCAGAAAAAATTGTTCAAAAATATCAAATCCCTCATATTTCAACAGGTGATATGTTTCGTCAAGCAATAAAAGATGGAACAGAACTAGGCTTAAAGGCAAAATCCTATATGGATAAAGGTGAATTGGTTCCAGATGAAGTTACGGTTGGCATTGTAAGAGAACGCTTATCAAAATCGGATTGCCAAGCCGGTTTTTTACTCGACGGATTTCCGAGAACTGTCCAACAAGCAGAAAGCCTTGATCAAATATTGAATGATTTAAATAAAAAAATCGATTATTGCATTCACATTAACGTTGATAAAAATATATTGATGGAACGTTTGACAGGTCGCCGTATCTGTAAATCATGCGGGGCAACCTATCACCTTGTATTTAACCCGCCGCAAGTGGCAAATACATGCGACAAATGTGGTGGCGAGCTTTACCAACGTCCGGATGATCATGCAGAAACCGTACAAAACCGCTTGGATGTCAATGTAAAACAAATGAAGCCGTTACTTGATTTTTATGCCTCTAAAGATGTGCTAAAAACCATTAATGGTGTCCAAGAAATTAATAAAGTTTTTGAAGAGATTGATAAGCTGCTTGCCGGTTTAAAATAAAATACTTTTAGCCATAATGTTGATAGAATATTTTTGTTAACTTTTTTCTCCGTTGGCAAAAATTTTTTCGTGATTTATTAGGAGAATCATTGTATAATGTTTATTTGTGTATAGTATTCTGTTTCCCTTAAGCAGGTGGTTTCTATGGAGAATAGGTATCCTGCACATATTGGTCGAATTGTCTGTGAAACCAGAGGGAGAAACGCTGGTGTTTTCTCTGTCATTGTAGGTCAAATCGACAATAAACTTGTATTAATTGCGGATGGGGATAAGCGAAAGTTTGATCGTCCCAAGAAGAAAAATATAAATCATTTACATTTATACAATTATGTTTCCCCTGAAGTAAAAAACAGTATTTTACAAACAGGTCGGGTAACTGACGGAAAACTGCGATATGCCTTGCATACATTCCGGTCATTTTACTTGGCTCGCGAGGAGGGAACACATTAATGGCCAAAGACGACGTGATTGAAGTCGAAGGTACTGTCATTGAAACTTTGCCGAATGCAATGTTCAAAGTTGAGTTGGAAAATGGGCATACGGTACTTGCTCATGTTTCCGGTAAGATTCGTATGCACTTCATTCGGATTTTGCCGGGTGATAAAGTTACTGTTGAATTATCACCTTATGATTTAACGAGAGGAAGAATTACTTATCGTTTTAAATAAGGTACTCCGAAAAGTTAAGGAGGTAAAAAGCAAATGAAAGTGAGACCATCTGTAAAACCTATTTGCGAAAAATGTAAAGTTATTCGCAGAAAAGGAAAAGTTATGGTAATTTGTGAAAATCCTAAACATAAACAAAAACAAGGATAATTAAAGGAGGTGCTCAAGTATGGCACGTATTGCAGGTGTAGATATTCCAAGAGATAAACGCATCGTCATTTCTTTAACATATATCTACGGTATTGGTAAATCAACTGCTCAAAAAATCTTAGCAGAAGCCGGTGTTTCTGAAGACACTAGAGTTCGTGACCTCACAGAAGAGGAAATTAATAAAATTCGTGACCTGGTAGACAGATTAAAAGTTGAAGGTGACCTTCGCCGTGAAGTATCCTTAAACATCAAACGTTTAATGGAAATCGGTTCATACCGTGGATTACGTCATCGTCGCGGATTGCCTGTACGTGGACAAAATACGAAGAACAATGCTCGTACACGTAAAGGTCCACGTAAGACAGTCGCTAATAAGAAAAAATAATAGGTAAAGGAGGTTTTGTAAAATGGCTCGTAAAACAAATACACGTAAACGTCGTGTGAAAAAGAATATAGAATCAGGTGTAGCACATATTCGTTCTACATTTAATAATACAATCGTTACAATTACGGATATTCATGGGAATGCAGTTTCTTGGTCAAGTGCCGGTGCCCTTGGTTTCAAAGGCTCTCGTAAATCCACTCCATTTGCTGCACAAATGGCAGCTGAGGCAGCAGCAAAAGCATCAATGGAACACGGAATGAGATCTTTAGAAGTAAATGTTAAAGGTCCAGGGGCAGGTCGTGAAGCAGCAATCCGTGCACTGCAGGCTGCAGGTCTCGAAGTTACAGCTATTAAGGATGTGACTCCGGTACCTCATAACGGTTGCCGTCCGCCAAAACGTCGTCGTGTATAATTTTTGTGTATAGAAATCGTATCGCCCGTCTATAATGGGTTATGATACAGTAAACAAATTTTTAGAAAACCAAAATGTTGTGCACAAACGGGAATACTTTACAGGGGGAATTTCGGTTAGAATATATTATTCTTGCCGGGGTTTCGACGTTTTGAAGGAGGGTAAATTTGAATGATCGAAATTGAAAAACCGATAATTGAAACAGTTGAGATCAGCGATGACGCCAAGTACGGAAAGTTTGTAGTCGAGCCGCTTGAGCGTGGATATGGTACAACTTTGGGTAACTCCTTACGTCGTATCCTGCTATCCTCACTTCCTGGTGCCGCTGTCACATCTATTCAAATAGATGGAGTGCTACATGAGTTTTCAACTATTGAAGGCGTCGTGGAGGATGTAACTACAATCATCTTGAATTTAAAAAAATTAGCGTTAAAAATTTATTCCGATGAAGAAAAAACGCTTGAAATCGACATGAGTGGTGCGGGAGTTGTAACAGCAGCTGATATTAATCATGATAGTGATGTTGAAATTTTAAATCCTGATTTATACATTGCCGAATTAGCAGCAAACGGGAAACTACGGATGCGTTTAACAGCCAAAAATGGGCGCGGCTATACGGTTGCCGATGATAATAAACGAGAAGATCAACCAATTGGTGTGATTCCAATTGATTCGATTTATACTCCTGTTTCAAAAGTTTCTTATTTTGTTGAGAATACGCGTATTGGTCAATCAGCGGATTATGATAAATTAACGTTAGAAGTTTGGACAGATGGGAGTATTGGTCCAAAAGAGGCTATCTCCTTGGCTGCAAAAATTATGATGGAGCATTTGAATATTTTTGTTGACTTAACAGATGAGGCACAGCATGCTGAAATTATGGTAGAAAAAGAGGAAGACCAAAAAGAGAAAGTGCTTGAAATGACCATTGAAGAACTTGATCTTTCGGTTCGTTCTTATAACTGTCTAAAACGTGCAGGAATTAACACTGTTCAGGAATTAGCGAATAAAACAGAAGAAGATATGATGAAAGTTCGTAACCTTGGACGAAAATCTTTAGAAGAAGTAAAGGCAAAATTAGAAGAACTCGGTTTGTCCTTACGTAAGGACGATTAATGAAAACCGGTAATTTGAAGGAATTTACTTCAAAAAGGAGGGAAACAACATGGGCTACAGAAAATTAGGACGTACAAGCGATCAGCGTAAAGCTTTGTTACGTGACTTAGCAACTGATCTTATTATTAATGAACGCATTCAAACGACTGAAACTCGTGCGAAAGAATTACGTTCCGTTATTGAAAAATTAGTTACTTTAGGTAAACGCGGAGATCTTCATGCACGTCGTCAAGCAGCTGCCTTCGTTCGTAAAGAAGTTGCAGATGATGAATCAAATAAAGATGCGTTACAAAAATTATTCTCAGATATTGCACCTCGTTATGAGGATCGACAAGGTGGATATACAAGAATTCTTAAAGTGGGACCTCGCCGTGGTGATAGTGCACCGATGGCCATTATTGAATTCGTTGACTAATTGAATGATGTTGTTTTATGGAGATTTTCCTCATGTTAACAACATATGCAAAGAGGGCAGTAAGGGATTGTACTGAATTCTGCCCTTTTTCCATAAATAATTTGTACTCAAAAAGGATTGACGGGAAATTTCTTGAATCGTATTTATTTTGGCTTAAAATATTGTATGTTAAGCATATATTTTTTAGTAAATTTATTTTTGGATGCGGTTCATCAAGATCCTGTTTTGAAAAATTGAGTTTAACGGATGATACTGAAAAAAAGCGAGTGTTACGATAAAGGGAAAAGTCCTTTGTCTAGCTCTGGTACCCTTTCTAATTACGGATACATTTTATAATCTTACGCTGTAAAAAACTTAAAAGAATAATGGTTCGTTTGAGCAATATGACTGCGCATGGAAAGGGTGCAGGCTTTTTTTTATACATGAAGTATAAATATTCAACAGGGCTTCGACAAGGTTGGAAATTTTTAGAGGACGTAAGCGCATAAGGAAACTTTTGTAAATTTACCTTTAACTCTTTATAATAGAATGAATTTACTGTACTGAAAAATTAGTTGGTTAAATTGAACATTTTCCATTATAATGTTTTTAGCTAAGTCAGTTAGACTGGCTTTTGTATTCCGAGGTGAAATGAAATCCATGGCTAAAGAAATTGTACGGTTCCAAGATGTTACGTTTAAATATGATGAAAATGCCTCTTATGCATTAAACGGTGTCAATTTTTCGGTGTATGAAGGTGAATGGCTGGCGATTGTCGGTCATAACGGATCAGGAAAATCGACCATTGCGAAATTGATGAATGGTCTTATATTTCCCGATTCCGGATCGATTTATGTGAATGGAAAAGAAATCTCTGAAGAAACGGTTTGGGATGTTCGTGATTTGGTTGGGATGGTTTTTCAAAACCCGGATAATCAGTTTGTTGGTACTACAGTTCAAGATGATGTTGCTTTTGGTTTAGAAAATCACGGGATTCCGCGAGAGGAAATGGTGAAACGTGTCCATGACTCACTTGCGAAAGTAAAGATGGACCAATTTCTTAATCAAGAGCCACACCATCTTTCCGGGGGGCAAAAGCAAAGAGTTGCAATTGCCAGTGTTTTAGCATTAAGACCGGCTATTATTATCCTTGATGAGGCGACTTCAATGCTTGATCCGAGGGGAAGAAGTGAAGTACTGGGAACCGTAAGAGAATTGAAAAACCTTAACAATTTAACAATTATTTCGATTACCCATGATTTAGAGGAAGCAGTGAAAGCGGACAGGCTAATTGTCATGAATCGCGGAACTGTTTATGCAGAAGGAACACCTGCGGATATTTTCTTAATGGATGAAAAATTAGTTGAACTGGGGCTGGATATTCCTTTTACTCAAAAACTGATAAAAAAGTTTAAGGAAAATGGATACCATATACCGGATGAAATTCTACATGAAGACAAGTTGGTGGACTATTTATGCAAATTGTTACAAAAGATTTAGAGTATGTTTATCAAAAAGGAACACCATTTGAAAAACGGGCGCTCTTTCATATCAATGTTACGATTCCTTCCCATAGTTACACAGCAGTCATCGGTCATACCGGTTCGGGGAAATCAACCTTATTACAACATTTGAATGGATTATTGCAACCGACAGGAGGAGAAATCCGGATTGGTGATTTGACGGTAACTTCTGAAAAAAAGGGAAAGGGCTTAAAGGGAATCAGGCAAAAAGTCGGTATTGTGTTCCAATTTCCTGAACACCAGCTTTTTGAAGAAACAGTTGAAAAGGATATTTGTTTTGGACCTATGAATTTTGGGGCAACCGAGGAAGAGGCAAGACAACAGGCAAAAACGGCGCTAAAATTAGTGGGTTTGTCGGAAGAACTCCTAAACAAGTCCCCCTTTGACCTTTCCGGTGGTCAAATGCGGAGGGTGGCCATTGCCGGTGTCCTTGCGATGAATCCGGATATTCTTGTTTTGGATGAACCAACTGCGGGGCTTGATCCCCGGGGACGAACGGAAATTATGGAAATGTTTTACCAACTTTATCAGGAAAAAGGGATTTCGATTGTTCTTGTCACCCATAGTATGGAGGAAGCCTCGAAATATGCTGATTCAATTATTATTATGCATAAAGGAACGGTCTATAAAAAGGGGACACCAAAGGAAATATTCTCATCACCGGCTGAATTAATTGATTTAGGTTTAGATGTACCGGAATCGGTTCGTTTTCAATTGAAACTGGAGGATAAAATTGGAAAGGAAATTGCCGAACCGAGCTTATCTATCGATGAGCTGGTTGAAAATATATTTGCTTATATAAAGCGGGTGAACGAGAAATGATGGAGAAAATGATTTTCGGCCGGTATATACCAGTTGATTCACCATTACATAAAATGGATCCCCGTGCGAAGTTATTAACAATAATCATATTCATTGCTGTTGTTTTTCTGGCTGATAATACGTTGACATATGGATTATTGGCGATTTTTACCTTAGCGGCAATATGGCTATCAAATATCCCGATTAAATTTTTATTTAACGGTTTAAAATTTTTGTTTTGGATTATTTTATTCACGTTCTTTTTGCATATATTTTTCACGAAGGAAGGGGATCTCTTATATAAATTTGGTTTTATCGAAATTTATCAAGGAGGTCTGCGTCAGGGGATTTTTATTTCCCTCCGCTTCTTCTTTTTATTACTCGTAACTTCTTTATTAACTTTGACGACAACACCGATTGAAATAACAGACGGGATTGAAAGTTTACTGAAACCTTTGAAGAAAGTAGGTTTTCCTGTTCATGAATTATCACTGATGATTTCCATTGCTCTTCGTTTTATTCCAACATTAATGGATGAAACAGATAAAATAATGAAAGCACAAATGGCCCGTGGGGTTGATTTTTCAGAAGGTACCATTAAACAACGGGCAAAAGCGGTCGTACCTCTATTAATTCCGCTCTTCATTAATGCATTCAAACGGGCGGAAGAGTTAGCTACAGCAATGGAAGCGAGAGGCTATCGCGGTGGCGAAGGAAGGACGAAATATCGTCTGCTAAAATGGGGGATGATTGACAATATCGCCATACTAACTTTATTCATTTTGACAATTCTATTACTTTTACTTCGCTAGAGTTCTTCTTTAGCGGTACAAAAGCAGGACTTTGCGCTTTTCTTATTAAAAATTAGCTCGTGTAAAACTAATGGAGACTCGGAGATTATTAGAATGAAAAGATTGAAATGTGTCATCGCCTATGATGGAACTCATTTTGAGGGATATCAAAGACAACCGGAAAAACGAACGATTCAAGGTGAGGTTGAAAAAGTACTGATGAAAATGCATAAAGGGGAAATGATTCCGATTTTTGCTTCAGGACGAACTGATGCCCATGTACATGCGAAGGGGCAAGTCATCCATTTCGACAGTCCTCTTGAAATTCCTGAAGACCGCTGGAAAATTGCATTAAATACATTACTTCCTTCTGATATTGTTGTTGTAACAACCGAGGAAGTACCGTCTGATTTTCACGCTCGTTTTTCCGTTAAAGGGAAAGAATATCATTATTATATTTCATTAAAAAAAGATCGGGACCCTTTTATGAGAAATTATTATTACCATTTCCCACATCCCCTTCATTTTCAAAAAATGGAAAAAGCCGCAAAATATTTAGTCGGAACCTATGATTTTACCAGCTTTTGTTCAGCGAAAACAGAAGTAAAAGACCGGATTCGTACGATTGAAAGCTTAACCCTTATTCAAGAAGGGGACCAACTGATTATAAAAATAAAAGGGACCGGATTTTTGTACAATATGGTAAGAATTATTGTTGGTACATTGCTGGAGGTTGGCACAGGGAAACGAGAGCCGGAAGAAATTCCGCGAATTATAGAAGCAAAGGACAGAATGCAAGCAGGAAAAACCGTACCTGGGCATGGTTTGTACTTATATAAAGTTTACTATTAAATAGGACAGCCGGAATTGGGAGCCCCATTTATTGCCACATACTTTTAGTAACGAAATTAAGTACATTACCTTGACAGCAAGGTTCAGAACCGTTATTATATCATATGGTACATTGTTTTTTCCATGATAAGCCCCGGAAACTTATTATGTTGAATATAAACAATTGATGGATATTAGGAGGGTAATCAATGCGTACGACTTATATGGCTAAGCCACAAGAAATTGAACGCAAATGGTACGTTGTTGATGCTGCCGGTCAAACGCTTGGACGTTTGGCAAGTGAAGTAGCATCGATTTTACGCGGTAAACATAAACCAACTTATACACCGCATGTAGATACTGGTGATCATGTCATTATTATTAATGCAGAGAAAATTGAATTAACAGGAAACAAATTAGCTGATAAAAAATATTATCGTCATAGTCAGCATCCAGGTGGGTTGAAAGTTCGGACCGCTGATGAAATGCGTACGAACTATCCAGAAAGAATGCTTGAATTGGCTGTGAAAGGCATGCTTCCGAAAAACTCTTTAGGACGTCAAATGTTTAAAAAATTACATGTATATCGTGGCCCGGAACATCCACATCAAGCACAAAAACCTGAAAACTACGAGTTGCGCGGTTAATCTAGAGGAGGGAAATCATTTTGGCAAAAGTACAATATTACGGAACGGGTCGTCGCAAAAGTTCTGTTGCACGTGTTCGATTAGTTCCTGGTGATGGTCGTATCGTTATTAATGATCGTGATATTGAAGAATATATTCCTTTTGCAGCATTGCGTGAAGTTGTTAAACAACCGCTTGTTGCAACGGAAACAGTTGGTCGTTATGATGTATTAGTAAATGTAAATGGCGGCGGTTATACCGGTCAAGCTGGAGCCATTCGTCACGGGATTGCTCGTGCATTGCTTCAAGCAGATCCGGAATATCGCGCTGTTCTAAAACGTGCCGGCTTCTTAACACGCGACGCCCGCATGAAAGAACGTAAAAAGTATGGTCTTAAAGGCGCTCGTCGTGCTCCACAATTTTCAAAACGTTAATATCGTTATTATATCAACGTTTACAGCCTCTTCCCGTGAGAAACGGGAAGGGTTTTTCATTTAAAAAATAGAGCTGAATACCCCTTGAATACCCTTTGGTTAAAAATCGAGAAAATCATTAATGGTATCTGCTGCACTTTCTTTCATAACATCCGAAACGTGCGTATAGATATTCATCGTGGTTTGTATATCTTGGCTCATTTGCATCGGTGTTATTTAAAGAATTTGGTTTGCCACCAATAATAGTCGATATATCATGTTCTGTGCTAATAAAGTTGTTTGCTTTGAGTAAAGTTCTATACTAAAACCGATTGCGACTCCTCCGCAATACGAATGGGACCATATAGTTGAGTAAGTTGCCAGAGTGAGGTGGTTAAAATACAGAATGTAGTTAACAAAAGCGTATTTAAAAGATCGATTAATTTTTTGATATTTGCCGTAGCAATAACAATCGTTGCAACGGTAATAACCTACATAATCAATCCAAGTTTGGAGGAACTAACCAAAGAAGTAGGAAATAATCTACCTGATCAAGTGAAAGAATCTAAAGGGATAAAAAAGGTCTGGTCATTTATCGTTAATAATGGATTTATAGTGCCTTTACAAATGTTTTTCTTGGCTTTAATTCCAATACAATTTCTATATCTATTGAATATAATTTCAACTGTTGCTCTTACTGGAATTCTTTTCGGTATTGCTTTACAGGCAAATTTTAAAAAGGGTCTTGGCATAATCATTTCTGCTATTCCTCATTATATCTTTGAGGTTTTTGCTTTTTGTTTATTTGCAGCAGTTCTGTTCAAGTTAAATCAAGTCGTTCGAGATAAAGTAAGAAGTGTATTTAAGAAAGACAAAGCAGGAACGTCTCTAATTAAAAATGTATTGGGGACAGTAAAGATTTACGCTGTTTTAATTTTACCAATCATTATTATGGCTGCATTTCTGGAAACCTACATAGCTGATATTATATTTAGCTTATTTGAGTAGTAGTTTTCAGCAATCGGGCGCGATCGTATTATAAGGTCAATCAGAATTTATTCTCTGATTGACCATTTTTAATTTTTGATACTCAACTTTATATTTCTTTTTTGTATTTCTTCTGACATTGTTCCTGATTACTTGTTTTCGATTTCTGCATAAAGCGATTGAGAAGTAATAGAGTCTTTATACATATGGTCCCGCCAGCATTTAAATTTTGAATACCCTTTGAATACCCCTTGGCGCAATTCAATGAAATCTTGTGAAATTGAAACTTACTAAATATATTGATACATATGGAGTTTTGCATTAAATGATGTGCCGTGAAAACCCAAAAATTAAAGAACGTAAAAAATACGGTCTTAAAGGTGCTCGTCGTGCTCCACAATTTACAAAACGTTAAAACCCTGTCATATCAAGGGTTACGCCCATTTGGTATATATTCCAAATGGGCGTTTTCATAGAAAAAACAGCTAAAAAGGCGAAAGTAAATGTAAATTGAATGTAACTTTTTCAAAAAGAAATTAAGCATTTCGCTTATGGTCTGTTTTAACCCTATTTTTTGGTTGGGCATGTGCTTTTTATGACTGGAATAATTTACGTTAACTCAGCACTTTCATTTTTGACGGTATCTTTCCGTGCATGTCCTAATCTTTGCTGAATGTCTTTCATTCTTGCCCCGGATGCGAACAACATAGAAGCATGGGTATGCCGCAACCCGTGAACCCAGATATTTTTCAATTTGAATTTCTTGCAGGCGAAATGAAGTCGCTCGTTCAGATGCGCAAGCCGTATTAGTTTCAGGTCGCTTGGACGCGGAAACAGAAATTTCTCGATTTTGGGATTACCATGATCTTCCCGTAGTTGTTTGTTCAGCTTTTTCAACTTTATCAGAACTCCAACGTTTCAACATCAAGACTAATTGTACGCACTGAATTCTTCGTTTTCGGACGTAGCAATAGATATTCCTCGTTGATCCAAACAAGGTTCTTCCCACCGATTGGTAGAAAAAAATCATCTACAAAAGTTAATTGATATTCTGTATTTTTGTACATCGTAACAGCCTCCAAGTGCAAGGTTTTTTACGTGTTTCCTATAAAATCCTTACACTTTATATTCGACAATAGTAGCCGAAATCCTTGTCAAGTCTGGAATTTTGCTTATTCAGCAAGCCCTAAGTAGTTACAATTTTATTAATCAAAGAGAGGATACTAAGACTAAAGTTACAATAAAATTGCAAAAGATTGTTAGCGGCTAGTAAAAAACTACTGTTTTTCAAATTCCTTTTTAAATTGGATGATTTTCAAATATTTATATAATATAGTGGTCTAAATGCTCTTTATGGATATGATTACTAAAAAAAAGGGAGGTAACTATTTTAAAAGTAAAAAGCCTTTTAGAAAACTGGGGTTATTTGAAGGCTATACCCTTTCAATTGAAATTTCAAAATTAGGAAATCAAATTTTCTATATAGTCGTTCCACTTTATATTTATAAAGAAACTGAATCAGCGTTCCTGATGGGGATGGGATGGTTTTTCAATCGACACCTTATCTGTTAACACCTTGCATTGGGAAGATTATTGATTCTTTTCCTAAAATAACTGTTTTTTAATAGCCGAATTTATACAAGCAGTTAGTGTGTTGCTTTTTCCACTATTGTCAATACTACTCCCTCAAAACTAGTTTAATGCGAACTAAAGAAAATGCAGTGCGGAATTCTTGGTACCTAGGGTTTTCCCATGTTGGAAGAATTGCCGGCCCGGGCATTGCAGGTATACTCATTGCGTTTATCGTGTATTTTCCAACACTAATTTTAGATGAGGTTACTTTTTTAGTTACATTTATCTATGGGCAGCTATTCAGGAGTACTAATTTATCAAAAAGACTTAAGATATGGGGATATTCTTAGTAATCTCTCTAATCCCGCTGATTTTTTTAAATCAGACTTTATCAATAATAGGTTATATTTTAAGTCAGCTGTACGCAACAACTTTAACAACTTTATTTATGACTACATACAAGGAATAATACCTAAAGAATATGTCGGAGGGATTAACACCTTTATAAGAATGGTTTTAATGGGGATGATTCCTGTCTCATCTCTCGTTTTAACAAGTCTTGCTGAGCTATCTTTACAAGAAGTGTAGGTATGGTTGTAGTTATTTCTATTTTCATAGGCAACTTTCTGTGGTCTAATGTCTCTTTTAAGAAAAAAATTTAACTCTGATAAGGCGTTGGGAGGATAATAATTTTATTAAGTTTAAACAGTGAAATTAATGATAATATTAAAAAGGGATTCGTGGTATAAAATAAAAGC
Source organism: Caldibacillus thermoamylovorans (assembly GCF_000751775.1). Taxonomy (GTDB): domain Bacteria; phylum Bacillota; class Bacilli; order Bacillales; family Caldibacillaceae; genus Caldifermentibacillus; species Caldifermentibacillus hisashii. The sequence continues at coordinate 58,196 of NZ_CCRF01000006.1, forward strand.
TTCTAATCCTACTTTCAATGGGGGAATTACATGGATATACTCACATTTTATGGAACAAGCGATGCCCAAGGTGTACCGAGATTACTATGTAGCTGCCCCGTATGTAAATCGGAGAAGTCATATAATCATCGAACCCGTCCAAGTTGTGAATTTAATATAGATGATAAGAAATTTTTGATTGATATTTCTCCTGATTTTAAGTTCCAATTTCATTTATACAATAATAGTGAAATACCCTCGGCTGTGTTAATCACTCATGCACATAATGATCATATCGCAGG
>NZ_CCRF01000007.1 GCF_000751775.1 Caldibacillus thermoamylovorans
TTAAAAGATAAGGATAGTATAAATTTTTCAATTTCTACTTTCCTAACGCATAAGTGCACAAGGAAAGCTTCACGGGAATACATCGCAGCCGAAAAAATTTTATATTTTTTCGGTGACTAGAGAAACTTTGATAGCATTACCTCGCAAGCGAAAATGTTTTTTCGCTGAACTACGGCTCTTTGGTTGTCTAAAGGCTCGGACGCCCGAGTTTTCTTTAAAAGATAAGAAAGTATAAAATTTCGTCACATCCACAGAGCTCACACTGTGGTATTTTTAATATATGGAGAAAAATATTTTGAAACAAATCTTATTTGATGAACATCAACATTGGGAAGCCTTCAAAAAGAAATATGGAGCGAGAATCCGTCCCATCGTCATCAAGGAGGTTGAGAAGTTTCGGGATTGTGGGAACTTAAAGAATGGATTCAAACTCTTTGTCTGTGAAGGATGCAACCACACGCATTTGGTTCCCTTTCGATGCAAAGGACGCTTTTGTACAACATGCTCGGTAGGGGAGAGCGAAGAATGGAGTAGATTGTTAACTGAAGAGGCACTTCAAGTAAACCATCGCCATGTTATTTTTACAATTGATGAAGGCTTGAGGGATATTTTTCTATGGCATCGTGAGCTTCTTAAACCATTAATGGATGAAGCCGCAAAGTTAATTACTGACTATTTTCAGAAAAAAGCTAAGGTAACCCCAGGTATTATCGCTGGTTTACATACATTTGGCTTAAAGATAGTTTTAACCCTCATGTACATATGATGGTAACAATGGGTGGAATCACAAAGAAGGGAGAGTGGAAAGGTTACGATTATATACCGTTTCCCATGTTGCGTAAACAATGGCAGACCGTTGTTTTGAAGTTTATTCGACGCTACTTAAAAAAAGAGGAAAAGAAACGGATCCAATCACGATTACAAAAGGCTTTTTCCAGAAACGGAGAAGGCTTCTATGTGTATGCCCCAAAACAAAGGGGGAAATTAAAGGAACAGTTGCGGTATATTGGCCGTTATATTCGTCGACCAGCGATTGGAATGAATCGTATTGAGGAATATGATGGTCAATTTGTGACCTTCAAATATATCGATAAAAAAGATGGGAAAGAAAAGCATGAAGTAGTCACGGTGGAAGAGTTTATTAGCCGCTTGATTCGTCATATTCCAGATGAACAGTTTAAAACCATTCGTTACTATGGCATGTATTCGAGGAGAAGTAAAAAGATAAGCAAAAAGCTATTAACAACATGGCAAAAACAAATGCGTAAATGGGTAGTAAAAGTACAGAAAGTCCTACATCGTCAAACATGGAGAGAACGAATCATCGCTAGTGGCGAAAAGGATCCGATGATTTGCCCCCACTGTGGAAATTATAATGAGTATATGGGAGAAGTATGCCTTGAGGACGGGAAATTAAGTGTTAAAATTGCTTTATCAAGGGATGCGAGAATTTATATGGAAAGGATGATTGACCATATCACAGGGTACAAGCAAGAAACGAAAAAAAGGAAAGAAGAAAAAACGAGGGATCGAACATATTCGCCCCAAGAAACAGTTCGTCAACTATCATTGTTTGATGTGTCATGAAGAAGAAAAAATTCCATATGAGGTAGTAAGAGAAATGGATCTAATGGATGGCGGTGATCCGATAACTCCTCCAAGATTTCAATGTGAAAAATGTAATGGCGTGATGGTTCCAGAATACTATAAAGGGATATATGGAACGGAATATAAATTAACGGATTATCTGTAAACATCAGCGAAGAGAAAAGGACCGGGCGTACTTTGCCCGGTTTTTCTTATGCCTAAAAAGAGCCTGTGACCACATTTTGACCACGAGAATTTTTCTGACCACTTCTGATCACGGTTTAACTAAATTCAATCCTTATTATACATGTCGTACAAGGAAAATTGAATCGAATTGCTACACTGCAAAATTACTTAGAGCCTGCACCAGTTATAATTAAAGCGAAATAGATGTTAAATGGGAAGTAATGCTATAATGAATCAAAGGCAACCTTTCTTTTAGGCGGGATAAAAACTGCACCTCTTGTTAATGAAAAGGACAATGAAGGTGCAGTTTTAGCATTTTAGCCTAAATCATGTCCCGTAACAAAAATATACCCAACTAGGAAAATATTTAACACAATAATAATCACTGTTACAATCCATGCTAGTATGGTGACCCATTTACTGTTTACAAATTCGCCCATTTTTTCTTTGTTACTTGTAAATAGTACTAATGGAACAATGGCAAATGGAAGTTGTAAGCTTAAAATAACTTGACTCCATAGTAGTAAGTCTCCGGTTCCTTTCTCTCCTGCAATCCACGTAACAATAAAAGCAGGAATGACTGCAATAAATCGAGTAATTAATCTTCTTAACCAAGGGGAAATTCGTAAATGGATGAATCCTTCCATTACAATTTGCCCAGTTAATGTTCCGGTAATTGTCGAGTTTTGGCCAGATGCTAATAGTGCTACAGCAAATAATGTGCTCGCAATACCGATACCTAATGTAGGACTAAGCAATTCATATGCGGCTTCGATTTCAGAAACATTTAGTCCTGTACCATAAAATGCAGCTGTACCAAGAATTAAAATAGCTGAGTTAATAAAAAATGCAATTGTAAGCGAAAAGGTTGAGTCTAAGACGGAAAATTTAAGTGCTTCCCTTTTACCTTCTGTTGTACGTTTATATTGCCTTGTTTGTACAATAGATGAATGTAAATATAAGTTATGGGGCATTACGGTAGCACCGAGAATTCCGAGTGAAATAAATAACATATCAGGATTCGTAACAATTTCTGCTTTTGGTAAATAACCGCTGAAAAGTGCAGAAACATTTGGATGAGAAACGACCACCTCAAAAGCAAAGACGCCTAAAATCATAATCATTAGTACGATGACAATGGACTCGATTATTCGAAATCCTTTTTTCTGTAGTAATAATAACAAAATAACATCTAGCGTCGTAATCACAATCCCGATTAATAAAGGAATTTTAAACAATAAATTAAGAGCGATTGCGGAACCAATAACTTCTGCCAAGTCTGTTGCAATAATGGCAAGTTCAGTTAATAACCAAAGAATAATTGCCGTTTTTGCACTGGTAGCTTCCCGTGTAGCTTGTGCTAAATCTCTTCCGGTTACAATTCCGAGTTTAGCTGCAAGAGACTGTAGTAACATTGCTGCTAAGTTAGCAATTAAAATAACGAATAATAATGTATAGCCAAATCGAGCACCACCTGCAATCGACGTTGCCCAGTTACCTGGATCAACATACCCAACAGCAACGAGTGACCCTGGTCCGGCAAATGCAAAAAATTTCTTCCAAAACCCTGCATGTTCTGGAACACGTACAGAATTATTTACTTCCTCTAAACTAATATGTGAACTTTTTTGAATCCATGGATGGAGCTTTTTTTGTTGTACATGGGCACTCATTTTTCCCACCTCTCAATAGTATGACTTAATATAATTAAGTTGCGTTAGGGCAATATTGAAGCAAAAATAAAAGTTGCGTTTCAATGTGCAACAGGAATAACAAGTTTACTCTAATAAAGTTATTAATATTATCTACTTGATTATAATAAATCTAATCTGCATTTTTTACAAGTTTTTTATTTTAGTCTTTTTTATAAAAAAATACCAACCTTAACTAGATCACACCCCAAAATCTAGTCTAAACGGGGGCCTTTGGAGTGGAGGAAAAAAGAATTATCTAGGCAGGAGAAAATACGGTGGAAAGACTATAAAGGCTGCCTTAAAAATTTACTAAGGCGTTCCCTTTTGAATCACAAAAATTGAAATCGCAATAAAAATAAGGTACGATATTGCAACGATTTCCGCACCTTATTTTTTGTTGATTTATCAATGTTTTTGACATAAAGGATTTAATTTATATGAAATAAGGGAACATTCTAAAGAAAAGGCTCTGTTAAAGTTAGCTGTTGATATAACCTAAAAATAAGGGGTTGTGCAGAAAATGAAAATCCGTAAAAAATGTGATGATTAAGAATGTTGATATACCAAGGTTTTGAAACATGAAAAGGGGGATCCAGAAGTCAAAAATATGCCTTTCTGGACAGCTACTTATTTTCTATTGGTTAAAAAACTCACTTACTGTTTCCTCAGACTTTAGGTGTTCCTGTATCAGTTTCTTTAAGTCTTGTTCATTTTCAAATCCATCCAACTTATTGTTGTACCATTCTTGTATTTTCTCCCTTGTTACGGAGAATTCTTTGTCTGGAAATTTGAAAGTAATCCAATCTACATTTTTGATTAAAGCAAAAAGAAATGTAGAGTTAGTTATAACAGTTTCCTTCATTTCTTTATCTATACTGTTCGTATCAATATCTTTGTACTCCAAAATAATTCCATATGGTTCTTTCTTGGTTTCAAGTGAAATTTGATTTAACTCATTGTTGTATGTCAATTCATTTACAATATTTCCAACTGTACTGTTGTCACCCACATACGAATTCTTATATTGAAACAAATCTGTTTTCGATTCAGCACTTTGACTACAACTAGTCAATAACATCATTAGCGATAACAATGAAATAATACGAATGGTAATTCGCTTCACTATTACACCTCCTTTCATCTAATAATTTCCATCTAATTTTATCATATTCAACAAAACCGCTCCTAATAATTACTTATTTTAATTTGTTCGGTTTAGAGATACAAAAGGTTGGTTATCAAGGTCAAGTTTTACCGGTCCTTGTCGCTTCATGGGTGTTGGCGAAACTTGAACTTTCATTAAAAAAACGGATACCGGATGCCTTTCAGCTGTTATTAGTTGCTCCCATTGCGCTTTTAGTCACCGGATTCATTTCCTTTATCGTCATTGGCCCGGTTACATTTGCCATTGCAAAAGGAATTACATCAGCTGTTGTAGCAATCTTTAAAGCCGCACCGATTTTGGGCGGATTAATATACGGTGGTCTTTATGCACCCCTTGTCATTACAGGGATGCACCATACGTTCTTAGCAGTGGATTTACAACTAATTGGGAGTACCGGAACGACTTTCTTATGGCCGATGGTGGCATTGTCAAATATTGCCCAAGGTTCAGCAGCTCTTGCCATGTTCTTTGTTTTAAAAGAAGAAAAACTAAAAAGCTTATCGGCAACAACTGCTGTATCTGCTTACTTAGGTATCACTGAACCGGCTATGTTTGGTGTAAACTTACGCTATCGTTTTGCATTTATCTCCGCAATTATTGGTTCAGCTCTGGCCGGTGCATTTATTACATTACAGGATGTCCAAGCTCCATCGGTAGGTGTCGGAGGATTACCGGCATTCTTATCAATTTTACCGGGAAGTTGGGGTTCATTCTTTATCGGCATGGCGATTGTCATTATCGTACCTTTTGCCCTAACCTTGTTTTTTGGTAAAGTTCGCAAAGCTCAATGATGAAATAATCAATAGAAGTTTCGATTTGCCGAAATCAGTAAAGTACATTGCGGGTTAATTGGAAATTTATGGAATCATAACCATAGACACACGAGTTTATTTATCCAAGAATAACAAATTACCTGCATGTACGAGTTTGTTTTGACGATTCCATTCAGCTTTCGGTAAAATAAATATAAGTAATGAGCTAACGTTCATAGTGCGTTAGCTTTTTTTATACGTTAAAAATGTATAAATTTCCAGCAAAGAAGTGAATTCGACGTAGTGGGAAATTTTACGAATTAAGTATAAGCGCAACTACAGCTCTGCCGTCGCCTGAAGGCTCGGCAGTAGCTGAGTTTTCTTTACAAGAATAGCGGTGATAAACATGTATGAAAACAAATATTTATCGATATATGAAGAGTTAGTTGAAAAAATTCAAAGCGGACAGCTAAAGCCGAGTACAAAGTTACCGTCTGAAAATGAACTCGTAAAAGAATATGCGACTTCCCGGGAAACGGTTCGCAAAGCCTTAACAATGCTTTCCCAAAACGGCTACATTCAAAAAATTAGGGGAAAAGGTTCGTATGTACTGGATGTCAGTAAGTATGACTTTCCGATTTCCGGGCTGGTCAGTTTTAAAGAATTGGCGCAAAAAATGGGTAAACCTTGGGGTACAATCGTAAATGAATTTGCGCTCATTTCACCGGATAGTCAATTGCAAAAACAGCTCAATGTAACGGAAAAAGACCCGGTATGGAAGGTCATTCGTACGCGTGTCATGGATGGTGAAAAGATTATATTGGATAAGGACTTTTTTAACAAAAAATATGTTCCTATTTTAACAAAGGAAATTTGCGAAGGGTCGATTTATGAATATTTAGAGCAAGATTTAGGATTAAAAATCAGTTTTGCTAAAAAGGAGTTTTTTGTAGACGAAACAACAGCGGAAGACCGAATGTTTTTGGATTTACAGGATGACAAACATATTGTTGTTGTAAAAAACTATGTGTACTTAGATAATGCCAACTTATTTCAATACACGGAGTCACGACATCGACTGGATAAGTTTCGCTTTGTTGATTTTGCACGGAGAGGCCATTGATCGACCGAAAATGAACAGTAAGGAAACTTGGTGAGGCACGACGCATTTAGCCAAAGTAGCATTTCCCATTACATGCGGTTTTAGTCAACTGCAACCCTTTTGGTATAAAAGATTGGTAATTTCCCCCATCCGTACCATAAGTTCTATGGTGATTCCCCGATTCATCGTGTAAACAATATAACAAAGGGGGAATGACACTTGGACATCGAAACGAATATAGATACGTCGTTTTTGACAAGACGCAGAGAAAGACAGATTAAGTTTGAACGTAGCGTTTTACGGGAATTATCGCTTGCTATATTAAAAAAGAGTGTACAAAATTATTTTGCCGGATTGCTTACAAACAGTGGACTGCTCTTTGATCAAGTGATTGAAGAGGGGTGTTATGATGTGGCACTTGAAGTATATTTGTTGGGAAGCAGTTACAGCCGCTTAGGATATTACGGAAAGCCGATTGAAGAAGTAAAAGCCTCTTCTCTTGAAGAAAGAAGGAATTTCTCGAAAGCGTTGCAGGATTTTATCGCTTATTGGGGAGCAAAGCTTGATGAACAAAATGAGGAAAGATTAGAAAGTCAATGTGATGCTTTTGTTGATCATTGGTTTATGGAAGGATTTGTGAAAGGGAAAATGAAGTATAAAATGCGGCTTCATTAGGTTCCAACTTGCAAATTGATGTTCTAATCCCTTGCTCTTGTCCATATAATGTATGTGACAGGCAAGGGGGAATATTATGAAGAAAAAATGGGTATTCATCAGTATATTATCGGTAGCCATTGGTTTTTTCATTTATCTTATACAAGAACGGTTTTTGGAGCGAAATGCATGGGATGCTTGGAACCTCCCTTTGACAGGCAAAATTATTTATATTGACCCCGGACATGGTGGCGTAGATGGGGGAGCGGAAAATGGAGAAGCAGTCGAAAAAGATATTGCTTTATCGATTTCAAAGATGCTACGGGACTATTTGCAACAACAAGGTGCGCTCGTGCTAATGACCCGGGAGAAGGATATTGACCTTGCTGATGAAGATACAAAGGGATTGAGCAGGAGAAAAACCGAAGACTTGCATCGCCGTGTGGAATTAATCAATGAATCGAAAGCGGACTATTTTATAAGCATTCACCTGAACTCGATTCCGTCATCAAGATGGTACGGTGCCCAAACCTTTTATCATGAAAAATATATTGAAAATAAAATTGCTGCTGAGATGATTCAAGAAAGGCTACGGGAAAATTTAGATACAAAACGAGAGGCGAAATCCATCAGTCATGTTTATTTAATGAAAAAAGCAAAAAAACCGGGTGTCCTAGTTGAAGTAGGTTTCCTGTCAAATCCGGCAGAACGGGAAAAATTATTATCGGAAGAATATCAAGAAAAAGTAGCAGCATCGATTTATGAAGGAATTATTCGTTATTTTACTGAGGAAAGAGAACATAAAGTAAAAATGGAAAAAGAAAAAGAGGACGATTAAATAATGAAAACAGGGGAGCCTTTGGCGAGAAGAGAGCCGTCGTAAGCGAAAAAACATTTTCGCTGACGAGGTAATGCTACCGAAGCCTCTCTTGTCACCGAGAAAATATAAAATTTTTTCGGCTGCGGTGTTTTCCCGCGAAGCTTTCCTTGTTCATCGAAAACGAAAATTTTTTTCGGCTGTTATCTATTCCTTTGATGCTTTCTTTGAGCGCTGTTACTTAAAACTTAAAATTACCTGCAACAAGCAAATTCAAGTATCCTTGCTGGAAATTTATAACTTTACGTAACAATAGCCCTTTGTCAATTGCAAAGGGTTTCTCTATTTGTGTGATTTAGCTTATAATAGAAGGGACAACTTGTTAAAAAGGGTGGCGAAGAGATGCTTTCAGAAAATCAAGTCAGAGAACTATTGGAAAAGATGGAAGATCCATTTTTACATAAGACATTAAAAGAAACAAATGGCATTGTTGAAATTAAGATAAAAGAAGAAAAGCAACATGTCAGTGTCAAGTTGGCGATTGCAAAAACCGGAACCGGGGAGCAAATTCAACTGCAATCAAATGTGGTTAAAGCACTTAAAGATGCCGGGTTTGCAACAGTTGGTTTGCGCTTTACTCAATTGCCGGATGAGGTCATTGAAAAATTATATCCGGAAGCAGGGGAAAATATCGGTTTAGCCCCGAGCAAAAATACGACGGTCATTGCTATTGCCAGTGGAAAAGGCGGCGTCGGAAAATCAACCGTTTCGGTCAACTTGGCGGTCTCACTGGCCAGACTAGGCAAAAAAGTCGGGTTGATTGATGCAGATATTTACGGTTTCAGTGTTCCGGATATGATGGGAATCATTGACCGACCGGTAGTTCGCGGGGATAAAATTATTCCGGTCGATCGATTTGGTGTTAAAGTCATTTCCATGGCCTTTTTCGTTGAAGATAATGCACCGGTTATTTGGCGCGGTCCGATGCTTGGAAAAATGTTGACGAGTTTCTTCAAAGAGGTTGAGTGGGGGGAGGATTTCGATTATTTACTGCTTGACTTACCTCCGGGAACGGGTGACGTGGCCCTTGATGTTCACCAAATGTTACCGACTTGTAAAGAAATCATTGTAACGACCCCGCACCCGACAGCAGCCTTTGTTGCAGCAAGAGCGGGTGCGATGGCTATTACAACGAACCATGATGTCATTGGTGTCATTGAGAACATGTCCTACTTTGAAAGTCAGAAAACCGGAGAAAAAGAATATATTTTCGGTCACGGTGGAGGCGAAAAATTAGCAGAAGAATTAAAGGTACCTTTACTTGGAAAGATTCCTCTTGGTCAACCTGACTGGAGTGACGAGGAATTTGCGCCATCCGTTTATCAAATAAAGCATCCGATTGGGAAAATTTATTTTAAAATTGCAGAAAAAATTATCGATTTACTTGAGAATAATAAATAGCTAAAAAGGCTGAACAATTCAGATGTTCAGCCTTTTACCTGATCATAACGGCGGTCTGGAAACCCGCCAAGTTTTTTGCTTAATGAGACAGGTCCGATGGGTTCAACTAAATCCATGGTAAATCAAAAATGCACACAGAAAGATGAGTGCCCACATGTGTCCGATTGGTTCAATAAATAATTCGCGGGGGAAATGACCCGCGGATTAAAAATTCAGTAGATCCTTTATTTTTTTCCTTCTTTTGCGGCCTTCTGTAAAATTTCCTGGATTTTTGCCTGGTATTCAGGACTTTCGAATGTCTCGGATATGACGCTTTTCAAATGTTTTCGGTATTCATTACTTTTTAAGAGATCCGCCAGTTCTTTTTCTAATTCCGGATCATGTAAAACTTCAATTAATTTAGACCGATATTCCGGATCGTTTAACAAGCTTTTTAATACCGCTTGATTTTCTTCTGCCATGCTATCAGCAAATGCCTTGGAAAATTCCGGATCTTTAAAGGCAGATTTCCAAAATTCTTTTCCATCATCCGATAATAATGTTGTTTTTATTGCATCATTCACAGCAGTGTTATCCATGACAAGTTGTGATTTAAATGGTTCCTCTGCTAATACGTCTTTTAACGCTTTTTTCCCATCATCGGTTTTTAAAATATCAACAACCATCTTTTTGGTTTGGTCATAATCCAATTCTTCTGCACCCTGAGCTTGCGTTGAGCATCCGGCCAATATGAAAAAACAAACAAATAGGAGCGGAATAATTTGCTTCTTATACATATTTGTAGCTCCTTTCATTCTTTTTCTATTCATTAGAATGTTGATTTTCCTAATAAAATATACTTAAGGAGAAAGGGTAGATTTTTCATGATTTGGTTGATAAAATAAGGTTACAAATTATTTTAGAAAAATTAAAAATTAACGGGGCATTTAGTTGAACAAGGGGGCAAGTTTATGAATTCAAGAAATTGGGTTCGATTTTTTATACATACGTTACTATTAGGTGGAGTTATTACCATTTTTACCGGTTTTGCGGTCCAGTGGGAAAAATATAAACCGCTTTTCCTTGATTTTGACATATTGGAAATTATTTCAATAGCAATCTGGCTTTTGGGAGTTGGCTTCATTTTTAGTGTAATCAGTCAGATGGGGTATTTTGCCTACTTAACTATTCACCGGTTTGGATTAGGTTTTTTTCGATCGCTGTGGAATCCGGTCCAGCTCGTTGTGATTGCCTTTGTATTATTTGATTTTATTTACTTTCGTTATAAAGAGTTTGCCGGTGAAAATGAAAGTATCTGGCCTTATTTATTGGTAGCATTATTCTTATTACTAATCGGAATTGTTATCGCTTACTTAAAGGCGAAACAGTCGGATAAGCACGCTTTTGTTCCCGGGTTATTTTTCATGGTTTGTGTTACTATTATCGAATGGGTACCTGTGCTAAGGGTAAACAATCATGATTGGCTCTATTTAATGCTTTATCCTTTATTAATTTGTAATGCCTATCAACTGTTAATGCTGCCCAAGTATATTGAGCGTTCAAAAGTAGAAAGACCGGTAATAAGAAAAGAACAACAAATGACCGTGCATAAATAGCATGGAAGGCTGCGGTGGATGTGGTTAATTGAATTATGGGTGAATCTGGCGTTGGGGGTAACGGAATTTACTTGTTAGGGTTAAATAGCCTAAAGTCGCAAACATGTATAAGGAGCTGCAGGAAATGATATATATCTATCCGAGCAGCTCTTACTAATTTTTTGTTTAAAACGCCGGCATTTTCGGATATCACAACAGGTGCTTATTCCATGACTTCAATTCTTTTGGTGTAAAATAGGAACGTTTTCGAAATAACCGATGTTTATTCCATTCAAATTTTTTTGTTTTTAACATGAGCGATTGTGTGGATAATTAGCAAGAACTCATATCATCAGTCAAATTCTTTTTTTAAAAATAACCGATGCACTGGAAAATAAACAGCAACAAGTACCTAGTTCATCATTCAATTTCCTTAGTATTTGCATTCCCTTCAATTAACATATCCGATACAGTTGTTAATGATAAATGTTTATTTTTTAGCAAATTAATGATTTCCGGTAAAGCAACGGCAGTCTGTTTTGCAGAATCTGATGCATGGAATAAAATGATGTCTCCCTTTTTGGCTTGAGATACATTCTCGACAATTTTCGTTACACCCGGGTTTTTCCAATCCTTTGAATCAATACTCCAATGGACAACAGAGTACCCAAGTTGATCAGCAATTTTAACAAAACGGCTGTCAAAATGACCGGATGGTGCACGTACCAATTTTTTATGTTTTACATTCAATTTTTTCATTGCTTCTTCTGCTTTTAAAAGATCTTGTCGAATTTTAACGTCTTCAATATCATCATATTCCAAATAATCATAGCCTAATAAACCAATATCATAACCTGCTTTGACGATTTTTTCCACTATATTCGGGTGTTGTTCTGCCCAAGATCCGGACAAGAAAAAAGTTGCCGATTTTACATTATTCTCCACCAAAAGGTCAATAATTGGTTCCGCCTTTGTATTTCCCCAACTAATATTGAAGGTCAATGCCACACCGGTTTTTCCTTTATATATTGCCTTTGGCCCATCCGAAGTAGAAAACACACCAAAGGAGAAGTTTTGAATATAGAGAAACCAGGCAGAGACAAATGATGTAAGAATGATGATGGTCAACTGTTTTAATTTTTTCCCATTCAGGACAAAAAAATAATTCATAAGGCACCCTCCTAACTTGTCTACTCAAAAGTATGCTTGGACAAAAAGAATTATGTCAGGGAAGGATAAATTCCTTATTCTTTATAAAAAGTAATATGGGAATATCATAAAATCATGAAAAGGGCAAATAATAACAAGTACAAATAATATTAACTGATGAGGTGGATTATGATTGGACTGCTAGTAAATCATAAGGAAGTAGAGGAACTTATGTATATGTTAAAAAGGGAGATGGACGAAATATTATTTGATTTTTCCGATGAACGGATTAACCATGTTGTAAAGAGAGGAATGGAGGAAAGGTATCATATTTTATTTTCTTTATTTAAAAGAATTGCCCCACCGAATGAATGTATACCATATATTCGAAAAGCAACATATAATACAAAATCAGAATCAGGCAAGGTAAGTAAAAAAATTCAATATGATATTCAAAACTAGAAAGTTGTCACATCTTAGTCTGTATTCGGGGAAAAATCGAAATATGTGGAGACACATCGACGTATAAAAAATGACCATATATGTGTTGTTAAACGTGGCTCTAGAAAAACAAGCTGAGAATATTTGTAGACTTGTTTGTACCCTTTAGGATAGAGATAATCGACATGCGAAAAAGCGAAAATATTCATAAGCAAAAATGTGGATAAGACAACGAAATATTTATCGAAAACTGGCTAAATAAGACTGGTAAGTACCAAAAATGAAGCAACTTTTATCAAAAATGGAATACATTATTTTTATGAAGGATACTTCGGTCAACACCTAAGCCCGGTTTTCATAGGAACTAACGTTTAAAGTACAAGATATGATTTTAAATGCAAATAATAGATTGTTCAGTATAAAAATTTCGTAAAACCTTTTATTGCTAATCAGGGGATGCTAAACGGAATATGTTGATTTCATTTATGGCAATTTATGGGTGAAAAGCTTGAATATAAGTGAACGTGATTCTCATAAAGAAATTAAAAATTCAGGTGTAGGGATAATTAGCATTTTCTTGCAAATTCTTGCCATTTATACCGAAGTTTATGGCCTGAGCTTTGATACAAAAAGCCTCTATCGTTCAAACAACCCCTAATTTTAATCTGGAAAAATTGGTACATTGTAAGTATATAATTGAAGTTAAACAATTTCATGTGATTTCAATAATTAAATGTACATTTTTGATTGTATAAGGATTGTATACCTGTCATTATAATGAAGCGATTTATGGACTGTTGATAGGGTTATACTGTTGAAATGAAAATGATTTAATTTCGTTTATTTATATGTCAGGTTTTTATGGATCCTTCAAATAGATGACCTGTATTATAGATCGTAAAAGCTTTAGCAAAAAATTGTTGACATAGTTAGTATTAGGTGGTATATTATAAAAGTCGCCCGATATAATACGGCATATGAATTAAATAATTATTCGGGTGAAAATAAAAACTGTTGACATAGTTATTGATAGATGATAAAATAATTATTGTCGCTAAAAATTGAA
>NZ_CCRF01000008.1 GCF_000751775.1 Caldibacillus thermoamylovorans
TGAAGTATGTGTTGCAAACTCACATATTATTTAGTATAATAAAAAATGTCATTGATAATTGTCTGGTAATAATGGCGAGAAGGTCACACCCGTTCCCATCCCGAACACGGAAGTTAAGCTTCTCAGCGCCGATGGTAGTGAAGGCCTTGCCTTTGCGAGAGTAGGACGTTGCCAGGCATGTTTTATATTCTAATGTTATTACAAAGATTTCCTTTTGAAGGACCATAACTTTAGTCGTGTAGAATCTTTGGAACATTATTTATTAAATAAGTTGAAAATTGACTTAAAACATTTATTATTTACAAAAGGTAATTTTTAAAAGATAAACTAGTGGTAAAATTTTATTGTTCCGCAGTAGCTCAGTGGTAGAGCAATCGGCTGTTAACCGATCGGTCGTAGGTTCGAATCCTACCTGCGGAGCCATGCTTCCATAGCTCAGCAGGTAGAGCACTTCCATGGTAAGGAAGAGGTCATCGGTTCGAGCCCGATTGGAAGCTTTTTAATAGTGTAAATTAAATGCGGTTTCGGTATTTATTCGAAACCGCTTGTTTTTATAACTTGATATGGATATCTTTAACATGTTTCAAAAAAGTATATAAAAAACCCACCTTTTAAATGCTACCTTCGTCCTAATGCCTTCAAATTATTAGTCCAGTAAGACAGATTAACATTTAAGGAATAAGATAAATATCAGAAAATAAAAACTTACTATCTTCTCTTTACAATCATGCGCATTCTTTATATAATAATAAGCGTCAACTTGCGTGAGTAATTTATTGTGGCCCCTTGGTCAAGCGGTTAAGACACCGCCCTTTCACGGCGGTAACACGGGTTCGAATCCCGTAGGGGTCACCATTTGGAGGTTTAGCTCAGCTGGGAGAGCACTTGCCTTACAAGCAAGGGGTCGGCGGTTCGATCCCGTCAACCTCCACCACTTTTTCTTTTAAAAATAATATTGACCAATATTATTACTCTTTAACAAGTTTTTACCAAGTATGTTGGTTTGCTTTGATACACAAATTTTGCTAAAACGAGAAAAGGATTAGGTCAATAAAAGAAATCTTTATTAAAGACACAAAGTTATTTGCCGACTTAGCTCAACTGGTAGAGCAACTGAATCGTAATCAGTAGGTTGCGGGTTCAAGTCCTGCAGTCGGCATAGCTCCATAATTAACATAAATGGAGGGGTAGCGAAGTGGCTAAACGCGGCGGACTGTAAATCCGCTCCCTCAGGGTTCGGCGGTTCGAATCCGTCCCCCTCCACCATAAAAACATATTGGGCTATAGCCAAGCGGTAAGGCAACGGACTTTGACTCCGTGATTCGTTGGTTCGAATCCAGCTAGCCCAGTCATTTTATTCAAAAGATAAAAAATTTATGATGTTAAAGGGAGTAAATTTGTTTTTATCTTAATTTAAAAAATTTGTGCGGAAGTAGTTTAGTGGTAGAACATCACCTTCCCAAGGTGAGGGTCGCGGGTTCGAGTCCCGTCTTCCGCTTATATTGCGAAAAACATTAAAAAAGGCGAATCTTGAATATTCAAGGGTCGTTTTTTTGTGGAACAATTTTTTATCGTTCCACAGGCAACTAATAGGCAATTTCCTATTTTTCGGTTCGACATAACCACTATAAAAACTAAATAAGAAACGAATCCGTGGAAAAAATAGATTCAGACATGTGCCAAACTATCCTTAAGAAAAGCCTAAGCGATCAAAATTAATTAACAACCACATCAAACTGTCCTTAAGAAGTGATCTCGCTTGCCGGACAAAATACGGTCAGAGTGGCGCTAAACTGTTACACTTTCAATTATTATATGTCCATAAGTAAATATGAATTTACTGAAGTTCTGTGGGATAAACCCAATAATCTCTTTTGTTCAAGTTGATATTTTTGTGCTTTTTCAGTGACCTTACTACGGATTTTTCAAACGAGAAAGCCCATCGTCTTTAGACATGGGATGATAGTGAGTCTTGCAATTTCAGTTGTGATGTAATTTGGTTAATGAACAGGTTTTGAAACGAGCCTTAGACGAACGTTAAAGTGGCACAACAGTGCGAGCTTTGTTCGTGAAAGTCTTATCGAAAGAAACCAGTGTCTCTATGTTGTAATTATTCATTAGAAATAATGAATAATTAGAGTATAGAAGAAGTTTGCGTAGATAAGAACCTGCCGATTTTAGTCGTACAGAGTTTCAGAAACACTAATCATGAAGAGGTAATACTGCTAAAGTATTATTCGTTAGTCAAGTATCGATGCCTGGTTATGAAGAAATCTGATAATGAGAACAATTTCCTGTATTCTCTAAGGTAAAGACCCTATAAACCCAATTACATTCTAAGGATATTTGTAATTTTCCGTAATTAAGAGTTTTTGGAATGACCGTTCCTTGTTGACAAGAACAAAAACCGTTACAAACATGGTGTCCCTTCAGTTGTTTTATGACAAGATCTTGATAGACCTATCCACCGGTAAAGATGCTTCGTTTCATGCCGGGTACAAAAATTGCAAGTCAAAAAGAAGGGATTTCTATAATGTAGTTTGCAGAGATATTCTAAGGACGATTCCCCTGGCAAAATTGACTGTAAAAAAAGTGATTTCCTCTTAGCTAAATGTGTCCTCGCTTTTTAAAAATTTTTCACGCTCTTCAATTAATTTTTTAAATTCCTCAATATCTTCAAGGGTGGCTTTATTCTTGATGAAACTGCGCGCTCGGGATCGTGCACTAATATAGTTAGCATAATCCTTATTTTTTTCTTGCCACTTCTTATTTGCCTCGGTTTGTTTTTTGGGCATGAAGTTTATCCCTCTCTTTCAGCCATTTTTTAACGATTGGTAAAGATACCTGTTTAAACACCGGATTAGTTACAACCATACAGCCTTAAAGCTGCGAAACATCAGAAAAAGGCACCCAGGGATAAGGAAGCATACCAAATCCGCATGACTTAATTATAAATATAACTACTTGCGAAAAAAATACAACTAAGAAAGTGATTTTTGCTAAATGAAGGGCTAAGAAATAATTTGCCCAAAATAATTTTATCACACAATTTATTTACTTTTTAGCAGCAAAAGAGCTAAAAAGTACGCAGTTTTATCGCCCTAAATATGGGCCAAAAACGCTGTAATTACAATGTTCCAGACGGTTTTCAGTGTCAAACTTGAGAAAGGAATCTACGAAAGCATTCCTTTCCTTTTCTTATAATAATTTTTCCTTGATTGCTATAATAAAAGTGTTTATTTATACCATTTTTTGCTAGGTTGAGTCATCGCTTGAAGGCATTTACAATATGTTTTAGGGGGGTAGAAAAAGATGAGAGGAAAAATTTCAATTGTGGGAGCACCGATGGATTTAGGGCAATTACGCAGGGGTGTCGATATGGGTCCGAGTGCAATCCGTTATGCGGGGGTCGTTGAAAGGCTGGAATCCCTGGGTTACCAAGTGAATGATTTAGGAGATATTGAGATTGGTAGAGATCGATTGACAACAGATCCTTTAACAGGGTTGCGAAACTTAGAAGCGGTTGTCCAAGCGAGTACAAAAATTGCAGATAAAGTCGACAAAATCATGAAAGAAGGTTCCTTTCCACTCGTACTTGGCGGAGACCATAGTATTGCGATTGGAACACTTGCCGGCATTTCAAAATATTTTAAAAGACTCGGGGTTATCTGGTTTGATGCTCATGGAGATTTAAATACACCGGAAACTTCACCATCGGGAAATATTCATGGCATGTCCCTAGCGGTCAGTCTTGGATTAGGTGAAACGACGCTTACGCAAATTGGTGGCTATTGTCCAAAAATTCAACCTGAAAATATCGTCATTATTGGTGCCAGATCATTAGATGAAGGTGAAAAAAGATTAATTAAAGAAAAAGGAATCAAAGTATATACCATGCATGAAATTGATCGTCTGGGCATTCCAAAAGTTATAGAAGAAACGATTGCATATTTTAAAGATCGTACAGATGGTGTTCATCTTTCATTAGATTTAGACGGGTTGGATCCACTTTATGCACCGGGTGTCGGCACTCCGGTAGAAGGCGGCTTGAATTACCGGGAAAGTCATTTGGCTATGGAAATGTTTTTTGAATCGGAAATGATTACGTCAGCGGAATTCGTTGAAGTGAATCCTATATTAGATGAGAAGAATAAAACGGGGATACTTGCCGTCGGATTAATGGCCTCGCTTTTTGGTGAAAGTCTATTATGAATCAGCAAAATAACCGTAAATTTTATATAACTAGTGATTAAGGGTTCTCATTTTAAAAAGTAAATGGGGACCCATTTATTTTACATGTACGCCCGTATAAATTTTGAGGTAAGGATACAAATTCCACATAACAGGCAACGGCCGGCGTGATTTTTGTGACGACGGAAAGTAGAAAATTCCGGAAATGATACAAATCTCATGTAACAGGTAACCACCGCGATTTTTTTACACCATAAGTAAAAATTTCCAATAATAATACATATCCCATGTAGCAGGCAATTCCAAGTGTTTTCCTAATTGTATATATAGAAAATTTCTAGTTTTTCCCTCAATAAAAAAATAATTCATAGTATAATAAGATTAATGAAACTTTTCTTTTGCTGTTTCGTAATATAAATAGCCGCATAGAGCGGAGGGTTATGAATGGATGAGTTTGTGAAATCACGGATAAAACAAGTGCGAAAAGGGGACCAAAATGCGTTTGGGGAGATCGTTGAATTATACAAAGATAAAGTATTTCAACTTTGCTTCCGAATGTTGGGGAATTCTCACGAGGCTGAAGATATTTCACAAGAGGCTTTTATACGTGCATATATAAATATTGAACGATATAATATTGACAGAAAATTTTCCACGTGGTTATATCGTATTGCAACCAATTTATGTATCGACCGGATCAGGAAAAAGAAACCTGATTATTATTTAGATGCTGAAGTGGCAGGAACAGAAGGGTTGACCTTATATTCACAAATACCCGCCAGCCAACTTGCACCCGATGAAGAGGTTTCAAAAATTGAATTGCAAGAAATCATTCAAAATGAAATTCTAAAATTGCCGGAAAAATATCGGGCAGTCATAGTTTTAAAATATATCGAAGAACTCCCCCTATTGGAAATTAGTAAGATTTTGGATCTTCCCATTGGAACTGTCAAAACGAGAATACATAGAGGGAGAGAAGCTCTTCGCAAACAACTCCGGCATATTTGAGTGAGGTGAAAACCTTTGAATCGATGTCCTGAAATAATAACTGAATATATGCATGAATATTTAGACGGGGAAATTTTACCGGAACATAAAAACATATTAACCGTACATTTAAAATTTTGTGCCGACTGCCGCCAACATTTTCAGGAACTTGAAAAATCCATTGCTTTAGTAAAAAGTATCTCACATGTTCAAGCACCGACAGATTTTACGCAAAAAGTGCTGATGAATTTACCGAAAGAAAAGAAAAAAGTAAGTGTGAAACGATGGTTCTCAAGACATCCGGTATTAACGGCTGCAAGCATCTTTTCCATATTTATGGCTGCAAGTTTATTGTCTCATTGGTCGGGGGATGACTTTTCTGTTACAAAAAACCCTGATTTAGTTATTGAGAATAACACAGCCATCGTGCCTGAAGGAGAAACGGTTACAGGAGATATTGTTGTAAAAAATGGCGATATCCGTATTGACGGAAAAGTTGACGGTAGTGTAACAGTCATTAACGGGGAAATCGTTAATGGGGAATCATATATGGCCTCGGCCGGTCAGGTTACAGGCGATATTGTGGAGATTAATGAGGCATTTGAGTGGTTATGGTATCAAATGAAACATATTTTTGAAAGTACAATGAACATGTTAACGGGTAAGGAAAAATAACAATTATTCATGGAGGCCCTTTCTTACCCTTTCTTTTAGATTATAGATAGAAACACCGGTAATATCAGATGGCAACAAATCCGGCGTAAATTGAATGCTAGTCATTTTACTATCGGGGATGAGGATTCTGAAGAAAAGACATGTATATTGTGATCATATTTCTTGTCCTTGTAGGTTGTTACAAAAAAACAGGTAGACCAATAGCAGTGGGGATTCTTAATTTTGCGGCCCTTTTCTTGCGATAAGTTCTGAGTTCTTAAAGTATAGTTTTTTTTAGAATAACGAAATAACAGGAAATATTGAGTGAAAGCATCTCCCTACGTGAGGGAAATAAGAAAATGGTTTGACATAAGTGAATGACGTCTTCATTTTAGAGTTTTAACTATGTTTTGAAATATAACTGTATTCAAAAACCCTTTCTGTATATTATAAAGAATAAGCACACAAGGAAAGCTTCCAAATCTTTCCGTGTGCTTTTCTTTTTGCAAGTATTAGTTGGTTTTCATACATTTGGAGATGGTCTTCTGCAAAAAATGGTGAAAAAAATTTCTGTTTCCATGAGTTATGGTATAATAAAAAAATATGATATACAGTAAAATACTTAGTAACCCCCATACTTGTATATCGTTAACTGAATGTCTATTAAAGGATAAAAAAGCTAATCAAATTAGAATGATATATCACTTTTACAACGTTTCAGTTCCAGGGTAAGTGAATAAAGGGGAAATTGTTGCCTGTACGCTCAACAAACAAAATCTTTGTCAATCATGTTCACTTTTAGAATATAGGATATAATAGGGGTATGTGGACTGATTTATTTGTTGAAAAAGGCATCTTGCTGGTTGTCAATTTTGCCTTTGGAATGTATGTGGACCAATTTACTTGTTAAAAGGATGGACTGAAACGTTTTTGCATAGATAATTGGAGGAAGGTTTTTATGCCATTTGCTGATTTTTTTGCCGATTTTACGATTGTTGATTATATAGCGAGTGTTGTTGATATTCTAGTTGTATGGTATCTAATTTATAAAATATTTATGGTTGTCAGGGGAACGAAGGCTGTTCAATTAATCAACGGAATATTTATTATCCTTATTTTACGTGGTTTGAGTAATATAATTGGATTAAGAACTCTGGAATGGTTAATGGAGCAGGTGATTGAATGGGGCTTTCTGGCAATCATTATTATTTTCCAACCTGAATTACGGCGTGCCCTGGAACAACTGGGTCGTGGTCGAATTTTTACAAGGCAAAGACAAAAAGAGGAAGAAAAGCAAGAACAAATTGTAAATGCCATCGTAAAAGCTTGCGAGTATATGGCGAAGAGACGGATTGGAGCCTTAATATCAATTGCCCAAGAGACCGGAATGAATGATTATATTGAAACTGGCATACCGATGAATGCAAAAGTTACATCGGAACTTCTAATCAATACATTTATTCCCAACACGCCCTTACATGATGGGGCAGTGATCATTCAAGACGATGAGATTAAAGCGGCAGCCTGTTATTTGCCTTTATCAGAAAGCCCGTTTATTTCAAAGGAACTTGGTACAAGGCACAGAGCAGCTGTTGGAATTAGTGAAGTTACCGATAGTATTACCGTCGTTGTCTCAGAGGAAACAGGAGGGATTTCATTAACGAAAAATGGAGAACTTCACAGAGAAATTAAACTAGAACAGCTCCGGAGCATGTTAACCGAAAAGTTAGTAAAACCTTTGGAACCCCAAACCACAAGTAATCTTTGGAGCAAGTGGGTGAAAAAGAGGTGATAAAAGATGGATAAATTTTTAAATAAATTAATGGAAAGCAAATGGTTTGTCCGGGGTCTTGCCTTAGTACTGGCTTTACTCTTATATATAACAGCTTATATAGACCAAATGGGTCCTGCATCAGGTGCCGCCAGGGATAATACAACCACGGAAACGATAGAGGATGTACCTGTTGTTTTATATTATGATGAAGAAAATTTTGTCGTCACCGGTGCTCCACAAACTGTTGACGTCATTGTTGAGGGCAATAGCAGTTTAGTTAAATCGGCTAAAAATTTGAGGGATTTTACAGTTTATCTTGATTTGACCAAGGCAGAAATAGGTACACAGAGGGTGAAATTCCAAATTCGTGATATTTCGGATAAATTAACTGTCTCTATAAAACCTGAAGCAGTGAATGTAAATGTTCAAGAAAAAGTAACAAAGGAATTCACTGTTGATATACAGTTTAATAAAGCTCTTCTGGAAGATGGCTACCAAGCAGAGGAACCGGTTATAAAACCAAAAAAAGTTAAAATTACAGGCGGAAAAGATGTCATTGATCAAATCAATTATGTAAAAGCAATTGTTGAGCGAAATGAGGTTATTGATAGAACGTTTACTCAAAAAGCGAGTGTATCCGTTCTTGACCAAAACTTAAATAAACTAAACGTACAGGTAGAACCGGCCGAAGTGGAAGTCACAATTCCGGTTAAAAGCCCACAAAAAACGGTACCTGTTGTTATTAAACAACAAGGAACACCGAAAGAGGGGGTAAGCATTAAAAATATTGAACCGGCTGTACGAGAAGTTGTTCTATATGGAAGACAAAGTGCATTAGATAAAATTTCAAGTATCGAAATTCCGGTAAATGTGGCTAATATTTCGGGTGATCAGGAACTAACAATTCCAATCACTTTAGGAAATGGGATAACTGCTGTGACACCTGAAGCAATTAATGTAAAAGTGACGACTGAAACGAAAGAAACAAGGACGATTAAAAATGTCCCGGTAAACTATACCGGATTAAGTAATCAATATGCACTTGATTTCCTTGATCCGGATAACGGACAAGTCGATATTGATGTAACCGGGACACCGGAAGTTTTACAAAATATAAATGCTGCCAGTTTTAATCTGACCGTTAATGCGGAAGGGTTAACTGAAGGAGAACATGAGCTGAAAATTCAGGCAGAGGGTCCTGATACGATAGATTGGAAACTTAAACGAACAACAGTAAAAGTAAAAATTACAGCTGAAGGATAATAGAAGAGCCGGAAAGTTGAGTTATCACCGGTTAATGATTGGAAAAAAGGAGAGAGTTTTTATGGGTAAGTATTTTGGAACTGATGGAGTTAGAGGAGTTGCAAATAGTGAGCTGACACCGGAAATGGCATTTAAATTAGGACGCTATGGCGGATATGTTTTAACGAAAGATGCGGAACGTCCAAAAGTCTTGATTGGACGGGACACTCGCATATCCGGTCACATGCTGGAAGGTGCGCTCGTGGCCGGGCTGCTTTCAATCGGTGTTGAAGTAATGCGATTAGGTGTTATTACAACTCCGGGTGTTGCTTACTTAACGAAGGCCTTGAGTGCACATGCCGGCGTAATGATCTCAGCCTCCCACAATCCGGTTGAAGACAATGGAATCAAGTTCTTTGGTCCTGACGGGTTTAAACTAACAGATGATCAAGAAGCAGAAATTGAACAATATCTTGATATGAATGAAGACAATTTACCAAGACCAGTAGGAAAGGATCTTGGTGTCGTGAATGATTACTTTGAAGGCGGGCAAAAGTACATACAATATTTAAAACAGACCGTCGATGAAGATTTTTCCGGAATTCATATTGCACTCGATTGCGCCAATGGATCGACTTCATCTTTAGCAAACTATTTATTTGCCGATTTAGACGCCGATTTATCAACAATGGGTGCATCACCGGATGGTTTAAATATCAATGATGGAGTTGGGTCAACCCACCCGGAAGCCCTTAAAAAATTTGTTGTTGAAAAAGGAGCGGATGTCGGTTTGGCATTTGACGGTGACGGGGACCGGTTGATTGCGGTTGATGAAAAAGGAGAAATTGTTGATGGCGACCAAATTATGTACATTTGTGCCAAGTATATGAAAAATGAAGGCAGACTGAAACAACAAACTGTCGTCTCAACTGTCATGAGTAACCTTGGTTTCTATAAAGCTTTAGAAGCACTTGAGATTAAGAGTGTTCGGACAGATGTAGGAGATCGCTATGTTGTAGAGGAAATGAAAAAGAATGGCTATAATCTTGGAGGCGAGCAATCCGGGCATATTATTTTCCTTGACTATAATACAACAGGTGACGGAATGTTAACAGGACTGCAATTGATAAATATTTTAAAACAAACGAACAAGCCGTTATCGGAGCTTGCAAAAGAAATGAAAAAATACCCGCAGAAACTCGTCAATGTCCGGGTGAACGATAAATATCACGTAACCGAAAATGAAAAGGTAAAGGCCGTAATTGAAGAGGTAGAAAAAGAAATGGCAGGAAACGGACGAGTTCTTGTCCGACCATCCGGTACAGAACCACTCGTGCGTGTCATGGTAGAAGCACCGGGCGAACAGGAATGTGAAGCTTATGTGAATAGAATTACCGCTGTTGTAAAAGAAGAAATGGGAAATCGTGAATAACACGGTTGTAAAAAAATTCAAGCGATTGTAAAAAGGCAGAACGCGATTTACTTTTAACATATGCATAAAGGAACGGTTCAATTCCTTTATGCATATATTTTATTATCCGCTCTTTTTGGTATTTAAAAAGAAGTAACTTCAGTCCTTACCGGATTTCAACGATCCTATGAACGCCAAGGTAAAGCATGTGAATAATTTCCCTATTGACTAAAAAGAGTGGATTGAATTATGATGAATATGTCCTGTTAATTTTTTGGAGGAAAGGAGGATCGTATAAGTCAGTTTAATAAAGCGCCAGAACTAGTAAAGGTCCCATTTCACTCAAGGACTGGAGAGTTTATCAGTCAGAATGTTTCTGTGCTTGTATATTCCTTTGTCAAACAGGGTATGCACGTATCTTGATGAAGAAAGATTCATGAATGATAAACTAATGGGAACCGTAATACTAGTTGACGAGGAGAAGGTTTATCGAGTTTTTCGGCGGATACCTTCCGACTTTGCGCATAGTCGAGATTTCTCTCTAAAACAAAGAGGTGACTTTTTGGACAAAGGAGAGAAAAATGCGCCATTACAAATGGAGATAAGGGGGCAAGATGTCCCTATAAAATCCATATATAGTTGACCTCTTGCCCCCGGACATTAGGAGGCTGGAAACTATGTGTGGAATAGTTGGTTATATCGGTAATAAGGACGCTAAGGAAATTTTATTAAAAGGACTTGAAAAACTTGAATATAGAGGATACGATTCTGCCGGGATTGCCGTTTTAAATGAAGAAGGAGTCCATCTTTTTAAAGAAAAAGGACGGATTGCTGATTTACGATTTATTGTTAATGAACAAGTAAAGGCAAACGTTGGAATCGGTCATACTCGTTGGGCAACTCACGGGAAACCAAGCAAAGTAAATGCTCACCCGCATCAAAGTGCAACGGGACGGTTTACAATCGTGCACAACGGAGTAATTGAAAACTACGAACAATTAAAAGCGGAATATTTGTCGGATATCTCACTAAAAAGTGACACCGATACGGAAGTCGTTGTTCAATTAGTTGAGAAATTTGTCAATGATGGATATGCTGTTCAAGAAGCTTTCCAAAAGACGTTGAAAATATTAAAAGGATCTTATGCTCTAGCTTTACTTGACGAAGAAAATAAAGATGTTATTTATGTTGCAAAAAATAAAAGCCCGCTACTTGTCGGTCTAGGTGACGGCTTCAATGTGGTCGCATCGGATGCCTTGGCAATGTTACAAGTTACAAAAGAATTTCTGGAATTAATGGATCAAGAAATGGTTATTGTCACGCGGGAAAATGTGGAAATTTTTGACTTAGATGGAAGAAAAGTTGAACGAAAACCGTTTATTGCTGAATTAGATGCCAGTGATATTGAAAAGGGTACGTATCCCCACTATATGTTAAAAGAAATTGATGAACAGCCATTTGTTATTCGGACAATTATTCAAAAGTATTCCAATGATAATGGTGAATTGGTTATTGATCAAAATATTCTTGGAGCCATTAATCAAGCAGACCGGCTCTATATTATTGCGGCTGGAACGAGTTATCATGCCGGTATGGTCGGGAAAAATATAATTGAACGGTTGGCAAAAATTCCGACTGAAGTACATGTGGCCAGTGAATTTGGTTACAACATGCCATTGTTATCGGAAAAACCATTGTTTATTTTTATCTCACAGAGCGGAGAAACAGCAGACAGCC
Organism: Caldibacillus thermoamylovorans; assembly: GCF_000751775.1. Classification (GTDB taxonomy): domain Bacteria; phylum Bacillota; class Bacilli; order Bacillales; family Caldibacillaceae; genus Caldifermentibacillus; species Caldifermentibacillus hisashii. Next base: position 11,997 of record NZ_CCRF01000008.1, read on the forward strand.
GTGCCGTTCTTGTTCAAATTAAGAAAATGGGTTATCAAGCATTGACCATTACGAATGTTCCCGGGTCTACGTTATCTCGTGAGGCAGATTATACATTGTTGCTTCACGCCGGTCCGGAAATCGCTGTTGCATCGACAAAAGCTTATACGGCACAAGTGGCGGTGTTGTCCATCTTGGCTGAGGTTGTTGCAAGAAGCAAAGGTCTGCCCATTGATGTGGATCTCGTCCATGAACTTGGCATTGTTGCGAGTGCCATGGAGGAACTTTGTGATACGAGAGATGCATTTGAACAAATCGCAAGTGACTATTTGTCTTTTGCTCGTAGCAGCTTCTTTATCGGTCGTACGTTAGACTATGCCGTTTGCTTAGAAGGTGCCTTGAAGTTGAAGGAAATTTCCTATATTCAGGCTGAAGGTTTTGCCGGTGGAGAATTGAAACACGGTCCTATTGCCTTGATTGAAGAAGGCACACCGGTCTTTGTCTTATCAACTCAAGAGAACGTTAATTTGCCAATTCGCGGTAATGTAAAAGAAGTTGCGGCCCGTGGTGCTAATGCGTGTATCATTTCTATGAAAGGACTGGAAATGGACGGTGACCGTTTCGTCTTACCGCAAGTGCATGAATTATTAACACCTCTTATCTCTGTTGTACCAATGCAATTTATCGCATATTACGCCGCCCTTCACCGCGGCTGCGACGTTGACAAACCACGCAACCTCGCAAAATCAGTGACGGTGGAATAATCAGTTGGCCCTCTTGGACATAACAAGGGGGCTCTGTTGTTTCCATATCTTCCTGCTACTTTCTCGTATCTTCCTGTTATTTTCTTCTTCCCTCTGTAATAAAGTCGGTACCCATGTAATAAAGTTGGTATCGGAAGCGGAAGAAGCAAGAGAAGAAACGGGCGGGAAGTGGATATGTATCAAGAGGCAATCGGGATTATTTCCCAACAAGAAATCAATAAAATTTCGGGCTGGATCCAATAAGGGTTCAGCTCCTTTTTTCTTTATCCAATACCCCTTCAATTCCTTGTCTACTAAAGGTTTTAAGCATTCTTTCTCTATTCTCTTCTTTCTATTCCATTGTTTTCCTCTTTTAGGTTGGGAAATTATTTTCCATAATGGAATCCGTTCAGAATTGATCTTAAATTACAATATTAAATGCAACGCTTTCTGAAAAACCAATGGGTGGTTAGTGACAGGCAAAATGAATGGGTTCTACAAGAACAAAAAATTACAAATATCTCTCCTATTCAGCGTCAACTCCCCTCATTTATTGAAGAAAACCATGATATCCATAAATGTTTGTGTATGGGAGAACCACAATTAATTAATCAGCTTGAATCAACATTAAAGGATAAATTCCCTAATTTAACTATCTATAAGTCAAAGGATACCTATTTAGAAATCATGTCAGGTAACGCTTCGAAGTCTAATGCTATTAAAAAGCTAGAGAACCTATATCAAATTACAAATCAGGAAATCATGGCCATTGGAGATAATTTTAATGATATGGATATGTTAAAATATGCAGGTTTAGGTGTTGCGATGGGGAATGCACCAGAGGAGGTAAAAAAGATCGCTGATGAGGTCACTTTGAGTAATAATGAGGATGGTCTAAAACATATTTTACAAAAGTATTTTGAGTAAAAGTAAGGCAATAAAAATAAAATTAATTATCAAATGATGGAGGTTTTCTTTCCTCCGCTATTTTATAGAATTCGATGAAAAAAATTTTGGATCAAGTTGACGCGGCATATGAACGAGTTTTAGCTTCCAATGTATAGTATCGATTCGTAATTGACTTTAGTACAATGTTAATAGTTGGGAAAGCGGTGATTGCCATTGAAAAAAATTGTTACTGTATATATTACGCTTATATTTTTATTAATCGGTTGTTCTTCAAATAATCAACAAACTACAGTGCATAATAGAAATGAGCAAAACAAACCAAAAAGTCAGCAAGAAAATGATGAATTAGAAGTGATTGCGGAAAATCTTGACGTTCCTTGGTCAATTGAAAGAATGAATGATACCTTCTATCTGACTGAAAGATCTGTATCCGTAATCCTCAAGGAATTACTTGGTTGCCTGATGGAACACTATTTGCTAGTGAGCACGGAAACAGCGCCAATGATGAAATAAATAGAATTGAAGCCGGTCAAAATTACGGTTGGCCAATTATTGAAGGGTATGAAGAACAAGATGGAATGGTTTCACCGCTATTCACCTCTGGGGATGAGTCAACTTGGGCACCGTCTGGAATGGGTTATCATAACGGTAAATTGTATGTTTCCGCATTAAGAGGAACTGCCGTTTTAGAATTTGACCTTGAAACAGGTGAATATCGTGAAGTTATTACAGATCTGGGCAGAATTCGAGATGTGCTTATTGAAGGTGATAACCTTTTCTTCATTAGTAATAATTCAGATGGGCGAGGAAATCCACAAAAAAATGACGATAAGTTATACCGCATCTCACTTTCAAAAAATTAGTTTATCGGTGGAGATTTGTGTAAAGTAGGGAAAACCGAGGCAAAGTAACCTTTTAGGTACCAACTTAATTTGCCTACAGGCGTAAAAGAGGATCCTTGGGTTTGGATAAAAACAGTTTAATACATATATCATGGTAATAAAGCAGAGAATTCTTGTCTCTGCTTTATAAAAAGATAATTTTTGGCTTATAAATTATAGTAATTTCTCATTTTAGGGAAGTGAATAATAACCTTTGTGAATTTATGTTCCTCAGATTCGATCGTAATATCATGCCCTAATTTTTTTGCCAATTGTTTAGCCAGATATAGTCCGATTCCGGTAGATTTGGCATAACTTCTTCCAATCGAGCCGGTAAATCCTCTTTCAAAGACTCGATTAATATCTTCCGGTTTGATACCAATGCCATTATCTTCAATGATTAGCCTTTTTTCTTTACTATCTTCATCAAATTTAATGGCGATTTTACCATTCTCATCTGTGTATTTTAAAGAATTTGCGATGATTTGATCGATGACAAACCCGAGCCACTTACTATCACTTTGAACAAATTGCTCTTTCGCTTCCATGTAAAAGTGAATGCCTTTAGATATAAATAATTTTGCATATTTTTTCACACTATTTTTAATGATTTGATTTACATGTACTTCCGTGATAAAGTAATCCTTTGAAAACGAATCAATACGGGAATAATAAAGTGCTTGCTCAATATAGTTATCAATCTTATTAAGTTCATCCTCGAATTTATCGGCAAGTAATTCAGTTGACATATCATCACTATTTTCAATCAATAACCGGCTTGCAGCAATGGGTATCTTAACTTCATGAATCCAAGATATAATGAATTCTTGATGTTCACGTTTTTCATCATACAATGTCTGAAGCTCATTGGTATAGTTTTGATAAATTTTTTTAAAAAGGTCAAGAAATTGCTTTTGTTGATAAGTTTGGGCTTTGGGTAGCATTGCTAATATTTCTTCGTGTTGACTTTCAATAACTTCAGTTAATGGTTGAAAAAACTTTTTCCGATAAAAATAGCCAATAGTTGTATAGAGGAGTGCAAAAAAGAAACAACTAATATTTATGTACAAAATATTGCTCCCTATCTCTTGATGATTGCCACCTAAAAACATAATTAAAGAAACAAATGTCATGATGATTAAATAAAATACCCAGAAATAACGTTTATCTTTTATATATTCAAAAAAGCTCATTGGATTATGTATCCCTCACCTTTTTTGGTTGTAATAAAATTCTTTTTTCCAAGTTCATCGATTTTTTTCCTGAGACGAGCGATATTTACGGTTAACGTATTATCATCTACAAAGTTTTCATCCTTCCAAAGGCTTCGCATGATTTTTTTTCGGTTAACGACGGATCCTTTATTTTGCAGGAGTAGCTTAAGAATAAGAAATTCTGTCTTTGTCAACTCCACGTTTTTATCTCCATAAAGTAGTTTCCAATCTTTCAAGTTCAATATGATTCCCTCATGTTCAAGTACGTTTGGTTCTGTATCCGTATACGAATAGGACCTGCGCAATAGAGCATTGATTTTAGCCAATAGAACATCCGTATCAAAAGGTTTTTGGATAAAGTCGTCACCGCCCATGTTCATGGCCATCACCATATCCATTGCTGTATTACGGGAAGAAATAAAAATTATCGGCACTTGTGAAACTTCTCTAATTTTATTGCACCAGTGAAATCCATTGAAAAATGGTAAGTTTATGTCTAATAACAGAAGATGAGGTTTTTCGTTTAAAAATGCTTCCAATACATGTTCAAACTCCTCCAGTTTTATAACTTCAAAGTTCCATTTTTCTAGCATGTCACCTAACAAATCCCGAATCGTATGATCGTCTTCTACAATCATAATTTTCATAGGCCAAACTCCTGTTTCATTAATGTATTTAGTATTTGATTGATATTAAGAAACATGCATCTGTTCACTCAACTTTATCTTATCATATAAAATCTTTCGTATTAGTGACAAAAATGTAAGGTTTACCGTTTGACTTGTAAGGTTACATAAAGCGAGTTCCGTTTACAATAGAACATGTGATAGAAAGAATTCTTTTTGGGGGAAAAATTAAATGAAAACAATAGTCGATGCAAAACGAATCAAAAAAGTATATGGGGCAAGAGGAAATGTTTTTACAGCACTTGATGATATCGATTTAACGGTTCAAGAAGGGGAATTTGTAGGAATTATGGGGCCTTCAGGTGCCGGAAAATCAACATTGCTGAATATTTTAGCAACGATTGATGAGCCGACATCGGGTGAGGTTACCATTGATGGAACAAGCATCACCAAGATGAGTGAAGAACAATTATCTGCCTTTCGTCGGGATAAACTTGGCTTTATTTTTCAAGATTATAATTTGTTAGATACGCTAACGGTAAAAGAAAATATTGTACTTCCATTAGCTTTAGCAAAAATAAATGTGAATGATTTAGAAAGAAGAGTTCGTGAAGTAGCGGATAAGTTTGGAATCAGTTCTATTTTAGAAAAATATCCGTATCAAATCTCTGGTGGTCAAAAACAGCGCACAGCTGCTTGTCGTGCAATCGTAGCAAAACCAAGTTTAATCCTGGCAGATGAACCGACCGGAGCGCTAGATTCCAAGTCCGCGACAGATTTGTTAGAAAGTCTAAAGGATTTGAGTGAACAAGATAAAGCAACGATCCTTATGGTTACCCACGATCCGTTTGCTGCAAGTTACTGCCAGCGAGTCCTTTTTATTAAAGACGGTAAACTATTCACGGAACTAGTAAAAGGAAAGGAACACCGCAAAGACTATTTCAACAAATTGTTGGATGTATTGTCGGCACTTGGGGGTGGAGCAAATGACGTTATTTAGTTTAGCAAAGAAAAATATTAAGGGAAATATTAGTAATTATCTCGTCTACTTTGTATCGTTAGTGTTCAGTATGGTTATCTACTATACCTTTGTATCGTTACAGTATAGTAAAGAAATTCAAGAAAGTATTGAGTTGTCGGATACTATGAGCTTCATGTTTTTGGTATCATCCTTCATGTTAATTTTGTTCGTAGCGATTTTTATTTTTTATTCGAATTCATTTTTTACGAGAAAAAGGAAAAAGGAAATCGGGTTGTACTCAATGCTCGGGCTACGTAAAAAAACAATTGCAAAAATGTTGTTTTATGAGAACTTAATCATGGGATTAATTGCATTATTTATTGGACTTATTTTTGGGACATTGTTATCAAAATTGTTTGCCATGATATTAATCATGCTAATGGGTTCAACCGTTGAAGTTGATTTTGGCATATCAGTTCTAGCCATTATCCAAACAGTCATTGTATTTTTAATTATCATTTTAATGACATCAATTCAAGGTTATCGTTTGATTTATCGTTATAAATTAATTGAGTTATTTCAGGCGGAGAAACAAGGAGAAAAAGAAATAAAAGCGTCATTTCTATCAGCCATCACTGGAGTTGTTTTGTTAGCAGTTAGTTATTGGCTTATTTTAAGACCATTTCCGGATGAACTAGACGGAGCATATTTGCTGAAAAACTATGGTCCTGCCCTAATAGCTTTAGTTATTGGTACTCTGCTTTTTTTCCAATCTGTCATCGTCTATTTACTGAAGTTTTCTAAAAAAAATAAGCCGTTTTATTATAGAGGAACGAAGCTAATTGAAGTATCTCTAATTTTGTTTCGGGTTCGGGGGAATGCTCGTACTTTTACGGTTATTGCGTTATTGAGTGCAGCAACGATTAGTTTTTTTGGTGCAACATACAGCGGCTATTATAGCAATGAAAAAAATGCGGAAGAAATGGTTCCGTTTAGCTACAGTCATTTATCAAAAGAGGAGGACTTCGATCATCAAGTAAAGAAAGTGATTGAAGCTGATAAAAGCCATCCAATCATTGCACAACTTGATATTCCGGTTATTGAGGACAATGGTAAGCTTTCATTTTCACTGGATTACGAAATAAACCCGATAAAATTAATCTCAGAAAGCACCTTTAATGAAGCATCAAAGGGTTTGAACAGGAATGAAACGGTGTCACTATCAGGAAACCAAGTAGCAGTAATCAAGCCGAGGTTAACAGAATATACGGAAGCGGATTTTAAAGGAGAAAAATTAATATTAAAATTACCTCAAGAAAATCGAAAACTAACAATCAAAACGATGCTTGAAGGAAGTGTTTTGCCCTTTGATTATCCTGATTTCTTTGTCGTTGTAAGTGATGAAACATTTGATGAACTTGCCAAAAAGAATGCACCATTAGTATATAAAGTATATGAAGTGGAAGATGAGGCCATGGCAAAGGAAACATCTAAAGAAGTAAATAAGCTTATTGAGGGAGATTTCCAGTCTCATTCATCATTTTATATGGAATATAAGGAAGGAAAAGAAGGAAATGCATTAACTCTATTTATATTCGGATTTTTAGGATTGGTATTTTTAGCTGCAACGGGGAGTATTATTTACTTCAAACAATTAACGGAGGCAAACGAGGCAAAGAAGAATTATGAAATTTTAAGAAAAATCGGTGTTAGTAAAAAGGATATTCGTAAATCCATCAAGAAACAGACGCTATTTGTATTTGGCTTGCCTTTAATAGTAGGACTCATTCATAGTAGTGCTCTGTTGAGTTTTATTAGCAATTTTTTATCCAGTTTAATAGGAGAGAGTATTATAATCCCGATTCTTACAGCTATGTTAGCTTTTGTTGTCATATATACCGGATATTACGTCTTGACGGCAAACACGTATGACAAAATTGTGAATAAGTAAAATTAAAAACTTATCAATAATAAGGAAAATCTCAAGTTTTATTAGCAAAAATTTAATTTTCCTCCTTATCCTAGTAGGTATTTAATGGGGTTGATATAATTGAGATTTATATATATACCGATAAGATATCCTACGGTAATAACGTTTGTTTTCTCAATCATTAAGCCTATCATTAAGTATCTTGGCAAACTGGCTCGCAGCATTAAAAGTGTGTAAAAACTAGACACTCTTGCATAATAAGTTTGTGATGTTAGAGAGGCTGATATAATTTTTTTCATAGACTTCACAGTTAATCTTATTTCATGGCTTTTACCCAATGTGCAACATTAACCAACGATGTAAAGATGTAAATTGGTTGCAAATACGGATAAAAACCAGTACAAGTAATAAGCTAGTACTGAGGTGAATGTCATGGGTGGCAAGAAAAATGAAATGAAGTTTTTATATGGATTACTTATCCTTTCCATTGGATTATTGCCTGTCCTTATGAAACGTCCGCCTAAAAAGGACTGGCTGTTTGCATATATGTTTAACGCAATTACCAATATATTTTAGACAAATGGGTTACGGCAGGCTATATTTCGTATCCCACCCGATTATTACCAAACATATTTCACATACACATTCTATATGATGTTCTCCTTTATCCGATGTTTACGGTTATATACAACCAAATAACAAGTAAAGATAAACTAATAGCGGTTATTTATAAAGTATTCTTTTTTTCGGTCCCGCTCACAATTTTTGAGTCTTGGGCTGAACGAAAGACTGGTTTGATAAAATGGATCAGTGGTTGGCGATGGTATCATACTTTTCTTAGTGTTAATTTGAAGTCGTTAATTACAAGGGGGATGGTATCAATCCACAGAAAATGTGTCACTGAGGGAAGATCAGGGATTAGGGGCACTCCCAATCCCATTTATAATAAATCGAACAATATGATCAATTTCTTCATCGTTTAGATATTGACGATTTAGTAAGGCAAAACGTGAAATGAAGAAACCAAATACAGTTGTAGCTAACACATTTTTAATCTGGGAAATGGGAAGATCAATGACTTCACCTCGCTTTTGAAAAACGTCGATAACCTTTCCTAAACGTGGTGAAGCCTGTTCAAATATATAAGGAACTAGTTCATTTTTCAACTCTTCTTTATAAATCATTTCCTTGATGAAGACTTGGAATATTTCCTGGTTATCTAAAAGAAAATGCGTACGATTTTTCAAAAACTTTCTTAAAAACTCTTCAAAGGATATATTATCAGTCATCAGTTCTTCAAATAATTCATCTGCCATTGAGGGGAAAAGCTCTTTTAAGAACGGAACCATGATCGATAATAATAAGTTTTCTTTTGTTCCATAATGTTTAAAAATTGTTCCTTCCGCTACTCCCGCAAGTTTAGCAATTTCTGCTGTCGCTGTATTCGAATATCCTTTTTCTGCAAACAGCGAAATGGCTACTTCCATAATTTTCTTTTGCTTGGCTGTTTGGTTATCGGATTTCTGGATAATTTCCGCCATTTTATTCAATAAATTACTATTTCCCATTTCAGTCACCATCCTTTTTACAGTTTACGATACTTCTTGAGGGCAAACAAATTACATACAATAAATACTGCGGCAAAAGCCAATAAAATGTATAAATTCTGGCTTATGTCGGATAGGGATAATCCTTTATACATGACACCTTTTAAAGCATCAGCAGCATAGTACAACGGCATAAATTTAGCAAAGACCTGCAACCAGTCGACCATTCCTTCAATGGAAAAAATACCCGAAAAGAAAATTTGTGGAACGATGACTAATGGAATAAACTGAACCATTTGAAACTCGGAATTTGCAAAGGAAGACAATAAAATTCCGAGCGACAATGCAACAAGAGCTACAATAACATTGATTAAGATAACATTCCAAATGGAACCAACTAAAACGATATCTAGCACATAAATCGCAAATAGGACAATCACAATCGTTTGTAAAAAGGCTAATAGACCGTAGCCGATTAAATAGGCTGCAACAATCTCGCCTCTTTTAATCGGTGTTGCCATTAAACGCTCCAAAGTTCCGGTTGTTCTTTCATTTAATAAGCCGATGCCGGAAATTAAAAAAACAAAAAAGAAAACGAAAAACCCAACTAACATAGGACTAAACGTATCGAATAGTTCAGTGTCACTGCTTCCATATACATATTTTGTTTGAATGATCGCATCTTGAAGTTGCTTCCTCTGGATATTATTTGTGTCCAAGAGTTGTAATTGAGCTCGTTTGTTAAATATTTGCCGTACTTTCATTTCTAAATTTTTGGCTACCGTTGGGTTATCGTTAAGTAATGTTAATGTTGCTTTTTCCCCTTTTACTTCTAATAATCCGTCTAAATCATATTTCAACATGACCTCATCCGTGTTGGAAACCCCTTCATAATTTTTGACAACGATGTCTGCCTCTTTTAAAGATTGAATGATTTGCTTTTTCCCATTTTCGATTCCTAAAACAGGATTCACTGTTTTCCCGTTAAAGACGAGGTCCATCAGTGTTAGTATTAATAAAGGGGCGATAAATAGCAGGGCTAAAGTCCGTTTATCTCGTAAAATTTGCAACAAGATTCTTTTAATAAGCGCTATCGTTCTCATTTTACATCCTCCCCGCTGCCAAAAATACGTCATTTAAGTTATCGGCCGCATATTGTTTTTTCAATTGTTCGGGTGTTCCGGTCGCAATGAGTGAGCCTTCGCGAATCATGGAAATATAATCGCATTTTTCTGCCTCATCCATGACATGGGTCGTAACAATAATCGTTTTTCCGTCCTCATTTTTTAATCGGAGTAGTTCATTCCAAATACTTTCTCTTAATTCGGGATCAATGCCGACTGTTGGTTCATCTAAAATGAGTACTTTCGGATTTTGAATTAGAGCAATGGCGAGTGATAATCGGCGTTTCATCCCCCCGGAATAGGCTGATACCTTTTTATTTAGGTCTGATGTTAAGTTGACTAATTCCGCAGCATATTCAATTCTACGTAACCGTTCCCCTTTGTTTAATTTATAAAGGGAAGCGAAGAACGTTAAATTTTCCTTACCGGTCAGTTGGTTGTACAAGGCATCGGATTGAGCCATATACCCAATTTCTTGTAAAATGGGCAAATTCGGCATTTTTTCACCTAACAAATAAATTGCCCCTTGATCAGGCACTTCCATTCCGACAATCATTTTAACGAGTGTCGTTTTTCCTGCCCCGGATGGCCCGATGAAACCATAAATATTTCCTTCCTGTATGTCAAAATGAATGTCTTTTAAGATAGTTTTTTTACCAAAGCTTTTACTAACATTTTGAATGGATATGGATGGATTCATTAATTATGTTCCTCCTTTTAAAAAGTGAGTACTCAATCACTATAAATCAAAGTATATGAATGTTTTTATAAAAAGTCAACAAAAAAGTGAGTGAGTACTCAAAATTTCCCTGCACTGTCATTTTTTTGGAAAGAAGGATACTCACTAGGAGTAGGGTTAACTGAATCGATGGTGGAAGCTGGTTATTTGGAAAAAGAGGAAAAGGAGTTTAAAGTGACTCCCAAAGGTGAACAATTTTTCGCAGACTTCGGTATAGATATAGCTGTGATAAGAAAAAAGCGTCGATCCTTTTCTCGTGCTTGTCTGGATTGGAGCGAACGACAACATCATCTTGCAGGTGCTTTAGGTGAGCAACTTGCCAGTCGTCTTTTTGAATTAGAATGGATTGTTCGCTTACCAAAGACACGTGCAGTCAAAATTACTGAAAAAGGAAGGGCAGGGTTAAGGGACTATTTTCATCTCTCTGTTTAAAAAGTTCGACACGGTATTGTAGTACTATATTCAATATGCTTACTCAAGAAGTGCCTGTTTGTAAAAATGAGGGTCTTTAATTTTATATTTGGGAGTTTTTCTATATAATTTTTAAAAGACCTATAAGATGACGTCCTTATTTAAAGAAACTCTTAATGTGGCACCTTACTGGGCTGAAACACAGAACATAGAAAGTGAACGGAGGGATGACTTATGACGATTTACCGTTTTGACATCGATTTGCTTTATTTCATCTTCCTTTTTAGAAACCCTATATTTTTTCCTACCAAGAAATTTAAAATAGTTATTTGCATCAGCAAGTGACAATATTTCTAAAGCTTGAACAGGAAAAGATCTAAGCGATTCACAATCAACAATTTTCTCAGCAATCAACCATTCAAAGAAGTTTTTAAACATTTCGGACATAATTAAATAAGGTGAGGGATGGGCGAACATCCAATTTGTCATCTACATATTTTTCAACAAAAAATGGCATTTCCTTTAATAAATTCCTTCATAATATTCATGTTGCTTAGAGATAGCCAAAAATCACCTCACTATATAGAAACTATTGTTCGTATAATACGTATTTTACGAATAATATAATAGACTTAAATAATACTAATTTGGTATAATTAAAAGAGACTAGAAATAATTTCTAGTCTCTACGTTTTACTAGCTCAGCCCTGCCTTTAACGGTAGCGGGGAAAAGCTAATTCCCGTTCACTGTATTAGCAGCTCTGCCTAAACGGTAGCGGAGAAACTAATACATCTTATCTATTATAATACATAAATTTCATTGACTAGTCAATGATTAAAATTTTTGGGGTATGAGGATATGAACTATCTAATTTATTTTGATGAATCTAATAAAATTGATCAGTTTAACAAAAAATT
>NZ_CCRF01000009.1 GCF_000751775.1 Caldibacillus thermoamylovorans
AAAATTTTCTTATTATGGGGCTTACGGAGGTACAGATTCCTCTTTAGCTTCTATAGTAAAAAAGGTTTATGCAATTAATAAGGAAAATAATTCAAAAAGTGAATTGCATTTTCGTGAGTACACCAAGGATAGACACATAAAAAAGTATTTTAAAACTTTACACACTGTTATAAATGAGAATGTAAGAATAAATATTTTGATTGTTAATAATGAAGTTGCTCTTAGGTCAGCGGAAAAGATTGAATTAAATACTGAAGAATTAAGGGAATTATTCTATATAAAAATTCCTGAACGCTTATTTTATGGCTTAACGTGAGATTTTTCACATATAGAAAGTGATGAGGAATTAGTAAATGTTAAAATAAAAATTGATAGAAACTACGAATATGACAAAATCAAATTAAACAATAAACTTATTGAACAAATGAACGCTCATTCCGCATACAGAAATAAAAATTACCGCGTTAGAAAAGTTATCTCACACGACTCCGAAAAATCGATACCTTTGCAAATTATTGATACCTTTATAGGAATAGTCGTGTTTCTATTAGAGAAAAGTTACTTGGTTGATAGTGATGTTTCGAAAATAAAAAGTGATTTGATTTATAGATTTTTAATAGAGGGTGATAATCTAATACGTTTTCAAAATCAAATTAGATTATTTGAATGGACTGGTAACGAGGAATTAACTCAAATTAATATAGCTGAACACCTTTCCCCTTTCGTCATTCATAAAACATCCTTTGATACTCATGAAATGGCAAGAGTTCAAGATATTCTATATAAGAATCCCAATATAACAACTAAAGGATTAAGAGAAGAATTAGGTTATCCCAATACAATGCTACGTCTATTATTGGGATATAAGGACGAATTATATGGTTCAGGAAGAAATAGCTTTTTAATAAAATAAACCTAGGGGTTTAAAAAAGATAATTCAAGGCGCTTTATTCTATTAAACTAAAAACATCTGGAGAGAAAAATATGTCTTAAGGCGCCATAGCAGCTGTTACTAAAGCTGAGCCACAAATAGCGGCTACATGACTAGTAATATCGGATAAACAATCAAATAAGAAGCTATTTGTCATATTAACCACCACCTGATTTCTTTTAGCCTTAAAAAGTAACTGCAATACTATAAATAGGAAAAAAAAAAGCTGCTAATGGTCCCAGGCTAAATGGCCACTTAAAACATATTACAAATATTATAGCATTTTTACTGTGAACAAACTAAATTTTCATATTTTAGATACATTAAACCATCAAAGCAAAGAATTATAGAAAGGAGTAAATTATAACCCATGCTCTTAACGGAACAGTAGTAACAAGTTTTATAGATAAAAAATAAAAGAAAACGTTTTTGTGCACTCATCTTTACAACCCCAAAATATTTTAGTAAACTAACTAAAGTATTATTAGTCAGGAGGCGTACCATCATGGAAGATAGTAAAATTGACCAGTTCCTTACGCATTGGCGGTATATTAACCGGTATCTTCGGGAAGGACGGTTGGCAAATGAAGATAAGAAGGTTACTCGTTTACAATGGGTACTGTTACGGCATGTCGGCAGGTCCGGGCAGTGCACGATGGGAAGCCTTGCCGAACATTTCAACGTCAGTATGAGCACGGTCTCGCAAATGATCGACCGGCTTGAAAAATGGGGATATGCTCGTCGCGTGACATCAGTCCAAGATGGCCGTGTGAAAATGGTGTCCCTTACCGAAAAAGGAGAAAAAATCATTCGGGAAGCAAAAACAGCTTATCACCAACAGTTGAGTAATGGATTAAGCAGATTTTCAGAAGAGGAACAGGAAATGTTTATTGGATTTTTACAGCGACTAGCTGACAATTTAAAGGATTTGTCAAAAGACGATCCTCAGATGGATAAAAAAGCGTAGGCAAAAATGATTTCCGCAAAGATAAAAGGTGGAATGAACGATGCAATTTTTTGTATAAAAGAAAACCCTACGCTAGACGTAGGATTCAGGAAAGCTTTCAGCAAGGTATTAAAAAATGCCCCTCTTGGTGTTAAAATAAATTTTGGTGTAGAGGATTTTATGTGGATACAGTAGGTAGAAACAAGAAGGTAATAGAAGAATATATACGAAATCAAATACAAGATGATATAGTTGCGGATCAATTAAGTATGGAGGAATTTATTGATCTGTTCACTTGTGAAGAAAGGAAGAAGAAGAACAAGAGGAAATAGAAAGAACCCTTTAGGGTTAGGTGGGGGAGTAGTGCGGTTGGCGAACCGTCAGTGCCCTTTTTAGGGTTGGCCAGTAACAAAGGATTTCAGCCGAAGAACAAACCACCCGTGAGAACGGGTGGTTTTGATTACAACCAGATAAGGGTATTTGTAAACATATGGAAAAGGTGTTGATTTTTTGCAGTATATGTCGAAATTTTCTGGTTTATCCACCGATTTGAACGTGATATACTTGTTATAGACAAGATAAATAATAAATGAGTAATTTTTACACAAATAAATAATTAAACGATATATTAAATTGATAATGTCAAAAGTTCTATGAAAAACGGATAAGCAGACAAGTTTTATTCTGAAACATGCTGGTTAACTGCAGCCATTTGCCCTTGACAAACATGCCAATGGTATAGGATAGGTTAACAAGGGAGAGGGGAACTAAAAATAGGCATGATAAATGCGTCTTCTTTCATGGAATTTTAAATTATCGGTCATTAAGGTATGTCAAGGTTCCCTTCCCAAATGGCTAGTTTGAAGCTCAAGCCTCTCAAGGGCTCAACGAAAGATAAATTTGGGCGGTTTGTTTTTCTTGAAGCGATTGTTGAGAGCTGGCTCAATATTTTTGTCTAGCGTGCATACATATGTGGCAATTTGGAAAAGCTCTGGGGTCATGACAGGTACTTTATTCTCGAGTAAGGCATGTGCCTGAGGAAATTAAAATATGCCACAAATAAAGTCACATAGGATACAATTCATACAGTTCCCTTTTAGAACCAAAGCCATAAGTAGCATTGTAATTCCCTTTGAAGGTCCGGTTTAGGCGCTCAATAATTTGTTTAAGCTGCCGATATTCAGTCGAAACAGGATCCTCATTGGTTTCTTCTAGAACATTATTAAGCAGTTCTTGATAATCAAGTTTTTTAGGAGTTTCAACAAGCGGAAGCTCATCCGCCTGAATTTTTGGTAGGGCTTGTTTATCGTTTTTTTCTTCGGGTTTATCAAACATTCCCTTAACGATTAATCGAGTCTGTAAAATTTTGATTATCCCACCTTGGTACTTGATAAATTCAAATAAATAGGTTAATAATTGAGGGTTACAGAATTGTTCACTCCAATCTTAGTGATTTTGTGTGTGGTAACCACAATTAACCATAGATTTTAGGGGGTAGCAAGCCTTTTTTTAATCTCTTTATAAATCACTGATTGTTAACCTATTTAAAATAAAAACTTTTGACTATACGTAAATTAATAGAGGGAGGAAATTATGAAAAAATATTACTTTAGCACTCTGTTGTTAGTGGTTTTTCTATTGATTCCTTTGACTGCTTTTGCTGATGAATTCGACAGCCAAAACGACTCCCATCCTTATGACATGGTGAATTCCAAAGGAGAAGTCATCAAGTATGAAGATTATATGAAGAAATTAAATGCATCTTCATCTGTCAAAATGAATGAAAATTATAATGGAAATGGTAAAATTCTACCAGAAAGAAAGCTGCCAAATTACAAAAAATATAAACCCTATAAAATTTTAGATTCCTCAGTCCCTAGTGAAGCAATTCAACAATTATTTACTCCTTACGTTGTCATTGGACAAGATGGTCGTAGAGTCGTAGAAGATGCAACCGTGTCCCCTTTTAAACAAATCTCTTACATAGAGTTAGAATGGGCTGATGGGTGGGGATGGTGTACGGGGACATTAATTGGGAAAGACACTGTTTTAACAAATGGACATTGTGTAGTTGATCCTGATACACACCAAGGAATTAGAGGTGCTTATGTATTTCCAGGATTAAATAACAATCATTACAGGTATGGAGCTTATGAAGTAGTAGATTACTTTGTGACTAGCCATTGGATTAACACAGGAGATTCCGCTCAAGACTTTGCTGTTCTAAAATTAGCCCCATATTATGGCAATAATGCTGGTGATGTTGCTGGTTACCTTCCAATAAAACAAGTAACCAATATTGCAAATCAAACAATTAAGGTATATGGGTATCCCTCCGATAAAATCAGTAATACAGGAACATATTCTCAATGGGGAATGTCTGGATCTGTGGAGAGAGAGGATACTAGTCTAGCATTCTATCAATTAGATACTTTTAATGGTCAATCCGGCTCGGCATTGTTAAATAATGCAAATGAAATTGTTGGTGTTCATAGAGGTGGATATTCCTTTACTGATGGACAGACCTTCAATGGTGGACCTAAAATGATAAAACCGGTTTATGACTTTATAAGGGCTACACAATAAATATATATTCAATCTAACTCCCTTCTTGGGAGTTTTTTATATTAGTATAAAACTTATTAGTCTTAATTATTTAATTTCCCAGATAATTCCTAGAACCCTTGATACAACGCAGGTTAAATTGATTTTTTACTTCCAAGAATATCTGCGTAACTAATTCAAAGGATGGTACATACGCTCAATATGATTAGATGTCATTGGCAGCTGCTTATATGACAGTTGTTATCGTAATAATACTGGAGAATAAAGGCAGGCCCATTGGATGCCTACTTATTTTAAAAATCACAATCTGGAATAAAGTGGAAATTTACGATATTAACTTTCCTTAAATGATATTTAATGTTTAATTCCAAAAATGCTTTTTTTATTTCTTTTGGAAGTTGCGTGAAGTAATCTTTATTCGTTATCATATAGGTGACATTTTTCTTTCGTAATTTGGTTCAGTCACCTATATTTTGCCAATGAGAAGAGGTGCCTTTTTTATGCTTTCATCAAAAAATCAAGCAGAAATTTTATTTAGGATAAACCTAGTTATTTCAAGTATCTAAAATAAATTTTTAACTGCGAAAGTTGAGTAAAATAAATATATCCTTATGACCACATACCAATGTATATCGCAAAAATTTCTAGAAATAGTAATGATGAGGTTTGTTTTTACTTTCTAAAAAATCGTGTTGATTATATGAAAGATTTAATCAAAGGTTTAGGACATCAATTTTCTGCCCCATTAATAAAAACTAAGTACCCTCCATATGAATCTTCAATTCAAAAAGCGATGAAAAAAATGGATAAAAGGAAAGAATGATGTGAAGTTTTACCTTATTAGATAATCAACAAGAAAGGAGAACTTTATGAAAAGAATAATAACAATACTCATCTCATTAATAGTTTTGGCTATGTTTTGGTATCTTGGGGATCTAAGTCAGCAAACTAAAGTTATAGAAGGAGCTGTAACAAAAGAAGGTATAATAGTAATTAATAAAGGTAACGTCTATCTTGTTGAAGATACTAACTTTACTAAAGAGGATGCTAAAGACCTTTTAATTGATGAAATTATAGGAAAATATAATGTTTCTAAGTTATATATAAGTAATAGTTCATCTATAAAGAATATTGAAAATGGAGATAAGGTAAAAATTTGGTACTATGAAATACAAGAATCAGTACCAGCAAAAATTAGAGTAGTAAAAGTTGAAAAAATATAAAAAAGCAATTACCACAATATTATTTTATGTTTAAATTAGACCCCATTGTCAAGACAACTTTTTTGCAAATTTAAGGTGCATTGATTTTGCTCCTTCCCATCTAGCCAACCCAACATTTTATGTTGTAGTTTCTGTCAAGGGCGTAATTTTCCTTGACAGGTCTAGGCACATAAAAGATAGTTTTTCAAAGATGGGAGGGGTAATGACGAACCTGCTTTATTAAAAAAGATAGATGATGACGTTTTAAAATCAAGCGATTGCTGAGGGTGCTTGTGATTACAAAATTCGATGTTGAAGTGTAGATTCCGTTTACTTAAATTTGTACCAGGATAAACAGCTTGGATACCCATTTCTCACATATGACGTTGAACTCTTTTGCTATTGATATTCACTCCTTCTTTGGGAAAACGGTGCTGTTATCCTACGGGACCTAAAAATGGATATTTTTTATAGACTTCATCAAACTGATGTTTGATGGCACCTTCTTCAGCTGAAGGCTCAACCGGTTTATAATAAAGGCTTGGACGATTGAATCCTAACTGTTCCGCCTGTTTGGTAATAGGAAGTCCTGAGTCTTGCCACTCAACCATATGAATATCACCAACAGTTGAGTAATGGGTTAAGCAGATTTTCAGAAGACGAGCAGGAAATGTTTATTGGATTTTTACAGCGATTGGCTGACAATTTAAAGGATTTATCAAATGACGATCATCAGATGGATAAAAAAGCGTAGGCAAAAATGATTTCCGCAAAGATAAAAGGTGGAATGAACGATGCAATTTTTAAAAAAGTATGTCAAAAAATACTGGATACTCTTTTGTACGGCTGTTTTCTTTTTAATATGTGAAGCGCTCTGCGATTTGATGCAGCCGATGATGATGTCGAAAATCATTGATGTCGGCGTGGCACACAAAAACATGGAGTACGTGTTAAAGATGGGTGGCTTGATGTTATTGATCACTGCGTGCGGAGCGGTTGCCGCTTCATTAAGGAGCATACTCGCAAGCATCGTGTCACAAAACTTTGGGGCCGAATTACGGTCGGATTTGTTCCGGAAAATCCAGACGCTTTCTTTCCAAAGCATTAATGAATTTGACCGGGCTTCACTTATTACAAGGCTCACCAATGACGTCACCCAGGTACAGAACTTTATCAACGGCTTAATGCGAATTTTTGTCAAAGCCCCGCTATTGGCAATTGGCGCTTTAATTATGGCAGTCCGGCTTGACCCGCAGCTTTCTGTGGTGCTGGCAGTTGTTGTACCGATTGTTATCATTTTTATTATAACGAACATGAGACTGGGTTTTCCGCTGTTTATGAAAGTGCAAAAAGCGCTGGACCGCGTGAACGGCATCATGAGAGAATATTTATCCGGTGTCCGTGTCGTGAAAGCTTTTAACCGGTTTCAATTTGAAGTGGAAAAGTTCAGCGTGGCAAACCGCCACCTGCAAGAACGCTCGACGTCTTCCATCCGGATGATGTCTATCTTCAGCCCGGCGATCCTGCTTACGGTCAATTTCGGCATTGTCGCCATTTAATGGATGGGTGGCTTCGGGGTTAACAATGGAACGATGCAAGTCGGTCATATTATTGCTTTTATCAATTATATGACGCAAATTTCAACCTCGCTAATGATGATTTCCATGGTGTTTAACATGTTTGTCCGGGCAAGAGCCTCCACTTTTCGGATCGGGGAAGTATTTGCCGTAGAAGAAAACACCTCCTGGAACAGCCTGAAACATGAAGTAACAGGTGAAAGAGGGAGAATTGATTTTGAAAATGTCACATTTTCCTATACCGGACAGGTGCAGGATGCGGTTTTGAAAAATATCACGTTTACCATTTATCCGGGTGAAACTGTCGGCATTATCGGCTCAACCGGATCAGGAAAAAGCACACTGGTGAATCTCATTCCTCGCTTTTACGATGTAACGGGTGGAACCCTTAAAGTGGATGGTGTTGATGTCCGACGTTTTCACCCGCATGATCTGCGTGAAAAAATCGCGATCGTTCCGCAGAAAAACATTCTTTTTACCGGCAGTGTCCGTGAAAATATCCAATGGGGAAATGAACGGGCGGGGATGGATGAGATCGAACAGGCTGCGAGACTGGCTGAAGCACATGACTTTATTTCAGACGCACCTGAAGGCTACGATACGATGATTGGGCAGAGCGGCGTCAACTTTTCCGGGGGACAGAAGCAGCGCATCTCGATTGCCCGCGCATTGGTGAGACATCCGGAAATCCTCATTCTTGACGATAGTACAAGTGCGGTGGATGTTGCAACAGAGATGCGGATCAAAGCAGCGTTGAAGAAGTATGCGAAAGGGCTAACATGCCTTTTGATTGCCCAGCGCATTACTTCTGTGATGGACACGGACAAAATTATCGTATTGGATGAAGGGGAAGTTGCAGGCTTGGGAACGCATGAGGAGCTTCTTGAAAAATGCCGGGTTTATCAAGAAATTTACCAATCGCAAATCGGTAAGGAAGTATTGTAAGATGGCGGGAAAAACGAACGGATATAAAGGAAATCAGGCACCGGCGCCTATTTTGCCGATGGGCCGTCCGGGCGGGGGAGGAGCAGCACGGTTCAGAGGGCCGGCCGAGAAACCAAAGAATTTTAAAGGGACGTTAAACAGGCTTTGGGCCTATTTTGGCAAAGAAAGAAACTGGCTGTCTATCATTCTTGTATTTATTGTGGCGGACTCTATACTTACATTGTGCATTCCCTATTTCATCGGTAGAGCCGTTGACGCCATGTCACCGGGTAGAAAGGTTAATTTTAACCTACTGGAAATCATGATTTTTGTTCTTGCAGCGGCTTATATCGCAGACGCTGTGTTGACTTTTTTACAAGGCTGGCTGATGGCCGGTGTTTCGCAACGGATTGTACGGCGTTTGCGCAGTCATCTGTTTCAAAAACTGCAAAAACTCCCGGTTGCTTTTTTTGACGCCAGAACCCACAGTGAATTGATGAGCCGCTTGTCGAATGACATTGACAACGTTAGCAATACGATTTCTCAATCGACGACGCAACTTATGTCGGGGGTCATTGCCCTAGTCGGGACACTAATCATGATGATTATTTTAAGCCCGGTTTTAACGATCGCAAGTCTGTGTACGGTTCCGCTTGTGTTTTTGCTGACACGAACGATTGCCAAGCGAACTTCAGTGCTGTTTAAAAATAACCAAGCGGAACTCGGTCGGCTAAACGGGCATATTGAAGAAACGATTTCAGGGATAGAGGTAGTCAAAGCTTTTAACCATGAAGAAAAGGCAATCCAGGAGTTTGAAGAGGTGAATCAGTCCTTACTTAAGGTCGGGCTGAGGGCGCAAATTTGGACCGGGTTTCTTATGCCGCTCATGAACGTGATTAACAACTTTGGCTTTGCGATGATTGCAGTTGTCGGCGGGGTTCTGGCTTTGAACAATATGATTACCGTTGGCGTAATCGCGAGTTTCCTGACATATTCCCGACAGTTTGTGCAGCCGCTCAATAATTTGGCGAATATTTTTAACGTCCTTCAGTCAGGGGTTGCCGGAGCTGAGCGGGTATTTGAGATACTGGATGAAAAAGAAGAACCGGACGATTCGAAAGATGCCGCCACGCTCCAAGATCCAAAAGGCCATGTTGTGTTTGAACATGTCAGCTTTGGGTATCGCGAGGATGTGCCGATTATAAAAAATATCAGCTTTGAGGCAAAGCCGGGAACGCGTACAGCGCTGGTCGGGCCTACCGGAGCCGGAAAAACGACGATTGTAAACCTTTTAACCCGGTTTTATGATGTCACGGAAGGCCGGATTTTCATTGATGGCAAGGATATCCGGGCATATACACGAGACAGTCTGAGAAGAAGTTTTGGTTTTGTCCTTCAGGATACGTATTTATTTTCAGGCACCATCAAGGAAAATATCAAATACGGAAATCCTGAGGCAACGGATGAGGAAGTTGAAGAAGCAGCAAGGCTCGCCCATGCGGATATTTTCATCAACCGGATGCCAGATAAATATGAAACCGTTTTGTCGGAAAACGGTGGCAACTTGAGTCAGGGGCAGCGCCAGCTTTTGGCAATCGCAAGGGTTTTTCTAGCAAAACCGGCTTTGCTTATATTGGATGAGGCTACGAGCAGTATTGATACACGGACAGAACGGTATATCCAGGATGCGCTCCTTTCGATTATGGAGGGCCGGACAAGTTTTATCATCGCCCACCGCCTCAATACGATTCGCGACGCTGATAACATCATGGTGATCGACCACGGGCAAATTATTGAACAAGGCAACCATGATGAACTAATGGCACGCCGTGGCAGCTATTATCATATGTTTTATAACCAATTTAAAAATGTAGAAGAGGCATAGTGGTAATGCCTGTGCCTCGCCGTAATTTGTTAAATAGGAAAGACAGATGTAGCCATTTAATTGTTACGGTAATAAGGGTTTAAGGGCCCTATGTCAGTTAAAAAAGAAAAAGAAATGCCTATATAGAATGAACGAAGCATGGTTACTCTGTTGCCTGCTGCAAAAGTCATCATTATGCAAACTATACTTGGCCTTCATGTAAAAACTAAAGTTCCTTTTATATAGCTAAAATTTTTCAATCCATATTAAATTTTAACTTTGTCGGAACTTGTGAAAAAATAAAATGGGTTACAGTTTGTGCAATTGGGCTTACTTCATCAATAAATTTTTCAGCGTTAGCGAAAGTTTCAAACTGCATTTTTAACATATAACAAGCACTTCCTGCGATTCGATAACAAAATTCTACGTTTGGAAGTTTTTCTATATAGTTTTTAAAAGAATTATAGTCACCATTTTTAACGGTAGCTTCAATTATGCACTGGATAGGTAAATCTAATTTCTCATAATCAACTTCTATCGTATATTTTTTTATAATTCCAAATGATTCCATTTGCCTTACTCGTTCCGTAACTGATGGGGAGGAAAGATTCACTCTTCTGCCAAGCTCACTCATGGATAAACGACTGTTGTTACATAATTCATCTATAATTTTTTTATCAATCTCATCTATTTTCATTTTTAAAGTTTTCCTCCTATAATTGTTAATATTGTAAAGAGTTCATTTGATAAGTGTTATAAATTTAATGTAAATTAATTTTTTTGTTTTATATAATTAATTTACATTAAATATAACAGGGAGGGACTTGTATGGCAAGAATTGTTGAATCTAATTTCGGGGAAACACCTTTTCAAAGACTATTGGGACATAATCAGGATGTAATGGTAAGATGGAGTCAGTTAGGCGACGTGTTGGAAAAAGATGGAAAACTAACAGCTAAATTAAAGGAACAAGTAAGGAGAACATTAGCTCAAAGGAACGGTTGTGAGTATTGTAAGGCCAAAGGAAAACCGGATCCTGCCCAGTTTGATGAAAAAACATCTGTTGCCGTAGGATTTGCGGAAGTCTTTTTATACCAAAAGGGTGAGATAGCGGATTCAACTTTTGATGTTTTGAAGGAATATTTCAATGAAGAGGAAATAAGTGAGCTATGTGCTTTTATCTCTTTTACGACTGCTTCACAATATTTTGGTGCAATGATGAAATTAAAACCTGAAAATAAACAATAGAATTTTTCAACAAGTGGTAGCTTTTTTTATTAAGATGACGTCTTTTTTAGTCAAATTCTAGATCAACACAATCTCCTGAATGGAAGATCCACACGGCCGGAACGATACGAAGGAGTCTGGCTAGTATAGCGACTATTTAAGGAGATTGGAATTCAAAAAAAGCCATTTTATATGATAATTAAATTGAGGTGATATAGTTGTTTGTGAAAGGTCTTAATCATTTTCTATTTTCAGTTTCTGATTTGGAAAAATCCATAGTTTTACCAAGATGTATTTGATGCTAAATTACTGGTTAAAGGGAGAAGTACTGCATATTTTGATTTGAATGGCATGTGGTTGGCACTAAATTTAGAGAGAAATATTCCTCGAGATGAAATAAGTCAGTCATACACTCATGTTGCTTTTTCAATTGATGAAGCTGATTTTGATAGTGTATATAATAAAATAAAGAATGTATGTTTACTTACTGTTACAAACTGCATGTTATGGCTGTTTCGATTCGTAAGATGGGTCTTAAAGTTTTGTCACCTCCTTCCAACATATTCCTCTATTTCCTCTATAGCTTAGTATCGTAAATATTCAGATCCGTAAACGAGATTCTTTTCTAAAATAATAAAAACTAAAGTATTTAGATAAAGTGTCGATAAATTAAATAGATATGGGAAAAATTGTCAAAATGTGGGATGCGCGACATGCAATAATTTCCTTTTTATATTCCCAACAAGCTTGCAAGCTAATATTCACTTTTTAACGCGGCGTAAATTGAAATTTTATCAGAGGATATATAGGTCAAAAGAACCGGTGATTTTAATGTAGATAGTTGACATTAAGAGAAGATTCTTTGGAAATATAATGTTATTGCGTATAAAAAGGACTTTGACTATGATCACTTTGGAAGCAGCTACTGACAGCATGATTTTCACTTGATCCACCGGAGGATTAACTTAAAACAAGCGGAGGGTACAGACTTTTGAAAGTAATTAAAGCTATAGCTATGATTGCTAGTTTCCCGTTGTTTCTTACCCCTTATCCAAGGTCATCTCGAAAAGTCTCCCTATTCAGTATGTTTTTCAGAAATTAGGGGGTACCTCCCATTTCTAACTAGTTTTATACAGATAATAAAAAATCAATCTTAAGTGGTGTTTTTAAATTTATATACGGGGAAGGTTGGTTATGAAATTTTTAAAAAAATCATTAAAAAACAAGTTGTTTTTTACAATATCAATTTTCATCATCTTTATTTTTGCGGTATTAACTGTATTACAAATTCATCAAGTATACCAAACACTAGATAATGATTTAGAAAAGGAATTAAAGAGTGTTGGTATTTTAACGGCGATGCAATTAGATCCGAAAGACCTTTCAAAATTAGAAAAAGTCAAAAACAGCAAAGACAAGATTTTTATCGAAAATCAGAAATTACTCGATAAGATCTTAAAACAACAAGGAACAATGAGTTGGAGCTATATATGGAAAATAGACGGAGACGATGTCTTCACAATTGGTTTTACAAGTAATTTAAATGAGATTTATAAAGCCGGGGAAAAATTTGATAATCTTGCAGAAGTTCATTTAACAACAGCAAAAGCTGCTATCAAAAGTGGTCAAGCAGAGGTTACCCCGATATTTGAAGACCCGTACGGTAGCTGGAGAACTGTATTTGTTCCTTTAAAAGACAGTGCAGGTGAAATATTCGGAGTGATTGGAATCGATTATTCTGCAGACTATATTAATCAAATCGTATTAAATGCGATTATCAAACAAGTGATTGTAGCGATTGCCGGTTTAGTCATTCTTTTATTAGCATTGCAATTTACGATTTCACGGCTTTTTAAACCGTTAAATAAACTAGTATCTGCAGCTGATAAAGTGGCTAAAGGTGATCTGTCTTCAGTACAATTTAATGCAACAGATGATGAAATTGGTAAGTTATCGTTCTCTATTCAAAAAATGATTCATAATTTGCAACGAATGATCACAAATATTCGCAATACGTCCAATCAACTTGCTGAGTCTTCCGAACAATTATCTGCCAATTCAAATGAGGCATTTCAATTTTCCAATATGGTATCTAATGAAATAGAAAAAGTGGCGGGTAGTTCAGAAGCGACTTTAAAAACAACAAAAGAATGTGCTCAGGCAATTGATGAATCTGCACAAGGTATCCAAAAAATTGCGGAATCAGCTTCAAGTGTTGCTGATAATTCTGCGCAAGTCTCAAATGAGGCGAAAAAGGGAAATGAGGTTGTTCAAAATCTTATCAATCAAATGAATTTAATCAGCCAGTCTGTCGATCTAATTGAAGAGACCATCGGCAGATTAAACAATAATTCAAAACGAATTATTGAGTTTGTTAACTTCATTACGGAAGTGGCTGATCAAACAAATCTGCTTGCTTTAAATGCTGCAATTGAAGCTGCTCGGGCCGGGGAACATGGTAAAGGTTTTGCTGTTGTGGCAGAAGAAGTGAGAAAACTTGCGGAACAATCGGCAAATTCAGCCGGTGAAATTTCTCAGCTTATTCAAATTATTCTTGAGGACTCCAAAGCATCAGTAGAAGCGACGGCTAAAGGAAAAGAAAATGTAAATATCGGGCATACATATACGAATGAAGCCGGTAAACTTTTTGGCCGAATTTTATCTTCAATCGAAGCAGTGGCAGCACAAATTCAAGAAATTTCGGCTGCTTCTCAACAAATGTCGGCAGCTACTGAGGAAGTTGCAGCGTCAGTTAGTGATATGGAACAAATGGCGGAACAATCAGCTGAGTATTCTAAAAACGTTACGATGTCTACAAAAAAACAATTACAATCGATGGAAACCATTGAAAATACTTCTACTGAACTAGGAAAACTATCGGAACAATTGCAAGTACTTATCAAAGAATTTAAGTTGGAGGAAAAATAATGGATTTACTACTTAAGGGGAAAAATGTCGTTGTAACCGGTGGAAGCCGAGGAATAGGCAAGGCCATCGTATTGGAATTTGCAAAAGAAGGAGCCAATGTATTTATCAATTACTTTGGCGATGAAAACGAAGCTGAGGCTGTGCGCTTAGAAGCTGAAAAAATGAGTGTACAGGCAATATCAGGTCATTTTGATGTTTCTTCTTCGTCGGATGTAGAAAAAATGTATCAAAAAGTTGATCAGTACTTTGATCAGATCGATGTGTTGGTAAACAATGCCGGGATTGCTTATTCTTCATCGATTGTAGAAATGTCAGATGAAGATTGGGACAGAATGATTAAAGTTCACCTTTACGGGACATTTTATAATGCCCGTGAAGCAGTAAAGCGGATGAAAAAATTAAATCAAGGGAAAATCATTAATATTTCTTCTGATTTAGGCAGTTTAGGTTGTGAAGAATATACACACTATTCAGCAGCAAAGGGCGGCATTAATGCTTTTACAAAAGCTTTGGCCCGTGAACTTGCCCCAAATATATTAGTAAATGCAGTTGCGCCAAGCGGGACGCTGACAAGTTTGTTGGAAGCTTTTGGAGAAAATTATGTAGAAGAAGAATCAGCAAAGTATCCTTTAAAAAGGCTGGCAAAGCCCGAGGAAATTGCAAAAACGGTTGTTTTTTTAGCTTCAAAACATGCTGACTTTTACACCGGACAAATTATCGGCCCAAATGGTGGAGTTGTTATGAACGGTTAAATTTTTCTTGGAGGAATTACAAATTGAATATATTCATATTTTTTATTTATATTCTCTTTATCTACTATATCGGTTTTAAAGGCTACAAAAGAATTAAAAGTGCAGAAGATTTGATTGTTGCCGGATGGAGTATGCCACTTCCTGTTGTAACAGGAAGCCTTGTGGCCGCCTTATTGGCAGCACCGTTCTTTTTTGCTGCGGTTGGTTCAGGTTATACATCCGGAGGGTTCGAAGGTACGGCAACCATGGCTGGTCTGGGAACTTGCATGGTTTTAGGCGCCTTAATATGGACAAAACCATTAAGGAGATTGAAAGGTTGGACGATTGCGGATTATTATGGGATAAGATTTGGTAGCAAAAAGCTAGGTGCTTATACAGGTACGGTTATGGCCATCGCTTTCGGTTTTTTTAATGCCGGTGCATTAACAGTTGGAGGTACTTATATTATTCAAAATATATTTCACCTTGATTTTCTTCCTGCTGCGATATTATTTGTCAGCTTAACGGTTATATATTCCGTGATTGGCGGGCTTTGGGCAGTAGCATATACAGAAGTCGTACAAGGTATTTTTGCAATTATTGGTATTCTAGGCATTGCTGGGGTTATCTTTTTTTCCTACGGAGATATTACATTTCAGAATGATTGGTGGAATGTAAATAAACTGTTTAGCAAGGGAGGAGCAGAGTTTTGGTCGCTTTACTTAGTCCTAGCTCTTGGGGATATTCCCGCGGGCGATTTGGGACAAAGGGTGGCAGCAGCCAAAAATCCCCGGGTTGCCTATATGAGCATGATTATAGCTGGTCTGATTATCATCGCCATTAGTTGGTTGCCGGGTATGATCGGAGAGGCATTTAAAACGATTTTCCCAAATAGCAAAAATCCGGAGACATTAATGCTTATCTTTGCAGAAGGCTATTTCCCGCCAGTCATTTCCGCTATTTTCTTAACATCTATGGCTGCGATGGGAATGTCAACGTTAGCTGCATGTTATGTAGCTTCTTCTGGTATAGTCACGAAAAATATTTATCTGGATTTTATTAATTCGAATCCTAATCCAAAAACATTATTGTTCTTTTCTCGTTTGTGCATTGTTATAAGTGCACTTTTAGGATTGATTCTTGCAATTAGTTTTCAAAAGGTCATAGATTTGGCTTATTTAGCATGGGATATCGTTTTTGTTACCATATTTTGGCCTTTGGTGTTGGGGCCATTCTGGAAACGACTGACGTCTCAAGCAGTTTGGGCCAGTATATCGGTTGGTTTAATTTACTATATAATGGCTTCCATATTTGGTGTACCCGGTATTCAAACGACATCTCAGGGTTTTATTGGATTATTGAGTGAACTATGGCTTATGCCGGTATTCTCAGGGGTTGTTATTTCCGGAATAACCATTGTTGTCGTCAGCTTACTTACCAAACCCAATGATGAGGTATTAAAGATGTACGAGTTACAAAACGACAAATCACTCGACCTTATTGAACATAAAGATAGTAGAGAAGGAAAGATTAAGGTAAAAGAAGCATAAAAACGTTGTTATTGGTGGAAATGCTTACCTATTTTCTACATATAAAAGAATGTTTTGTTGATAAATAAGCTGTAGGGGTGTCCATTGGATACCCTTTTTCATATTGTAAAACTTTGTAAAACATTCATTTAGATAGGACTCCAATGGTAAAATATAGAGAGGAGACACTATATTCAAAAGAAACAAAAGGAAGAGAAACCATGACTAATAAAGAAAAAAGTGCTGAGTTAGTTAGTAAGTGGGTTCATGTATTTAGTTGCCCTGTTTGTAATAGTCCAATGAAGGTTGTGGATTTAAAAAATCTCATTTGTTTAAACAATCATACGTTTGATTTTGCGAAACAAGGCTATGTAAACATGATGACCCGCTCTGTAGACAGCCATTACGATAAAAAACTGTTTGAAGCAAGGCAAAAAATTATTATGGAAAGTAATTTATATAAACCGCTGCATGCGTGGGTTGCGAATGTAATAAAGGAACATTTGAAACTTATTAAGGGTCCAGTTATGGTTTTTGATGCCGGATGTGGGGAAGGTTCGCATTTGCAAAGGATTATCGCTGAATGTAAGAATGAAGCGATAACAGGGTTAGGTTTAGATATTTCAAAGGAAGGGATTCGAATGGCAGCCGGCAATTACGAAGACTCCATTTGGCTCGTTGGAGATTTAGCGAATTCACCATTGGCAGATCATTCATGCTATGTCATCCTGAATATCCTTTCTCCCGCAAATTATTTTGAATTTAAAAGAATATTAGTTCCTGATGGTCTCATTGTGAAAGTTGTCCCGCGTGCCAATTATCTTGAAGAACTTAGGGAGGCATTTTACGATAATACAGATAAAAGTGTTTATAACAATAATGAAACGGTATCGCTTTTTAAACAGCATTTTCATTTGGTGGATATAATTAGCCTAAACTATACCAAGGAACTAACCAAAACAGAGTTAACCAATTTCGTTCAGATGACTCCTTTGACCTGGAACTTGAACAGGGAACAATTGGATAAATTTACAAATCAGGGTACTACTAAGATAACCATTGATTTAGATATTTTGGTAGGAATTAATAAGCAGACGAAAAGAGAAGAAGAGTAAAAAATAATCTTTTTACAAGGAGAGAATAACCTTGAGGCAACCTTCTTTATTTGAGAACGACAATGATGAAAGTCGTCCCTTGGCCAGTAGAGTGCGTCCTCAAAGTTTAGACGAATTCGTTGGACAAAAGCATCTGATAGGTAAAGGAAAAGTTCTTAGGGAAATGATTGAACATGACCGTGTTTCTTCCATGATCTTCTGGGGTCCCCCCGGAGTAGGGAAGACAACATTGGCGAAAATTATTGCAAATCAAACACAATCGGAATTTATTAATTTTAGTGCTGTCACCAGTGGGATTAAAGATATTCGAAATGTAATGAAAGAAGCTGAAGAACGCCGACAATTAGGCGAAAAGACAATTTTGTTTATCGATGAGATCCACCGATTCAATAAAGCACAGCAAGATGCCTTTTTACCATATGTGGAGAATGGTAGCATTATCCTTATCGGTGCAACCACTGAGAATCCGTCATTTGAAGTCAATTCGGCCTTGTTATCGAGAACTAAAGTTTTTGTCCTTCATAAATTAACGAGTAGTGAAATCGTGGAATTATTAAAACAAGCCATCGTAAATCCCAATGGGTATGGTCTTCAAAAGGTAGAAATTGATGATCAAACCTTATCGGCCATTGCAGAGTTTTCTGATGGGGATGCCCGTACTGCATTGAATACGCTGGAAATGGCTGTTTTAAATGGAAATAAGCAGGAAGATTCAATCATCATTAGGGAAGAAGACCTTTCCCAAATTATCAACAGAAAATCATTATTGTACGACAAAAATGGTGAAGAACATTATAATATAATCTCCGCCTTGCACAAGTCTATGCGAAATAGTGATGTGAATGCGGCAATCTATTGGTTATCACGAATGTTGGAAGCTGGGGAAGATCCTCTCTTTATTGCGCGAAGGTTGGTCAGATTTGCAAGTGAAGATATCGGTTTAGCAGACAATCGAGCTTTAGAAATTGCGGTATCTGTTTTTCAAGCATGTCAATTTATTGGTATGCCTGAATGTAATGTACACTTAACGCAAGCTGTAATTTACCTTTCACTGGCACCAAAATCAAATTCAGCATATTTAGCTTATATGAGCGCAAAGAAAGATGCACTGAACTCAATGAATGAACCTGTTCCCCTCCATTTACGCAATGCACCTACCAAGTTGATGAAAGATTTAAATTACGGGAAAGGATATAAATACGCTCATGATACAGAAGAAAAATTAACGACGATGCAGACGATGCCGGATTCGTTAGCAGGTCATGAGTATTACCATCCGACAAATCAAGGCTCAGAGGCCAGATTCAAACAAAGACTTAAGGAAATCTCAGAGTGGCATAAAAGGAACCGTAAATCGTAGTGTGAACGAATGAGTTAAACAGTACTAACCACTGCAACAATGTTATTCTGATTCGATGTTGAAAAACGGAAAAAAATGAATACGAGGGAGAGGTTGGATTTAATACCGGATATTTATATGCTCGGTTCTAGTAATAGGGAATGCAGTTTGCTTCACACTCACTCAACCAAGTGAAATACTATCCATAAGCCATTGCCCACCGCCATACATAAAATTGCTGCTATTGAAGGGAACTAAAAAGACTTTGAAAGTTCAATATATAAATCCAAACTAATTAACCCTTGGTAGGATTAGCTTTTTACAGGCAACCGTAATCTAACAAGATTTTTAAAAAATTTTATGCATTTGACTTTACAATTTAGCGTTAAGCATTTTTCCAATTATCACTTTACAAAATAATAGTCGTCGACCTCACGGGATTCATGCACTATTGGGGGTCGACGACAAAAAGTCCAAGAACTATTATTAACCTATCTACACACCTGACCTGACCTATTCACAGAAAATCAGAAACTTAATAAAAGAAGCTTGAAAGTTTGGGCTATAACGTTACACTTGTAGAACTAGAAGTGTCTTAAACTAAGATAATAAAAGGACATAACATATTTTATATGACTTAATCTGTTATGTCCTTTCTAATTCGACAAATCACACCCTGATAGTTAAGTTGATTTTTTCCCAATCTTTACTTCACATTTTTTTATAGCCCAAATGTAATGATTAGAAGTGTTTGCTGCAAAATAGCTGTATAAGTTACTTGTTTTAGTCCATTTATAATATTTTTTTGTTATGATTTCTTCATTAGTATGTGATTTAATTAGATCCATTACTCTTTCATGACTTAACTTCAACTTTTTTATAGCTTGATTTAATGTCACATCTTGGTAGTTTTCCCAAATTTGTTTATTAAGTTGCTCGATAGTTCTCCATTTATAACCAGGTGCTGGCATAAAAGGAATATCTCCATCCATCCCCTCTCGATACCACCTCTCAAGCATTGCGTGCCATTCATACAGATGCATTAATACATCACGATAATTTTTGTCTCTTTCTTGAGTTTCAATAGAAATGGTCCTTTTTCTGCTGGGTACTGATTCAATTATTTCAAGTAATGATTTAAAACTTTTGTCGCTCTCCAATAACAGATTTTCTTTTTCACTTTTCACTATCATTAAAATTCCCCTTTTTTACTATTTCTGCTATTTTTAATACCTAACTTTCTTTTTATCCAATCATGTCTACCGAAGATAATATGTAAATACTTGGGAACACTAAAAATATTTGGTCGTCTATATTTTCTCGACCTCGTGATTTCGCTCTTTCAATTGCTCTTGTAGCTGTTTTAATGTGAAACTTATATTTTTCCTTATCTAATTCTAAAAAACGAATAGCTAAATCTTAGTATGGTGTTTGATTGCTGGCATATGGAGAATTTTGCATACAAACGAGTTCCATATGGATTGATACTCCCAAAGTCCGTATTGTTTCCTAGATGCAAACTATTAATAGCAGTCAGAGTAGAAATCGTTATGCCTAACCATATGCTACTAAAGACGTCCCAATAATACTATCCATTAGCAGATTACCAAACACACTTACCTGTATCTTCCCTTTATCAAATTAACTTGATAAAAATAAAGTTGACTAATAGTCGCTTTTACCAGAACAAAAGCAGGTAAAATCGTTAAGGGTTATCCAATTTTTAGGTTATCCTATTTCGTGGTGAATGACTAGTGGTATGTTAAAATTTCAAGTTGGGGCTGGTGTTTAACAGGTCAAAAGAGTACGATAATAGTAAAAGAGTATTGACTGTTATGTGTTTTTGGGACGAAATAGGTTGAAAAAACCAAGATTGAAATGGTGTGATGAGTGTGCCACATTTTGAAAAAGACCAGATCATCAAGCAACTAAAGAAACAAATTAAAATAAATAGGCATATTATTGGAGTTGCAGCAGGGTCTGGATTAACAGCAAAATACGCTGAAGAGGGCGGGGCTGATTTGATTTTAGCACTAAGCTCCGGCCTTTTCCGCCAAAAAGGTTTAAGTTCTCTTGCTGCATATTTACCATTTGTAAATAGCAATGATAAAGTTATGGAATTTGGATTAAAGGAATTACTGCCTAGAATTAATAAAATTCCTGTGATTTTCGGTGTAATGGCTACTGATCCTTCTATCCATTTAGAAAATTTTATTCAACAAGTTAAAGAAAAAGGTTTTGCTGGTATAAATAATTATCCTACAGTTGGCTTGATTGATGGGAAATACAGGGAAGCATTGGAAGAGCAGGGAATTTCATACAAGCAGGAAGTAGAAAGTATTTCCATTGCGAATAAGTTTGGATTGCTAACAGTTGCTTTTGTTTTTAACAAAGAACAAGCGATTCAAATGGTTAATTCAGGAGCAGATGTAATCTGTGTTCATTTAGGGTTAACAACTGGAGGAAAACTTGGTTCAAAACATATTCAATCATTACAATCGGCAAAAATTTTAGCACAGGAAATCTTTGATGTTGTTACAGAAAGAAATCCGGACATTATAAAAATGGTCTATGGAGGACCGGTGAATAAACCGGTCGATGTTCAATTTATATATGATGGTACGAATATTGACGGGTATATAGGCGGCTCAGTTTTTGAAAGAATACCTGCTGAGCAAGTAGTTTTGCAGGTAACGGAATCATTCAAAAAAACGAATGAAGTAAGGTATGATGAACTTATTGAAAAAATTATTAGTGGATTTTCAACAATTGATGATTATATTGATTTTATAAAAAGGTATATCAGTCTTCACTATAAAGATGAAATATCCTTAAATGAGATTTCAGAAATCCTTCATGTATCGAGGTCACATTTAAGCACACTATTCAAAAAGAATGTTGGGGTTTCGTTTACAGATTACTTAATAGATTTTCGACTTAATCGAGCATTGGAAATTTACCAAGAAAAAAGGTTGCCACTGACAATCATCGCAGAATTAGTAGGGTATCAAAACTACTCCCAATTCAGTAAAATTTTTAAAAAACGAAAGGGGAAGTCCCCAAGAGAATTTATCAAATCAAACATAACGACAAGTTAAACTAATATAAGGTCATATATTTTTCATGAGGTAAGCGTTATCATAATAATTGTTAAGAACATGATATTAAATTAAAAAAGGAAGTGATATGTTTGACTAAGACAGTAGCATTAATAGGAACATTTGATTCCAAAGGGAAAGAATTTCTATTTGTAAAAGAGTTAATTGAATCATTAGGTTTTAACACATTCACTATCCATTCAGGTGTCTTTGAACCACAGTTTACTCCGGACGTATCCAATGCGGATGTTGCTTCAGCGGCTGGAGTAGATATGAAAAAAATCGTAGAGCAGAAGGATCGTGCACGTGCTACGGAGGTACTGTCTAAAGGGATGGAAATTTTATTACCTAAATTATATAAAGAGGGTAAGTTTCATGGTGTTCTATCATTTGGTGGAACGGGTGGTACTTCAATTGCCACACCGGGAATGAGGGCACTTCCAATCGGTGTTCCTAAAGTTATGGTATCAACAGTTGCTTCTGGAAATACCCAACCATATGTGGGAACAAGTGACATTATCATGATTCCATCTATTGTTGATGTAGCAGGACTAAATACGATCTCCACAAAAATTTTTACGAATGCTGTTTTTGCCATTTGTGGAATGCTGCAGTTTGAACATAAAACTGAATTGGCTCATAAACCTTTAATTGCAGCAACCATGTTTGGTTTAACTACTCCTTGTATAAACTATGCAAAGGATTATTTAGAGAATAGAGGTTATGAGGTTCTAATTTTTCATGCAACGGGTATAGGCGGAAAAACGATGGAACACTTAATTGAAAATGGTTTTTTTGAAGGTGTTCTTGATATAACGACAACAGAATGGGCTGATGAAACGGTTGGTGGCATACTGGCGGCAGGTCCTCATCGTTTAGAAGCGGCAGGAAAGCATGGGGTACCTCAAGTAGTTTCTGTTGGTGCAATGGACATGGTAAACTTTGGACCGAGAGAAACTGTACCTAAACAATTTGATGGAAGAAATTTTTATCAACATAATCCAACAGTAACATTGATGAGAACTACAGTTGAGGAGAACCAAAAGATTGGGAAAAATATGGCCGAAAGATTGAATCAATCGAATGGCCACACAGCATTAATGTTTCCACTGAAAGGTTTTTCGGGATTGGATATGGAAGGACAACAATTTTATGGTCCGGAAGAAAATCAAGCATTAATCAATACATTAAAAGAAAAAGTTGATAAAAGCAAAGTAGAAATTATTGAAGCGAATTTTCATGTGAATGATAAGGAATTTGCGGAATTAGCAGCTGAAAAACTAATTGAATTAATAAAAGAAAAGAAAGGAGAAAAATAAATGTTATCATTAACAAGAGAGGAAATTTTGAAAGGTTTTAGGGAAAAAATTGGCAATGGTGAAATTTTACTAGGCGTTGGTGCTGGAACCGGTATTACCGCTAAAAGTAGTGAAGCTGGTGGCGCTGATATGTTAATCATTTATAACTCAGGGCGATATAGAATGGCAGGGCGTGGTTCTTTGGCAGGTTTATTAGCTTATGGGGATGCGAACCAAATCGTTCAAGACATGGGTAATGAAGTATTGCCGGTTGTTCAAAATACTCCGGTTCTTGCAGGGGTAAATGGCACAGATCCATTTAGAGTTATGGATGTATTTTTAAAACAATTGAAAGACCAAGGATTTAGTGGTGTTCAAAATTTCCCGACTGTTGGTTTGATTGATGGCGTTTTCCGTCAAAATTTAGAGGAAACCGGCATGGGATACGATTTAGAAGTAGAAATGATTCGTAAAGCACATGAAATAGACTTATTAACAACACCATACGTATTTGATGAAGAACAAGCAACAAAAATGGCTAAAGCAGGTGCGGATGTCCTCGTTGCACATATGGGTCTTACTACAAAAGGAACCATTGGAGCTAAAACAGCACTGACTCTGGATGACTGTGTTGAACGTATTCAAGCAATTGTTGATGCAGGACGTGCGGTTAATCCTGATATATTGGTTATTTGTCATGGAGGTCCAATTGCTGAACCAGAGGATGCTAAATATGTAATAAGTAGGGTTAACGGAATCGTTGGATTCTTTGGGGCATCAAGTATTGAAAGATTTGCGGCTGAAAAGGGAATTAAAGAACAGACAGAAGCATTTAAAAAGATTAATAAGTGATTATTGCACCTAAACATATGAGCTAGTATTGATAGGTTGCAGAATACAAATTGGGGCTGGATCCAAACGTGATTCAGTCCCATCTTTGTTTAATTAGTATCGAATTTGTCCATCTTTCTTTTTCAACCTTGTATAACCAGTTGAAATGGTTATAATTGAAAGAGTGTCAGGAGAATTTGGATTTGTACCTATAAATTTCTTCCAATTCCTTTCACTTCATCGAGACTCAGCTTCACCATTTTTGCTACTTTTTCAACTGAAAAACCTTCCCGCAATAGCTCAGCAGCTAAATTCCTTTTTTCCTCCATTTTCCCTTTTTCGATTCCCTTTTCGATTCCCTTTTCAATTCCCATTTCCAATCCTTTTTCAATTCCTTTTTCAAATCCTTCTTCCCTCACAGTTTTAAAATATTCAGCAAGTGTAGGTGCTTCTTTAATTTTTTCAGAATACAGCATATGTTTTGCCTCCTTTTCAATGTTAATCGATAAGTCTTTCGTTAATTGTTTTGTCAGCTCATGAGGAAGATACAGTAAATAATCAATAAAGTAAAAAGGTCTGTCCGTATAATCAGATTTAAGATTCGGGTCGGTTAAAATGAATGCTTGCCTCTATCTCTTTCACTTCATCAAGGCTCAGCTTCACCATTTTTGCCACTTTTTCAACTGAAAAACCTTCCCGCAACAGCTCAGCAGCTAAATTCCTTTTTTCTTCCATTTTTCCTTTTTCAATTCCTTTTTCGATTCCTTTTTCGATTCCTTTTTCAATTCCCATTTCCAATCCTTTTTCAATTCCTTTTTCAAATCCTTCTTCCCTCACAGTTTTAAAATATTCAGCAAGTGTAGGTGCTTCTTTAATTTTTTCAGAATACAGCATATGTTTTGCCTCCTTTTCAATGTTAATCGATAAGTCTTTCGTTAATTGTTTTGTCAGCTCATGAGGAAGATACAGTAAATAGTCAATGAAGTAGAAAAGAGCTTCCGCATAAATAGATTTAAGATTTGGGTTGGTTAAGATAAAGTCTTTTAATAATTTTTTCTTTACTTCATATCGTTTGTGATAGTTCTTCTCCGTTTGATGTAGGTAAATGCCTGCCAATACTGCAATGGCGAAAGGGTTCGTAGATTTTTTCAAAGAAGGAATATCCTCTTCATTAAACTTATAAGTATTGAAGCGATACATAAGCTCAGTGCCGTAAAAGGAATATTGGAACGGCTGCGGATTGTTTGATTTAGACAAATCGGTCAAAATTGCAATGGAATAAATATTTTCTTGGAAGCGATCAAACAAACGATAAAAATAAGTAAACATTCGTTTAGAAAAA
>NZ_CCRF01000010.1 GCF_000751775.1 Caldibacillus thermoamylovorans
AAGAACGTTTGTTTCCATAAAAATTTTTGACATTTAGTAAATGATAAATTATCTAATGCCTCTTCTTTAGCAACTTTTTAATTTTTTCCATTGGTTCCTTTTTCATTGAAATTTTTTGCGCGCCACATGAGGAGAAAATATAGATAGAGTAAATTAATCCATTTAGGAAAAACTAATTATAAAACATTAAATTTATTTACAAGGTGAAAAAAATTGAACAACTATACGAATGACAACACCGCTAGACGCTATAAGGCTCATGTAAGCATTTTAGGAACTACTCAACTTCATTTACACAATCCCTACATTATTGCTTGGTGGTCGGCAGCATTCCCGGGTTTTGGTCATATGATTTTATCAAAATATCTTCGGGGATTTGCTTTATTTATCTGGGAAATAGTTGTAAATATTGAAGCAAATATTAATTTATCCATGATTTATTCATTCCAGGGACATATTGACTTAGCTAAAGAAGTATTAAACCCTAGGTGGCTTCTCATGTATATTCCGGTTTATCTCTTTGGTATTTGGGACTGTTATCGAACCGCAGTGGACATGAATCGGGTATATCTCTTAGCGGAACAGGAGAATCACCGTTTTAATTCATTTTCACTTGGAGCGCTTGAAATAAATTACTTAGATAAACGAAATCCGTTTTTGTCGATAATATGGTCACTATTTATACCAAGGCTTGGACAACTATATATTCACAAGATTTTAACTACTTTTTTATCATCATTGGATTAGTCGTTTTTTATTATTTTTCACATTTTCAAGAAGCTGTTTTGTTGTTGCTTTTAGGAAAGGTTCAGGAGGCTACCTCTGTATTAAAACCTGAATGGCTTTTATTTCTCCCATCTCATTATGGTTTTGCCATGTATGATTCCTATGTTAATACGGTTGAAAATAACAAACTTTTTGATAAAGAACTTAAAGATTACTTAAAAGAAAAATACCAGAATAACAATTTTCACATAAAAAAGATCAAAAAGTGAAGTGATGAATATGCAATTGTTTTCAACTTTTGAATGTAATCAATATGTGGAAATGGCAATTTCTACATTAGAGAAAAACGGAATTTTAAAAGAAAATATATTTGCTGTTCCGCTGGATAATCGGACTGAGGATCGAAAAGTTTTTGATACGATTCACCGTTCAGACGGCATATCATTTTTATCGATATAGGCGTTGCGATGGCAACCGCTTTCTCGGTAATTGGTGCAAGTATCGGGTTTAAATTGACTTGGGGACCAATCTATTGGGGACTAATTAGTGCATTTGTAGGTTTTGTTCTTGGGTTCGTCATTCGATTATTTATTGAATTAATTTTAAAAAAGAGGAAAAGAGTCCGCAAAGGGAGGCACTCGCAAATCATTCTCATCATTGATTGTGAAGAGGCAAAAGCTGAGTTAGTTGAAAGTATTCTTTGGGACCATTTTGCGCTAGGTGTCGCAAAAATTTAGGATTTAACGGTCTTTTATCTCTTATTGAAATGAGGGGGTGAGTGACCATATTTTTATGCAATTTAAAACTATACATATCGTGGTCAATTTATCCCACCTTACCGGAGAGTCAAGACCCTACCCCAATATTCTGGGTTTTCAAAGAAGGATAGGCGGAAGACGGGCTGCTCTAAAGGTTCGATCGGATAAACTAACCATCAGTGGGGATGAAGAAAATTACCACTAATGGAAGTTCCACTTTATTATGTCCAAAGTTCTTGACATATTCATTCAGGTTGTTATAGAATATAAATGTCCAAAACTATAGACATAGGTGATACGATTGAAAAATAAAATAAAAGCAATACGGAAGAAACTTGGGATCACACAAGAACAGCTTGCCGAAGATTGTGGGGTAGTAAGACAAACGATAAACTGTATCGAGAATAATAAATATGATCCTACATTGGAACTGGCATTTAAATTATCAAAAACACTAAATGTAAAGGTAGATGAATTGTTTATTTATGAGTAAATTTCGTCCAGAATATATAATTACGATGAAAGATATTGTAAGGGAAGGCAATCCTATTCTAAATCAAGTAACAGAAGAAGTTACAATACCTCCTTCCGAGGAAGATAAAGAAACACTCATTTGTATGATGAATTTCTTGAAAAATAGCCAAGACCCTGTTCTGGTAAATAAGTATAAACTACGTGCAGGTGTAGGCTTATCGGCAAATCAGATTGGTTTGAATAAGCGTATGTTTGTAGCTTTTTTAACGGATG
This sequence comes from Caldibacillus thermoamylovorans, assembly GCF_000751775.1. Classification (GTDB taxonomy): domain Bacteria; phylum Bacillota; class Bacilli; order Bacillales; family Caldibacillaceae; genus Caldifermentibacillus; species Caldifermentibacillus hisashii. The sequence continues at coordinate 2,232 of NZ_CCRF01000010.1, forward strand.
AGAAAGGGATTCAACATGAATATACACTTATAAATCCGAAAATTATTAGCCATTCGGTATCGATGATTTATTTGCCGCAAAGCGAAGGATGCCTCTCCGTTGATCGGGAAATTAAAGGGTTTGTTCCAAGATATGAGCGAATTAAAGTGAAAGGTTTTAATTTGGAGGGCGAGGAAATCGAATTAAAACTCAGTGGGTATCCTTCTATTGTTGTTCAGCATGAGATCGACCATCTAAATGGAATTATGTTTTATGATCGTATTAATAAAGAAAATCCATTCCAGTTACCGGAGAACTGTAAAAGTTTATACTGAAATTTATCCCAATCTCGTCACCAATTTTAGGTGGGGAACGGCCATTTATGACGACGAAATCCAATCTCGTCACCAATTTGATGAGGGAAACGGCCAATTTTGACGACGAGGCCTGTTCTCGTCGCCATTTTGGGGCGAGAAACACTCAATTTTGACGACGAAACGTATTCTCGTCACCATTTTGAGGGGGAAACGCCCAATATTGACGACGAACCCCATTCTCGTCGCCATTTTGGGGCGAGAAACACTCAATTTTGGCGACGAGAATCGCTCTCGTCACCAATTTTAGGTGGAAAACGGCCATTTATGACGACGAGACCCGTTCTCGTCGCCATTTTGATGTGAAAAACATTCAATTTTGACGGTGAAACCCATTCTCACCGATATTTTTAGGCGCGGAACACTCATATTTGCCGATGAGCCCTTTCTCGCTAGTAATTTTAATGCTCAAGGGGCTGTCCAAAAAGTAAACATCAAAAAGTAAACCTTTTATATAATCCAAATTGTATTAACCTAAAGTAGGCTGTCCGAAAGCAAATAGCAATTAAAAATAACTTGAAATATCTTGCAGTTATATGTTATAGTCTATTTATCTTTAAAGAAATGGAGGATTTCCTAGTGATTGATAGTATAAGACTACGTTACCAATCTTTGAACCGTTAATTGAATACGTTCAAAGGCTCTGCTTGTGTAGCCGGGTAAATGGGATTAGTCTGCCTATCGATAGGAAACCTTTATTTTGCGGATATTTGTAAAAAGTGGGGGACGGATCTGCCCTCTTTTTTTCTGTCTTCAAAAAATGTCCTGTTCAAAGGTTAACTAATAAACTGTAGGTCTGATGATTTGGCAAAGACTGGCCAAAAGGGTATATTCTATCCTTTTCTTTCGTGAAGGCAACAGTCAAATTGTGCAAAAACCAATATCCATTTACTTTCAAGCACAGGTGGGATGCCTGTGTTTTTCTGTTTTCATTCTATCTTGACCGACCACACCCTCAAGCAGTCGCGGTGCAGAAAAACTGATTCGGGACAAAGTTAAAGATGGCGTGTAAATTTCGTGATTTTAAAAAATATCAAAAGTATGTCTTTCTTTCTTGAAAATGTTTACTGTAAACTGAAAAGGGAAAATTTTACACCGTTATAAAAAGCTTTTTCTAATAGGGGAGAAAAAATTTTTAAAAAAAGAAATGGGTTGATAGTGGATGAACAGCGCAACACATAATGATAAAAGCAATTGGTACAAGAATATTGTTCTCTTTTTAAGTAGCCAGGCGATCTCATTATTCGGCTCGTCCTTGGTTCAGTATGCCATGATGTGGTATATCACGTTATCAACAGAATCCGGTGTGATGATGACGATTTATATCATTTGCGGTTTTATTCCAACATTTATTTTGTCGCCGGTAGCGGGTGTATGGGCTGATCGTTATAACAGAAAAATGCTGATTGTACTTTCAGATGGTCTCATTGCCCTAGCAACACTTATTCTAGCCATTCTCTTTTTAATGGGGTTTGATGATATTTGGTTGCTATTTTTAATGGCAGCAATTCGCGCTTTTGGGACCGGCATACAAACCCCGGCAGTCGGTGCGATTTTGCCGCAGATTGTTCCAAAAAATAAATTGACAAAAGTGAACGGAATCAATGGAAGTATTCAAGCTATTATTATGTTTGTATCACCATTGGTTAGTGCTGCTCTATTAGGAATGGCAACGATGGAAATTATCTTCTTTATTGATGTCGTAACAGCAGCCATTGCGATTGGAACACTACTTATCTTTTTAAAGATTCCTTTACATGAAAAGGCCAAGGACAAACAAACAACAAGCTACTTAAGTGATTTTAAATTAGGTTTGCAATATGTGAATAGTCATGACTTTCTCAAGAAGTTCTTCTTGTTCTTTGCTCTCTTCATGGTATTAATGGCGCCGGCTTCCTTTTTAACGCCACTACAGGTTGCACGCAGTTTTGGTGATGATGTGTGGCGGCTAACTGCCATTGAAATTGTCTTTTCCATTGGTATGATGGCGGGTGGGGCAATCATTGCTTCGTGGGGAGGCTTTTCAAATAAAGTAAAGACAATGGGATTTGCTACAGTAATCATGGGCGTTTGTACATTCGCATTAGGAAGTGTTCCAAACTTTTGGATCTATTTATTTTTCATGGGTGTATTCGGAGTGGCCATGCCTATTTTAAATACACCGGCTACCGTATTATTACAGGAAAAAATTGAAGAAGATTATTTAGGAAGAGTTTTCGGGGTGATGGGGATGATTTCAACTTCCATGATGCCAATTGGAATGCTGATATTCGGTCCGCTTGCCGACATGGTAAAAATTGAATGGCTACTGATTGGAACAGGAGCATTTATTATGTGTTTATCGCTATTATTAGTCAAGAACCATGTGCTAATTGAAGCGGGAAAATCAAGTGGGTGAACAGGAGAGGCTGTCAGAGGAATCTCTGCAGGAAGGAAGCACACAGGATAAAGAAAACTCGGCAATCGTCGAGTTTTCTTTATAAAAATAGGGTATTGCACGGTTGAGAATATAATATTATCTTTGAACCTCATTGGCTATTGCCATCTCATCGGGATTTATAAAAAAACCGAGATCATTCGTGAAGTATGAGAGTTTCAGTTATTTTTTGGAGTATTTTGATGGATAAATGTTACATATTTAAAAAACAGCAATGTGAGGGATTGAATGAATAAATAGAATGTAAATGAATAGGTTGGCTTCCATCCTTTATAAATAAACACTTTGAAATAGGATGATAGCCATTCAAAGGCAGTTCCAAAAGTAGACCATATGACAATATAAACAGCAATCCAATATCCTTTTATACGAAGCCGGTCATAAAAATATACAAAAAAATAACCGGTGGGGGCAACTAATACATATGTGAAAATATCGAAAAGGTCATAGTATGGCGAATTCATAATATCGTATAAGTCTATCCTTGGCGTCGATAAAATATGATCCGCAAACCGCGCGATTGTCGAGGAAAAAAGCATAATAAGGATTGTGACGCTAAGAGGGAATCTTTTTGGTAGTAAATGGAGCACGGAAAAGGCGATGAACATACAAATTAGAACAAACCATTCATTGATATCAAAGGAGTTAGGAAGTTTCATCAGGTCTGGATCCCCTCTTTCTTTAAAATGGAACGAAACCATTGCTGGCAGAAATAAGTTGTCAATAGGATTCCAAAGAGTGAAATCAAGGTTTTTTGATAATTCCAGTTAATAAAGGTGATGACTCCTAATTGAACAAATAGAAATTCTGCTGCCCAAAATATGAAAAACACAAAAACGCTTAAGACAATTTTTTTTAGTTTTGATTTTACACTGCAAAAGAGGTTTAGGTAGCCAATGCAAATAAGTGGTTCAAATATCAGTTCATAGAGCCTGAATAAGATTTCTAACTTCATGTCGCCTTCAATTTTAAAAGCACCCAAGTTAACACCAATAATCGAAAAATAGCTTGATAGGAGGAAGGCAAGTACAAAATAGTTGAAAATATTGACAATTATATGAAATTTTTTCTTGATGGAAAAAAATAAGATAAGGAAAATCAGGTATACATCAATGACAAATTCCATTGTTCTTTTCATTCCCTTATAAAATGTTCTTTATGATTTCCGGTGGTTCGTTTAGATTTTTCGAGAATTGATCCAAAAAATTTTAATAAAGGATTTATTTTAGATAAAAAAGTTGGCTGAATAACCCGCCAAATACTATAAAGCTTATAGGGTATTTTTTCATTTTTATTCCTATTTTATGCGGAAATAATCCGATAACTTAGTTTTTATGTTTACTTTTGAACAGAAAGAAAAACCACCATATGAACAGGAACAGATACCCTATAATTGAAAAAATAGCCCAACTAGCACCTTTTTGCAATTGACTTACTAAATGTTCAAATTCATTCATTTCTTCTGCTCTTCCAAGACTGTTAATGAAGGCAACTATTGGAATGGTCACAGTGAACACAATGGTTAGAAAGGGCAAAATCTTTCCTTTCTTTTTCACTATGCTGTATATCGCCGTTCCTAATGTTGATAAGAGAAATAAGTAATATAATACCCAGAACCAATTTGGCAAAGTTTCCCAATACATAAATACCCTCCTTAAAAATTTCAAATTCATTTCTGTAAGCTCACTTTAACAGAAATATAACTTAACATAAATGTATATGACAAAAACAATAATCTATTAAAAAGGATCCATTACCTGTCCATGAATGATGAAGGATTAATCAAATAACGAAAATGGAATATGAATGAAAAACGATTATTGATTATACTTGACAGTCGTAGTACTATGGCTTACAATAATTAAAAAGGTGAGGAAAGAATACCTCGCCTAAAAAAAGCAAAAAACCTACGACAGCCGTAGTACTTTGATAAGCGAAAAGATGGTGAGAGTATGGGAGGACAAATATCAAGTGATATGCTGCGCGGACACACGGATACAATTGTGTTAGCGAGTCTCTTGGATCGTGACCGCTACGGGTTTGAAATTTATAATCGTGTGTTGCAGAAAACCAATCATTTGTACGAATTAAAAGAAACAACACTTTATTCCAGTTACAAACGTCTTGAGAAAGAGGGTTACATCGAATCCTATTGGGGTGATGAAACACAAGGCGGTCGCAGAAAGTATTATCATATCACCGAGCGGGGGAGGGAACTATACCGGCAAAAACTCGAGGATTATGAGTTTACCAAGAAGATCTTGGAACGATTATTTATGGAGGTATAAATTATGGAACTAAAAGAATTTATTGATAAAGCATTTGAAAAATATGAAGAGTCACCGGAACTGATTGATTTTAAAGAGGAATTATTAACAAATCTTCAAGATCGTTTGAAGAGTTTAGAAGCGAACGGAATCAAACGTACAGACGCATTAAGACAAATACAAATAGAATTTGCAGATATTAACAAAATTGCTGATGAAATGAGTTTAGAGAAAAAGAAAGAGGTATTTGAAATGCGATACATGTCATTGCGAAATTTTGTTACAAAGACACGTGCCGCCATTTATACCATTCTGGGCGTCCTTACTGTATTTGCAATCATTATTTCCTGCTTTAGTTATCTTTTTTTAGGCAAAGTTGATGCTGTAACAGGTGTTATGATGTTGTTTTTAGCCGTTCCTTTAGCAGGGTTTGTCTATATGGGCTTAACACAGGAAACAGCAACTCGCAACCCAATGCGACCAATGCGTGCCGCAATTTATGCTGTTGCAGTCTTTGTTTTCTTATTTGGAGTCATTCTTGTACCAATCGGCCCAATGTCAACATTCGGTGAAGCTAAATCATTAGAAGGTGCTTTAGCGGTTTTAATTCCTTTTGCCTTACCAAGTCTCGGTGTGATCACATTTTTAGTGATTACAGAACCCGAACATCGGAAGGCATGGGTATTAAAAGAAGCCGAAAAACAAAATGAATGGGCAAAGAACTTTGAAACATCCGGTAATGCGCAAACGTTTGGCATCATGACGGCAGCGCTTTGGATTTTAGCGATTGGTGCCTTTATTCTTTTACTGATTATGAAATTATGGGTTTTCAGCTGGATTCCATTTGTTGTAGCACTGGCTCTGATGATGGTCCTACTCGCATATTATATGAAAAAATAAAAAAACAAGCTGAAGGAAATGAATTTGTCTGAGATTCATTTCCTTTTTACACGTTAATATATAGAAAGCCTGCTGAAATTCGGCTGGATTATTGAAAAGGTATTTCTTATATGCTATATTATGAACATACTTATTAAAGATGTTTAATAAGTTTTTTGCTGGAGACTTTTTAAATTCATTTAATAAGCAGACGTAAGGTGTGAAGGTTGTGAAAGTTAATTCAAAATCGTTAAGTAGGGTTTTTCTTCCCGCTATGCGAAAATCGCTTTTAGAACTTGGGAGTGCAACAAAGGTCGAACTAAGCGAACATTTGCAAATTAGTTTCCCGACTATAAGTAAGTTTTTGACCGAGATGGAGAAGAATGGGGAAGTTATTTCAGTTGGTTTCGACAAATCCAGTGGCGGGAGAAGAGCAAAAAGATATCGGTATAATCCTGATTATATGCAGGGACTTGCTATTTTCTTAGAAAGGAACGAGACAATTTATACTATATTTAATTGTGGGGGAGAAATAAAGAAACAAGGAAAGGCACCAAGTGTATTAATCGATAATGGGATATACACATTAACTAAGTTCATCGAAAAAGTAATAAAGGCTAATTCGTCAAAAATAAGTTCAATTGCCATTGGTGTTCCAGGTTCGGTGGATAATGGCCGAATTTTTTATATACCGGGATATGAGCAGTTTCAAAATTTTGATCTAAAAGGGTATATTGAAGACTTATTTTCGATACCTGTCGTTGTCGAGAACGATATGAATGCTGCTGTACTAGGGTTTAGCTATAATAATCGAATTGAGGAGAATCAATCTCTTGTCTATTTGTATTCCGGGCAAAATGGACCGGGTGCAGGATTGATGATTAATGGTGATATGGTGCGGGGGAGTACCTTTTTTGCAGGAGAAATTTCATTTGTCCCTCAGTATGATGAACGAAATTTTAGTCAGGCGTTAAAAGATGGAAGTAACTCTAGTCAGTTTACTAATTTTGAAAGTAATCAGATTGATGCTATTAGTAGGTTAGTAGCCACATTTACCGCAATTATGAATCCACATACGATTATTTTTTGTAGAGATGAAGTTGAAAAAGAGGTTATAGACAAAATTGCCATTGATAGCGCAAAATATATCCCTTCTGAACATCTTCCCGAGCTAACAATCAGTGATTGGAAACAAGATTACTTGTATGGATTACAAAAGCTTTGCCTTGATCTTATGATGAACAAATAGTGTATATGTTTTCTCAATACTTTTTAATGTCATTTAATAAGTGTATCTCTTTTGGTAGATTTTAAGCAGGAAATAAACGAAATTGGGAAAAGGTGAAAAAATGCATAAGCGAGGGTTACATGATGACAACATTTCTTTTAATCATTATTTATTTGGCTTTTATCAGCCTGGGCTTACCTGATTCCTTGTTGGGAGCAGCATGGCCGGTAATGCAATCGGATTTTGGCGCACCAATTGAGACGGCCGGATACCTGTTTATGACGATTGCAGGGGGTACGATTCTCTCCAGTTTAGTTAGCGGAAAGGTGTTGAAACGATTTGGCACAGGCAAAGTCACATTTGTCAGCGTATTAATGACTGCTTGTGCGTTACTCGGCTTTTACTTTGCTCCATCCATTATTTGGCTTTTTCTTTGTGCCATCCCACTTGGTATGGGAGCGGGTGCTGTTGATTCGGGATTAAATGATTATGTAGCGACCCATTATAAAGCCCATCATATGAGTTGGTTGCATTGTTTTTGGGGAGTCGGTGCAACACTTGGTCCTGTTATCATGGCCCAATATATTTCAAATCAAAATTGGGGTAAAGGGTATCTCACTATATCAGGACTTCAATTCATATTAGTCGTCATCCTTTTGTTCACCTTGCCTTTATGGAACAAAGTAAATAGCCATATTACTATAAATAAAGAGCCGGAAGAGCCAAAGGGAATTTCTTTTAAGGAAAACGCTGAGAAGGTAAGACCTTTACAAATGAATGGTGTTAAATTAGCCTTGGCATCCTTCTTTTTTTATTGTGCGGTTGAAGCGACAGTGGGTCTGTGGGGAAGCAGTTTCTTGGTAAATGTGAAAGGGTTAACAGCGGCAACTGCTGCCGAGTGGGTTTCCTTTTATTATGCAGGAATCACGATTGGTAGATTAATGACGGGCTTTGTCACCTTTAAAATGTCGAACCAGGTGCTTATCCGGATGGGGCAAATCATCGCATTAACCGGTGCCATTCTTCTCGTCTTACCATTGCCATCCTTCTTCTCGGTTGCAGGTTTTATTGTTGTGGGATTGGGACTAGCTCCAATTTTTCCCTGTATGTTGCATGAAACACCGGCACGTTTTGGGGAAAAGCATTCACAGGCCATTATGGGTTATCAAATGGCGGTTGCTTATACCGGCAGTACATTTATGCCACCACTTTTTGGGTTCATTGCATCACATACAACAGTCGCACTTTTCCCGATTTGTACGGTTATATTTGTGATAGCAATGGTTCTCAGTTCCGAAAAATTGAATCGGGTACTGAAAAAGAAACTATTAATAAATAACAAGAATAAAAGTTCAACGGCAATCTAGTCATTGATTGCGAGATGGTTATGAAACACTGAAAAAGTGGTTGCTCTGATTAATGAATTTAGGTTTTAAAAATATAAAGTAAGTAGAAGAAGAGGGTTGTCAACATACAGTAGAAGATTTCCTTCATGATGTTCAATCATTAACTTTTTATGCTGCTTTGAGGGTTATTTAAAATTTGTCACGGAAGAGGTACTGATATGATTAAATTAGTGCTAACGGATATGGACGGAACATTCTTGAACAATAGCGGTGACTTTAACAGGGAATTATATAAAGATGTCAAAATAATCATGGAGGAGAAAGGAGTCGTTTTTGCTCCGGTTACCGGCAAACAATGCGAGCGTGTAGAAGAGTTATTTGGTGATGATGCAAAGGGTTATTGGATTTTGGGTGACAGTGCAACTCGGATTAAGCATAATGGGAAATTCGTATATGAATCGTTGCTTAGTAATAAATTAGGACTTGAAATGATTCGTTTGCTTGAGAAAATAAGTTTGGAACATACGATAATTGCATGTACAAGAAACGGTGCGGTCATAAAAGATAATATACCTCAAGAAGAAGCGGCTATTGTGAGAAGATCCTATGCCCAAGTAAGGCAAGTGTCTGATTTCAATGAGGTGACTGAGGACTTTGTTAAGATTACTGTTCATGATCCGGCGCATAGATGTTTTGAAACTAGGGAAAAATTATCTTGCCTTTTTGAGTCAGCTTATATTGTCGCATCAGAATCAGCTTGGATTGACATAGCCAATGCGAATGTTCATAAGGGTACAACCGTTGCATATTTACAGCAGCTATTGAATGTAACTCCGGAAGAAACAATGGCATTTGGCGATGGTTACAATGATATCGAGCTTATGGAGCGGGCCGTCTATAGCTTTGCTGTTCGAAATGCTGTTCCGGAATTAAAAGAAGCTGCAAATTTTATTACCCGTTCCAACGAAGAAGACGCGGTCATGAAAACAATCATGCAAATTTTATCTTTACAGAAATGATAAAAAGGGAGAAATGAATCTTGTTTATTTTACGGATTTGAGAAGGAGGGGGGTGACTTCCACTCTTTGTCTCGTCGCCATTTTGGGGCAGGAAACGCCCAATTTTGACGACGAAACGTATTCTCGTCACCATTTTGAGGTGAAAAACGCTCAATTTTGACGACGAAAGGCATTCTCGTCGCCAATTTGAGGAGAAGAAAGCCAATTTTTGACGACGAAACCCAATCTCGTCACCATTTTGAGGTGAAAAACGCACTATTTTGGCGACGAGCCTCTTTCTCGTCACCGTTTTTGGTCGGGAAACTTCATTTTTTGGCGACGAGGCCTGTTCTCGTCACCATTTTTAGGTAAAAAACGCCCAATTTTGACGACGAAAGGCATTCTCGTCGCCATTTTTAGGTAAAAAACGCCCAATTTTGACGACGAAACGTATTCTCGTCGCCATTTTGAGGTAAAAAGCGCTCAATTTTGACGACGAAACGCGTTCTCGTCGCCGTTTTGAGGCAGGAAACGCCCAATTTTGACGACGAAACGTGTTCTCGTCACCATTTTGAGGTGAAAAAAGCACTATTTTGGCGACGAGCCTCTTTCTCGTCACCGTTTTTGGTCGGGAAACTTCATTTTTTGGCGACGAGGCCAGTTCTCGTCACCAATTTGAGGTAAAAAACGCTCAATTTTGACGACGAGGCCAGTTCTCGTCACCGTTTTGAGGCAGGAAACGCCCAATTTTTGACGACGAAACGCCTTCTCGTCGCCAATTTGGGGCGGGGAATGCTGTTTTTTGGCGACGAGCCTCTTTCTCGTCACCGTTTTTGGTCGGGAAACTTCATTTTTTGGCGACGAGGCCAGTTCTCGTCACCGTTTTGAGGCAGGAAACGCCCAATTTTTGACGACGAAAGGCATTCTCGTCGCCATTTTTAGGTAAAAAACGCCCAATTTTGACGACGAAACGTATTCTCGTCGCCATTTTGAGGTAAAAAGCGCTCAATTTTGACGACGAAACGCGTTCTCGTCGCCGTTTTGAGGCAGGAAACGCCCAATTTCGACGACGAAACGTATTCTCGTCGCCAATTTGAGGCGGAAAACACTCAATTTTGACGACGAACCCCAATCCCGTCACCATTTTGAGGTGAAAAGCGCTCAATTTTGACGACGAAAGGCATTCTCGTCGCCATTTTGGGGCGGGGAATGCTCAATTTTGGCGACGAGGCCCAATCTCGTTGCTAATTTTGACCGAGCTTTCAACGATAAAGTTTCTTGGTATTAGGTGGCTGAACGTTTTCTAATATGATAAGGTTAAAAATGAAAACAGTTTACCAACTCCCATCAATCACTTCCCCTTTTTAAACCCTTCCTGCTCCAAATAGTTTGTAGCGCCATTATAGGTTGGGAATGTACCGTCCAACAGTTCACCGGCAAAGGTATTCCAAAGGTCCAGTTCTGCGTCATACTGGAGTGTCAACGTATTACCGTGCTCATCTTTCCATATTTCTTCATTAAACGGTTTTGCCGATAGCGATTGTATCGATAAGCGAATGATATTGCGCAGTTCTTCTTCGGTAAAGTCCCGAATATTAACCATTCCCTTGTCATCCATTGGATAATCATGAGGGAAAAGTCCTGCATAAACAAAACCATTGCCGTTCGGATGCAAATGATAAACGACTGTCTTTTTTTCTTGGACACTCTCCTCATAATGGAAATTCACTCGTTTTAGCGAAACATCCTTCCTTGTAAGTTCCGGGAAAGATTCAATAATCGCAAGTTTTTCTTCAAATGTAAACATAGGCCCTCCTGAATTTTTTTCTTTTATCATTCCTGTAAAATATAGCACTTAAACATATATTTTAACAATAAATGGAAAATTAAACTATTTTTCACATTAAACTGTAATTTTAAATCAGGCATAATTTTGCCATAGAATATCCTTTCAAATTATTAACAGTGGCTTTCTTTATTATCAATAGTTAATCATTTATCATTATGTTAAAAAACCAAAAAGTAGTTTAAGCTTTAAGTACCATATGATGTGTCATACAAATCATTCCTTCCGCTGAACAGATGCTTGCAATGAAAATATTATCGGCTAGACCGGAACCATATTAAGATTTTGCGATGCTGAAATTCTTATCCGGTATCTTCAAATTGAAACTTTAGAAGAAGTTATTCAAATTTTTGATGGAAGGAAGTTTTTAGGTGATCGGCAAAAATGTTTCTCAATTATGTTGGAAAGGATTTGAATAAGCATTGGAGAGAATTTTCAATATAATTCATGCAGAAGACTTCAACCTTGCCCTAACCAATTTGCTATTGACTTTTATTCAAGTAATTACGAAAAGTATTTCGAGGAACTAATATTCACTGAAGAAGAGATAGAAAAATTAAATAAGGAAGAATTAGAGAAATTAACCAAGGTGGCGGCAATTATCGAATATATTGGGAACAGGCAACCAAAGGCAAAATTATATGATTGGATTTATTCGGATAAACTAAAACTGGAAGAACCATATACACCCGGATTGGAAAAAGAAACATTTGAAAGGGTTAGAAGGATTATTCAGCACCGAAAGAATTTGCGTCAAGAAATGTCTTTTATGATGAGAAAACCTTGAACCCATTTTAAAAACGGATGGTGCATTTCGTCCATTTAAGATGAGGAAATGCACCTTTTTTGAACAACTAATTCTGATACTAAAATTCTCTGTTTTTATAGAAGGTTAGTGATAATAAATAGGATAGTACGAAAATGAATATAGTTGGTAAAAGAATTACAAATATGGTTTCTATATTCGATAAACTTGATAGGATAAATAGAGACTTTGGATTATTTTCGGTCATATAAGAAATCCATGCTGAACCGCCGAAAATTAGGAGAAAGAATAGCAGTGAATTAATCATTCTCGATTTCAAAAAACCATATTTAAAAATTACCGGAAATGAAATGGAACAATATAAAACAGAAACGATAATTGAACCTGCCATTCCGGTAAGTGAAAAAGGAATAGGTTGCAGCGGTAACTTTAATATATCAACGACTAGATAGATGAGTAAATTTATCAAGATGGCAAAGGCTGCAATTACAATTACAGATAAATATTTAGCCAATACAATTGTATTTCTTTTAATCGGTAAGCTAATTAACATTTTGTCGCTATTATTTTTATCATCTATGGCACTTGAACCTAAAGCCAACAAATAGGTTACACCAAGCACCCCGATTAAAAATCCGGGTGCACCTATTTTGGAAAAGAAAAGTGAAAAAAACAGAATAAAGACAATGGAAAGGAAAACAGATTTTTTTTGAACAAGAAAATCCTTTTTAATAAGATGGAACATTTTGTCCACTCCCTTTCGTGGAAAATAATAAAATATCTTCTAATGTTGGTTTTTCAATCATCACCTGATTACCAAATCGGTCCAGTAGTTCTTTTTTGTCGTTATATAGCGCTTTAAAGCCAAATTTATTTTGTTCGACTCCGATAAAGGAAAGGTTTGTCGCAGTTTCGAGAAATTCTTTACTCCCTTTGACAATCACATACTGTTCCAACAATTCATCCATTGGTTTGCTTAAGATTATTTCGCCATTATTTATAATGGTGATATAGTCGGCGATTTTTTCCAGATCGGATGTAATGTGTGTAGAGAAAAATATCGCTTTGTTTTCATCTTCCATTAAAGAGCGTAAAATGTGCAATAATTCACTTCGGATCAGAGGATCGAGGCCGGATGTAGGTTCATCCATAATCAGCAGTTCTGCGTGATGGGACAAGGCGATGGCCAGTGAAAACTTCATCTTCATTCCTTTTGATAATTGTTTAATTTGCTTATTTAACGGTAAACTAAACTTTTTCGCATATGTTAAAAACGCATTTTCATCCCAATTTTTATAAAATGGACGAATGATATTTTTCATTTCTTTAACGGTTAACTCTTCGTAAAAATGATTTTCGTCATAAACAAACCCGATTTTTTCTTTAATTTGTAGTTCATCTTTTATATGATCGAACCCAAAAATTTTAATTTCGCCGCTATCTTTTTTAATTAAGTTCATGATTAATCTAATGGTTGTGCTTTTTCCTGCACCGTTCGGACCGATAAAACCCATGACAAAGCCACGATCTAAAGAGATATTTATATTTTTTAATGAAAAATCCTTGTAATGTTTGGAGACATTGTTTATTTCCAGAATCTTATTCAAGTTGTTCACCCCTCGTATAAAAGTTCTAAAATTTTTTTCAATTCTTCCAGCGACATCCCGATTAACTTTGCTTCTGTGATTGTTTCACTCAGTTTTTGTTCTACCATTTTCATTTTCTTTTCTTTCAAAATATCTGTGTTGACGGGTGCGACATAAGAACCTTTCCCTGCAACAGTCACTATAAATCCATCTTTCTCTAATTCGTCATAAGCGCGTTTTGTCGTAATCACACTGATTTCCAGTTCTTTCGCCAAGCTCCTGATGGATGGTAAAGCCTGGCCTTCTTTTAGGTCGCCGGTAAGAATTTGACTTTTGATTTGGTTGATAATTTGAAGATAGATGGGTTCGTTTGCGGAATTTGAAATAATAATATTCACAAAAGAGATCACTTCTTTCGTTATTACTGTATATGTACAGTATATACAGTTTGAGGTAGTATGTCAAACTAAAAATGATCGAACATTTTTATGCAAAACTTGGAGACCGTAAAAGAGTTTTGATACTTATTTCTAGTTAGTTGCCTCATCAAACAGACCACTTTCCATAAAGCAATATTCAACTGTTATGGGACAATATAATAAAAGAATATAATGGATTTCCAAGGGGGTTAAAGTTGATGGATGCAATTAATCAAAGTCCAGAAAAATTAACCTATAAAGAATATGCAACATGGGCGGAAGGAAAAAGATGTGAAGTTTTAGATGGGGTAATTATCAGTATGGACCCATCTGTTTCACCAAAACATCAAGAAGTATTGATGCAACTTTCAATTGAATTTGGTTCTTACCTTCGAGGAAAGTGTTGTAAAGTTTTTGCAGGAGATGTTGATGTATACTTATTTGAAGACAAAAAAGGGTGGGATAGTGAAAAAGTAAAGAATTGGGTCATACCTGATATGGTTATTGTATGTGACCCGGATAAAATAAAAAAGCACGGAATTGTTGGTGCCCCCGATTTTGCACTTGAAATTCTTTCCCCGTCTTCAGCAAAAATTGATCATATGGTCAAAAGATGGGCCTATTCAAAAGCGGGTGTGAAAGAATATTGGATTGTAGATCCGGCCAACCAACTGGTCGAAGTCTATCTATTAAAAGAAGGCGTTTTAGAATTAGAAAATGTCTATACAAAAGAGGACTCGGTCCATGTTCACGTCCTGGAAAATTTATATATTGATTTAGCCAATATATTCCCCGAACCATAAAACTTTTTAATCATTATACTTGAAAATGAATCAAACCATAGAAGAGGGACACCGCGAATGAAAAGGGTGTTTTTGACCCTCTTAAATGTACCGAAAATTGAAAATGGTAGAAATGTAAAGATATAAAATAATTGGGAAAGAAAAGGGTATTTTAATATTTCTGATGTTTGGTATAATATGTATAACTTTGGAAGGAGGGGATTTAATGAAATACTTTATTATTTCAGCCGGATTTTTCATTTCAGCCGCAATATTATATTCCGCACGATATATTACTTCCGGTTTGATTTCTCTAGTTATGAACGCTGTTGGAGATGATGTCTTGACTCCTCATACACAACCACTTTTAATATGGAGTGTAATCTCGGTGATATTAGCGGTCTTATTTTTAATAATTGGTTTAATTAATAATGATTTGGAAGGCGGTAAAAAGAGAATTAAGGATTTTTTTAATTAATTAAAGTCTTACAGGATAAGAAATTATCATCTAGCCAAAATCATCCCGTAATTGTTGCAAATGAACACGGAAAACCCATTGCCACTCATTGTCTTGCCGTTAATTAAAGCGATGTGGCATATGGTGGCATATGGGAATCTCTCGACGTTGAATTGAATTCCAATTCTATTGCCCGTTTTCCTATGAACATAATTAAAAATGACAAATTTCGTCGATATGATGTTCCAATATCGAGATAATTCGCTCTTTTGTCAATCTTTCCGGGTTCAAGATGGCGTGAATAGCCAATCCGTCAATTAATGGTTCGAAATCTTATAAGCGTTGCCACAAAAGTGTGGTGTAATTTACCAGGTGTTCTTTTATAATCAGTGGGATGAAGAAATCCCACTGATTGAAGTTGTGAGCTGGCATGACTGATAACTTGGTGGTGAAAGTCCATTTCAGGCTTGGCAGTAGGAATTGTTAGCGAATGGCAAGGGTTGTTCATTGCAATGTGGAATCTGAAGGAAGCTGGACGCAAATTCTCGAACTGACCAACAAAAACTACATATAAGGCTAATTGTGACGGACGAATCTGCAATACAAGATAAAGTCCGATACTGTACGCCCCCCATACAGTAAATGCAGTTACATGTGAATAAGGTTATCACTCTTACCCGGGGAGGTCTCATGGACGAGTAACTGTTCGGTTGAAAAAGATTTATCATGAGATATCAGCAGAGGATATAGTAGTTCCCTATACAGGAAACGAAGAATCGAACAACCTTAAATCTTGGAAAAATAAGGGGGAGTGGATATCGCCAACTAAAACAGGAAACATTGTGGTATCAACCAAAAGATGGCTGCTTATGGATGCATAAGTTGGAAACTGAAGAAGTACATAAGAGCTTGCAGGGATGTAAACATGGAACTGAAAGAGCTAGATTGTATCAACTAGATACTTAAAAGGTTAAACCGCCCTGTACGGGTCCCGTACGCAGGGTGCTGTGAGAGGTCGACTAGCCAACCAATGGCTAGTCACCTACTCGATTAAAAATTTCCTCATTAAATAAATTTAAAGCGGGATTTTAACAGCTACTAATTCGCCATCCAAAAATTTACCTACTTTCACAGGATAAATGACTTTTACATTTTTTGAACCTGTATTTACTCCATGAGTATATTGTCTAACTATCCCATTTGAAATACGTACTCTTGGATCAAATCTCCAATAACCTTGGTAACCAGCTGGGATAGTCATTGAATGACTGCCAGTTATACTTGCAGAATCTTGCCATGTATATCCAACGCTACCTTTAATAGCTGATTTTTCAGGAGTGTTTAGTGAAACACTAAATGAATGGCCTTGTGTATAACTATAAGATATAGTAAATGTATCATTACCAGGCCCTGGATTTTTTTGTATAATACTAGCCCGGGAGCCATATTGTATTCCGTTATGATTGCTAGATTCTGTATAACGGTACCAAACAGTTGGAGCGGCAATTACAATAGGACTTTTCTCAACTTTATTCTCTTGGAAGGTACTATCTACCTTTTTGAGGTTGGGTATTGACGCTTGTCTTTTAACGTAATCTTCCATATCAACTTTTCCAATAACTTCTCCACCTTTGACTTCAAACACTTCAATGTAACCACCTGAATTTACATCATAATAACCTCCGATTTCTTTATCATAAAAGATGTTAGGAGCTTCTGTAGGTTTCATTTTGTCTACGTTTATTTCTGCGGCTTCCACACTTGTTCCCAATATAATGAGAGCAAAAATTGATGAAAAGATAAATAGTGATAATTTTTTCATTATTACTCCCTCCTGTACTAAAAAATTATAATCTTATAAATATAATAACATATAATAATTATAAAAGAAAATAGTATTTTACTATTTTTTATAAATTTTTAGGTATAATTATTGGTTTTTCAAGGCGGGTAAAATCGAAATTGAAGGAGTCAGTCAATCAAAACCCAAACAAAATAAACTATAAAGAATATACAACATGGGTGGAAAGAGATATACAATAATTGAGAAAGAAAAGAACTTGGAAGTACAACAAAAGTTGAGATTAATAAAAAACTAGAGACTAATTTTCTAACAATAAGTAAGTTTCTGGCAGATTTGGAGCTTAGGTATCCCGTTCTTTTGTTTTGGGACAACTCCATGTTTTTTCAGTTGCTTACAGAAAAATAATAATGAACTATTATGAATAATTTTTATTTTTTGTATAATTAACCTGTGCACTAGACTTACGAATATGAGATTCATTACATTTTTCGTGATTGGCATAAAGAAATTAAGGATGAACCCTCCCAAACAAACGGTTAATAACACCAATAGGGCCATTGAAGATGATTGCCAAGATTAAGAACACAAGGTAAATGAACGTTCTTGAAATAAATCTGTTCTTGTTAATTCTTGGATGATTAATGTTAATCGGTCAATTGGAATCGGTGCGAAATTTGTCTGTCAATAGATTGCAGTCCCTAAGCCGATAATGACAAGACCAACGCCAAAACAAGCCATTTTGATGTACCATTGTCCCGGTGTAACAAAATTGTGGTTCATAGCACTTAACAATGGGTTTATAGGTTTTGGGAGCTTTATATGGAGTAGCGGGTATGGTAGCCTTGTTTGGCGGTGTCGATGTTGTGACATCTGGCTTCTCGGCAGGAGAACCATGCCCGCCGAGGCCCCATGTCAAGCCCCCTTCTAATAAACTATCTAAGTTATACCACCCCACAAAAGTGCGAATACCCCAAATTGTCCAATAAAAAAAGCCAGAGATCAATTCCTATACTCGTTATAAAGGATGTTACTAATCCCAAAACTTCCGACCGCTGCTTCCCTAAAAGTGCATTACAACCAATCATTATACATGCAATGATAACTTCCCACCTTCCAACCTTAGCCTCACGTTTATCGAAAGTCCTACTAAAAGGTGTGTCAATAGGTGAAGTACAAAGGTCGGATTGAATTGTACCAAGAGTTAAAATGAAAATCCCTATTTCATAGTAAAATTATTTCACGATAATCGACCTGAATATCAGTTGATTTTTTTGTTGCATTTGCAACAAAAATACGAGGGTGTTTATGATGAAAGAAATTTTACGTGAAATTGGCATGATAGCGAGAGCCTTAGGTTCGATCAGTAATATTGAATTTAAGGAATTTGACCTTACAAAGGGTCAGTATTTGTATTTGGTGCGCGAATATACGAAAACCTGGGAATTATTCAAGAGAAGTTAGCTGAAATGATAAAAGTTGATCGAACAACAGTAGCTCCTGCTATAAAAAAACTGAAAATGAATGGTTTCATTGAAAAGAAAGAAGATGCGCATAACAAAAAAATAAAGTATATTTCCAACTGAAAAGGAAAAAAGGTGTATCCTTTTATCAAACGAGAAAATGATTATTCCAATTGTGTGGCATTAAGCGGATTTTTTGAAGCAGAAGCGGAAACCATTTTACACCTTCTTCAAAGAGTAAGAAAAAATGTAGAAAAAGACTGGGATTATGTAGAAAATGGGAATAAACGTAATTATTAATGGAATAAGGAGCGGATTCACAATTCAATAAAGATAAAAAAGTGTACACCGGATGATGTTCAGAAACTTCAAGGAATTAGATATGAAACATTTAATGTGAAACATTCAGGGAGCAAAATAAACCGGAGAATATCGGAGCCTACTTGGAAAGGGAGTTTAACTTAAAACAATTAGAAAAGGAACTAAATAACCCTTTCTCACAATTCTTTTTTGTTTATTTCACTAATAAATTGGCGGGATATTTGAAAGTGAATATGGGGGATGCTCAGTCAGAAGAAATGGGCGGTGACTTGCTTAAAGTGGAGCGGATTTATGTAAAGGAGAAATTCCAAAAGTTTGGCCTTGGTAAAGTTCTACTCAATAAAGCTTTTGAAATTGCGTTGGAAAATAATAAAAAGAAAATTTGGCTAGGCGTATGGGAAAAAATTAGAATGAAATTGGTTCTTTGAAAAAATGGAGTTTGTACAATCCGGTGCACATTCTTTTTATATGGTGATGAAGAACAAACAAACAATATCATGACGAAAACACTCCTTTAATTTTTAAAATGGAGTTTGGAAATTTGTTCAAATTGCTTTTTGACACAAATTTCCCCGTTCATTTTCACTTAGTCGGCATAGTAAGAACCGTCCTAAAGGTAATCTTCTTTTTCCTTTCAAAAGGGAAAATGACAAATTTCGTCGATATGATGAGCCAATATCGAGATAATCCGCTCTTTTGTCAGTCTTGTTGGGTTCAAGATGGCGTGAATAGCCAATCCGTCAATTAATGCACACAATCTCTCCGTTTCCAAATCTTTGTCGATCTCTTTTTTTAGAAATTGCGCCCGATCCAGTGAATCCAACAGCTTTTGAATCCCCTCCAAAATCCCATCATTTTGGCTTTCCCTGTTTCCTTTATTGCGGAAAAATAATACAAATTCAAGCCAAACCTCCATTTCAGCTCTTGTCGTTTCATTTGTCGGAACAATTTCCAAGAGCATTTGTAAAACCATTTCCTTTGGCGGCAAGTTTTTTAAAGCAATTTTTTCAACCCGTTCAGACACTCTCTCTTTCACCAAATCCATTGCGTAAATTAACAATTCTTCCTGGGTGGAGAAATAGTGTCTGAGAGCGCCTAATGATAGCCCCGCTTTCCTTGCAATATTTCGTACTGTCGCCCCTTTCATTCCTTGCTCTAAAATAACTTGCCAAGTCGCTTCAGCAATTGCTTTTTTTCTATTATCATGATCAACAATTTTTGGCATACTATCAGTTTACCATAAAAATTTAAATAATACACTTGTATTAAATAAAAATGTTTGTTATGATTTATTTAGCACATCTGTATTAAAAAATGCTCGTGCCCAGTGCTTGGGAAAAATCGATTTCAAAATTTTTCCCCTGTATTTTTATTCTTATTTTGTAAAAAAGGTGATGGAAATGAATTGGATAATTTGGTTAATAATTGCTTGTGAAATCGGCTTTTGGGTTTTTATTTTACTTGGGTTGAGTTTCCGTTATTTATTGAAGAAGGAGAAGCTGGGTTTCATCTTTTTGGCACTAACACCTGTTGTAGACCTGATCTTGTTAATTGCTGCAACTTTCGACCTTTATAGCGGGACGCCGGCAACAAAAGCTCATGCACTCGCAGCTATCTATATTGGTATTTCTGTTGGATTTGGAAAAAGCATGATTCGTTGGGCTGATGAGCATTTTCAGTACTATATCACAAAAACCGGACCAAAACCGGTTAAATTATATGGATTACAATTTGCCAAACAGAATTTGAAAAGCTGGGGGCGTCATCTTCTTTCGTACTTAATTGGGGCAAGTTTAATTGGAATTATTTACTATTTTATTAATGACTATGAACGGACAAAGGCGCTTATTCAAGTACTGGCGATTTGGTCGCTTGTTTTAATCATTGATTTACTTATTTCCCTTTCCTATTTTGTATTCCCAAGACAACCGGGAAAACCAACAATATAAAACTAATCTAATGACATTTTTAGAAAACAAGGAACCCCTCCTCGAGGACAGTTCCTTTTATTTTTGTAACCGTTTTGTCTGCAAATTGTCGGAATGATTTTACGGAATGATAAAATCACAACGTATGAATTACCAAATATATGCACCTTCACAAGTGTTTGCTTGTGGTTCGTAATAACAATGTTGTTTATATTGTCCCGTAAATGGCTGATTATACCACGTAGGTGGACATGGGGCATAGGGATTAAAATACCAAAGGGCATATTTGGAAGGATGTTCTCGCCAATAGTCTAAGGTTAGTTTGGCTAATCTCCTTTCTACACTTCTTGCCGGATTATAAAATACATTTCCTTTTTGAACGGCTTCAAAAGAATAATTTCCACCCTGCACTTGAAAAATTACTTGTCGGATTGTTCGCAAACCTCGGAAATCTAAACAGTTTGCTTTTAACCGATTGACAATAACATTACCAACCATCAACATCCCGAGTCGACCTTCTCCCTCTGCTTCCGCCCTCATCATCCTTGCCACTAAATCCACATCACTGCTTGTATACTGTACTCTTGGCACTCTGATCACCTCTAAAAAATTGTATGAAAAAAAACAACAAACATGCGGATTTTCATTTTTTCATAAGGAATGCTTTTTATTTTTGGTGATAATGTGATTTTCAATAAAAATACAATGAAAATTAATAAATATTTATTGAAAAACAATAAATATCATGCTAAAATCAAATTCGATCATAAATATGTGAGGTGTTTTAAATGATCGAGGATCAACACTCTTTTTAAAGATAGCGGTTATTCTTATTGGAGTTCCGGTTCTTACTTTGTGTATATTTGGCTTGTCTTGGTTACCAAATCATCCGGTAAATCCGGATTACAACCATATCCTATATCCGATTATTACCGGCATATATGTATCCGTTATACCGTTTTTCATTGCTTTGTATCAGGCTTTAAAACTTTTAGGTCATATTGACAAGAATCAAGCTTTCTCTGAATTATCGGTAAGATCGCTCAAGAATATTAAATTTTGTGCCATGATAATCAGTGGTTTGTATGTGGTTGTCTTGCCATTCGTTTATCTTTTAGCAGAATTAGATGATGCGCCGGGTCTGATACTCATTGATATGGTCATTATTTTTGCTGCAATGGTGATTACTGTCTTTGCAGCGGTTCTCCAAAGACTTTTACAAGAAGCGATTGATATAAAAACAGAAAATGATTTAACGGTCTAGGGGTGAAAACAATGGCGATTATTGTAAATATTGATGTGATGCTGGCGAAGAGGAAAATGAGTGTTACAGAACTTTCAGAGCGGGTTGGAATAACGATGGCAAATCTCTCTATTTTAAAAAATGGAAAAGCAAAGGCGATTCGGTTTTCAACTTTAGAGGCGATTTGTAAGGCTTTAGATTGTCAGCCCGGGGATATTCTCGAATACCGAAGTGATGAAGACACTCAAAATGAATGAAGAAGGAATAGAAAACGAAAAACCTAAGCAGAAACAAGAATTTGACTAGCCACTAGACTTACAGTTATTTACACCATTTTCAATATAGACTTACGATTGTTCGGAAACAGCCAAAGGAGGCACCGGTGATGAGAGCCCTAAAACAATTGATTCATTTTGGTTGGGAACAAGCCCTATCCTGTATATTTCCTGTTGTCATTTTTTCCTCTTTAGCGATTACCCAAATGCTGCCCTTACCGTTTTTACCACGGTATGACTGGTTGCTGATTATCTGCCTCCTCATGCAATGGTGGATGGTACATTCCGGACTCGAAACAAAGGATGAACTAAAGGTAATTACCATGTTCCACTTGATTGGACTTGCGCTGGAGATTTTCAAGGTACATATGGGCTCGTGGTCTTATCCAGAGGAGGGCTATGTCAAAATTTTTGGCGTACCATTGTATAGCGGATTCATGTATGCCAGTGTAGCAAAGTTATCTTTGTCAAGCGTGGCGGAGATTGAAGGTTGAACTGATTAAGTGGCCGCCGTTTTCGGTCGTTGTCCCTCTTGCTGCTGCGATTTATTTAAATTTTTTTACCCAACATTATTGGGTTGATGTTCGGTGGTGGCTGTCCGGGCTTGTCCTAATCGTCTTTTGGCGGTCATGGGTTATGTTTCAAGTGAACGGAACCCGCTACCGTATGCCACTCACACTTTCTTTTATACTCATCGGATTTTTCATTTGGATTGCTGAGAATATTGCCACGTTCTTTGGCGCTTGGCAATATCCAGACCAAACAGATGCTTGGAGTCTCGTTCACCTGGGAAAAATCAGCTCATGGCTGTTATTAGTAATTGTCAGCTTTCTGATTGTTGCGACGTTAAAGCAGGTGAAAGGAAAAAGCTCCACTAGTATAGGTACAAATCAGTATTTTTAAATCAAAAAAGATATACCTTACTTTTTTGTAAGAAATGGAATGAATATGTAAGGAAAAGCAATGGCTGACTAAGAACGCTACCCCTTATAATCGATATGAAATGATTTGTTCAATCTCATTTAAAGAAGAAAGCAAATTCAAGAGATATGTAGGGTGTTCAAATATAAGACTAACTGCATGAGAATGAGTCAAATTCAAAAATGGTATTCCTTAAAAGAGGTCTGGACCTTATTTTTTAACGCAAATGAAAGATCAGTTGTAAAATTACACCAAAGATTCCATTGATTATAAAATTCCATTCCATTGACAAATTGTTTTTTTAAAATAAAATATAAAATATGTGGCTCTTGAAAGAGAGCGGGTCGGGCGAGGGAAAACTGAATAGAAGGAGTAAAATGTTTCAATTAAAACAACATGATACGACTGTTAAGCAGGAATTAGCAGCAGGATTAACCGGTTTTTTTACCATTGTTTATATTATTGCTGTGAATTCGCTCATTTTATCTGAGGCTGGTATCCCACTGGAAGGGGCAATGTTGGGTACGATCCTGACCTCATTTGTCGGATGTTTACTGATGGGGATTTGGGCTAATGCACCGATATTAGTCGTTCCGGGCATGGGGATTAATGCCATGTTTACCTATACACTTGTCCAATCCATGGGGCTAAGTTGGCAGGAAGCTCTCGGCGTAACAGTCATCTCTGGACTCATTTTTGCACTGATTTCATTCACTTCCTTAACGACGATTATTAGTAACGGAATTCCTGGAATATTGAAGGAAGCAATTAATATCGGAATCGGTCTTTTCCTCATGCTTATTGGACTGGAAAAAGGTCATTTAGTTGAACGTGGAGACCTGTCAATTATTTCTTTAGGAAACTTGAGTGATCCCAATGTTATTGCTACGATCTTAACGTTAATCATTGCGTTAATTTTATTTATTCGCAATGTAAAAGGGAACTTTTTATGGACAATCCTTATTGGAACAGGCACCGCGTTCTTATTTGGTATTTTGCCTTCAGGGACTAATGATTCATTATCATTAGAAGGTTATAGTGAAGTGTTTGGATCATTTTCTTTAGAGCATTGGGCATCTTTTCCGTTTCTAATTGCCGTATTTTCTGTAACGATGGTTGTCGTTTTTGAAAATATCGGCTTGATTTCCGGACATATGAAACTGGCAAAACACCCGGAAAAATTTAAAAAGGCATTTCAGGCAAATGGTATTTCAGTAATGTTGTCTGGAATCTTTGGCTCAAGTCCAACTGTAGCGACTGCTGAATCTACTGCAGCTATTGCAGCAGGTGGACGGACAGGTTTAACTGCGATTACGACCGGTTTTTTATTTTTAGGAGTAATTTTTTTCATTCCATATATGAATATGATTCCTTCCAATGCGATTGCACCTGTATTAATTATCATTGGTGGTCTAATGGTGCAAAATATTCGTAACTTAGACCTTCATGATTTAACGGAGTCTTTTCCGGCAATTTTTATTATGATCATGATTCCTTTCACATACAGTATTGCAGATGGTATTGCCATTGGCTTTATTTTTTATGCGATTTTGAAATTAACCACAGGGAAAGCAAAACGAGTTTCAGTGACGCTTTATATAATAGCCGGTTTATTTCTTTTAAATTTTATCTTTCAATTTGTAAGTTAGACCTCCGAGATTTCGGAGGTTTTTTCTATTTGCTGAGAAACTGTACTATTTGTGGTTGGGCATAAATTACCCTTACACCCAAATTTTTCATTGAAATCAAAAACTCAGTATGGTAGGATACTAGATGTAGTTAATGAACCGTTTATATAATACTAAATATAGTGATTTGAGTTATGGTGACAGCATCTGTCTGAAAAGGGAATCCAGTTCGAATCTGGAGCTGCCCCCGCAACTGTTCGTGTGGACGAATAAGCAATCCACTGTATCGCTCATCTTTCGGAGTGATATGGGAAGGGCTTTAGGAGGAAGAAACACAAGCCAGGAGACCTGCCGTAACTTGAGCGTGAACGGTTTTTTATTTACCCAAAACTAGCGATAGACAGGAGAGCATGGAAAATGAGTACAAGAAACAAACAAGAAGCTATTTGCGATTTTCCTTTACATTCGTTAAATGAGATTGTTTTTTCGCGCAATCATGATCTTATTCAAGAAAATGCAAATATGGACGGTTCTTCACCGATGGGACAAATGTCAAAAATCTCATCTGAGGTCAGTAAGTTTTATGCAAAACAAATGATGCTCAGTGAAGAAATAACAAAGGCGATTGATGACAATTTTATTTATCCTCATGATCTTGACTTTATGGTGACGGGTACGACGACCTGTTGTCAGATTCCGCTGGGTGAGGTATTAAAGGGTGGATTTAATACCGGTCATGGTTTTATGCGCGAACCGAATGATATTAGCAGTGCCATGGCATTAGCGGCGATTATTTTTCAATCAAATCAAAACATGCAGCATGGCGGGCAAAGTTATCCGATGTTTGATTATGACCTTGCGCCTTACATAGATAAAACATTTCAAAAAAATATCAACCGTTTGAAAAGTTATTCCACCTGCTATACAGAAGAAGAGCTTGAAGCATTAGCCTGGAAAGAAACCAACCGAGATGTGTACCAAGCGTGTGAAGCTTTCATCCATAATTGTAATTCAATGCATTCTCGCGGAGGCGGGCAAGTTCCGTTTGTATCTATTAATTACGGTACCGATACGTCCAAAGCCGGGCGATTGCTCGTAAAAAATATGTTGTTGGCAACGAAAGCCGGACTCGGCAAGGGGGAGACACCAATTTTTCCGATTCAAATTTTTAAAATGAAAAAAGGGATCAATTTCGAGCCCGGAGAACCAAACTATGATTTATATCAACTAGCGCTTGAAACGACAGCAAAACGTTTATTTCCAAACTTTAGTTTTATAGATTCTACGTTCAATTGCCCATACTATGACGGAACCCCGGAATCGGAAATTGCCTATATGGGTTGCCGTACCCGAGTGATGGCAAATCGTCATGGTGATGAAAATAGTAT
This sequence comes from Caldibacillus thermoamylovorans, assembly GCF_000751775.1. Lineage (GTDB taxonomy): Bacteria > Bacillota > Bacilli > Bacillales > Caldibacillaceae > Caldifermentibacillus > Caldifermentibacillus hisashii. The sequence continues at coordinate 28,564 of NZ_CCRF01000010.1, forward strand.
TCGTCGCGGAAATTTATCTTTTACGTCTATTAATCTTGTAAAAATTGCGCTGATTGCTAAAGATGAATGTGATTATTTTAACATATTGGATCACTATATCAATCTCGTAATTAAACAACTGTTAGAGCGGTTTGATTTTCAGGCAAAAAAGCAGGCAAAGCATTTCCCTTTTTTATATGGTCAGCATATTTGGAAGGATAGCGAAAACTTAAAACCTGACGATGAAGTAGGAGAAGTATTAAAGCATGGAACATTAAGTGTCGGTTTCATTGGATTGGCTGAAGCACTGGTTGCATTAACGGGCAAACATCATGGTGAATCAAAGGAATCCTATCAATTAGGGTATCGCATTGTTCAGCATATGCGGGCAAAAGTAGACGAAGCAAGTGAAAAATACAATTTAAATTTCTCCTTAATTGCCACCCCGGCAGAAGGGTTATCAGGGAAATTTACCCGGAATGATCAAAAGGAGTTTGGGAAAATTCCCGGAGTGACGGACCGATCCTATTATACGAATTCATTCCATATCCCTGTTTACTATAAAATCAAGGCGATTGATAAAATAAAAATTGAAGGCTCCTTTCATAAACTATGTAATGGTGGCCATATTACTTATATTGAGTGTGATGGAGATGTATCCAAAAATATTCATGCATTAGATCGATTAGTAAAAGCCATGGCACAATATGATATTGGCTATGGTGCCATTAATCATCCGGTTGACCAGTGCGGCGTCTGCGGTTATTCGGGAATCATTGATAACGAATGTCCGATTTGCCATAATTCGGATGAAAATAAGATTGGGCGGATTAGACGAATAACCGGTTACTTAGTTGGCGATATGAAAAGATGGAATTCAGCTAAACGGGCAGAAGAAAGCGAAAGGGTTAAACATCAATGAAAGTCATGAATATTATCCATGATTCCGTTGTTGACGGTGAAGGTTTACGGACAGTTATCTTTTTTGCAGGCTGCCCGCACTTCTGCAAGGGATGCCATAATCCGAGAAGTTGGAATATCAATAATGGAACAGAGATGTCAGTTGAAGAAGTAGTTGAGGAAGTGGCCAGTAATCCACTGACCGATGTAACCTTATCCGGCGGGGAACCCTTTTTTCAGGTGGAAGAAGTGTGCAAAGTGGCGAAACGATTAAAGGAATTAGGAAAAAATATATGGATCTATACAGGCTTTACATTCAAACAACTCCTCGCATCGCGTGACCCTTATATACATGAATTACTCGGTTATTGCGATGTTCTTGTTGATGGACCGTTTATTCTGGCAGAAAGGGATTTAACTTTACCATTTCGTGGAAGTAGAAATCAGCGTATAATCGACTTAACGAAACATAAAGTAAAAGTTCCACCAATGAGGGTCTAGCTGCTAAGATGGGATAAATAAGGGTACATAGGAATCACTGATAAGTCAGATGCTAGAGAGGGGACAGGTAAATGGATGAAAGAATACAAAAATTGATTGACTCTGCAAAGACGAAATTTGGGTTAGGTGATTACTACTTAGAAACACATGGCTTTTTTCGTAACGTCAATATTTTTAATGAAACAATCTATACATTTTATATGGAGTGGTTTCCGAAACATGTAGCCAAACCGGATGACGACTCTAATCCGGAGGGAACAGCAGTCATTGAATTTAATTTGCATGCAGGCAAGTTTGAGAGAACTATTTTTGTCATGGGAAAGACCTATGCAAAAGACGGAATTGCTTTTCCCAATATGGATTTCAATGACATCATCAAATGGATTGAAGAGGAGACAGGATTGATATACGGGAAACAATTTCAATTACGAAGGCAACAAGAAAGGGAATTTTATTTTGAAGGATGCATTGATGGTATTGCTGTTTCACCAGGTGCATTTATTGAGGTTAATCTGGATCAGGATGGAAAACTAACCTTGTTCTCTGTTACGGGACCATTTCCTTCCAAAAATATGGTCATTGAAGAGACTTATCACCTTTCCCTTGAAAAAATCGAACATTTGGCAAAAGAACAATTGAAGCTGATTGAATATCCTTCCGACGAACAGAAAAAAATAATCCCTGTTTATGGAGTGGAAGAAATCTTTGTTACGAATGACGGCAGATCAACTATACCATATGAACTGGATGATTCCCCCTATGTAAGGATCGATGAAATTATCGTTTGGGATGAACCAATGAATGAACCGTTTGAAAGAAAAGAAATACGTTGGTTTGAGGATATAACAGCAGAGCAAGCATTTTCAAATGAGCCAAGTCCTGATTCATTCCCAATTACAAAGGAAGAACAAGATAGATGTGTACAGTCTGTAAAGGACTTTTTACGTCAGGTTTACCCGAATGATACGGGAAAATGGCTGCTTAAAACACTTAAACGCAATAAAGGATATATTCATGCAACAGTTAGGGCTAACTACCGGGACGACGGTGTATTTCAAAGAAAATTAGAAATCATCATTGACGCAAATCGTTTTCAAGCCGTCAATTACTTGGATAACGAAATGATGTTGCGAATTTTCGATCAATTTCAGGCACCTGATGAAGTAACGGTCACGAAAGAGGAAGCTTTTGAAAAAATCAAAGAATGGTTTGAGTTAAAGCCTGTTTATATCTATGATTTTGATCAAAAACAATATGTTTTATGTGGGAAAATAGATTGTCAATATGGAGTAAACGCAGCCAGTGGTGAAGTGATATTGTTGGATGAATTGATATGAAGCCAAAGATGAGGCAGTTGAATGATTGATATGATGGAAGGCCCTGTTGAATAGAGCAAAATGAACTGGATATTTTTTAAACGAATTGATTTAACCCTGCTACTTGGCAGGGTTTTTGGCGCGGAGCATTTGTTGTCAATAAAAAGTCGATCCTCGATAGTTTTCTATTTTGCATTCATTCATGTAAAAGAATAAGCCATCAGTATGACTAAAAATTCCGGTTTATTATAAAAATAAGTAATACGAACAGAAATAATTGGAAAGGATCGAATATTTATGAGAGCTGTATCCGCTTTATTTTCAATCCTTATGCCGGGGTTTGGACAAATATATAATGGTCAAATTAAAAAGGGTATTTTTCTTTTAGTAGTAGAACATTTTGATAATATGTTGGGGAAAATAAATCGTTCTATTCAGCTGGATTTTAACGGTTTTCACCAAGAAGCATTGGCTACAGTCATTTATGATGCTATGCTATTTTATCCGGGATTTTATGTTTATACCGTTTGGGATGCTTGGTTCTATGCAAAAGAGGGGGCTGATAAGGGGAAAACGGCCATACCCTTTATTATTGGCGGTTTTTTAGGGGAGCTCGGAGCGATTTTTGCATCAAAATTGCCATTCCCAACGCTCATCTGTGGTCTACTTATGATCATTCCTATGTTAATCGGGATGGTGATATTTCGAAAACAATAACAAATCATTCAAGAGTTAAATGACATTTATTAATTTAACTTTTAACAGTAAGTCTTATACTTTCATTTTCAAGGTCTTAAGGTAGGTTGCCTTGTTCATCATCTACTGTCTTTCCGTCTGTTTTCATCGAGTTAACGAAGTCCGAATTATTTAAGAGGGAAGCTATTGGTTATATGTCAGAATAAAAAAATTTTTTTATATAGGGCGATAAATTTGTAAATGTCCAAAACTAAAAATATTCCTTGCCCCAGAGAAATATAGGTACTAAAATTAAATTAATGACCGGTCATACATTTTTTTAAGAGATGCAAGAGACAATATAAATGTTAAAGTTCGTATTAAGGCTGTTAGAGGGGCAGATAAGAATGATTTCTATGCATCTGGTGTTTGGAGCCCGGATTCTATTTAATTGCTAAATACGGTTTGCTGCTGTCCAAAAGTTTATTCAGGTGCAATGTAAGCAATAATGTTATTCGAGAAATCCCAACATTCCGACATTGTATGATTAGACTTTTTGGACAGCGTCGGTAGAAATATAAAATTTGGAGGCTATCTTATGATGAAAAAGTGGCTCCCTATAGTCTTATTAACAGTTCTTGCCCTTGTTTTAATTGGAATCAAAACCTATTCAAAGCTCCGGTTATGAAATACCAGTCAATTGGATTTTCATTCAATTTTTTATTCTCTTTTTGATTACTGATTTTTTGGTTCATGATGCGGAAACGAATAGTAGCTACTTGATACTGAGAATTAAAAGAAGGGAACAGTATATTCTGTCGAAACTAATTTGGATTGTCATTCAAAATATACTGGTCTATTTTGGGTTATTTATTGTGATCTATGTGATTTCATCTTTACTATTAGGGGATTTTTCTCTTGAAGCTTCATCCTATTTTCAAGATACGATCCAATCCCAAGCAGCCATTTCGATAAATCCAATACAGCTTATATTACATCTCTTTTTCGGATACGTTTTGACAAGCATTGTGTTGTCGGGGATTTTTTTACTGTTCACTCAATTTTTTGCTTCAACCGTCTCCTTTTGTTTTGTGCTTATATTAGGTTCTCTATCTATATTTATAGACTGGAAATGGCTTCCGGCAATTCATTCGATGATATTGAAAAGTAATCTATTTGATCTAGAACATCATCTTTCATTAACGTTTTCTTTTGTTTACTCTGTTTTCGTTTATATTTTGTCAGCATTTTTCATTTTTATTGTATATAGGAAGACAGATATTTTGAAATAGGAGGGATGGAACATGGCCGAGACAGATCAAATTTACCTAAAAGTTGAACATCTCACTAAAGTCATGAAACAGCAAGTCATTTTAAAGGATATTAATTTAGAATTAAATAAAGGGTTTATTTACGGTTTTCGGGGGAAAAACGGATCCGGAAAAACAATGTTATTCCGTGCCTTATGTGGATTAATTTTACCTACTGAAGGGACGATAACAGTGGGAGGAATACAACTGGGCAAAGATGCATCCTTTCCTCCGAGTGTAGGTGTATTAATTGAATATCCGGGTTTCTTAAATTCATATACAGGATTTCAAAATTTAAAAATGCTTGCGAGTTTAAATAATTTCATTGATGATAATCGAATTAAGGAAGCAATTCGATTGGTAGGTCTTGACCCTGAAGATAAGCGGAAGTATCGGAAATACTCGTTAGGAATGAAACAACGATTAGGGATTGCACAGGCGATTATGGAAGAACCGGATTTGATTATATTGGATGAACCAACAAATGCTCTTGACTCGGAAGGAATTGAGGAACTAAAAAAATTATTATTGGAATTAAAAAATAAAAATAAGTGCATTCTGATTGCCAGTCATGATAAAGAGGAATTGGAATTTTTATCCGACGAGATTTTCATATTAGAAAAAGGCAAAATAGTCGATCATTACCATTTACAAGGGGTAGAAAAATGAGTAAAAAAATGATCCTATTACTGTCCATTATTTTCGCAGGACTCATTATCTGGGGCTTTCGAGTTTACACTGTCAATGCAGGGGTAGCCAAAACATATGAAATCCAATCGTTTAAAATTGGTGATTCTATTAAATTGGACCATGCTGAATTAAAAGTGATTGATTTTCAGTATGGAGAAGAAAACAATAAAAATGGAGATCAATCTTTACCGGTCAAGGTTGCAATGGAAGTCATGAATACTTCAAATAAAGATATTTCGGTTCAGAGACTAATAGAAACCAAACTTGCTTACGGTATGGATTACTATCAAACAATGGAAGGGGAATTTGAGGGGGAGCAGCTAAAAAAATTGTCACCAAACACATCCACCCAAATCACATTAGTTTATTACGTCGATCCGAAATATAATGATAAATCCGCCAAACTATATTTTGACCAAAGCTTATATAAAAAACAAGTTATCGACCAATATCATCATGGAAAAAGATATGGCATTGCTGTTGATTTATAAAAGCTAAATTGGAAAAATTAGTGCATTGAATTTTCCAAAACCCGATAATCCTCAAAGGAACTTGAATAAAAGTTGTGATCGAATTTTGGTGTAAATAAAGAGGAAGTTGGGAAATGAGTTTGTTTCTCCACTTCCCCTATAATTTATTGATTTTTTTAATCGGTTAAATACTGACAACTTCCACCGGCAAAACAGTGGGGTTCAAGAGTGAATTTGGCAAATTGTTTTCATGATAAAAAATCCGACCGAGTAAGATTTCTGAACGAGAAGTCTGTGACGTACGTTTAATGTTTTAAAGCGGGACGGCTGAAATGGACCAATGAAAAATAGAGATTTTCATTTATGTTTTTTAGAAAAAGTATATTAATGCAGCAATTAATAAAAAAACAATTCCTAAAGAACCAGAATAGGTTGCTATTCCCATTATGAATTTTCTGTGTTCATCTGTTTCAGAAAAAAAATTTCCTCTTTGTTGTTGTCCATCAACCAAAGCACCATTAAAAATAGCCGAAATGACTATACAAATAATCCCCAAAGTAAAGAAAAATTTTAACATATAATAAGAATTTATCTCCTTTTTTTAGTAATTATATGATTAGCACCCAAAAGGGTTTTATAGAAAAATTTGATCCAAATATAGTATTAGCTATATTTATCAAGATAAAATATATTGCGATTTGTGCTTTAGTTTTTTTGAAAAAGGGGCTTTTTGGGTGGTAACCATTATATGAATTAAATAACCTTTTCCATTTTTTTAAACATTATTTACTAATTGAAGTTCCCAAACACTATTAGTTCCTCTTTTAAGAGTAACCCAAGTTGTTACACCAAATATTCTTCCAGTACTTACTACCGAAATTGGGGCCCAACTAGAAGGTGCAGAATAGGAAAAAGAATTACTAGTAGGATTATTATAGGACGTTTGTTGTACATAACCTACTCCACTTTTCGCCCATCCAGTTGCCCCAAAATTAACTTTTCTGTTAGATAATGAAACAGTTGAATCTAGTATAGTCCAACCTCCACTTACCTTTGTTAAATCAGTATAATCTTCTCCATCAATAGATGAAGTAGTATAATATACTGTACTATAAGCTCTAACACTAATAGAAGAGTCATATTTAGACTTATTGCTTGAATCATTAGTTTGAAAATTCCCATTATAAAAATCAGAAATATCGTAAAATGTTGTTGTAGCATATGTTTCTATTTTGTCACCATTTACCTCAGAAACCTTTAATAATTGACTTGTTGAATAAGTTTGAACTGTTCCATTTTCTAAGCCATCTGTACTTTGTAATACAACTTTAGCAACGAAGTTTTTGGCTTCCTCGCTATTTAATGTTTAGTTTAAAGCTTCCCAAAGCTGTCTATACTGGGTAATACTACTAAATTACCTGGGGTGATAGTCTTATGAAAAACTTTGAAGAAGAGTATAATGTATTCCAAGATGCGTTAGAAATACCTAAACCTTGGTATGTTTTCCATAATGAATTAGCTAAAGAAGAAAATACCTTACACATTTATATTGAATATCAATCAGGAGCGGAATTTTCTTGTCCTAATTGCGGTAAAACGGGATGTAAAGTTCATGATATACAAGATCAAGACCGGACTTGGAGACATCTAAATTTTTGGCAATATAAGACCATTCTCCATGCCAGAATGCCACGAGTAAAATGTGAGTCATGTGGTAAAATACGTACGGTTGTCATTGATTGGGCACGTCCAGGAGCTGGATTTTCATTATTATTTGAGCACCATGTGTTGTCGCTAATGGTTGAAATGCCTGTCGCTGCCGTAGCTCGTGAAGTAGGCGAACATGATATGCGCCTTTGGCGAGTATTTAAATATTATGTCAACAAAGCCATGGAAAACATAGATGTATCTAATGTCACTCGTATAGCGATGGATGAAACATCACGAGCAAAAGGCCATAAATATGTGACATTTTTTATTGATATGGATACCAAACGCTTAATTTTCGCTACTACTGGTAAAGGTGCAGATGTACTGCAGGTGTTTAGCCAGTTTCTAGACAGTAAAGGGGTTTTACATTCCCAGATTAAAGAATTTTGTTGCGATATGTCACCAGCCTTTATTTCGGGTATTGAAGAGAAATTTCCGAATGCAACGATTACGTTTGATAAATTTCATGTCATGAAAATGGTAAATGAAGCATTAGATCAGGTACGAAAACAAGAACAAGCTACACAGCCAGAACTTAAAAATTCACGATACGCTTGGCTGAAGAACCCCGAAAACCTAACAGAAAAACAAGGAAGTAAATTGGCTAAATTAAAGGATTTGGATTTGGCAACAGGCCGTGCCTACCGCATGAAACTATCGCTTCAGAAAATGTGGACTAAACACCCAATCCTTTCTGAATTGTATTTTGATGAATGGCATAGCTGGGCTATTCGATCCCGACTAGAACCAATGATTAAAGTTGCAAAAACACTAAAACAACATAAAGGCGGAATCTTAAGATGGTTTGTTACAAAGATGACCAATGGCCTTCTTGAAGGAATAAACAGTTTAGTTCAGGCTACCAAAAGAAAGGCTCGTGGATACCGAACAGCCGATAATTTTATTGCCATGGCCTATGCAACGGTTAATAAACTTGATCTTATTGGTATATCATGACTTGTTTTATCCTTTCTTGTTTGCTTAGCGACCAGCACTTAGATGTAGGATAGGCTGTCAAGTGCTTTCCTTGACAACCTATCCTACATCTAAGATAATACCGGTGGCAAACAAGGAAATGATAGAATCCTATGGGCACTGGTAACCTGTTTTTTCAACATTAAACAGCGAAGAGCCAGTTTTTTTCAACTTCTCTATTAACATCACTTACCCCATTTTTAGCTCTCTCATATAGTTTATTAATATCTTTTATTTCTGTAAATCGTTGTATAACTTTTTCTTTATTTCCTATTTTTTCAGCAGATGTTCCAATAGGAAAGACACTAAAAGAAAACAAAACAATAGAAACCAAAAGTAGTAGTTTAATTCTATTTAACACATTAACTCTCTCTTTCTCTTTATTTTTATTTAGACCACAATAAATAATTTACATAAAAAATTAAGCTATAAAGTTTTTTCTTTGACTTAATAAAGAATTCAAAAATAATACCAAAAAGAATAATAATCCATATATACGACCCACCAATCGTCTCATCAACTATTGAAATTACTTCATTAATAATTAGGATTAGTTAAGTTTATTTGTTAAGTTTATTTGGCTCATACCTTCTCGAGCTGCTTTCAAAGTCTCTGACCGTTAATCTAAATCAGGAAACGACTTAAAACCAATAATCATTTCAAATTTAAACGATTTTTCATTTAACCACCCCTTTCAGTAGTCGCTTATATTTTGGCAGAACAAAACCTAATGATTATAATCACTCTACATATTAGGAAAAATCTTAACAATTAAATTATAATAATAATAATAAAAGTCAACAAAATATTTAGGAAAATCCAATTTTTTGATAACATATGATTTGATCAATAAATAATAACCCTAAACATGGCTAGATTGACAAACAACAGAACTGTTATAGTTATGGCCACATGTATTTACAAGAGGTTTTCTATAACTATTTACATCAATTTCATTCAACATAGATTTAATAAACGGAAGTCAAGGAAATGATTGAAGGTGGACAAGTCGACTTGGAAGAAAAATAAGAAAAGAAATGGTAAAATTGGTTCCGTGGATTTGTTCGCGTTTTTAAAACAAAAATACAAGGGGAACATTTTATGATTAAGTTTGAAAATGTATCAAAGCGATATGAAGATGGTACGGTTGCAGTTAATTCCCTTAATTTAGAAATTAAACAAGGTGAGTTTTTTGTCTTTATCGGGCCAAGTGGTTGTGGAAAAACAACAACGCTGAAAATGATTAACCGGTTAATTCCATTATCAGATGGGACGATTTTTATCGATGGCAAAAAAATTAATGCGTACGATATTCATGAACTAAGATGGAATATTGGCTATGTTTTGCAACAAATTGCTCTTTTTCCGCATATGACCATTGAACAAAATATTACGGTTGTGCCGGAAATGAAAAAATGGCCGAAAGAGAAGATGAAACAGCGAGCCTATGAACTTATGAATATGGTAGGCTTGGATCCTGAAAACTATGCAGACCGGAAACCAAATGAACTATCCGGTGGCGAGCAGCAAAGGATTGGTGTCATCCGTGCCTTGGCAGCTGATCCGGAAATAATTTTGATGGACGAGCCGTTTAGTGCGTTGGATCCCATCAGCCGGGAAAAGCTTCAGGATGATATGATTGATTTAAAGAGGAATCTGAAGAAAACGACTGTTTTTGTTACCCATGATATGCAAGAGGCATTAAAGTTGGCCGATCGGATTTGCATGATGAAGGACGGGGAAATCGTTCAAGTCGGTACTCCTCAAGAACTCGTTACGAACCCTGCCAATGATTTTGTCAGAGAATTTGTGGGGGGGAAATTTGGAAACTGGCCGAATCACATCGATTTGGAGGCGATGGTACAACCATTGGCATCAAGTGAAATGCACCCCTCCATTGTCATTCCGGTATCGACCTCATTCAGTGAGCTTTTGACTCTCCTTAGCGTCCATGAACAACTTGTCGTGGAAAATGATGGCAAGCAAATTGGTGTCATTAATCGGCAGACCTTGATCCAATTTTTATCTGCTCATATGCCGGAAAGGGGGATGACCGATGAGTGAGATTGTGCAAGTATTACAGGAGAGAAAAGGCGAACTGCTTAGTGCTTTGCTGGAACATATTCAAATTTCGTTTGTCGCTTTATTTTTTGCCGTTCTCATATCAATTCCATTGGGCATTTATGTAACAAGACATAAGCGGATTGCAGAAGGTATTATTGGGGTCGCTTCTGTTATCCAAACGATTCCTTCTTTGGCATTATTAGGGATTCTCATACCGCTGTTCGGGATTGGCAGGGTGCCGGCAATTATTGCCCTTGTAGCCTATGCTGTTTTACCGATTTTACGAAATACATATACAGGGATTAAAGAAGTGGATCCTTCATTAATTGAAGCGGCTGATGCGATGGGGATGAATCCGAGAAGAAGATTGATTAAAGTGGAAATTCCGCTTGCCATGCCGGTCATGATGGCAGGGATTCGAACGGCCATGGTTTTAATTGTCGGTACAGCCACCCTTGCCGCATTAATTGGTGCCGGTGGACTCGGGGAACTGATTTTGCTTGGCATTGATCGAAACAATGCCCAGTTAATTTTACTCGGAGCCATTCCGTCAGCCCTCCTTGCTATTTTGTTTGATTACTTACTAAAGAAATTTGAGCAACTATCTTATAAAAAATCATTGGTATCGATTAGGGTTGTTTTTATATTGGCTCTCGTCATCCTTATTGCCCCGGTCATTGGTCACCAAGATGAAAAAATAGTCATTGCCGGGAAACTTGGTTCAGAACCGGAGATATTGATAAATATGTACAAAATTTTAATTGAAGAAAATACCGATTTGTCGGTACAGTTAAAACCGGGTCTTGGAAAAACTTCCTTTGTCTTTCATGCGTTAAAATCCGGGAGTATTGATATTTATCCGGAATTCACCGGGACAGCGATTTCCGAGTTTTTAAAGGAGACAGCGAACAGTACGAACCGGGAAAAAGTGTATGAGCAAGCAAAAGACGGGCTGTTGGAGCGGTTCGATTTCGTTATGCTTGAGCCGATGGAGTATAACAATACGTATGCATTGGCGGTACCAGGCAATTTTGCCGAACAATACGGACTGGAAACCATTTCGGATTTAAAAGGTATCGAGGATCAGATAAAGGCAGGATTTACATTGGAATTTTCCGATCGGGAAGATGGTTATAAAGGGATTCAAGGATTGTACGGTATCCAGTTTCCGAATCTTGTCACGATGGAACCGAAACTTCGCTATGTAGCTGTAGAGTCCGGTGAGATTAATTTGGTCGATGCTTATTCCACCGATAGTGAATTACGACAATATAATCTGAAAGTGTTAAAGGATGATAAGCAGTTATTCTCGCCATATCAGGGTGCACCATTATTGCGAAAGGAAACTGCTAAACGGTATCCGGAAATTGTAAAGGCACTAAACAAATTGGCCGGACGAATTACCGATGAGGAAATGAGAGAAATGAATTACCAAGTGAATGTTAAAGGGAAAAATCCGTATGAGGTAGCAAGGAGTTACTTGGAAAAAGAAAATCTATTAAAGTAAATACTACAATCCTATAGAAAAGGGTATTCTCATATGGGGGAATTTTTAAGGGCAAGTAGATGAAGAATGTTTACTTGCCTGTGTTTTTTTATTTTGGTTGCCAAAAAATGGTAATTCTCGGCCATAATGATGACGAGAACGGGTTTCGTCGCCAGAAAATGAAGTTTTCCACCGCAAAATGGTGACGAGAATGAATCTCGTCGCCAAAAAAAGGAGTTTCCCGAGTAAAAATGACGACGAGAAAGGATCTCGTCGCCAGAAAGGAGCATTTCCCGGCTTAAAAAGACGACGAGAACGAGTCTCGTCGCCAAAAATGAGTGTTTCCCGGCTTAAAAAGACGACGAGAACGGGTCTCGTCGCCAAAAAAATGAGTTTCCGGCCAAAAAAAGACGACGAGAACGGGTTTCGTCGCCAAAAATGAGTGTTTCCCGGCTCAAAAAGACGACGAGAACGGGTCTCGTCGCCAAAAAAATGAGTTTCCCGGCTCAAAAAGACGACGAGAACGAGCCTCGTCGCCAAAAATGAGTGTTTCCCGGCTCAAAAAGACGACGAGAGAGGATCTCGTCGCCAGAAAATTGAGTTTCCAGCCAAAAAAAAGACGACGAGAACGGGTCTCGTCGCCAAAAAAATGAGTTTCTGGCCAAAAAAAGACGACGAGAACGGGTCTCGTCGCCAAAAAAGTGAGTTTCCAGCCAAAAAAAGACGACGAGAACGGGTTTCGTCGCCAAAAAAGTGAGTTTCCAGCCAAAAAATGCCGACGAGAGAGGATCTCGTCGCCAGAAAAATGAGTTTCCGGCCAAAAAAAGACGACGAGAACGGGTTTCGTCGCCAAAAAAATGAATTTCCCGGCTCAAAAAGACGACGAGAACGGGTCTCGTCGCCAAAAAAGTGAGTTTCCAGCCAAAAAAAGACGACGAGAACGGGTTTCGTCGCCAAAAATGAGTGTTTCCCGGCTCAAAAAGACGACGAGAACGGGTCTCGTCGCCAAAAAAGTGAGTTTCCAGCCAAAAAAAGACGACGAGAACGGGTTTCGTCGCCAAAAAAGTGAGTTTCCAGCCAAAAAATGCCGACGAGAGAGGATCTCGTCGCCAGAAAAATGAGTTTCCGGCCAAAAAAAGACGACGAGAACGGGTTTCGTCGCCAAAAAAGTGAGTTTCCAGCCAAAAAAAGACGACGAGAACGGGTTTCGTCGCCAAAAAAAGAAGTTTTCCGAGTAAAAAAGACGACGAGATAAAAAGAGAATTTCTTGCCCAAAATTAGTGATAAGAAAGAATGTTAGTCGCTAAGGATTCAGGACGTACATTTAGTCCACACCATTCTTGCAAAAGGATGGATTTTTTTCCTTGAATAAATAAGTTATTTGGCTCTTTGCTCATAATTAAGCGCATGTACATTATTTTTTCGATGAACTCCATATAAAATGAATAAAAGAATGAACCAGACCGGGGTCAGTAGTAAAGCCATTCGAGTTACTTCGGAAAAATACATGATAACTAAGATGATAGCAAAAAAAGCTAAGACAACGTAATTTATGAATGGTGTTAATGGCGCTTTAAAGATAGACTTATTGTGCAAATCCGGCCGTGATTTCATATAGCGAATATGTGAAATTAAAATGATGCTCCAAACCCAAATAAAACAAATGGCGCTAATCGTTGTTACAATGCTAAATGCTTGTTGCGGGATGAGCTTACTCAGAAGTGCACCGACGGAAAGAACGACTGCAGAGATCCATAAAGCATTACTAGGCACATGATTTTTACTTAATTTTGCAAACGTAGCCGGTCCTTGTTCATGTCTACTTAAGTTGTACAAAATCCTGCTGGTAGAAAACAACCCACTATTACATGCTGAAGCTGCTGATGTTAATACAACAAAATTAATAATGCCTGCTGCAACCGGAATTCCTACCAAACTGAATACTTGTACAAAAGGGCTTTTCGATGCATTTAACTGTTCCCAAGGGTTAATAGTCAAGATGATAAAAAGGGCACCGACATAGAAGAATAAAATGCGTAACGGGATCTTATTAATAGCCGACGGAATATTTTTCTTCGGATTGCTCGTTTCCGCTGCTGAAACTCCGACCAATTCTACTCCAACAAAAGCGAATACAACCATTTGGAAGGAAAATAGAAATCCGCTGATTCCATTAGGAAATAGGCCGCCATGTTTCCAAAGATTATTCACGGTAACAGCACCGCTATCTGATTCAAAACCAATGACGAGCATAACAAAACCAATAATAATTAATGCTAAAATTGTAATGACTTTAATTAATGCGAACCAAAACTCCAACTCTCCAAAAAGCTTGACCGTCAATAAATTTAATCCTAGTAAAATAATTAAACAAATTAGTGCAGGAACCCATTGGGGAATATCAAACCAATACCGGATGTAGACACCAACCGCAATAATATCCGCCATCGCTGTCATAATCCAACAAAACCAATAGGTCCAACCGGTGACATAACCTGCCCATGGTCCAATATAATCATTGGCGAAATCCGTAAACGATTGATATCCGGCATTTGATAATAGAAGTTCACCCAAAGCTCTCATAACAAAGAATATCGCAATTCCAACAATTAAATAAGCAAAAATGATGGACGGTCCCGCCAATTGAATTGCTTTCCCAGATCCTAAAAATAACCCTGTGCCAATCGTCCCGCCAATTGCAATAAGTTGGACATGTCTGTTTTTCAAATCTCTCTTTAATTCTTGTTTTTGCTCTGCCACATTTCATACCTCCTGAAAATTACTTTTGTGAAATAACTCACACCAAAATCTGTTAAAAAAATACAATGAAGGGGTTGCTACAAAAACAAAAAGAGATTGGATTTCTCCAACCTCTTGGCAAATAGAAAAGAATAACAAATAGTTATAACTCGTTACCCTTCTGTCCTTTTGCCTGAGATTGTGAACCCTTCGGCGTCGCTGAATTAGCGATCTCTCCAGAAGCTGCTCCTGCTTTAGTGTGACCCAAAGCATTCATCGCTAGCTTACTATTCATTTGTATAAATTTGATTTGACGTTAGCTTTTCACTAAAATGCACCAACTTCAAATATACACAGAGTAATTATTTACCTCTGCACCTAAAAATATCTTAATATAATTTAAAATTTTACTAGCATTATAATAATTGTCAATAAAAATGACAGCTTGACACAAAATGTTGCGAAATGGTTATCGGTGGTTAGAGGCTTATGGATAAAATTACATGAACGTTTCACATATTAGCGTTTCAGGCTATTGTTCTATCAGGTTGGAAATGATTTAGAAAAATCATTCTTTATCATGAATAATAATAAACAAACGTTTCAAGATGGGTTACAATTAATTAATGAAAGTAGAGAGATATTTTTTGCATAAAGATTAATATGAAATGATTGAGGGAGGAATTGTTTTGATTGGTGCGATTATTGGCGATATTGTTGGATCTCGTTTTGAGTTCAATAATCATCGAAACAAGAATTTCAAACTTTTTGCAGAAGATTGCCATGTAACCGATGATAGTATTATGACGCTTGCTATTGCTAAGGCGATTATGGAGACAGAGAGGGCCATTAATAAAGATTATGAAAAAAATGGCTACTACTCTCTCCTTGAGGAAATGTCGGTACGGTATATGCAGGAAATCGGACGGAAGTATCCTGATTGTGGTTATGGATATAGATTTAATCAATGGGTTTTTTGTGCGAATCCTGAACCTTATAACAGTTTTGGAAATGGGGCTGCCATGCGGATAAGTCCGGTGGGATTCATTGCAAGGACAGAAAGTGAAGCGTGCAAGTTATCTGAAATTGTCACAGGTGTAACTCATAACCATGAGGAAGGATTGAAAGGTGCTGAGGCTACAGCAGTGGCAATCTTTATGGCATGGAATGGATGTACTAAAAGTGAAATACGAAATAAAATTAACAGTTCCTATTATCCTTTAAATTTTACTATTGATGGAATCAGGGACAGCTACCAGTTTAATGAGACATGCCAAGAAACAGTCCCTCAAGCTATCGCAGCTTTTTTAGAATCCGGTTCCTTTGAAGATGCCATTCGTACTGCGATTTCAGTCGGCGGTGATAGTGACACGCTGGCGGCTATTACCGGTGCTATAGCAGAAGCTTATTACGGAGTCCCGGAAATTCTTAGAAAGAAAGCGTTAACTTATTTAGATGATGAATTGCGTGCGATTTATGATGAATGGTGTGAATTTACCGAAGCTGGGCACCCACATAGCAAGTTTAAAATGCTCACGAAATATATCGGGAAACTATCTGATCGTGCGTATTTTGGTGATTGGGTTTTTGATGATGAAAATGATGGGAGTTCTGAACACCCGAAACAAATGCCGTTTGTAAAATATGATGAGCTGGTAAAAATGTTTGTTGATGAATTCTATCAATTTTCACAAAGTCATCCGGAATATAAACTGATGAAATACCATTTAATTTTAGAGGATTACGGGGTTCAACCGAATACAGCGGGTTTGCGAGATGCAAAGGTAGAATTACTAGATGCGCAATGTATCTTAGCAATGATTATGTGTATCATTCGGTTTGAGCGATTTGGTGAAGGATTACTACTTAATTTTTTTAAAGAAGGTATTATATTAAAATGGTTGAAACGTCTCAAAACAATTGACGACTCTGACATTGTTTCGAACCCGGCAAATATTCCTAATCAATCTTCCAAGGATAAATGATTTTCGCTATTTTTATAATCGTAGCTAATTTGGTACAATCTGTTTCCGAGAACTGTTCTCATGGGCAAAACCATCTGAAAAAGGGTACGAACAGCCCCCGGAATTTCTCTCTCGAAGACAAAATAAACCTTAATAATCATATCTCCAACACAAATTGCATAATTTAATGTTGTCATCTTAAAAGTATGCTAAGGTTAATATTTATCAATTTCGAAAACTAGGATAATATGATATGATGTTTAGCACCCAAAAAGCTCATTTTTCAAAAACATTTACGCTCAAATGACAATATATTGTGTCTTGATAAAAATTGTTAGTACTATATTTGGCGCAAATCTTTCCTTAAAACCTTTTTGGGTGATAACCATATGATTGGTTTGAAATATTTTTAATTACAACGAAGGGGATAAGGGGGTACTTGTTCTTGGAAAAATTAATAAATAAAGTAGCTGTTGTTACAGGAGCAGCACAAGGAATTGGCGCAAGCATTGTTGAGCGGCTTTTTGCAGATGGTGCTACTGTCGTGTGTCTTGATGTAAACTTGGATAAGTTGAAAGAATCTATTTTAAAAATAGATAAAACGGGTGAACGTGCCATATCGCTAAAATGCGATGTGTCCAATCAGGAAGAAGTTAATCAAGTTTTTGATCAAATTTATGAAAAACTCGGCAAAGTTGATATTCTAGTAAATAATGCCGGCATTGTCAGGGATGCGTTTTTTCATAAAATGACACCGGAGCAATGGCATGCGGTCATCAATGTCAACTTAAATAGTATGTTCTATACATGCTAAGCCGTCATTCCAAAAATGAGGAAACAAGAATATGGAAAAATTGTAAATATTTCATCAACCTCAAGCTGGGGGAATATGGGACAGGCAAATTACAGTGCAGCAAAAACCGGTGTCATCGGTTTGACAAGAACGCTAGCGAAAGAAAATGGGGCAAAAAATATTACAGTAAATGCAATTGCGCCGGGTCAAATTGATACCGATATGACAAGAAATATTCCGGAAAATATTAAGATGATGGGTATTATGTTGACGCCTGCCGGAAGAATGGGAAATCCGTCTGAAGTGGCATCGGTCGTTTCGTTTTTAGCATCGGATGATTCTAGTTTTGTTAACGGAGAATGTATTAGTGTCAGCGGTGGGTTTTTAATGCCGTAATGAGTGAATGTTCACTCATACCAAATGGATGAAAACGCGATATAGGGGCTGATTAGGTTGGTTCAAAAGGGGTTATCTATAAAAGGTGCGGAATTTTTAGTGGCACAAATAGAGGGCGAATCTATCTTTACACCGGAAGACTTAACAGACGAACAGAAGATGATTGCAGCCACGGCAAAACAGTTTGTTGAAGAAAAAGTGATTCCCAAAAATGCAGATATTGAGAGTCAAGATTTTGATTGTGTCGTAAAGTTAATGCGCCAAGCCGGGGAATTGGGGTTGCTGGCTCACAGTGTACCGGAAAAATATGGCGGACTTGGTCTTGATAAAATATCAAAAGGAATTGTCGGAGAATATGTCGGACGGACCGGTGCTTATGGGGTAGCACATTCCAACCATACGTGCATCGCGACTTTACCGATTACCTATTTTGGTACGGAAGAACAAAAGGCAAAATATTTACCAAAGTTGGCGTCCGGTGAATATATTGGTGCGTATTGTTTAACGGAACCTTCCGCCGGGTCCGACGCTTTAAGTGCAAAAACAACAGCCGTACGAAATGAGGCAGGGACGCATTATATTTTAAACGGCAGTAAGCAATTTATTACGAACGCTGCTTTTTCCGATACGTTTATTGTCTACGCAAAGGTGAATGATGAAAAATTTACAGCATTTATTGTTGAAAAGGATTTTCCCGGTTTAATCATTGGTCCTGAGGAAAACAAAATGGGGATAAAAGGCTCCTCAACTTGCTCGGTAATATTCGACAATTGTCTTGTCCCGGTTGAAAATGTACTTGGTGAAATTGGGGGTGGTCATGTAATCGCTTTAAATGTGTTGAATCTTGGCCGTTTCAATCTTGGAGCGGCATGTATGGGTGGCGCCAAATCGACATTGGAGCTGGCTCTTAAATATACAAATGAACGAATTCAGTTTGGTCGGACGCTTTCTTCATTTTCGGCCACACAGGAAAAACTGGCTACGATGGCAGCTCGTATTTATGCTGCGGAATCCGTACAATATCGGACAGCGGGTTTGTTAGAAGATGCACTAGGTGGCCTTTATGATGAAACAGACCATAAAGTGATTGAGAAGCGGTTGTCAGAATATGCCGTCGAGTGTGCCGTTTGCAAGGTATTCGGCTCGGAAACATTGGATCAAGTGGCGGATGAAGCACTCCAATTACATGGCGGTTATGGTTTTATAAAAGACTACCACATTGAACAAGTGTACCGCGACTCCAGAATAAACCGGATTTTTGAAGGAACCAATGAAATCAACCGATTGTTAATTCCGGGATTTTTATTTAAAAGATCAGCTCAAGGCCAGTTCAACCTTGAAGCACTGATTAACCGAGTGATTAAAGAAGCAACAGGCACGAAGAAAAAGCTTGATGGACCTCTTGCCCGTGAAAGAGAAATGATTCAATCGATTCGGCGGGTGTTTTTGCTACTGGCCGGGGGCGTTTATTTGAAATATGGGCTGGAGTTGGAGCGCGAACAGGAGTCGATTATGAAATTGGCCGATATTGCCATCTATTTGTATGCAGCCGAATCAGCGGTACTCAGGACTTTGAAAGCGATAAAGAAAAATGGTTTGCCAAAAGAACAACTAAAAGAAAGTCTCGCTGTTTGTTTTGTCGATGAAGTGCTTTTGAATGTAGAATCATTGGCACGGCAACTCATGGGTGGAATCGGAATTGATGCCGAAAAAACAGCTGAATTGATAAGAAAAGAACTCGCTCAATATCCAATGCAATTAACTTTTGAAAAGAAGCGGGAAATTGCAGCCCGATATATCGAGGCTGAAAAATATATTTCATAAGGGGATGTTTAATAATGAGTGAACAGGTGACAAACGCTTCACTGGCAGAAATTAAACAGTATATTGAAAAAGAATTAAATGAAAATCCGGCGCCGATTGCTGATGTAAATGTCGTTTATCAGTTTGACCTTACCGGAGATGAAGAGGATTCCTTCCAACTTCAGCTAAACGGAGGACAGGCTAAAGTTGTTCCGACAAGCGAAACGACAGCGGATTGTACATTAGTTATGTCAGCGGACAGTTTTCGGAAATTTTTAACCGGGAAGTTAAGCGGAACAGTCGCCTTCATGACAGGTAAATTAAAAATCAAAGGCGAATTAGCCAAAGCGATGAAATTGGAGCAGATTTTAAAACAGTATAATATAAACGGATAAGCTTCTGGTGGAAGTTTCAAAATAAAATCTGTAAACCCAAGGATGAAGTAATTGGTTAAAGCCAAAAAATGATTTTGTCTTAAAATTGATACTTGGCAGTGAGAATGATCAATCAAAAGAACTGTTATTAGCGTTTTTAAATGATTTTCTATATGTGCCTGCGTTGCAAAGTTTTACTTCTGTAGAAATATTAAACCCAATCATCAATAAACAAAGTATCTATGATAAAGGCTCTATTTTGGATATTAAGGCGAAAGTTCCCGGCTATGGATATATTAATATTGAAATGCAATTAACGAACCATAATAATATGCATAAACGCTCTCTGTATTATGCGTCCAAATTAATTGGAAATCAATTATTTGTAAGTGATGAGTATACTAAGGTAGAACGGGTTGTGGCAAATAATTTATTGGACTTTCCATTTTTTTCTTCTACTCCTTATCATAGTTGTTTTCGGTTAATGGAAGAAAGACGGCATGAGCTATTCCCTGATCTTTTGCAGTTACATTTTACTGAAATGCCGAAGTTTATTCGACAAGATCAAGCGGGGAAAATCCCAATGAATGATCGAAAGGCAAAATAGATACGCTTTTTGACAAATGAAGATGATACGAGGTGGTTTGAGATGGCAAAACAAGACCCGGTAATGGAAAAGATGGTGGAATCATTAAGAGTAGCAAGCCTGGACCCGGAAGCAAGGGAATTGTATGAAGCCCGTGCAAAAGCATTGAAAGATCTCAACTCAATTCGCGGAGAAGCGAGGCGGGAAGGGATAGCGGAAGGGATAAAAGAAGGACTAGAGAAAGGGCTAAAAGAGGGGAAAAGAGAGGCAAGTCGAGAACTAGCGAAAAAAATGCTAAGAAAAGGATTTGAAGTATCCGACATCATGGAAATGACAGAGTTAACAGAAACGGAAATAGAAAAACTAATGGTTGAGATAAATAATCACTAAGTACGGAAGCAAAGGCGTGTGTAAATGCAAAGCACAGCCGAGGGAATTGAAAAAATGAGCTAAACAGTAATTACAGTGGCGTTAATTTAATGGCTGAATGAAGTCCGGAAGCATAATGAATTGTTTGACATCGGGCTTCTGTGGGTATGTTTCCTAAGTTAAGAATCTACCTGACTTATGGGCTGGCTTCAACCAACCAAGGCTATTTTTTCTTCACCCCGTTGTCAAGCTGTACTTGATATTGGATACCGGAATGATAATGAAAACACAATCAGAAATTAAGGTTGAAGAACGTCTTAATTTCTTTTTCACTCTTTTTCTCCTTTTGATTATTGATGTATCTGAACTTTTAATACAACCGGACATTTAAATAATAGGGAAATTATTGCTCTCGGTGAAAGATAGTTTAGACTCAAATATAGGATACCATATCATCAGGTTAATTTCACGTTTTTTTTGGAATTTTCCAAACAACTTATTTGAGGTATTCCCATTAAAATAAACGCACTTCAATCGGTTACGCATAACAAATAACCGTGGGACCATGATGTTTCAATGAAGTCTTACGGTTACGTTCAATAATTCTCTCCTATCTACTTATAAATCCTTGAAATTAGAAATGAAATTCCGATGATCCACTTTAGCACAAATTTCACGTCAACGACTTAGCTATCTGAGGTTGATTTCCTGTTATACGGAAGGACGTGCAAGATAACTTTATTCAAATAAGTGATTTTGCTCTGCGATTTTTAATCGGTTGTATAAAAGCATTTCGGTTTTTCCATAAAAGAATAGAGAAGTTGCCTAACCAAGTCCAAAGCATAAATTTCGGATAATGTTTATAAAATAAATAGAATAACAGAATAAAGAATCCAACGGTTGTCTGAATCCCGTCCTCATTACTTGATGTTTTCCCGCCTTTTTTTATTATTTTTGTTAGGATAAAAAAGAAGGCTAAGATAAGTGCATAAATGAAGGAGGCACGAAATTGAGTTAAGGCGCTCCATACGCCAAAGGTAACGGCTAAACTTTTCCCGCCGCTAAATTTTAAAAACGGGGAAAATGCATGCCCTAGGATTGGTGCCAATGCAATCGGAATCAGCTCAAACCCTGTTTCGTTGCCCGTTTGTAAAATAAAATAGATCGGTACATAACCCTTGAGAAAATCAAGAGCAATTCCTAACAAACCAAATTGAAAACCGGCCTCTTTCCACAAATTTGCCGCCCCGGGATTACCATCTCCTGTTTCTCGTATATTCATTTTCAATAAACAGCCAATCCAGTAAGAAAACATGAGTGAGCCACTAAAAAATCCGATGAGTGTCCAAACAACTGTCAAGATTGATCACCCCTTCCAACCTGAATGTACCTGCCCTTCCAGATCACTTTTTTACGAAATACAGATTGGTACAGAGAGTAGACAATGACTGCAAGGAAAAAGAGCATCGATAGAAAATGAAAGCATGGATGGACGATGCCAAAGCTTCCAATATAATGGTTGATATAGAATATTTGAATGGCAAAACAAATATAACCGATCAGTAACGGAATGAAATACTTGGATCCGAAAAAAAGGAAACAAAATTGTGATGATACCAGCCCAATAATCCATAGAATAATAGAGGAGAGTGTCAATGGATGAAGAGAAGATGTACTTAAGATAGCCCCCTTGGCAAACCCCTCCAGTTCGCTTTTTATCCCGTTTGGGTACATACGAAAGGAAACAAGATCAGTCCCAATATAGTTGGAAACTTTTATTCTGGCATTTTGAAACAAGGCGCCCAAATTCAAATCGTCCAGCATTTCAGACCGAATCATTTGGTGACCGCCCACTTTCTCATAATCGTCTCGAGTCGTTACAATACAAGCGCCATAGAGTCCTTTTTGAAGATTGTTTTTTTCAAAGGGGGAAGTGAAAGAAAATGCCCCTAATATATTTAGCACCATTGCAAATTTTTCATAAAATTTTTCTGCCCTGTGATAAGGGACAACAGATAAAACACCACTCTGTCTCTTTTGTGCTGATATAAGAGATTGTATGGCGTTTTCAGCAAGTTGAATATCGGCATCAAGAAAAAGTAAAATATCTCCGCTTGATCGTAAATAACCATTCCAAACGGCCCAATTTTTCCCTGTCCAACCCGCTGGCAGAGGAGGTGCTGTAAAGGTAGTGACACCATATTCTTCAGCGATATGTTTAGTCTGATCTTGTGAATGATCATCAATAACGATAATTTCATCCGGTTGAACAGATTGGTTAAATAGAGAATCAAGTAAATTTGGTAGATTCTTTTCCTCGTTTCTGGCAGGAATAATAACGGAAATTTTTCCATGCTCGATATCACTATTCTCGTTGTAGGGAATGGTACTTTTTTTAAATAGAATCATGCCGGATATCATCCCGATTGGAAGGATAAGGATACATAAAATTAGTCCTAACATGTTTTTCCACTTCCTAAAAAGTTAATTTGTATAATAATATTCTACACCATCCAAAAGTTGGCAGCCATTCCGCTTTTCCCCACCATATAGTAAAATAAACCGCTGAGGCAAAAAATGTCCAGCGGTTAAAACTTAGCTCTGATATTTTTTAATTAAATCAACAAAAGCATCGACAAATGATTGAAGAAATTGAATCGTATCTTGCTTGTTTATTTTGCCATTTTCATCAAATAGAGTGGCTACATTAGCGATATAGGCTTCCGGTTGTTGAACAGTCGGCATATTTAAGACAACGAGTGATTGGCGTAAATGATGGTTGGCACCAAATGCACTTAAGTTACCCGGAGATTGACTAATAACAGCAGCCGGTTTTCCGTCCCATACACTTTTGCCATAAGGACGGGAACCAACGTCTAATGCGTTTTTCAATACAGCCGGCACAGAGCGGTTGTATTCAGGAGTTATAAATAAAACTGCATTAATCTCTTTTATTTTATTACGGAATGTCGTATATTCAGCCGGCACATTGTTATAATCGTCAAAATCTTGATTGTACAACGGCAGATTTCCAATTTCAACAATTTCCGTTTCATAACCTTCAGGAAATAGAGCGGACACATTTTCAGCTAATTTCCTGGAGAAAGATTCCTTCCGTAAAGATCCAATTAAAATCCCTATTTTTACCATTTTGTGTTCCTCCTTTTATTTCTATATCGAAATAATTATATTTAAGTTTATCCTAAAATGTCAAAAAACATAACTTATGTAAGAAAAATAAATGCAACCAATTCTAGACAATATAATATCGAAAAATGGTAGAAACCACTTTCAATATTTCTCCTTCATTGGTAAAATAACATTATAGGAAATATTTTTTCAGTAATTTTATTATAAAAAGTAATTTTTTTTCACAAGATTTTGGATAAACTACTTATTATATATGTTCGTAAAGGAGATCGAAAACACATGACAGACACAAATTATTATGTAGGTGTCGATATTGGTACAACAAGTACAAAAGCGGTATTATTCGGTGAGCATGGCAAGGTAATCCAAATGCAACATGTAGAATATCCGCTCTATAGTCCGGCCCCGTCGATTGCCGAACAAGATCCGGATGAGATTTTTCAAGCGGTTCTCCATTCGATTAGAGAAGTCATTCGTCAAGCTGCAATCGATTCTGCAAAAATTCAACTGGTATCCTTTAGTTCCGCCATGCACAGTTTAATTTTAGTTGATGACAAAGGAAAACCATTAACCCGTTGCATTACCTGGGCAGATAGCCGGGCAACCAAATGGGCTGATAAAATCAAAAAAGAGCTGAACGGGCTTGAAATCTATAAAAGGACAGGTACGCCAATCCATCCGATGTCTCCGCTCGCAAAAATTACCTGGCTCAAATCTGACCATCATGAACTTTTTGCAAAGGCAAGCAAATTTATCGGAATCAAGGAGTACGTTTTTTATAAACTTTTTCATGAATATATTATTGATTACTCAATTGCCTCTGCGACCGGTCTTTTTAACTTGGAACAACTGGCTTGGGATAAAGAGGCGTTACAGGTCGCCGGCATTTCAGAAGCACAATTATCCAAACCGGTACCTACCACTTTTGTGAAACGGGGACTTAAACAAGAACTGGCAGCTGAACTGGGCTTATCTTCTGACACGCCATTTATCATTGGAGCAAGTGATGGTGTTCTATCCAATCTCGGTGTTGGTGCGATTGATCGAGGTGTTGTTGCTGTTACAATCGGGACGAGCGGTGCCATTCGGACAGTTACGAATAGGCCGGTGACAGATCCGAAAGGCCGGATTTTCTGTTATGCACTGACGGAAAACCACTGGGTCGTTGGTGGACCGGTCAATAACGGCGGGATGACTTTCCGATGGGTACGTGATGAACTTGCTTCCAGTGAAGTGGAAACTGCGAAACGGCTGGGTATCGACCCGTATGATGTTCTGACGAAAATCGCATCACGGGTCAAACCGGGTGCGGACGGACTTCTCTTCCATCCTTATTTGGCCGGCGAACGTGCACCACTGTGGAATGCCAATGCCAAAGGATCGTTTTTTGGTCTCGGACTTCATCATAAAAAAGAACATATGATAAGAGCTGTCTTGGAAGGAGTTATTTTTAACCTTTACACAGTTATGTTGGCCCTTCAAGAATTAATAGGGGTACCAAATAAAATTCATGCGACAGGGGGTTTTGCCAGATCGGATTTGTGGCGGCAAATGTTGGCAGATATTTTCAACCATGAAGTAATTATTCCGGAAAGCTTTGAAAGCTCTTGCTTAGGGGCCATTGTTCTCGGTATGTATGCGTTAGGTAAAATCGACGACTTCTCGATTATTTCGGAATGGATCGGTACCACCCATGCCCATCAACCAAAGGAAGAGAATGTTGAAATTTATGAGGATCTTATCCCGATTTTTATCCGAGTATCCCGTTTGTTGGAAAGTGAATACGACGAAATAACCAAGTTCCAGCAAAAATGGGTGTAGAAATTAATACGATATGTGCTGTGTTCCTCAATACTTGTCCTTCATCTATACTTAAAGATTTGGTGAAGGACTTTTTGTTTGAGTAATTTTTTTTCGAGAAATGTGTGTCTCCGTTACCTCCACATTGCTATTTTGCTGCAAATATGCATTGAGTAGTCCATTGCAAATACCGGTGGTCGGTGTCGAAAAAGAAGTCAAAACATTTATATTTGGCTCTTCGCTGTTTAATGTTGAAAAAACAGGTTACCAGTGCCCATAGGATTCTATCATTTCCTTGTTTGCCGCCGGTATTATCTTAGATGTAGAATAGGTTGTCAAGGAAGGCACTTGACAGCCTATCCTACATCTAAGTGCTGGTCGCTAAGCAAACAAGAAAGGATAAAACAAGTCATGATATACCAATAAGATCAAGTTTATTAACCGTTGCATAGGCCATGGCAATAAAATTATCGGCTGTTCGGTATCCACGAGCCTTTCTTTTGGTAGCCTGAACTAAACTGTTTATTCCTTCAAGAAGGCCATTGGTCATCTTTGTAACAAACCATCTTAAGATTCCGTCTTTATGTTGTTTTAGTGTTTTTGCAACTTTAATCATTGGTTCTAGTCGGGATCGAATAGCCCAGCTATGCCATTCATCAAAATACAATTCAGAAAGGATTGGGTGTTTAGTCCACATTTTCTGAAGCGATAGTTTCATGCGGTAGGCACGGCCTGTTGCCAAATCTAAATCCTTTAATTTGGCCAATTTACTTCCTTGTTTTTCTGTTAGGTTTTCGGGGTTCTTCAGCCAAGCGTATCGTGAATTTTTAAGTTCTGTCTGTGTCGCTTGTTCTTGTCTAAGTACCTGATCTAATGCTTCATTTACCATTTTCATGACATGAAATTTATCAAACGTAATCGTTGCATTCGGGAATTTCTCTTCAATACCCGAAATAAAGGCTGGTGACATATCGCAACAAAATTCTTTAATCTGGGAATATAAAACCCCTTTACTGTCCAGAAACTGGCTAAACACCTGCAGTACATCTGCACCTTTACCAGTAGTAGCGAAAATGAAGCGTTTGGTATCCATATCAATAAAAAATGTCACATATTTATGGCCTTTTGCTCGTGATGTTTCATCCATCGCTATACGAGTGACATTAGATACATCTATGTTTTCCATGGCTTTGTTGACATCGTATTTAAATACTCGCCAAAGGTGCGTATCATGTTCGCCTACTTCACGAGCTACGGCAGCGACAGACATTTCAACCATTAGCGACAACACATGGTGCTCAAATAATAATGAAAATCCAGCTCTTGGACGTGCCTAATCAATGACAACCGTACGTATTTTTCCGCATGACTCACATTTTACTCGTGGCATTCTGGCATGGAGAATGGTCTTGTATTGCCAAAAATTTAGATGTCTCCAAGTCCGGTCTTGATCTTGTATATCATGAACTTTACAACCCGTTTTACCGCAATTAGGACAAGAAAATTCCGCTCCTGATTGATATTCAATATAAATGTGTAAGGTGTTTTCTTCTTTAGCTAATTCATTATGGAAAACATACCAAGGTTTAGGTATTTCTAACGCATCTTGGAATACATTATACTCTTCTTCAAAGTTTTTCATAAGACTATCACCCCAGGTAATTTAGTAGTATTACCCAGTATAGACAGCTTTGGGAGGCTTTAAACTAAACATTAAATAGCGAGGAAGCCAATAATTTCATTTTATTCCGCAAGATATCAAGCAAATAAATCATTAGAAGCAGAAATTAAAAAAATAAAAGAACAACATAATTTTGAAATGCGGAAAATTAAAGCTGATTTGATGCCGAAATAAAAAAATTAAAAATGGAATTAGAAAAGCAAGCGGAACTTTATGAAAAAAATGCTCAATCTGATATTGTAAAAGAAATCTTTACTCAAATGCTTAAAGGCGACAATCCTTTTGAAAATCTTGCTGTTGGATTAAATGAATTCGAAAGGATAAAAAAAATTGAAATGGCACCAAATCAAAGTAAAAGTAATGGTAAGTATAAACGTCATTCTAAACGAAGAAAAAAATAGACATCTCAAATATGAGAAGTCATTTTTCAAATAATAGTATTTCAATATTTATATTAAATTAGGATAATCTTAAGAATGCTAACCGAAGACCATTTGGGTTTTTCTGTAAAAACTTGAAAGAATTATTTAAATAGAATTTTTCTATTTTATCAATAGGTTCATACTCTACACATACAATTCTCATGCCTATTGTTCTATAAACGATCTTGCAATTTTCTAATGCTAATCTTAAAATTTCAGATCCTGGAATAATACCTTTATACTGATCTGCCCTACCTAGTTGTGCAATTAAAATGGTACTGACTGATAAAGCGTGTTTATTAAAGGCAATCTTTTGTCTTACAGATTTCGAAACACCTTCTGCAAATTCAAACTGCTTATTCATCAAAGTAAAATAACCAATTATGTCGTTGTTATTCTCTTCATCAATTATAATGAATGTTCGAGTCATTCCCCTTTTTTCATTTTCAATAGGTTGATTCTTTAAGAAGTTTTCCACCCCAGAGTTTAATGAACACGAAAAAGAGGAGAGATAATCTCGTACCTCGCTCTCCTCACCAGCTTCTATAAGACTTAATAAACTTATTACTTGCATTTTCTGCTTTTAAGTACGTTTGAAGCATGAGCAATTCTGTCTTTATCACTTAAATAAAGATCATTAAACTCATTACTTTTGGGTAATTTTATTGGAGAGGCGGAAATAATTCTTTTAGCTGCTTGTTCATCCAATATATACTGTTCAGTAAGAGCTAAAACAGCCATTTCATTTTCCTCCTTATCATTTTCCATAAACCTCCCCACTTCTCAAAATAATGTAGTGGTATAGTATAGGACCATTCTTAATTATATTATACATTCATACAAAGTAATTTACAACAGAGTCATAAAATAGGTATGTGGCAAGTTTTTCTCGATAGTATTTAAATATTGGGTTTTTCAAGACACTCTTTTTTATACGCTTTTCGGCTACTTCGCTTCGCTTGCTCTCCTGGATAAGTGGCAATAATTTTTCAAATTAATGCCCAGACTGAAATTAAAACCCAAGAATTTTGCTTAAATGCCCCATTGCCGATGATAGGCTAATGCTAATAAAAAATAGAAAACATGCCATTAACTTTTTCATGGTAAATTCCCTTTCTGTCTATATCATACGGGGAAAAGGGGGGAAAGTTTCATGTATCCTATGAACTCCTAAATACAAGGGAGATCTCTTTCCAAAAGAAAGTGTGTATTTCTAACATAATACTATTAATACAATAGCAATACCTTTTCCACTTGTTTTACTATTGAGGTTATGTTAAACTTTAAAAAAGTTTAAACTTCTTTTTGACTAAGTTTAAAGGGGAGACTTCTTTTGGGGGATACACAAACAATAAAAGAAACGATTGAAATGTGTTTTCATTCACTATCAAAAAAGCAGCAAAAGGTTGCAAGTTTTGTACTAAATAATCCGACATATGTTGCTACACACTCAGCAGCTGAGGTTGGTATGAAGGCGGAGACAAGTGAAACAACCGTTATCCGTTTTTGTTACGCACTTGGATTGACAGGTTATGCTCAATTACAAAGGGAAATTACCTTATTTGTTTTTAATCAAACAACGGCTAGTACGCTTGGTAATTACTTTTCATCCAAAAAAGAACTTTTTAATGACCAACAACTAATCGAAAAGGCAATAGGGAAAGATATAGTTAGAATTAACAGAATATCCGAACAAGTCGATAAACAAATGTTTTTTAAAGTAACCAAGCAATTACATGAAGCAAAAAATATTTATGTGATGGGAGTTGGTGCTTCACGATTCGCTGCAGAATGGTTGCATTTTACAATGAGTATTCTTCGGCCAAATGTATCGATAATCCAAGCTAAAACACCTGAATTTATTCGAATCATGCAGGAAATAACGGACGAATCGACTGTCATCGTGATCTCACTACATCGTTATTTTAAAGAACCGCTTCAAATAGCTGAAGTTTTACACAAACGGGGGATTCCGGTTATTGGGATTACTGATTCAAAGTTAGCACCGATTCATGAGCATTGTTCACAAGCTTTCGTATTAGAACAGACAGAAAAATCAACCATTGACTTGATGCCTGCACTAATATCCTTCCTCAATTTATTAGTAACAGGGATGATGTCATTTGATCCTGAATATTATAACGAACAACGATTACATTATGATGATCCTAACAACAGTTTTATCGCAGAATAATGGAGTTGAAAAAAAATGTTGGTACAAAAATTAGCGGAAAGGTTACAACCTATTTTTAACCATTTACATGAAAACCCAGAAATCAGTTGGAATGAAGTAGAAACAACAAAATACATTAAGAGTTTTCTCAAATCGGAAAACTTAAAACCAAAAACCTTTGAAAATATGACTGGATTATATGTGGATATTGGTAAAGGAACACCTCGAGTTGGATTCAGAACAGATATGGATGCACTTTGGCAAGAAGTCGATGGAAAATTTCAAGCAAACCATTCTTGTGGTCATGATGGACATATGACGGTGGCACTTGGCGTAGTTCTTTTATTAAAAGATTTGGCGCCAACACTTCCAGGGGCAGTCCGTATCATTTTCCAACCTGCTGAGGAAAAAGCGCAAGGAGCAAAAGCAATGGTCGAACAAGGTGTTGTTGACTCGTTGCAATTTTTATATGGTGCACATGTCCGTCCTCTTGTTGAACTTAAGGATGGAACGTTTGCACCAGCCTTACATCACGGAGCAGCTAAGCTTTTCTCAGGTAAAATTCAAGGTGTAGAAGCGCATGGGGCACGGCCGGAAGAGGGGAAAAATGCGATTGAAATAGCATCTGCAATCATTGATGGGCTAAAGCGTATTTGGATTAGTCCTACAGAGCAAGCCTCCATCAAAATGACTCAGCTACATGCTGGTGGCACCGCGACAAACATTATCCCAGCAAATGCCACATTCAGCATTGATGCACGTGCACAAACCAATGCCACCATGGAGGTATTAACAAGCGGCTTCGAAAAGGTTATTACTGCAGTAAGCATGATGTATGATGTATCCATTCCTTATCAAGTTGACGCACATGTTGCTGCAGCTCAGGTCGATGACACAGCAAAAATGATTTTAAAGGAAGCCATTATCGATGTAATAGGGGAGGAAAACTGTGCACAAGAAGTAATTACACCTGGTGGAGAAGATTTTCACTTTTATACCTTCTTGAAGCCACAACTAAAAACGACGATGCTAGGGATTGGCTGCGGTGTTACACCAGGACTACATCATCCAAACATGGTGTTTAACCAAGATAGACTATCAACAAGTTCAGTAATTATAACGCGGGCACTTGTGTTAACACTAGAATATTTAGAAAAGGGTGAAAAGTTATGATTAACATTTGCGAACTAAAAACAATGAATGAAATGGAACAAGTTCAGGAACTCGAACGAAAGGTTTGGGGAATGGACCCCGTTTTACCAACGCATCAAACACTGACAGCAGTAAAAAACGGCGGTATAATCATTGGTGCCTTTGACGGAGAGAAATTAGTTGGTTTTAGCTATGGATTTTCCGGATTTCAAAATGGGAAGAGTTATCTATGTTCTCACATGCTTGGGATTGATGAAGCATATCGTTCGCAAGGCATTGGTGAAATGCTGAAGCGAAGTCAATGCAAAGTTGCTATAGAAAAGGGCTATTCCTTGATAAAGTGGACTTATGACCCACTTGAGACAAGAAATGCTTTTCTCAATCTAACGAAATTAAATGGTATATGCAATACATATATTGAAAATTGCTATGGAGAAATGAATGATAACCTTAACCAAGGTCTCCCATCCGATCGCTTTGAAGTTCATTGGTATGTAAAAAGCCCGCATGTAGTTGAAAAACATGTTCCAAACATACAAAGTATCTTACCTCTGAATACACTAGCATTTAATGAAAAGGGACAACCTGTCTGTATTACAGAGCAAGAAAACGAATTAACAGGCCAAGCATATTCCATAACTGTCCCAAAGGATTTTCAGGGTTTAAAAGCAGTCAGCGAGGATCTTGCGCTGGATTGGCGACTAAAGACACGCAGACTTTTTCAAAAACTTTTCCATGCTGGCTATGCAGCGGTACAATTAGAAAAGCATGATACAAATGGTAAATATATTTTTATTAAAAAAGACACATTAGAACTTGGAGGAGAATAACTGTGAAAATTACAGATATCACGATTCGTCATTTAAAAATGACGATGAAAAGCCCTTTTACGACTAGCTTTGGAACATTTAAGGATAAGGAATTCTTACTGCTGGAAGCAAAAAATGAAGATGGAACCGTTGGCTGGGGGGAATCTGTTGCATTTAATGCCCCTTGGTATAACGAAGAAACCTTAAAAACAAACTGGCATATGTTGGAGGATTTTTTAATACCACTGATCTTAAATAAGGAAATAAAACATCCAGATGAAGTGAATCAAATGTTTGCTCCGATTCGCAAAAATAACATGGCAAAGTCCACAATTGAAGGTGCCATATGGGATATATACGCTCAACAAACGAACCAATCCCTTGCACAAGCCCTGGGAGGAACGAAAGATAAAATTGAAGTTGGGATCAGTATTGGTATTCAAAACTCGATTGATGAATTACTGCGTGTTGTCGATGGTTTTTTAAAGGAAGGTTATAAACGGATTAAAGTAAAGATTAAGCCAGGTTGGGATGTAGACGTGATACGTTCCTTACGTGAACACTTCCCAAATGTACCAATTATGGCTGATGCAAACTCTGCTTATCGTTTAAAAGACATCGACCTTTTAAAACAGCTGGATGAATTTGACTTAATGATGAT
The DNA here is from genome assembly GCF_000751775.1 of Caldibacillus thermoamylovorans. Classification (GTDB taxonomy): domain Bacteria; phylum Bacillota; class Bacilli; order Bacillales; family Caldibacillaceae; genus Caldifermentibacillus; species Caldifermentibacillus hisashii. Next base: position 61,512 of record NZ_CCRF01000010.1, read on the forward strand.
TGAACAACCGTTAGCATCAGACGATATTATCGACCATGCACAGTTGCAAAAGGAATTGAAAACTCCAATTTGTTTAGATGAAAGCATCCATTCTTTGGAAGATGCGCGAAAGGCTATAGAGCTGGGAAGTACAAAAATAATTAATATTAAAATTGGACGAGTTGGAGGACTCACAGAAGCGAAGAAAATTCATGATTATTGTGAAGAAAAGGGTGTTCCCGTTTGGTGCGGTGGTATGCTTGAATCAGGTATTGGGCGTAGCCATAATATTGCTTTAACAACTTTGTCAAACTTTATCCTACCGGGGGATACAGCTGGTTCTAACCGCTATTGGGAAAAAGATATCATTCGCCCTGAAGTTGTTGCAACAGATGGGTATATTGATGTTCCACAAACACCAGGTATCGGTTATGAAGTAGACCGCGAAACGGTTGAAGCCTATACCGTAGCAAAAAAAGAATATAGATCAGGAGGAACCACCGTATGAAAAAAAGCTTTCAAATTGGTAGTGCCTTTGTCGGATTAATCGTTGGGGCTGGATTTGCCTCTGGACAAGAAGTCATGCAATATTTCACAAGTTTTGGTATTTGGGGGACTGTTGGTGGTTTACTTGCCACCCTCCTTTTCATTTTTTTAGGGTATACATTTGCTCAGCTGGGAACAGATTTACAAGCAACTTCACATAAAAGTGTCATTTATCATATTGGCGGTCGCTATCTTGGTCCTATTCTTGATATTTTAATTACATTTTTCTTATTTGGTGTAGCCGTTGTTATGTTTGCTGGATCTGGGTCTACCTTTCAGCAAATCTTCGGTATTGATACAAGGGTTGGTAGTATGATAATGATTGTCCTCACTATTCTAACGCTATTATTAAATACGACAAAAATTATTAATATTATTGCGATGATAACACCATATTTGTTGACGATTATTTTTATCATTTTAATCTATTCGATTTTTACTATGGATCTATCATTTCCTGAGGCAGATACAATGGCAAAAGTTCAAGCTTCTGCAGCACCCAACTGGATTCTAGGTGCCTTTCTCTATGTATCTTATAATTTAGCTGCAGGTGCCGCATTACTCATCGTGATGAGCGGCGGAGTTAAAGACAGAAAAGTTGCTGGGATGGGTGGTATTCTTGGTGGTGTGATGTTGGGAGGATTAATTATCCTTATCCATATTGGAATGTTTGCGAAAATAGATGTTATAGCGGGAGCAGATATGCCGACATTGGCACTTGCGGAACAAATTCATCCAGTCGTTGGAATATTAATGGCTATAGCTTTACTAGGCATGATCTATAATACAGCTGTCGGGATGCTCTATTCCTTTATTGTACGATTCATTGCACCTGATAGTAAGATGTATAAACCTAGCGTAGTGATTATCGGTTTACTTGGGTATGTTTTAAGTCTAGTTGGTTTTACAACACTTGTAGGAAAAGTATATGCAACAATGGGGTATTTAGGATTCGCTTTAATGATTGCAGCAGTGATTGCCTGGTTCAAGAAAAGAAAACCAGAAAAGATAGAAACAAGGGTAAGTCAAAATTTCTAAATAATTTAAAACTTCATCTAATTGAAAACTAGTTCTAGTGTCCGGATTACCTAAACTTTTATCCCGCCTTAACGGGCAGTAAGACCCTTAACGAGAAATTTTGAGCGGGGTACTCAGCTGCCTGATTCTGGCGGGTTACTATTTTAGTGGGGAAGGAAAGGAAGCCCCACTAAATGAGACCACTGAAAAAGTATTTGCTTTTCGTAATTAATGAGCACATTTATCGATATATCGTAAATCAAAAAAGTCAATTGTCTACATATAATAGGTAATTGGCTTCTACTTTTCTATATACCAATTTTTTCAGTGGACTCCCACTGAATAGCGTTTCACTTAATTAGATTTTAATGATTTTTTTGTATGTAAGTAAATCTACTTAAAAATAAAATAATTATCAAATTTTACTACCAATATTTTATTTTTCAACTTCATGGCCGCCGAATTCATTTCGTAATGCGGCGACAACTTTACCTGCGAACGTATCTTCTTCCAACGAACGATAGCGCATCATTAACGCTAGGGTGATAACCGGAGTCGGGACTTGAAGATCAAGGGCTGTTTCCACCGTCCATTTTCCTTCCCCGGATGAATGCACGATTCCTTTTATTTCGTCTAATTTTGCATCTTTTGAAAAAGCATCTTCTATAAGTTCCATTAACCAGGAACGAACAACCGATCCATTATTCCAGTTTTTTGCCACCTTTTCATAATCATAATCAAATTCACTTTTATGCAAAACTTCAAACCCTTCTGCAATAGCTTGCATCATACCGTACTCCACACCGTTATGAACCATTTTTAAGAAATGCCCGCTACCGTGTTTGCCACAATATAAGTAGCCATCTTTTACACAAGCATCTTTAAAAATTGTTTCAACCGATTGGAAAACTGATTCCTCACCGCCAATCATCATACATGCACCATGTCTTGCACCGGAAATCCCGCCGCTTGTCCCGACATCAAGAAAATGAATGCCAAGCTTTTTTAATTCTTCAGCCCGGGCAATGGAATCTTTGTATTTGGAATTTCCACCATCAATAATGATATCATTCTCCTTCAATAATCCTTTTAATTCATTGATAACATTGGACGTTATTTCACCAGCCGGAACCATTACCCAAACGACTTTTGGGCTGGACAGCAGGGAAACTAGTTCAGAGATCGAGTTTGCCCCCGTTCCACCATCCTTTTTAAAATTTTCAACTGCTTCTGAATTAATATCATAAGCAATCACATCATGATGATGATCTCTTAAATTTAATGCTAAATTATAACCCATTTTTCCTAAACCAACTAAACCAATTTGCATTTTTTATTGCTCCTTTCAATGTTTGTGAGTAAAAATTTTTGTAAAATATAATCACTATAAGAAATATTTTTTCATTAACAAAATGTGTTATACTATAGGCAAAATATCTTATTGCGAGGGATTATCCATGTCAAAAAATTGTTTAGGACAAATCCGCTCCCATTATGCACGCTTAAGTGAAAAAGAGAAAAAGATTGCGGATTATATTTTAAATAACCCTGAAAACATTATTCATAGTACAATCAATGATGTTGCCGAAGACTTAAATGTTGCCGATGCTACAGTCTTTCGCTTTTGTAAACGAATCGGATTTAAAGGCTTTCAAGCAATGAAAATCACACTTGCTGCTGAAATTATTGAACCGATTCAACAAATCCATGAAGAAATTAGTGAATCAGATGATGAAAGAACAGTCATGGAAAAAGTTTTTCAATCAAATATTCATACATTAAAAAGTACGTTAAACTTAATTGATGAAACCGCTATTGAGCAGGCTGTAGATTTACTGCTAAATGCCGGTCGGGTTGACTTTTATGGTACAGGCGGGTCAGCCGTCATTGCCATGGATGCTTACCATAAGTTTATTCGTACCGGTATCAAGGTATTTACCTTTATGGATTCCCATTTTCAAATTATGTCAGCCTCCCAACTGACAAAACATGATGTGGCCGTTGTTATTTCACATTCCGGTACAAATAAAGATACGATCAATATTTTAAAAACAGCAAAGAAAAATGGAGCGAAAATCATCGGGATAACCGGTTACCCGAAATCGCCGCTTGCCAAAAATTCTGATGTCGTTCTATATACGAGCGCTGAAGAAACGGAATACCGGTCAGAAGCCTTGTCTTCACGGATTGCCCAATTGAGTCTAATTGATGCCCTCTACGTCAATGTTATGAAATTAAATAAAGAAAAAGCGAAAAAATCTTTAGACAAAATAAGGGAAGCGATCGTCGTTACAAGATTATAACGGATAGAATCAAGTATTGTTAATACCAAAGTTCCTAGCCTCGCCTTATATACGCTGTAACAAAATTATAATGGATAGAAGTTAATTCCGTTTTTCTTTTACCAGAAAGAAAGCGCAATAGCAATGGACAAAATCCCTTCGTTAACAAGGGATTCTATCATTTTCAAGCGGCTGCATACGGATTTAAATAAATATGTCTAAAACGAAAGCACCGATAAAAGCGACAAATGAGAGAATTGTTTCTAGGACTGTCCATGTTTTAAACGCTTCTTTAATCGATAAGCCTAAATATTCCTTTACCATCCAGAAACCGGCATCATTGACATGAGAGAACATGAGCGATCCGGCACCGGTAACAATAACAAGTAATTCTAAATTAACACCTGTCATATTAGCGATGATCGGGGAAACAATTCCGGCTGCGGTGGTCAATGCCACGGTAGCTGAACCGGTTGCAATCCGGATTAAACCGGCAATAAGGAAAGCTAACACAAGCGGTGATAAAGACAGATTTTCTGCCATATTTCCAATGGTCTCACCTACACCGCTATCAATCAAAACTTGTTTAAATCCACCTCCAGCACCAATAATTAAAATAATTGAGCCAACCGGCAAAATACATTCATCAACAAACTTCTTAATTTGATTACGTCCTATTCCTTGACGAAAACCGAGGAAATAGAAAGCGGCAAAGCATGAAATTAACAAGGCGATTAATGGACTTCCAATGAACTCAAGAAATTTCACACCGTTTTCAGGCAACTCTATGAACGGGGCAAATGTTCCTAATACCATTAAAATGACCGCCATTAAAATGGATAGGAAAGAAATACCGACACCTGGTAATTTTTTTGATTGTGATTCATCCACTTGAATTAAGCCGGATTCACCGGATGGGGTCACCCGTGTACTAATAAATTTTGCATATAAAGGTCCACCGATGATACCTGCCGGAATAGCGATGAATAGGGAATATAACAGAACTCTTCCAAGATTGGCATCATAAATGCCGATAGCTGCCACTGCACCCGGATGTGGCGGGACAAGCCCATGAACGATGGATAATCCCGCAATGGCCGGCAAACTGATTAATAATAGATTTTTCTTTGTTGCTTGTTGAATCGAGATCACTAAAGGGAGCAAAATTAAAATGCCGACTTCAAAAAATACCGGTATCCCAATAATAAATCCTGAAGCGAACATCGCCCATGGCAATTTCTTTTCCCCAAAGATTTTCACAAAATAATTGGCGATTTGCAATCCGGCTCCTGATTCTGACAACATTTTTCCCAGAATGGTTCCAAGAGCCAAAATCCCGACTAAATGGCCTAAAACGCCACCAACCCCGGTTTCGTATGCTTTAACAATTTTATCCCAAGACATTCCGGTAAAAATGGCTAAAAACAAACTGGCAATAGTCAAACTGATAAATGCATGCCATTTAAACCATGAAACCACTAAAATAACGATAACAATCGATAAAAGCGTAATGATTAATATATATGCATCCATGAATAAGCCGCCTTTCTTGTTGAAAAATGTGAAAGCATTTTCAGTACATCCTAAGTATACGAAAAAATATTTCACAAATCAATTACTTTTATGAAAAAAATTTTATTAATTATTAATTGGCATGAGTAGAATGGGTTTTTAGATAGGATGCCCGTTTCAGGCTAAATTATGTCTATGAACTAGTTATTTGGCACAACATATGTATACTATTGTATATAGAAGGGATGGCGAAAATGCGAGTGAAAGGAAAAAAATGAACCTTCTCTCATCGCTAATTTTGGACGAGGGAGCCCTTTTTTTGACGACGGGATTTGTTCTCGTCACCAATTAGAGGCGGGAAATGCAAATTTTTGGGCGAAGAGCCCCAATCTCGCCACCGTTTTTAGGCGAAAAATACTCTATTTTGACGATGAGATCCGTTCTCGTCACCATATAGAGGTGAGTAACCTTCTTTTTTGACGACAAACCAGCCTTCATCACCAATTCGAGGTGAGAGAAAGTAATACTAACGGAATTTGGCAAATCCCCTCCTCCTGACAGCAAGATTTCATATGAACTTGACTGATAGTATCATAAATTTATATAATAAGGTCAATCGGTCTAATTGTCTGAAATTTTGGAAATAAATTGCAGAAAATAGGGGGGATTTGATGAAATATGATGTCATTGTCGTCGGGGCAGGGTTGGCCGGTTTGGTTGCAACCGTAGAAATGGCAGATGCCGGAAAAAAAGTTTTACTACTGGACCAAGAGCCGGAAAATTATTTAGGAGGTCAAGCTTGGTGGTCGTTTGGCGGATTATTCTTAGTAGATTCTCCGGAGCAAAGGCGGCTGGGGATAAAAGATTCCAGAGAACTGGCTTGGCAAGACTGGCTTGGTACTGCCGGATTTGATCGGGAAGATGATCAAGATTATTGGGGGAAAAAATGGGCTGAGGCTTACGTCGATTTTGCCGCTGGAGAAAAAAGGTCTTGGCTTCACAAAATGGGCGTGCGTTTTTTCCCGGTCGTTGGGTGGGCTGAACGTGGTGGACATTTAGCTACCGGTCACGGCAATTCCGTCCCTCGCTTTCATATTGTATGGGGAACCGGACCGGCGTTGGTTGCCCCTTTTGAGAGAAAAGTTCGGGAATATATGAAATCAGGTTCGGTTCATTATTTTCCTCGTCATCAAGTCGATCATCTTTTAAAAGAAAATGGCGCTGTTGTAGGTGTAGCCGGTTCTGTTCTGATTCCGAGCACAACAGAGCGGGGAGAAGACACCGAAAGAGAGATTATTGACTATTTTGAATATCGGGCCCAGGTTGTATTAGTAGCTAGTGGAGGAATTGGCGGGAACCATGATTTAGTTCGTAAAAATTGGCCTGAGCGACTGGGATCTCCGCCTAAACATATGTTATCCGGCGTTCCTGCTCATGTAGACGGAAGAATGCTTGCCATTACGGAAGAAGCGGGGGGACGGATTGTGAACCGGGATCGGATGTGGCATTACACGGAAGGAATAAAAAACTGGAACCCAATTTGGTCCAACCACGGAATTCGAATTTTACCCGGACCTTCCTCCATTTGGCTTGACGCAAAAGGTAAGCGTTTTCCTATCCCTAATTTACCGGGATTTGACACGCTCAGCACACTGGAAGCTATTCAAAAAACCGGCTATGATTATTCGTGGTTTATTTTAACGGAAAAAATTATTGAAAAAGAGTTCGCACTGTCAGGCTCGGAGCAAAATCCGGATCTTACAGATAAAAGTATCCGGAAAGTACTGGCCAGAGCTTTGCCAGGTGCCCCCGAACCCGTCCAAGCTTTCATGGATAAAGGAGAAGATTTTATTATTGCCAATAATTTGCAAGACCTTGTAGCCGGGATGAACCGTTTGACTGGTGAAAATCTATTAAACTACAAGGAAATTGAATATCAAATGAAGGCAAGGGATCGGGAAATGGATAATAAATTTACAAAAGATTTACAGGTAACGGCTATCCGGGGACACCGCAATTATTTTGGCGACAAATTGATTCGAGTAGCTCCACCACACAAAATTCTTGACCCGAAAAATGGCCCGCTCATTGCTGTACGGCTTCATATTTTAAGCAGAAAAACATTAGGCGGCCTGCAAACTGATTTATCTGGAAGGGTTTTAGATTCCTCGGGTCAAGCCATCCCCGGTTTGTATGCAGCAGGGGAGGTCTCCGGATTTGGCGGCGGTGGTGTCCATGGTTATCGTGCTCTTGAGGGGACTTTTCTTGGTGGCTGTCTTTTCACGGGGCGAACGGCTGGCAGGGCGATAGCAGCTGAACTAAATTAATCATGTAAAGTAATATTCCATCGGCCATCAAACTGTATTCAAGGAGCGGCAACATAGCAGCTGACCAAAGTTAATCGTAATTGTGCTAAATAACATTTGATAAAAATAACCTGACCCGGTTCTATTTTTCAGCCGGGTTTCTTTTTGAAAAAATTTACTGTAAGGGGTAATTAGCAAATTATCAATTGGTAAAATTCTAATGCTTTTCGATTATTTTTTTGTTGGTAACCAGAAACATGACGCACAATTTTTTGAAAAAACCAGCTATAAAAATACCAGATTTAAAAGGGTTTTCAGCCGTACATATGGAATATATTTAGTAACTGGGACTTTGAATTAAACTGAAATCAGCGAGAAAATGGAATGGGGGAAGTAACGATGCCGAACAAAGAGATGTTATTAGTACCGGGGCCGACTCCGGTGGTGGATTCAATCTATGAAGCGATGGCGAAAGAAACATGGGGACATACAGATCCGAGGTTTGCACATATTTTTAAGCGGGCCATTGAATCGACAAAAGAAATGCTAAAAACAGATGGGGATGTTTTTATTGTTGCCGGGTCTGGAACCCTCGCAATGGAAATGGCACTCGTAAACACAGTGGCGGCCGGGGAAAAATTATTAGTCATTAGTCACGGTTATTTTGGCGACCGGTTTATCAAACTAGGGCAAGCGTATGGGATTGATATCGATGTGTTACAAAGCGAATGGGGGAAGCAGGTGTCCCCGGAAGCTGTTGAAAAAAAGTTAGCCGGGGCAAATTATAAAGCGGTAACCATTACCCATGCTGACACTTCAACAGGAGTAGCTGCGGATCTGGATACACTGCTGCCGATTATCAAAAAGCATGGAGCACTTGTCATATTGGACGGTGTTTGTGCAACCGGTGCAATGGAGGAGGATATGAGCAAATCCTACGGTGGTCCTGATGACAAAATTGATGTTGTTTTGACCGGTTCGCAAAAAGCAATTGGTGTGCCACCGGGACTTGCCATTGTTGCCTTTAATCAAAGCGCATTAGCCGCACGTGAAAAACTGGCGAAGGTTCCTGCTTATTATTGTGACATCTATAATTGGCTACCAATTATGGCGGATCCGACAAAGTATTTTGCCACACCACCAGTGAATATGATTTATGGTTATGCCGAGGGAATCCGTCTTGTTTTGGAAGAAGGTATGGAAAAGCGGTACGCCCGTCATAAAGCATATGGAAAAGCAGTCCGAGCAGCTTTAACAGCATACGGGATGAAGCCATTAGCCGAGGAAAAAGCGGCTGCCGCAACATTAAGCTGCATCCTTTATCCGGATGGAATAAAAGATAGCGAGTTCCGCTCCAAACTCGCCAGTAAAGGGGTTGTCGTAGCAGGCGCACTGGCTTACCTTTCCGGAAAAGCATTCCGTATTGGCCATATGGGTAATACTACGAAAGATATGTTGGAAGAAGCAATCAAGTTAATTGGAGAAACTTTGATTGACTTAGGTCATCCTGCAAATATAGAAAAAGCGCTAACATTATTTGCAGAGCATTTTTCAACATCTGTGCGATAAGTATTGGTTTAATTTTGCGCTTCCGGTCAGGAAATCTCCGGCCAGGATATGTCCTGTGATATTGAAGATAAACAGGCATTTTCACAGTTTTCTCTACTTATACACATGAAGTATTTAAAAATAGGGAAAACTTTTCTTTGATTATGAAAGGAGGAAGTTTCATGACAAAGAAATACAATAAAGGAAGTAAAAATCAAAATTCACCAGAATTACATGGACAAACGCCGGTTAGTGGAGATAATAGCAAGGGAAATAAACGGAATGTAAAAGAACAAATTGATAAAACGGATGATGAAAATTAAATTATATTTGCTTATTTTTTGCTAATAGCAGAAGTAATGCGAAAAGCCGACTTTCGAAATAGGAGTCGGCTCCCTTAGGTTTCAAATAAGAAAAGTAAAATTTTATAGACACTAAGAATAAAAATAACATAACGCCATATTCGTTAGCAGCCTTTTTTTGTATAATAAACTTGATTTTCTAATACATAATGATTGGATAGGTTTGTATCTTTTGTTATCAACTTTCCTTGGTTTCGTGGTTAAAGCAATAACTGGGTTTGGCAATACTTTGTGATGGGGTCGTTGTTTTCCTTCGCTGTGCCTAACCGGGTAACGACTTATTCCAACAAAATTATTTTTACTAGGGAAAAACTTACGAAGCCGATGATTTTATAGGTGGTATGAAAATGAACAAGTTTACCGAAAGAACAATTAAGATTATTCTCTCAATACCTGCAGGCAAAATAATGACATATGGTCAAATTGCCAGACTTGCCGGAAATCCGCGGGCAGCTAGGCAAGTTGTCCGTATTTTGCACGCAATAAGTCATATCCATCATCTCCCATGGCATCGTGTAGTCAATGCAAAAGGTGAAATTGCAATTAAAGATGACGAATCAAGATTTATTCAAGTTGCATTGTTAAAGAAAGAAGGGGTCGAGTTTGATGGGAATGGCCGGATTTTAATGGAAAAATATCTCAACGAACCGGACGAGATTGATTTCAGGGAGAAAGGCTCTTGAAATTAGTTTTGCACATAATTCCATACTCAATGTACTGCCTAGATTGAATTTTTAATATAACCCCAAAATTTAAAGAAGAAACAGCAATGCACCACTTAGATTGACTTTCGAATATAACCCCCATATTCAAAGAGGAAACAGCATTGGACTGCTTGGATTGATTTTTTGAACTTAATCCCACACGCATTAATCACAAACAGAAAAAACCGGGAACAATGCCCGGTTCTTCTTTTGTCAAAAAAACTTCTTTTTCCAAAAAATAACTGCTGTCACTGAAGATAAAACAAAAGACAAGATGATCGCAAATAGGAATGAATGTTGGTAATTTTGGAAGGGAATTGCAACGTTCATCCCATAAAAACTTGCAACCATTGTCGGAATTGCCATGATAATCGTTATGGACGTCAATAATTTCATGACATTATTCACATTATTTGATATGACTGAGGCAAATGCGTCCATCATACTGCTTAAAATATTCGTATACGTATCGGCCATTTCGATCGCCTGTTGATGTTCAATAATGACATCTTCCAACAGTTCTTGATCATCTTCATACATTTTTAAATAATTGCCTCTGAGTATTTTTTGCATTACATAATTGTTTGATTTCAAGGAAGTTGTAAAATAAACTAAGCTTTTTTCTAAGTTTAATAACGAAAAGAGTTCTTTATTTTTCATCGATTCATGCAGTTGTTTTTCAATTGTGTCTGATAGTTTGCTGATTTGTTTTAAATACTTCAGGTAGGAGGTTGCCATGAAATACAGGATTTGTAAGGAAAATCTTGTTTTTTTGTAAGTAAAGAAGTTTTTAAGTTTATTTTTTGTGAAACTTTGTAAAATCGGATTGTCTTTTAAACAAACAGTGATGAAGCAACCTTTTGTAAAAATAATGCCCAATGGAATGGTGTCATAAATCATATTATTATGCTCATCCATGGAAGCGAGGGGAATATTGACAATAATCAAGATGTTTCCTTCATCCTTTTCAATCCGGGAACGTTCCTCTTCATCCAATGGATCCTTTAAAAATTCAATTGGTAAATCTAATTCGTTTGATAGTTTAATAATTTCCTCTTCTGTAGGTGAAATTAAATTGACCCAACATCCTCGGGTAATTTCATTTTTTTCCTCCAGAACGCCAAGTTCATCGGATAAATAAATTTTTAACATTTTCTTACCTCCTCATTTTCGAGAAAGTCAAAAAATGCCCCCAAGTATAGTTGAATTTTTATCAGTATTCAACCATGGTTGGACCGGGCAATTCATGACTTTCCCGTTAATCTGTCCGGGTCTGGGGTCGTCGCTTATTTGACTACTCATAAAAATTCAACTCCTTTTTTCATCGATACGAAAGTACTATACTATCATACCCCCATAAATCTTGGTTGTAAACAGTGGGTTTAAAAAGAGGTTTTCAATTACAGAATCGGTAGCGCCTTGCCAAAAATTAACGACGAGAAGGGATCTCGTCGCCAAAAAATGCGGTTTTGCGGCTCAAAAAGACGACGAGAAGTGGTCTCGCCGCCAAAAAAGTAGTTTTCGCGCTTCAAAACGACGACGAGAAGTGGTCTCGTCGCCAAAAAAGAAGGTTTCCCGCCTCCAAACGACGACGAGAAAAGGTCTCGTCGCCAAAAAATGGGCTATTTCGGCACAAAACGACGACGAGAAAGGGTCTCGTCGCCAAAATATAGTGTTTTCCGTCTAAAAACGACGACGAGAAGTGGTCTCGTCGCCAAAAAATGCGGTTTTGCGGCACAAAACGACGACGAGAAGTGGTCTCGTCGCCAAAAAGTGAGGTTTTCCGGCACAAAACGACGACGAGAAGTGGTCTCGTCACCAAAAAAGGAGGTTTCCCGCGCAAAAACGACGACGAGAAGTGGTCTCGTCGCCAAAAAGTGAGGTTTCGTGGCACAAAACGACGACGAGAAGTGGTCTCGCCGCCAAAAAGTGGAGTTTCTCGACTCAAAATGGTGACGAGAACAGGTGTCATCGCTAAAAATTGCCATTTCACGCCTCAAAAATGCCGACGAGAACTATATTATACTTTTACCGTTCCTCTCATATAGTCAATCGTTTGTTTCAGTCCATCATAATAAGATGTTCGAGGTAGCGGGCCGATTCGTCTTTCAAATTTTTCGCCTGATAACACAACCGGATCTTCATTCAAGTAAAACAATTCAACTACTTCACGCATCATTGGGTTAAATAATCCGAGCATTTGAATCATTGATTTTGTAACCGTAAAGACTTTTTTATTATATCCGGTTAACTCTCGAATAATCTTGACTATTTCCTCTCCTGTAATGACACTGTGTCCGGGAATATTCCACTCTTCCCCATAGCTTGTTTCATTTAAGGCAAGTTCCACCAGCGCTTTAGCACCATCCGGGGTGAAAATGAACTCTCTTGCAATCTTTTGATTCCCTATGTAGATGGACGGTTTATTTGCCAAGGCCCTCTGTAAGGTATAATGAAGAAGTGTATTTTCAGCATTTGGTCCATAAAAATCAGGAAAGTGAGCAATAAAAGATTTATTATTTGCTTGCATGACCATGTTTGCCACTTGAAGTCGAATATTTCCCTTCTTCGTATGTGGATTTTTCGGTGTTTGTTCATTTACCTTTATACCGGGATTCTTCCCATATGCATAAATATTATCAACCAAGGCTAATTTAATGTTCTTCGTTTCGGTAACTTGAACAACTTGACCGATAAAGTTGACAAGTTTTTCTTCCCACTCAGGATAGGGAATATTTGCTGCTTGAAAAATAATGTCCACATTTGCTGCAGCTTCCATCAAATCCTCTAATTTAAAAATATCACCTGTAAAAATCGTTACATTTTGCTTAGCACTGAAAAGTTTCTCTAGCTTCTTTTTTGTCCGTGCAAAAGCGATAACTTCGATTCCCCTGTCAGTCAACTCGTTCACAATAGAATACCCCATACCCCCGGATGCGCCCAAAACTAATGCTCTTTTCATAAAGATTCCTCCTAAAATTTTATTAACCACTGGTCAAATGTTATTAAAAAAATTTGTAATCACCCCAAAAGCCCATTATTCAAAAAAGAACGCTCAATTTACAATGTATTGAAACTCGATAAATCTAAATAACATTATTTTTGACGAAATTTTCCAATAAAATCTTTGGGGGTGCTAATCACAAAATTGATTTCAACAAAAAGTTGACATGAAACTGAGCTAATTGTTCCACTTCATTATAAGAAACAACATGGCGAATATAATGTGTCACAAATCCGTGTAAGGAAAGGAAGATACACCAAATTTCTTGAATCGATAATTTTCCATCACTTAGTAGAGATAATGCTTGGGCAAATTTATCATAACTTTTATTTGGTCCCTGATTAATAAAGTTTAATACATCTTCTTCTTTAATTAAAAACATGATTTCGTAATGATTTTGATAAGTTAATCCAAATTTAATAAACCCTAACATAATTTTTTTCAATTTTTCTGTGGAATGGAGATCTTCATTCATAATATGATCTAAAACCTGGTCTAACATTTGAAAATGTTCTTCGACGAGTGCATAAAATAGCTCTGCTTTATTTTTAAAATGATAGTAAATTGCCCCATGACTGCAATTCAATTCTTTCGCAACTTGTCTCATTGATACATGTTGATAACCTTTTGTCACAAATAATTCCCGTGCCCGGTCCATAATCATTTCCCTTGAAAGCTCTTGTTCAGCGGATTTTCTTGGCGCCATTATTATCCTCCTTATTAACCACTGGTCAATTAAAGTTTAGTTGAAAATATGAAAATTGTCAATTAAATAAATCGATAACCTTTTACTTTGGTACAGCCAATAAGTAAACAATTTTCTTCTCAACCGCAAAGACTATGCTTTGAAGGACCCAACCAGCTATACGTAAAACCTAAAATATGAACGTATAAGAAAGTCAGCAACTATAGTCATAGATGCTGACAACCCCATTTCAAGAATCAAATTAGTTACGGACTGATTGTGTTTGGTTTTTTGATTGGAAAAACCATTTCATCATTGGGGGTGTAACAACGGTCGTTATAATAACAACAGCGATGGACGAAGCATATAAATCTTGGGTAATTAAATTTGCTGATAAGCCCATTGTCGCTACGATTAATGCAACTTCACCCCGGGAAACCATTGCCGAACCAATTCCCATTGAGCTATTCCAACCAAATCCGGATAGTTTAGCACCCAGCCCCGCACCTACAAATTTAGTTAAGATCGCCAATATACTAAGGAGAATAATCGTACCTAAATGATCGAGAATACCTATAAACTCCGCCGAAATACCAATATAGGCAAAAAATACGGGAACAAAAATCGAGTAACTAATCGTTTCCACTTTTTCAAAAACTTCATGCTTGAATTTGGTCAGGCTAATGGCTATACCGGCAATATAAGCTCCAATAATATTAGCAACCCCCGTGTATTCAGCTGCAAATGAATAGACAAAACAAATAAACAAAGCAGTTGAAATTACCGTTTCACTAACGGGTAACTTGGTAAAATGATTCATTACCCATGGGACTACTTTCCAAGCAATTACAATAGCTACAGCAAAGAACAATACTTTCTTTATTACTAATGTTGTTAACGATATATCCCCGCCACCAACAAAACTCATTAAGAAGGCTAAAATGATCATGACAACAACATCATCAATAACGGCTGCCCCTAATATAGTCGTACCTTCAGGAGTTTTTAACTGATTCAGTTCTTTTAGGGTTTGAACAGAAATACTTACACTTGTCGCTGATAGCATAACACCTAAAAACCAAGATTGTAAGTTCGTTAAATCCATTATTGCTCCTGCAAGATATCCTAAAAATAACGGGACGATAATTCCGCTGAAACCCACAATGGTTGATGACTTACCGGAACGTTTAAATTCATCAAGATCCGTTTCTAGTCCGGCGATGAACATGAGCAGGATAACACCAATTGTACTGAATGTTGATAGTGTATCTGACGCGCTGATTAATCCGAATACAGAAGGCCCTAATAAAATCCCGACAATGATTTCTCCCAATACGGAAGGTTGACCAAACTTTATACTCAGGCTTCCCGCAAGTTTGGCTGCAAAAATAATAAGTGCTAATTGAAGAATAAACATAAGATTCCACCTTTCCCTATTTTATTAAAATTCCCATCTACCTTTTTTGTAAACCCGAAATCTTGCGCAGGGGGCTTAAGATCAGGATAAAAACATACAAAAAGAGCCTGTTACTAAGGGTATACTTATCCCTTGGTGACAGACTCCTCCTAATTGTACTTCTACATATTCAATTGTATTTCTATATTCGTTTCGTTTATATATTGGTATCCTATCATAAAAAATCAAGGAAATAAAGTAAAAAACAATCTCTTTAATGGATGCTCATGAAAAATCTGGATTACAATCGGTATAGTGAAAAACATTGACTAATCAACCAAAGTAATCCTCGTTTAGAACAAAGACAATGGTCCATTATTCGCGGATCTGAACGCCCACCACCTCCTTAAACAATCAGAGGAGTGTAGGAGATAGGCTATTTGTCACTTTTTATATAATTACAACTCATCAAACCCGTTCAAATCCCCGACTTTGGTGTATTGGCGGGATTTTTGTTCAAAAAAGTCGGTTTTTGTATCATCGAAATTGTCAATATAGGCACGGATCCATTTCATCGGATTTTCGGTATGATCCGAATATAAATCACTTAATCCCAATAAACGAAGCATTTTGTTGGCTCGGTATTTAATATAGCCCTCCATTTCCACTAAATCAATCCCGTCAATGTCGGACAAAACATAACGACTCCAAATCGTTTCTTGCTCAACGGCATATTGAAACTGTTCATAAACCCAGTCGGTAAATTGCTCTGTATTATACGCAGGGTTTTCCGCCAGTGTTGCTCGAAACAGCTCGCTTATAAATTTACCGTGCTGCAATTCATCCCGATTTATATAAGAAATCATTGTCGATGTACCGACCATTTTTTGCTGTCTTGCCAAATGATAAAAGAAGGCAAAACCGGAATAAAAGAATAAACCTTCAAGTAAAGAGCTGTAAACCATCGTTTTTAACACATGTATAATGGTCGGTTCAGCCGCAAAGGTATTATATACATCCATAATTCGTTCATTCCGTTTTAATAAAACCGGATCCCGCCGACCGGTTTCAAATGATTCCAATTGCCGGTCAAATGTCGTAACCGATGACAACACATAGGCATAACTGTGATTATGCTCGCTTTCTTGGTCGGCAATTGTTGCCATAATTGATTTTACCGATGGATCGGTGGCAAAATCGGCAATCCGCATCGCAATATCGGTTTGCGGTCCGTCCAATGTAGCCAATAAGCCAATAATCTTCAAAAAAGCTTCTTGTTCGGCCTCGGAAAGTTGGGGAAATTGTTTAATGTCATGCGTCATATCGACTTCACTTGCCCGCCAGAATAACGCGCGAATTTGTTCCCGATAATCATAGAAATGCGGATAAGCGAGATCATTCCAATTTAATATTCCGCTTGCTTTTCCGCCAAACAAAGCCGTCGATTTATTTGGATTTTCCGGTTCTAAAACTTTTACTTTATTAAGTATTGCTGACAATAGTTGACAACTCCTTCTGTCCATTGGATTACTTTCCCTTCTTGGGTACCCCGCGGACTTTGTTCAATTTTTAACGGAGGCAGGGGGGAAGCATAAAACTTCGCCAATTTGTCCGCAGCTTTACAAAACAAATCATCCCCGCCAAATTGTGTGTCACCGGTGCCAAAAACAAAGACATTTTCCGGTTTATAGCCCAGTTGATAAACAAAGTCCTTAACGATTTTGGGAGTAGCTCCTTTTGCCCATGTAAAACTCCCCAAAAACAGTGCATCAAACATGGAAGGGTCCGGTATCGAGAGGTTTCGATTTGTGATTCGATACATGTCTACCGTTGCCCCTTCTTCCGATAAATTGCCGGAGATTAGTTCAGCCACTTCTTTTGTATTCCCGCTGAAACTTGCATAGCAAACCATAGCGCGCATTCATTGTCATCTCCTTCAATATTTGTCAATATGATTCAAACAACATTTAGAAATTAAGAGGCACACCATTCGCACTCCTCGATATCCGTGGCGGTTGAACGGACGTAATAGGTTGACTTTAACCCTGATTTCCAAGCTTGTAAGTGTAAGTCCAGTAAAATTTGCGCTTTAATTGTATGCGGTACATAAAAATTAAATGAAATTGATTGATCAATATGGCGAGTGCGCGCTGCATTTTGCTTAATTGACCAGCGTTGATCGACAATATATGCGGATCGCCGATAAATATCATATGTTCGATGGTCCAAGTCAGGAGCAACAACCGGCAATTTATAATCTTTCTTTTCCTCATAGTAAAACGGTTTAAAGATCGGGTCGATACTCGCTGTAGAGCCGGCGATAACCGACGTACTTGAGTTCGGTGCGACTGCCATCAAGTAACCGTTACGAATGCCGTATTTTTTCACATTAAGCATAATGTCGTTCCATTTCCCGGCGTTGTCTCCGGTCAGATAGCCTCGATCTTGGAAATAAGCTCCTGTCTGCCAATCACTACCTTCAAAAAGTGGATACGCTCCTTTTTCTTTTGCTAAGTCTGCGCTGGCCTTTATTGTCAACATGGCAATTTTTTCATATAATTGATCAGCCAATTGAACAGCTTCATCTGATTCCCAATGAATCCCTTTAAGCGCCAATAAATGATGCCAGCCAAATGTACCGAGTCCGATAGAACGATATTTTTTATTCGTGGCCGTGGCCTGTTTGACTTCAATTGTGTTCAAATCAATGACATTATCAAGCATCCGAACTTGAATCGGAATGAGTCGATCAAGTACATCGTCCGGAACGGCTTTTCCCAAATTGACTGAGGATAGATTACATACAACCATATCGCCAACTTTTTTATAGGTAATGATTGTATCGCCGTCAATCGTTTCATTATATTGAACGGTTGGTGACATATTTTGCATAATTTCGGTACAAAGATTGCTGGAATAAATCATGCCGGCATGTTTATTTGGGTTTTTTCGGTTTACCTCATCCCGATAAAACATAAACGGCGTACCGGTCTCAAGTTGTGACTTCATCATTCGTATCATAATTTGGATCGCCGGAACTTTTGTTTTCGAAAGGGCATCATTTTCTACACACTGAAAATATTTTTTTCGGAATGAACCTTCTCCTTTTTTCTCATCATAAAAATCTTCCATGCGAAATCCCATGACTTTTTCCACTTCAAGCGGATCAAATAAGTACCAGTCTCCTCTTTTCTCCACTTGTTCCATAAAAAGGTCAGGAATACAAACACCGATAAAAATATCGTGGGCACGCTGTCTTTCGTCACCATTATTTAATTTCAGGTCTAAAAAGGAAAGAATATCGGCATGCCAAACATCAAGGTAAACGGCAACAGCTCCTTTTCGCCGCCCAAGCTGATCGACACTAACCGCTGTGTTATTCAGCTGTTTAATCCAAGGAATAACACCGGACGATGCTCCTTTAAACCCTTTAATGGAACTTCCTCGACTCCGTACTTTCCCAATATAAACGCCAATTCCACCACCACTTTTTGAAAGTCTTGCTACATCGGTGTTTGAGTTATAAATATCAATCAATGAATCTTCTACGGTATCAATAAAACAACTGGATAATTGACCGTAAGAGAGTCCGGCGTTTGCCAAAGTCGGGGTTGCCACAGTCATATACAGATTCGATAATGCCCAGTAAGCTTCACGTACGAGTACAGAGCGTAATTCTTTCGGTTCGTCTTGCATAAGAAATAAAGCAATCGTAAGCCAACGTTCCTGAGGTAATTCATACGTATTTTTCTCATGGTCCGTGACTAAATATCTCGTAGCTAATGTGTGTAAACCAATATAGTCAAAAAGAAAATCACGTTCCGGCTCAATGATTTTTGCTAATTCCATGATTTCTTGTTTTGTATATTTTTCTAGTATTTTTGGAGAATAAATGCCTTTATCAACGAGTATTTTTTGTAAATGGTAATAGTCTCCATATTTTTGTTCTGCCGGATAGCCGCGGTTCTTGCTTGCTTTTTTATACAGCTGGTCAAGATAAAATCGTGCAGCTATATAGGACCAGGCACGATTTGCTTCATCAACGTTTTCAAGCGCAGTGGTAATGAATAATTTCGTTAATTGATCGGAGTTTATATTTTTCTTGAATTCAACACTTCGAAAAATTTTTTCTTTATACTCGGTTGTGTCAATGGCGGGAAAAGGGTTTGTCATTTGATCAATGATGGCCGCCAATTCTTTTTGATTGATTCCTTCATGTTCTAGTGTAGTTGTTGCCATAAAATCATCCTCCAATTAAACTAAAAAAATCCGCTCAAGGGAAGCGGATTAAACGATAGAAAGAAGCATACATAAAGTATCTTACTATCGTTTCATCTCCTTATCCCCCGAAGAATTGAAACTTGAACAAGTTATGGCAGGTCTCCTGACTTATGCTTCATCCTACTTAGATTCCTTCCCGCATCAAAGGAGATGCAGTGGTTTATATCCTTTCGTCGCAGTTACAGTTGCGGGGACAGTTCCGGATTTTCACCGGATTCCCTATTAAGCTTCTAAAAGCACCTTAACTTGCTAGTTTTCAATATATTGTGTATTTAATGGACTGGTTAATACTTTATATAGTATTGTAATGATAATAACATGAATTTGAATTGAAGGCAACAACTGGAAAACGAATGATAGAAAAATTCTTTTCCTGATTGATGGGCAGTCTTTCGCATACATAATATTTGTATTTAAGATAAGCTACACTAATTTCGAGTCATAGTTTTTACAGACAAAACAATTATTCGAACGGAGACCACTGAAAAAGTGCGTAATAATCTTGCTAAACACCGTATTTAGATATATTATCGGGTTTTATCATACTATATATGTTAGTATATCTTTTTAAATAGTTTTTCAATGGCCTTATTCGAACGTCTCTTCCGGCTTTAAATACTTGGCAAGCAAACCATGTTTTGGCGATAATAAGTAACTGGCTAAAAAGATAAGCCCGGTTGCAAATGCCATAGACCCGGAAATAGAAGTATCAATCCAAGCAGCAATAAAATATCCGATGACGGCGGAAGCGACTCCAAATAATCCGCTGATAACAAGCATCATGTGCAGTCGATCGGTCCAAAGATATGCGGAGGCTGCCGGGGTAATTAACATCGCAACGACCATAATCGCCCCAACCGCGTCAAAGGAAGCCACCGTTGTAATTGAAACCAGACTCATAAACAGATAGTGCATAAAAAGAACCGGTATCCCGACACTTGCGGCAAGTCCGGGATCGAAAGTGGTAATTTTCCATTCTTTATAGAAAGCGATAATAAATAATAAAACAACAAAAAACACGAGAGTTAAGATGGCTGCAGCTTTTGGAATGCTTCCCACGATTGGCAACGTAATTCTATTCCAGGGAATAAATGTGATTTCCCCCATTAAAGCATGCTGGACATCCAAATGGGCATTTCCGACAAAAGCTTCAATTAAAATAACCCCGATGGCAAAAAGGGTTGTGAATACAATTCCAATGGCCGCCTCTTGTTGCACATCTAAAGAGTTGAGCCATTGGACAAACAAGGCGGTCAAAAGTCCTGCAATAATGGCACCGATGAGCATATGGACTCCGGTCAGTTCTTGCGTAATAATAAATGCAACAACAATACCAAGTAAAACGGTATGGCTAATAGCGTCAGCCATCATAGCCATTTTCCGTAAAATTAAAAAGACACCGATCAAACCGCATGATAAACCGACTAAAGATGCTGTCAAAATAATCCAGGCGGTGTATGTCATTCTATTGAACCTCCTTTTTCAAAACAGAGGTGGGGATCGATTGGATGATTTCCTGTTTTTTATGGCGCTTCATTTGCCAATATTGAACAAGAATTCCTTTTTCTTTTCCAAAAATTAACGAGATGATAAAAAAGCTCGCTGCCAAAACAACAATAAATGGTCCTGTTGGCCAACCGTTGCCGATTGCACTAATAAGCGTACCAATCGTACCGGATGCACCGCCAAATAGGGCTGAAATGATAACCATCGCTTGAAAAGAATGTGTCCAATAACGGGCACTGACTGCCGGAATAATAAGAAGTGCTGCGATAAGGATAACACCGACTGCTTGAATACCAACGACAATGGTTGTTACCAGAAGAATCGTATACACCACATCCATTCCTTTTAACGGCAAACCGAGCCCACTGGCAAACTGGCGATCAAATAAATAGATTTTCCATTCCTTAAATCCAATAACAACAATTGAAACAACCAAAATGGCAAGAATGGACATTGTCCACACATCTGATTGCACCATGGAAGCGGATTGACCCAGGATGAAGTTATTTAAGCCGCTTTGGTTCCCGCTTGTTCGGTTAGCAATCGTTAAAAGCATAATCCCAAAGCCGTAAAAGATTGATAAAATCATCCCCATTGCCGTATCTTCTTTAATTCTTGTTGAAGAGCGAATGCCTTGGATAAAAAATGCTCCGATAACTGCACTAATCGCTGCCCCGGTAATTAGAACAAATAAATGTTTTACTTTAAACAAGAGAAAGGCAATGATAACACCGGGAAGGGCGGCATGGGCAAGGGCGTCGCTCATTAAACTTTGCCGTTTCCAATAAGCAAGGGAGCCGATCGTCCCGGCCGCAATCCCTAATATTGCTGTACTCAATAAAACCCATTGTGTATTACTGTTTAACAGGATGGACCACATTTCCTATTCTCCCCCCGATCAAACGGATACTGCCGCCATACGTAGTGGCTATATTATCCTCTGTATAAACGTCATTTGTTTTGCCATGCTTAATGACCGTGCGATTTAAGAAAAGTACATGGTCAAAATAATCTGCAACAGTCTGTAAATCATGATGAACAACCATCACTGTTTTCCCTGCCGCTTTAAGTTCATCCAGTATTTTCATAATGGCCCGTTCGGTAGCGGCGTCGACTCCGGCTAACGGTTCATCCATGAAATAGATGTCTGCATTTTGTACTAACGCACGGGCTAAAAATACCCGCTGCTGTTGTCCCCCGGAAAGTTGGCTGATTTGCCGGTTGGCGTAATCAGCCATGCCCATTTTGTCCAAAGCCTCAAAAGCCATTCTTTGATGGGTTTTCGTCGGGCGTCGCAGCCAACCGATTTGACCGTATAATCCCATCATTACTACATCAAGTGCAATGGTCGGGAAATCCCAATCAACAGACCCTCTTTGCGGGACATAGCCAATCCGTTTTTTCACTTTTTTATAAGTGGAACCAAAAAAATGAACTTCGCCGGATAAAACCGGATGGAGCGCTAACATCGTTTTTATTAAAGTCGATTTACCAGCTCCGTTTGGTCCAACAATACCTGTTAATGAACCCGCCTCAACTTGAAAATTGACATCTCGTAAAACCGTATTTTTTTGATAAGCGGCCGTTAAATTTTTGACTTCAAGGACGACTTCATTCATTTGTATTTGAGCCTCCTTTTAATGCGGTGTAAATTGTATCGATATTATGGCGATACATTCCTAGATACGTTCCTTCTTCCGTACCGGCTTTCCCCATCGCATCCGAGAAAAGTTCTCCTCCTAATTGAATAGGAACTCCTTGTTTTTTGGCTCCTTCAATAACAGCTTTGATGGAGCTCTCATTAATACTACTTTCAACAAAAACTGCCGGTACTTTATACTTAACAATGGTATCGATCGTATTTTGAATATCGGATATCCCGATTTCTCCATCTGTGCTAAGCCCTTGCAAGCCGACCACTTTCATATGATGCATACGTCCGAAATACCCGAAAGCATCATGTGCGGTCACAAGAATGCGCTGCTCTTCAGGAATTTCCGTAAGTTTCTTTGCGTCCTCTTTCAATTGCTGCAGTTTTTCAAAATACTTCACCTTATTTTCCTCAAAATAACTTGTATTTTCAGGAGAATATTCCTTTAATTGATCCACTGCTGCATCTAAAGCTTGTTGCCAAAGATCAATGTCAAACCAAATATGTGGGTCCACAGCATTATTTTCATCATGCAAAAGTTTCGATTTATCAATTGTTTCTCCGATGGCCAGTACAGGTTTGGATTTTTCAATTTCTTCAAATATGTCAACCATATTTGCTTCCAGATGAAGACCGTTATAAAAGACGACATCGGCATTCTCAAGCGTCTGAATATCCCCGTGGGTTGCCTGGTATAAGTGAGGGTCAACAGAAGGCCCCATTAAACTTTTTACTTCCACGCGGTCTCCGCCAATAACGGAAAGTGGCTCACCAATTTGTGCAATCGTTGTGACAACAGTGATTTTTTTATTGTTATCCTTCCCTGTATTTTTTTGTTCGTTGTTTGTTGCTGACTTGTCGTTACAAGCAGCAAGTAAAAATGTGCAACATAATAAAATAATCCCCCAAAATTTTTTAGAAAAAGTAATCATGTTTCCTTCCTCCCCATTTTTGCATTAGGCAAACTTTATTTATTATATACAATATATATGTGTACAACCAATTTTGTCAACGCTTATTTTTATTAATTCAAATATTTTTACCATAGGAAACTTGTAAAACAGTTTCATTCAATGATTAAACCAGAATAATCATTGACCTTGAACATATATTTTTGATCGAAACAAGATTGAGGCCTATTTTTTACCATCTTACTTGGAACCGGATCAATTAGCGACAGCAGGGAAAAAATTTGTGAAAAAACCGGTGTTTGGACGGGAAGGAAACACGGTGGAAATTTATGGGCCGAACGGAACGAAGATAATGGAGGATGCCGGGAAGGATTATACAAATTATCCAAGTTTGTATCAGGAATTTGTTGAACTGCCTGTGCGGGAGTTTCAATCGCTGAAAGGAAGACAGCAGGGACATTATATCATCGGCAGTTTCCTATTGAACGGCAGGGCAGGAGCTCTCGGGATTCGTATTGGGAATGCCATTACCGATAACCTGTCCTACTTTTTGCCGGTGGGGATGGGAACCTAAAAGTTATGGTTATTTAAGCGACTGGATACAAATAATATGGTTTCCTTTTATTCGTACTCCTATAAACATTTTGCAAAAAGTAATTTCAATTCGACATTTTAAAACACCCCAGAGGCTGGTTATAGATAAAATTAATATAAATTTAACTTTGCGTTTATGGTAAAATTGAACTATCAAAACAGTCGTGGTAGGAGCGCTCAGTATAATGTCTAAAGGAATTATTGATAACAAACAAACCGGTTTAGTCGGTACAATCCAAAAGAAAATTTTTTAAATAAAGTAGAGTTGCTGTATAAAGAAAATTCACCGGAATTTATATATTGCGTAACCCTTTATAATCTATTCAAGGATTTTTTTGGATGGTAACCGGGATTTTCGTGCGTTACAGGGAAAAACCGGATTTGAAAATACTATCATTTGGAATAAATTCTATAACTTCCAAAAAGATGGTGTAGTAAGGGCTATAAATAAAATTGAAACATATGGTGGTTGCATAATTGCGGATAGTGTAGGTCTCGGGAAAACATTCGAAGCCTTGGCAGTACATGAAGCAGCTGAAGAATTATTGAATTATATGCATTATTCAATAAGGAAACAAACAAAGGAAGAAAAATGGAGTATTATAAAGAACTACTTGTTTGGGGTAAACCTATCGTTTCTGATTTCCTTCAATCCATACAATACAACTAATCAAATTAAATTTCAACAACTTTTATGAATTCTATAAAGACATTGATATAGCCGTAGAGGCATTTGAAAACACGAAAACGATTGGAACCTTCAAGATCATTAAAGATGCTAAACAAAGAAAAGCCCAACAAGCATTAATCCAGCAAATCCAAGAAATTGAACAAACAATAACACGATTAAAAACTGCAATAAAAAAGGAATCGCAATTTAATAAAAAGGTTGAGTTAAATATTAACGTTCAACAATTAATAAAAGAGTTGGAACAGATAAAGAAGCAATTATTGAGGTAAAGGAGAAATGAGGCATGGAAAAGCTTGACGGTAAATCACTTGATCTTACAAAAGAAAATATCAATGCATTAAAGCAACTGTTTCCTGAAGTGATCACAGAAGGGAAGGTTGATTTTGATAAGTTGAAGCTAGTTTTAGGGGAAGAAATTGAAACGAATAATGAAAGATACGAATTCATATGGCACGGTAAAGCACAAAGCTTGAAATTAGCGCAAACACCTTCAACTGGAACATTACGACCAGATAAGGAATCAAGTAAGAATTGGGATACAACAGAAAATCTTTACATTGAAGGGGATAATTTGGAAGTATTAAAACTTCTTCAGAAATCCTATTTTGGTAAGGTTAAATTGATATACATTGACCCTCCATACAATACAGGAAATGATTTTATTTACCCAGATGATTTCCGAGATAATATTCAAAATTATAAAGAAATAACCAAACAAAATATGAAAGCAAATACAGAATCTAATGGTAGGTACCATACTGATTGGTTGAATATGATGTATCCCCGTTTAAAGTTAGCATGAAATTTGCTTTCAGAAGATGGAGTTATTTTTATAAGCATCGACGATAGTGAACAAGAAAAGTTAAAAATGATATGTAATGAAATTATTGGAGAAGATAACTTTCTTGCTCAAGTCATTTGGGAAAGAGCATATGCACCTGTAAATTTAAAAAAGAATTTTTCAGTAAGTCATGACTATATACTTGTCTATGCCAAAAAGGCTCGGACGCACGAGTTTTTTAATGGAAAAAATATCTAATGCAATTCCGCAATTAGTTTTGCGGAAAATTGCAAATAAGTTTGCGGTGAAATTTATGGAAAAATATGCAAGAATTTAGTATACGACCAAGAACCCTCTTGATACTCCATCATAGAACTTTTCTGTCTCCCATCACTTTAATAAACCGAGGAATAGGCCACACAAATGGAGGAAATCGAATGGATTCACAGTTAAAAGAACTAATTGATTTGGCAAAAACAACATTTGGATTAAATCACTATTATTTACAAAGATATGAGTTCTATCGGAGTGTAAATACCATTAATGAGACGGTTTATACATTATCCATGGAGTGGTTTCCTAATCATATAACTGTACATGAGGATGATGAGACGAACCCAAATGGTGCAGCCGGTATTGAAATAAATGTGAAAAGTCGTAAATTTACGCGTGCCATTTTTGCAGGAGGTATTTCATATGCAGAGGATGGAGTTAAGTTTAGCCATCTTAATATGGAAGCCATCATAAAATGGATTGAGGATAAAACAGGACTCATGTACGGAATACAATTCCAATTGAAAAGAGAACAAGAAGGCGAACTTACTTTTATGGCATGCCTTGATGGTGTTGATGTTTCACCGCCAGGATATATTGACATCAAATTTAATGAAGAAGGAAAGCTCACTTTATTTTCTATAAATGGTCAATTTCCTTCAAAAGAGCCGGTAAAAGAAGAAAACTACTCCCTTTCTCTTGATCAATTAGAAGATTTGAAAATGGAACAATTGAAATTGATTGAATACCCCTCCTATGAACAAAAAAAATTATATCCTATATATGGATTGGAAGAGATTTTTGTTACAAATGATGGGGGAGCTACGATTCCATTTGAATTTTTTGCGGATGAAAGATATTTTTTGACAATGGAACAAACGATTTTTTGGGATGAACCTATTAATGAACCTTTTCAAGCGAAAGAGATAAAATGGATTGAAGATATTTTAGCAGAACAAGCATTTTCATGTGAGCCTTCTCCCGATTCATTCCCCATTACTGGGGAAGAACAAGAGAAATGTATAAAGGCAGTTACAGATTTTTTGCGGCAGGAGTATCCAAGTGATTCAGGAAATTGGGTACTAAAACATCTTTATCGGGATAAAGGGTATATTCACGCTACACTGAAAGCCGTTAAACAAGAATATCAAGTGTTTCAACGGAAAATAAAGGTTTGGATTGATCCAAAGAGCTTTCAAGCTGTAAATTATATGGATAGCGAACTGATGCTAAAACCCCTTGACGACTTTCAACGGCCTGATAAAGTAACGATTTCAAAAGAAGAAGCGTTTGAAAAACTGAGAGACTTATTTGAGCTGAAACCTTACTATGTATATGACTTTAAACAAAAACAATATGTTTTATGTGGAAAATTAGATTGTAAGTACGGAGTGAATGCAGCGAACGGTGAAGTCATTGCATTAGATGATTTATAGTTAATTTTGGGGCTTTTTCTCCAGCGCGTTAACACGTTAAAACTTAATACATTGGGAGACAGGCACTTGTTAAAGTTTAATGTTGATATTAACGATAAAATAAGAACTCCAATTATCTGGAAGTTTTGTTTTGTAGTAGTGTCTTATTCGACTAAAGCCCCGTTAGTTCAGTAAAGTTATTAAATGATTCCACTATTTTTCCCGAATTCTATAAGTGCACCATATGGGTCTCATTCCAACCCTAATGCTTTACAACACCATGTTCCGTTTTCACTCTTTTTTTGAGAAAATATCTGAAGTAATTCCGCAATTAGTTTTGCGGAAAGTTGCAAATAAGTTTGCGGTGAAATCTATGAAAAAATATGTAAGAATTATAGTATACGGGCAAGAATTCTCTTGATACTCCATCATAGAACTTTAAAGTTTAATAATTAAACTGTTACCGATCCACAAATCGTTAAGCAGGGGCTGCTGAATAAACAAAAAAATAATAGGTGAAGGATTTTCGGGGTTTTTGTCGAATAGAATAGTGTAAGAATTTAACTAAAGGCCTTTGGAGGTTATTATGGTGTTTTAAAAGAGCCAAAGTCAACGAACATGATTTTTTTACCAAAAACTTAATATAAAGGAGCGAATTAAATGATTATAAAGGCACTGGATTATTTAACACCTATTTTTCTTATTGGTGTTGGTGTTTATCTATTGATCAAAAACGAATCTACAGCGAGTTCGTTAATGGTCATTGCTGGAGGTGTAATATGTTTAGCACTGGCAATATATAGAAATAATTCGAAAAATAAAGGATGACCGTTTACACACTGCTTTAAAAATTAGTGTTACTGAATTTATTTTAATTAAAAAATCAATGAGATATAACTCAGAACCATGTATGAAACACGTTTCACAGTAACCGAACTAAGAAAAAAACACATAAGAAAGAGTGTGAAAATGAGCAAGCTTTTTAATTTTAATAAATCCATTATATTTGAAAATAAAATTTCAGAAATTTGTGGTTTGCGCGAACAATTTCTTACTTTGGTGATTCGCTATATAATATCGCGCTTATGTGGCTGGTCTACGAGAAAACATGATCTGCCTTCCACGTAGGACTAATATTAGTTGCAAAGTTTCTACCACAATTATTATTCAGTATGATATTTGGCGTATGGATTGATAAATGGAATCGAAAATGGTTAATGCAAATCTCGGACTTCATCCAAGCTTTCACAACTGGTGTCTTTGCGGTTTTACTATTCGTAGATGTTTTCGAATTACAATATATTTATTTTATTACAATTATCTTATCCTTATGTAATAACTTGTTTGGCATTTCAAATACATCCATACTTCCGGAATTGGTCAAAAAGGATTTGTTAATTACCGCGAATTCTTTACTGTCAACTTCTCAACAAGTAGCAAGACTTGTCGGTTCCACAGTTGGCGGTATATTAATTGCGTATACAGGTGAAGCTACCGTCATTGCCATTAATGCCATAACATTTTTTGTATCACTCGCTTTTATTCAATTCATTCGATATGAATATACGCCAAATCAACAAGAGGGAGTGAAGCATTCATTAATTAACGATATTGTCGAAGGGTTCACTTGGCTCAAGAAAGAAAGAGCGCTAGTGACTTTAATTCTAATAGGTATGCTAAGTAATGTTGCGTTAGGCCCGACCAATGTACTCCCTCCAATGTTAATAAAAGAAGACTTTAATGGAACGGCTGCCGCTCTTGGGGTATTTGATTCATTTATCGGAATTGGATTGCTGGCTGGGGCTGTATTTGTTGGTATCGTTTCTCCTAAAAAAATCGGGATGTGGTTTTCTTTCGGTTTGGGTATGCAAAGTATAGGGATGTTCGTTATATCTTTTTCTCCCAATTTAATTTTTGCTAATTTAGGCAATTTGATATTGGGTATCGCTATCATTATAACCAACATACCGATGAGTACATTTTTTCAAGTTATGGTACCGACAAATATGCGTGGTCGTATCAATAGTATAAGTTCTGTTTCATTCAATTTTTCAATACCTATTACATATGGGGTCGTAGGTATTTTGGCTGATAAAATAGGTGCTCAAGAAGTTTATGCAATTGGAACAGCTATTCTATTTATATGTGTTGTTTTGGCATTTACAAACAAAGAGCTGGTGAAATCATTTATTGGTGCGGATGAAGGAAAGAAGCAGGAACAGGTTGAAAGGAATCTATAAAAATTTTATCCTGATAAATTAAACAAGGTTATTCATCATTTTAAGAAGGCGTATTTTTAAGGCAAAAGAATGGTGTTTCGTGGCTATTCAGAAAATGAAGCTTTTCCTATATGGGTTCGCCGTAAATCAACGCAAACCAGGCGCTTTTTGGTGTATAAAATTTTCGTGTCAGCTAATTATCACTATCTATAAGGCTGATATATCCCTGGCAACCAGCTTGAAAGTGAAAAGCAATAGATTTAAAATTAAGAATAATATATACTTATGAATAAATGAAAAGGAGGGGGACGCAATGGAAGATCTTTATCGGTTTCGTCATCGGCTACGTGTTCGTTATTCTGAAATTGACGGTCAAAAGATTGTTTTTAACGCACATTACTTAACGTACCTAGATATTGCGATTGCTGCGTATTTTGAGGAAGGTTTAGGACTTGATTTACATGGTATGGCGGAGGAAGGCAAGTTTGATTTTGTTGTAGCAAAAACAACATTGGAGTATAAAGCCTCTGCCCGTCTCGGTGATTGGCTTAATATTTGGGTTCGGTTAAAAAAACTTGGCCGCACCAGTTTCACAATGGAATTTAAAATTACGAGAGAAGGGGAAAATAATCCGATTGTTTTAGCAGAAATTATTTATGTCAGTTATAATCCGGAAACAAAAACTTCGCAGCCTGTCCCAACATTTTTACGGGAAAAAATGGAGGCATTTGAAAGCGGTGTTATAGCCGACTAGGAAAAAACATAATAGAAAAAATTGTCTTTTATGAACGATTTGCACATTATCATCTTTTATAAATTTAGGACTATTGTATCCTCAAAGAATTATTGGCTTTTGTTAGGGTTACCGGTTCATTTTATCTCATTGTGCAAGGAGTTCCCATAAAGAATTATTGGCTTTTGTTAAGTTGACCTTTCTATCCAAATGTGGAGGAGATTCTACCGGTATGGGCTTTTGTCAGGGATCTGCCGCGGGGATTCAAAGTTTCATCTTGGGTGGTGCCGAGTTAGAAGCAGCAAGGACGGCTAATGGATCTATCTTGAGTGCATAAAAATTAAGAAGGCTGCCACCAATATTTTCTGCTGTTAAATGCAGTATGAATGGGTAAGCCTTCTTATGAGTCATTATAAGTTGGTTAGTCGATCGGGCAAGTTGTTGATTGATTGGATGACTTGATCGAGCTTTGTTTCAATTCGGTAAAGGAGAATCAAGGTCACAACAATCGGAAAACCGACTTCCCCGATTAATGAATACCATTCAGTCATTCTCTTTCCCTCCAAAATTTAATAGAAAGGAAAGCCGAGGAAGTACGCAATGTACTAGACCCGGCTTCCGTCAGATTATAGATTCCAGGCTGTTTATAAACTGAATACTTCTGTGTTCTTGCTAATTTTTCTTGCTTCTTTAATCGATGCTAAAGAGGCACCGCTTGATGTTTCAAAAACATTGGCTGTCAAAATTTGATTCATAACATTGCGAATGATTTCCTCGTTTAAATCGTCTTTCGGGTCATTTACTGTAATGCGAACCGTTTTTCCATCAGTCGCCAAAAAAACAAGTTCTAAATTTGTTTCCATTCACTTTCCTCCTCGTCTTTTTGTTGTTTTTTACTATTAAGCGTAAATTTCCTTTTTGTCGTCGCGTTCAACGGTATAAAACGGCAAATTTGACAGGGAAGCTAAGGCTGTTGCTGCTTGGTGAATTTGATCATCTGTGCTGGTTGTTTTCACGTTATTATAGCTTTTTGCTTTATATACCGGTTCCCCTTTTTGATTCAGGCCATTTTCATAAAGGACACGGAAGCTTGTTTTTACAATATTTGCTTTTGCCATTTCTATCACCTCCTCCCTTCATTTTTGTTATAGAAGGTTTTGCAAAAAATGGTCATCGTTTTTAAAAAATTTTTTTGAAGTAGCATAAAACTATGATTAGTGGGAGGTAATGCTTGTAGTAGTACGAACGGCATGTTTAGAGGTTGATCGGTACCGATTGTTCCTGAGAGCGAATCTCGTGGCCGCTTTTTCATCACCGCTAAATTATATTTTTACAGTAAAAAAAGCCGGCTCAATAGAACCGACTTCCAACAAACTTAATCAAAATTATCCTTTTAAAAATCCCGGTTGGGCAAAACTGGGGTTCGGATACTTATAAAAGCCTTCTCCTGTTTCGCGCCCAAGTTTTCCTTTATCAATGTATTCCCTCTTTAATAATTCAGCAAGCTTCATAAACTCTTCATTACCCGTTGCTTCGGCTTTTGCCAATGTAATATTATACGCTGTTCTTATTCCTACTACATCGAGGATCGCAAATGGTCCAAGTGGAGCTCCGGTGGCAATCATCCATGTTTTGTCAATTGTTTCAGGATCGGAAACTTCTTTTACCAATAACATTTGAGCAGCTTCCAAAAATGGAACTAATAAAGAATTTAAAATATAACCCGGTTGTTCCTTATATAAAGGTAAAGCGACCATTCCAATTGCTTTAGCAAATTCAATTATTTGATCAAAATATTGCATGTCTGTACCGGGATGTTTCATAACTTCTGCGGTATTATTTTTCCAAATTTCATTGGCAAAGTGCAGAGCCAAGAATTTTTCCGGACGTCCTGTTGCTTCAGCAAATTGGCTCGGTAATAAGGTTGAAGAGTTTGTCACAAAGACAGTTTTATCGGGTGCAACCGCTGCCAATTTTTTATAAAAATCGACTTTAATTTCAACTCGTTCCGGAACAGCTTCAATGACAAGATCAGCATCTTTAACCGCTTCAGCTAAATCACTATAAAATGAAAGACGATCGTAAGCAGCATCGACTTCTTCTTGAGTTGCCTTTAAATCTTCTTGATAACGAGGTCTTAGTTTCTTGATTCTCTCTTTTGCCAGTTCCAATGCTTCATCGTTAATATCGTAGACAGAAACTTGAAATCCGTGAAAAGCAGTTTGGTAGGCAATTTGGCTGCCCAATACTCCACTTCCGGCGACTGTAATATTTTTGTAGTTCATCAGAATGCCCCTTTCTGTATAGCCGAGATTTGTATATTACTAGAATTGTAAGTGCTTACATTTCTGTGATTAAATGGAATCAACCCCTATAAACATTGTACAACTTTCAAATTCTTTTTGTCTAATTTGCTGTTTAGACGATAAAAATGAATAGGAAATCTGAAAAAATTCAGCAACGGGAACAGCCGCCAATATAATGAAACCTTAAAGAGATTTAACCGTATATATGTTAATAATTGATGATTGAGGTGGAGAACTGTGTCTAACTTTCAACGTCCAAAAATACGTATTCCGAAAACAAAAAGTGAGTGGGTTTGGGATGTCATCGGCTATACTTGTTATATTGGTTCAATCGTATTTTTGTTGACCATCTGGAATCGGCTCCCGAATCAGGTGCCGGCTCATTTTAATTTAGCCGGTGAAGTGGATCGGTGGGGGTCAAAATGGGAGTTAATTATTTTACCGATTATTGGCGGGATAACACTGATTATTATGCAATTTTTGGAAAAACATCCGGAAGTGCATAATTATCCGAGTCGGTTAAATGAATCCAATGCACCGCAATTTTATTTACTAAGCAGAAAAATGTTGAACCAGGTTAAGAATATGTGTTCGCTTATTTTTACTGCGATTATATTAGAATCTGTAACCATCGCATTAAAATGGGGTAAGGGATTTGGTGTATGGTTTTTGCCCGTTCTTATCATTGCTGCCTTCATTCCGCTCATGATCGGGTTAATACAACAGCGTAAGATTAAGTAGGACTATCTTCTTGGCTAATCAAGAAGATAGTCCGACAAGAGGTGGATTATGAGAATAGTTTCCGAAATGGCCTTGTTTTCTCAAACATAGCGTCACTTGAATGAACAGAATAGTTTTCGAATGTCCTAGCTGTCTCGAACAGCGTCACTTGAATGAACAGGATAGTTTTCGAAACGACCTTTCCTTCCCAGCCATAGCCTCACTTGAGTAGTTTCCGATAGGCTTTTGCCACTTCAAACGGGTCATTTGCTTTCATAATCCCGGAAACGACAGCAATGCCGGCAATGTTTTTACCGCCTAGCATTGAGACATTTTCTAAGTTGATTCCGCCAATGGCTACTGCCGGAATTTGAATTGTTTCTAAGATTTTGTCCAGCATTCCGGGTGGGAGCACCTTTGCATCTGCTTTTGAAGTAGTTGGAAATACAGCGCCAACTCCGACATAGTTCGCCCCGTTTAATTCTGCTTCACGAGCTTCCTCAGGATTGCCGACAGATACGCCAACAATCATTGATAAGGGAATGATTTTTCTTATCGCCGGAGCGGGGAGGTCGCTCTGTCCGACATGTACCCCATCTGCTCCGACAGCCAAGGCAATATCAACGCGATCATTTATAATTAGCGGTATTTGATATTTTTCCGTTAACTCCCTCAGTTTTACAGCCTTTTCATAAAAGACTTTACCGTTCCCGGATTTTTCCCTCAGTTGGACAATGGTTACCCCGCCTTGAATAGCCAACTCCACTTTCTTAAGCAGTTCATCTTTGGGCAGTGTTTCATCGGTTACTAAATAGAGACGATAATCGATAGTCATAAGATCACCCCGGTTAACTTGGAAAGATTCATATGTTTATATAATGAAAGATTTTCAAAATTAGAGACGGCATCGATTAAGTTTACTCGAAAAGTACCTAGTCCCAAATGACCCTCCAAGTTATTTTTTGCTACCTCTCCTGCAATCCCCATAACTGCCATCCCGGCGATACTTGCAGCTAACCAATCATCGGTAACGGCTGCAAAAGAGGCAATGAGCGCAGTACTCATACAACCCGTTCCGGTAACTTTTGTCAATAAAAGATCGCCATTACGCAACCCGTAAGTCGTTTTTCCATCAGAAATAATATCTGTTTCGCCGCTAATCACAGTAGTCACGGAATACATATTAGCGGTAGTTTCTGCGATTACCTGTTTACTTTCGGCGACATCCCCGGCATCGACGCCCCTTGTTTTGCCTTCATCATTTATAAGGGCATTGATTTCTGAAACATTTCCGCGAACGATGGCGACATCAACTTTTTCAAAAAAATCACGAATCACTCGGGTTCGGTATGGCGTCGCACCCGCTCCAACGGGATCAATAACAACCGGAATTCCTTTTTTATTTGCTGTTTTTCCTGCTATTAACATGGCTTCATACATTAAATCATTAATTGTGCCAAAGTTAATCACAACGGCATCTGCTAAGTTTGCCATATCACGAACATCGTTTTTTCCTGTTGTCATAACAGGTGACGCCCCAATTGCCAATGTCACATTCGCACAGTCGTTAATTGTTACATTATTTGTCATTTGGTGGATTAGCGGATTTTTTTGCTGAACCTTGGTTAATAATGCTTGAAATTTTGATATGTCCATTAAAAAACCACTCCTCGTATAAGTAATAAGGGTTGCTTCACTGAATATTTGGTGAACACCAATTAATCTATGAATAAGTTGCGCCACCTCGCTAACGTTCCATACCTTTACCGCGGTGAACACTTTGAATAAGGCCGGCTACCTAAGTTTTATTGGTTCATAAGATGGGCTCGTTTATATAATTCATAAAAATGGTTGGTTGGTCCATGCCCGTTTCCGAGATCCAAACTATGCTCAATTGCC
Organism: Caldibacillus thermoamylovorans; assembly: GCF_000751775.1. Lineage (GTDB taxonomy): Bacteria > Bacillota > Bacilli > Bacillales > Caldibacillaceae > Caldifermentibacillus > Caldifermentibacillus hisashii. The sequence continues at coordinate 96,833 of NZ_CCRF01000010.1, forward strand.
ACTTCAATATAGGCTTTTGCCAATTGCACAGACGTTAATAATGTGTTCCCTTTGGCAAGGTTGGCAGCGATGGCACTGGACAAAGTACAACCGGTTCCGTGCGTATTTTTTGTATGGACACGTTTGCCTTTCACCCAATAGAAATTTTCTCCGTCATAAAAGAGGTCATTCGGGTCGGTGCTTAAGTGTCCGCCTTTTAGCAACACCGACTTTACGCCCAGTTTTTTAAAGGAAATACAAGCACTCTTCATATCCAGTTCGTTTAAAATTTTTTGCTCTGTTAAGATTTCCGCCTCCGGAATATTTGGTGTGATGATATCGGCAAGCGGCATCAGTTCTTCCTTGAGAGCAGAAATTGCATCTTCCGCCAGTAATCGATGTCCACCTTTCGAAACCATGACCGGATCGAGAACAATATGGTTTGGTTGATATTTGGCAAGTGTCTCAGCAACCGTTGTAACAATCGATGGGCTGGACAACATCCCAATTTTGACCGCATCCACTTTTAAATCATCAAAAACAGCCTCAATTTGATCTTGAATGATTTGTTCATCAATATTTTGGACAGAGCGGACTTCAACCGTGTTTTGTGCGGTTATTGCAGTAATGACGGACATTCCGTATACACCGTGTGCGGCAAATGTCTTTAAATCGGCTTGAATTCCCGCCCCGCCGCCTGAATCAGAGCCGGCGATGGTTAATGCTGTTTTCATGGATGATTCCTCCCCATGCTTTATTTTTTTGCAATGCTTTTAATAATACATAGCCGAAGAACGCCCCTGCAAAAGAACTTAACGTGAAGGCAGGGATAAAACCGAAAAGAGTTGCCTCTTGACCGAGTAAGAAAACGGCGATGGGATAACAAGCCAAGGCCCCGAGAATCCCTGTGCCAATAACCTCACCGGCTGCGGCAAAGATAAGCTTATTTGTTTTCGTATAAATATAAGCTGCCAAAAATGCCCCGATCATACTTCCCGGAAAGGCGAAAATACTTCCCGTTCCAAGCAAATTTCGTAAAAGTGAGGAAATAAAGGCTTGTGCAACCGCATAACCGGGCCCGAGCAAAACTGCCGATAGTAAGTTTGCAAAATGTTGTATCGGAAAAATTTTTGCAAAACCTACCGGAATATAAACTAGGCTACTTGAAACAGTTGTCACAGCTGCAATTATTGCGGTTATCGTCATTTTTTGTGTTTTTCTCATGGAATCATCCTTCCCGTTTTTTAGGACGCGAATAAAAAATCAGATTGGCCAGTCTTGTTTTTTCTCATTCATTTCCCAAAATAAATATTCATATTTTGAGGTGATTTGAAAATGCTGCTCTATCGTATGAAGTTCCTCTTCTGATTTTTCGATTGTCAATTCATCGATTAAGTCAATTAACCACTGGGTCCCAGCGCCGAACGTTTCCGAAGAGTAGGTTTCAATCCATTTTTTATAAGGATTTGTCGCCAGCGTTTCTCCATAAGTTGATTTTAATAGTTTCCCAATTTCCCAATAATCCCAAGCACACGGCAATAGACAGGCAACGAGTTCAGCAAGGCTTCCATTGGCTGCCACTTTTCGCATATAACTCGTATAGGCAAGGTTAATTGGTGTTGGTTCAGTTGCTTCTAAATCAGCGCGGGTAATTCCAAACTCGGCAGCGTATTGACGGTGCAGTTCCATTTCGAAATGCAAAGTTTCATGGAGAACCGCAGCAAATTTTGTCATGATTTTAAGGTTATTTGCCTTCTCTACCCCGATAGCAAACAACTTCGCATAGTCAATTAAATATACATAGTCCTGCTTCAGATAAAAGATAAATTTTTCCCGGTCTAATGTCCCGGTTCCCAACCCAACGACAAAAGGATGCTGATGGTTTTTCTCCCAAATCGGTTGAACGTTTTGATAGAGTCGGTTTGAAAAATTTTGCTTCAACAATAATTCCTCCTTGTTTACCGAGGAACCGATTGCTTTGAACCAGCGATCTGTAGGGTCAGTGTAAGTAATGATAAAAATATTGGTAATGAGCTTTATTGTTTAGTTTCCGGTGTCCCTCACTTTTTTAATGAAAAAGGGTCCTGGAAAACTAATCGATCTGAAGGGGAAATAAAAAACCGCCCTCCATGATCGGAAAGCGGTTTGGTAAATTACAAAAATATGTAGATTGTAATTTATTAACCTACTTCCCTCCGCTAGTACGAACTAGATCAGGTTCAAAGGGTACTTCTCAGCCAACCGGCGCCCCTAGTAGAGTTTTATGAATATTCATTTTCATTACTTTTAACATATCATAGTCGGGGACTTTGTGCAACAGGAGATTTATTTTTGATTTCTTGATTTAGGTCAATTTTTTTTGAAAAGGGACATCTTATAATCAACTTGTAAGTAAAATACAGGAGGTAAGAGAAATGAGTATCTTAAGTCCCGAAGAAGCATTGAAAAAAGAATTAGAACAAGATCAAGTGGAACATGATCATCATCATCCGACTGCTGCAGCTATGACGAATCATGTCGTTGCAAATTTGGCCATATTGTGGACAAAGCTTCATCAATATCATTGGTATGTGAAAGGTTCAGAGTTCTTAACACTTCATGAAAAATTTGAACAATTGTATCGTGAAGCGGCAAACTGGTATGATAAAATTGCAGAAACCTTACTTGCAATTGATGCCAAACCTTTTTCGACAACGGAACAAAATATGAAGTACACATTTTTAGAAGAAAGTGCGGCAAATAAATACTTACCGGCACATGATATGGTTGCTAATATTGTGGATGATTTCCGCATGACCCGGGATGTTGTTCAACGTGCGATCAAATTAGCTAAGGAACAAGACCAACCGGTTTTGGAAGATGTATTAATTGATTTTAAAGGTTATCTCGAAAAAGAAATCTGGATGTTGCAAGCTTTTCTGGGTAAAACGGCCTTAGAAGATGAAGAAGAGTAATCTTATTTTTTATGGGAAATTACGGTAATGATGTTATTATGTGCGACGAGGGAGCCTGTTTTTCACTGGGAACATATTAAACCGGGCTTCCTGTGCGATGAGGAACAGTGAGTTTATTTTTCACGAGGAACAGGTTAATGATGTTATTAAATCAAGCTTTTTGGCGACGAAGAAGAGTAATCTTATCATTCATGAGAAAGAGGGGATTCAATGGCACATGAACACTGTCATAACCACGCCTCTTGTATTCGGCTCGTGCCCATATTCAACCATTTGGATGACGAACAAATGGATAAAATCGCCGAATCAGCGAAAAAACTGGACTTGAAAAAGGGAGAAATGCTTTTCCATGCCGGTGATGAAGACGACACCCTGTACATCGTCAATAGTGGGAAAATTAGGGTATACCGCCTATCCGACACGGGTAAGGAACAGCTGGTAAGAATTTTGGATCCGGGTGACTTTACCGGGGAGTGGGCCCTTTTTCATCCGGGAGAGGTACATGAAAATTATGCCGAGGCCGTTCAAGATTCATCCGTATGCTTGATTAAACAAAAAGATTTGCAACGGTACTTAACGGAATATCCGCAAATATCTTTAAAAATTATTTCGGAAATGTCGGAGCGGCTAATGAATTCCGAAAAACAAACGATGCAAGTGGCCATTGAAAAGGTAGAATCGCGAATTCTTTCATTTTTAGCTGATTGTGTGGAAAAAGGGGCAGGAAATAGTCCGGTGATCACACTACCAATGGCAAAAAAAGATCTGGCCTCCTATTTAGGTACAACACCGGAAACGATAAGCCGAAAGTTTACTGAGTTGGAGAAACAAGGTTTGATTGAGCAATTGCCAAAGCGGAAAATTAAAATCAATGACTTAGATCAACTTTTGTTATATGGGGAATAGAGGTCCTAAGAACAAATCTTAGGGCTTTTTTCTATATAAAAAGCCATAGTCATTTTCTGCGGTGTATATATGGGACTATCACGAAAAAACCATTTTCAGTCTCTGCGGTGTGGCCTGACGCTACATAAGGGACCTCAATTGTGCCCTATCCGAATTCAACAATAAAATTGAAAAATTCAACAGTATACCCAGTGAATTCAACAGTAGAAAAGGAGAAATCACCAGTGCACCCAGCGAATTCACCAGTAGAACCCCTGAATTCACCAGCCCTCCCCTCAAATTCATCAGTCGCCACTTTTAGGCAAGAAGCCTCATTTTTATCGACGAAACATGTTTCACCAATATTGATGAAGGTCAATTTTTTTTCGTCGCCGATTCTTTAAAATAAAGACAAAGATAAATATTGGAGGGATTAAAATGATCGCAAAAATAAATCAACATAAAAACCAGATTACGTGGATTTCGGGAACTTTGATTATCGCCGCAATTCTATCCAAGTTATTTCACTTGAGTGGATTAAGTAACAGTTTCCTCATTATTGCAACTGTAATCGCCATTGTACCTATAGCGATTAAAGCATGGCAGGCAATGATAATGAGAACTTTTAGTATCGAATTACTTGTCTTCATAGCAGTAATTGGAGCGGTTTTTATTCAGGAATATACAGAGTCAGCCGTCGTTACATTCCTATTCTTATTAGGCGACTATCTGGAAGCAAGAACTTTAGAAAAAACACGTTCATCATTAAAAGAACTTGTAGATATGGCACCGCAAGAAGCAATTTTACTACATGCAGACGGTTCTCGGGAGGAAATAGATATTGACTTGGTTGAGGAAGGAAATCGCTTAGTCGTTTTACCCGGCGGAAAAATTCCGGTGGACGGACGTATTGTAAAGGGACATGCACTTATTAATGAAGCTGCGATCACCGGTGAATCCATACCGGCGAATAAAGCGGAAAATGATCGTGTGTATAGCGGTTCTATTCTCGATAACGGGTATATCGAAATCATTGCTGAGAAAGTCGGTGAAGATACGACTTTTGCAAAAATTATTGAACTCGTTGAAGAAGCACAAGAATCAAAATCGAGTGCAGAACGTTTCTTGGATCGTTTTGCCAATTACTATACACCGGCCGTTGTTATTTTATCATTATTTGTTTTCGCATTTACTCGTGACTTACATTTGGCCATTACTTTTCTTGTTATCGCATGCCCGGGTGCTTTAGTAATCGGGGCACCGGTGTCAGCCGTTGCAGGAATCGGGAACGGTGCAAAAAATGGTGTCCTCATAAAGGGCGGTGACATTATGGAGAAATTTGCCAAAGTTGATACCCTTGTCTTTGATAAAACCGGTACCTTAACAAAAGGAAAACCGACAGTAACCGATTTTCACAATTTGACCTCAATGCCGACAAGGAAACTATTAGCGCTTATTGCAAAAGCAGAAACCATTTCTGAACACCATTTAGGTCAGACAATTGTTAAAGAAGCAGAAAAAAACGGAATTGATTTGTCTCGTTTTCAAATAACGGAAAGTGAAGCAATTAAAGGGAACGGGATTACGGCAACCGTAGACGGGTATTCAATTGTTGCCGGGAACCGTAAATTGATGAATGGAAAAGGAATCAAAATTAATTCCGGGGCTAGTATCTATGCAATTGAACGGGAAAAAGCAGGGAATACCGCTATCTTTATCGGAATAAACGGAGAACTGGCTGCCATTATCTCTATTGCGGATCAAATTCGTGATGATGCAAAGGCGGCATTAGCAGATATGCGAGCCAATGGTGTGAAACGAATCATTATGTTAACCGGTGATAACCGCCATACCGCAGAGGCCGTAGCAAATGAACTTGGGATAGATGAATTTCATGCGGAACTGTTGCCAAATGAAAAAGTTGAGTATGTAAAAAAATTGAAGGATCAGGGGGCAATTGTTGCGATGGCCGGAGATGGAATCAATGATGCGCCGGCAATTGCTACAGCAGATATTGGACTGGCGATGGGGGAAGGGGGAACTGATGTCTCAATGGAAACTGCTGATGTTGTATTAATGGCAGATAAGCTCTCCCAATATGCCCATGCTTTTGCCTTATCGAAAGCGACCATTCGGAATATGCGGCAAAACATCTTTATTGCTTTAGCGGTTGTTGTCATCCTTTTACTGGGCGTCTTGGCGGACCAAGTACACCTTGCCGGGGGAATGTTTATTCATGAAGGAAGTGTCCTTGTCGTCATTTTAAATGCCATGCGGTTAATCGGCTTTAAAACAAAAATAGCAAGTGAAGCTGGGAAAACAGACGGCAGGCAGAGAGAAAAATTAGTGGCTTAAGAGAAAACTTGATACCCGTCAATTTTTTTACAAGGGAATTCATATAAAATAAAAGTACAAAATAACAAGGAGGAATGAACATGGCAAAAGCAGTTATGCAATTAGAAACCTTAACTTGTCCATCTTGTATGAAAAAAATTCAAGGGACGCTAGAAAAAATGGACGGGGTTAATCGTGCAAAAGTTCTTTTCAATTCCAGCAAGGCCAAAGTCGAATTCGATGAAAGCATAGTAACCAAAGAAGACCTGAAAAAAATTGTTGAAAAATTAGGGTACCAAGTTTTAAATGTAAAAACAGCTTGATTTCGTCTTACAAAAAAGCCGGGAAGGGAAAACCTCAACCCCGGTTTTTGATTATATATAAAAATTAAGGACTGGCATGTTTAATAAGAAATGATCTTTTTCACATCATCTAAATGATTATAATTAAAAATATTACTCAAAATTAATTCCAATGTTATGACATCAAGTTTCTTTATATCTTCTTTCATTTCCTCTGGCAAACAGCCGAATTTTGCTGTCAACAATTGAAGAGCGGTTTTAGATAATGCTTTTGCTTGCCCCAGTTCAATTCCTTTTTCAATTCCTTTTTCTAATCCTTCTTCCCATCCTTTTTTCATACCTTCTTCTCTTAAAATATCAGCTAATGTCATGGTTACTTCACTCCCCTCTGGAAAAGTTGTTTCAATTTCCCGTCTTATTTTATTCATATCATCTTTTGTTAAGTATTTTGCAGCACTAAAAACATATCGTATCATCGTTTCTAAAAATTCAATGCCTGTTTGTTTATCTTCCAGCTCTAGTAAGTAGTGGATACATTTAAGAATAGAGTGTATGAGTTCGTCGATGTCTTTTGTGAATATATCACGAAGTAGTGTCAGTAGAATCCGGGTTTGTACTTTGCCTTTAATTTCTTCATCAGAAAAACCGGATAAGTCATAAATGATGTAGTCAAAATCCGGGACATGGACCTTGACATCTTTTGGAAGTTCTTCATACCCATTTAGATTGGCTCCCAAGCTTGTTGGAATCGACCAACTTGTTTTTCCATGTTAGATAACGAGTGGGATGACAATCGGTAGCTGCTGTTGCTCTTCCTTATTCATTTTAGCTTTCCAAATTTCAACCATATATTTCAACAGTTGAAGGGAAATCCCTTTATCCGGATAACTTTTGTGCTCAAAAAGAAAGTAAAGATAACCTTCTTTTCCGGATATGTCTACCTTGAAAAGTAAATCGGAAAAACCTTCTTCCAGTTCTTGATTGATAAAGCTATCTTTTTGTGGTTCCAATGTGTTTAAGTCGATAATTTGCAAGACATTTTTGGGCAAATAATGGGTGAGGAAATCCTTAGCTGTTGTCACATTGCCCATTGATTCCCTAAAAAATCGATCATGTGGGTTTTGTATCTTCACGATCAGATTTCCCCTCTTTCCATCAGTTCTATACCCTATATTATACAATTTTATCTGGTTCTTCGCCATCATTTCGTGTAACCGTTCGCATAACAGTGGGGTTGAAATGAATTTTATACCTATCTAATCCTAACTGCATGATCTCGTAGTTCAAGAGTTGATAGGGAAATTTGGTAGGGGAGTACACCATAGTGGAGAACCCTCAAAATAAATTGAATTTCACTATTTTTTCATATACTATTAGGTAGATAAAGAAAACTCGGGCGTCCGAGCCTTTAGGCGATGGCAAAGACGCAAGAGCACTTATACTTAATTCTTAAAATTTCCAACTACGTTGAATTCGCTTCTTTGCTGGAAATTTATACTTTCTTAACGTAAAAAATAGAAAAGACAGGTGAATGAATGTGGCTGAGTTTACCCATTTTAATGAAGAGGGCCGGGCAAAAATGGTTGACATTTCGGTTAAAGAAAAAACATCACGAAGAGCGGTTGCAATATCCAGTGTATTAATGAGTAAAGCCGTATACGAAAATATTACCGAAATGAAGAACAAGAAGGGGGATGTGTTGGCGGTTGCTCAAGTTGCCGGTATTATGGGGGCAAAACAAACATCAGCGCTAATCCCGATGTGCCACCCAATCTCCATTACCGGTGTAGATCTTTCGTTTGAGTGGGAACCGGTTGAAGGTGAGCAGTACAAACTGTTAATCCAAGCCGAGGTTAAGACGGTAGGAAGTACAGGGGTGGAAATGGAGGCACTCACTGCCGCTTCGGTTACCGCATTAACCGTCTATGATATGTGTAAAGCGGTAGATAAAGGTATGGTCATCGGCCCGACCTATCTACTAGAAAAAAGCGGCGGCAAAAGTGGAGACTTCAAACGAGGAGAATAATTAACTAATAAACCGCCCTTAATCAATAAGGGCCGGTTTTTTCACTTTATTTGAGTCAATTTCTGGTCTTGCTTCGATCATTCGTAAAAAACAATAGAATAAAAGAAAATAAGATACTGATTACACAATAGTACCAAGCAGCCGTCATGTTACCAGTTTCAATTGCAAAAAAGATGGCTGTCGGGATTGTTTGCGTGTGGCCCGGAATATTGCCGGCAAACATAAGGGTAGCGCCAAACTCGCCAAATGCCCGTGTAAAACTTAACGCAATTCCCGAAAAAATTGCCCGCGCCGATAAAGGAATTAACTGCCATTTTAACAATTGCCAATTTGATGCCCCGTCGACTTTGGCCGCATCAATAATCGTACGGTCAATGGAGAGAAAGCCGGTTTTCATGGACTGATACATTAATGGAAAAGCAATGACGGAAGCTGCAAGGACGGCTGCCGGGATGGTAAAAATGATACTTCGGCCAATTAGCCATTCAAGAGCTTGACCTATCGGGCTGTTTTTCCCGAAAATGACAATTAAAAGAAATCCGATAACCGTTGGGGGTAGGACTAACGGCAAAAAAATTATCGTTTCGACAGCGGCTCTCCCGCGGAAGTTTTTAAAAATCAGCCAATAGACAGCGATAATTCCGATAAAAAATGTAATGATTGTTGCGACCGTTGCAACAAAAATTGATAATTGCACCGGATACCAAGAAAAACTCATTTTTTATTCACCTAATTTCTGGCAATGGCGAAAAATACAAGGTACAGACAGATCCGGGAGCCCGGCTGTGTCGCTTTGAACATCCCAAATACCATGTGACGAAAAATACAAGGTAAAAATAGATCCCGGGGGCTGCCAACCGTCAAACGTAGTAAGAAAACAAGGACATAACTTTCAATCTCCAACTCTATCAAATCCGTATTTTTTAAATAATTCCATGCTCTCATCACGAAATATAAAGTGGTAAAAATTTTCGGTTGCCTTTTTTTTCGCATCATCGTGCTTATTTCCATCAATAATGCCAAAATAATACTTAATTGGATCATGGGTTGAATCATCAATCCGCTCAACGACCTCAATATGATCTTCACCTAATGTATCACTTACATAAACAATGCCGGCATCGACCGACCTTTCTTTAACAAACGTAAGAACTTGCCGAACGTCCTTTGTATAAACTAAGCGCTCCTGTACATCGCCCCAAATACCAAGATTTTCTAGTGATTGTTTCCCGTAGGTGCCGGCCGGGACCGCATCCGGCGTACCAAGGGCAATTTTTCCATTGGAGTCAAGTAAATCATTGATGGAAGTCAGCTCACCATTTACCGGTTGAATCAATACTAAATGATTTTGCAAAATGGCTTGCCCCTTTTTAATAAATCCAGCTTCATCCAACAGCTTGTAATCTTGTTCTGAGGCTGAAAAAAAGATATCTATCGGTGCTCCTTGTTCAATTTGTTTTCGTAAAGTACCACTGCCGCCAAAGTTATAATTAATTTTAATGTTTGGATATTGATGTTCAAATCCTTCCTTGAGCTCTAAAAGGCTATCGGTCATACTCGCTGCTGCAGATATGGTCAATTCAACTTGATTTCCGCTATCAGCTTTTGGGCTTGTACAACCGGTAAGAATAATCAACAAACTTAATAAAAGTAAATATACTTTCTTAGCCAAAATGATTTACCCCTTTATAAATCTTTATGAATTTCATTAACCGCATGTTTTATTTCCGGTAAAATCAGCTTTTCCATCGCTAATTTCACTGCTCCTGTTGAACCGGGCACCGAGAAGACAATGCGATTATTGGCTATTCCTGCTATGGCACGGGAAAGAATGCTTGCAGAACCGATATCAAATTGATAACTTAAATAACGAAAAATTTCCCCAAAACCGGGCAACTCTTTTTTAAAATATGGACGAATCGCTTCTATTGTTACATCACGCTGAGAAATTCCGGTTCCACCGTTAAAAATGACGGCATCAATCGCATCTTCATGGATGGCAGTCTCCAATGTTTTTTGAATTGACGCAACATCATCCGGAATGATTTCATACATGCCAATATGATGGTTATCAGTTTTCAGCAGTTCAATAATGGTTTGACCGCTTTTATCGGTGTCTTTATTACGCGTGTCACTAACGGTTATCACCGCACAAGTGACCGTTTTGAGCTTGCCTCTGTCATGACAATGTCCCATACGTTTACCTCCAATCTACTTGAGTTCTTCTCCAAATATTGAAACTTCCGGCTGGATATATTGAAAGAAATCAGTTTTCCGGTTAATATTGATGAAAGATTGTTCTATGTTCATCGGAATGTACCGAATATTGAACTTTCCAAGTAGTTGCTGAACCGATCGTTCTCCATTCTCAAGCATATGTCTGATTTCGTCCTTAATTGAGTAGTTATAGATGGCAATCAATGGTTGCTTTTTCCCTGAAACAATGGGTACAATGCCGTCTATATTTTTATCAATGAATTTTATTAACTGTCCAAAAATCGAAGCTTCTACAAAAGGGACATCAATGGGTGTTACCATATACCATGGGGACGCCCGGTACTCCATCGCAGAATAAAGACCAGCAAGTGGTCCTTGACCTCGAAATTCTTTTACATCATTAATAACTGCCACATTATGTCTATCCCTTTTAAACTTTTCTTGCAAATTCGGTTTGGTAACGATCACAATGGATGAACAGAACGGTTGGATGGCATTGATGGAACACTGGTAAAAAGGTATACCGTCAATTTCAGCAAATGCCTTAGGTGAGCCAAATCGACGTGACTCTCCGCCTGCAAGTACAACGCCTTGGTATATATCGTTCATAACTGTTGCCCCATTTCTGTTGTATTTTTTACTATGACAATATTGTTAACATCCCGAAAGAATTCTACCCGTTGTGATACAATATAGTTATGTTTGTAAACTATCATAGTAAAGGGGGGAGAACCTTTGCAAACTTTGTCCAATAAAAGAGAACGGTTATCTGATGAATTACGGCAATTGTTAAAATCGATCGGAACCGTTCGATCAATCCATGAAGATTCTTATCTCTTCCATCAAGGGATGGATGCGAAAGAAATGTATTTAATCAAATCCGGTTTGATCCAAATTAGTATGCTCTCTTCAGAAGGGGAAGAGATGGTGCTCCGGATTTGTAGAACGGACGACATCGTAGGCGAACTGACCCTCTTTTGTGATGATCCGAAGTATTTACTGAATGCAAAAATCATCGAATCCGGAGAAGTATTTGTCATCAACATTGATAAATTACAAAAAGAATTAATGATCAATCACCATTTGTCCATTGAGATGATGAAATGGGTAAGCAACCATATGAGAAAGTTTCAAACTAAATTACGGGACTTACTGCTCAACGGTAAAAAGGGTGCACTGTATTCAACGCTCATCCGCTTATCTAACAGTTATGGTGTTCAAAGGAATGATGGTATTTTGATTGATATGGCCTTCACCAACCAGGAACTTGCCAGATTTTGCGGTGCAACTAGAGAATATATCAACCGGATGCTTGGCGAGTTAAGAAAAAAAGGAATTCTATCCATCGATTCATCCGGTAAAATCTTGATTAAAAATCTACAATATTTAAAGGAAAAGAATCGTTGTGAAAACTGTCCGGTAGAAATTTGCAATATTGACTGATTGCTGGATTTAGCACTTTGGATGGCTTTTGCCACTGGTCATCAGATAGAATGTAAAACGCCCTCCTCAAACCAGAGTGTCTTTTTATTTATTTGGAAAAATTGTTTCGCTAATCCAATGGCATAGTTTCTTTTCCTCACCTTTCAGAAAAGTCGGTAGAGATGGATGATCCATTGGAAACCAAGTCATCACCGCTAAAATATTTGTTAAAGATTTTAATAGATGCTGATCGTTTTTATTTTTTAGTAAAACAATTTTCGGATAGTTTTCATTTTTAAAGCCTTCCACCACTAAAACTTCCGCACCCAATCGTTGGTAAAAGGGGAGGATTTGCGAAAGTTCCCAACGGCCTTGGTTTGCCAGTTGTAAAATATGTTCGCCGGTTACGCCCGAAACAAAGGCACCTGATGTACGATGTTGTTCACTATCCGTATTGGAAATTCCGGCAGGTTCGCCGCCATGTCCGTGATGTTTTAAGGAAGCAACACGAATACCTTTTGTTGTGAATGTTTCGATAAGGTGACTTGCAAGTGTAGTTTTTCCACTGTTTTTATAACCGACAATTTGAATGATGTTCATCCCGGTTACCCCCCACTGACAGGAGGAATTAAAGCTACAACGTCACCTGCACGGATGACGTCATGATCCAATGCATATTCTTCATTGACCGCAACCATGGTTGTCTCCATTTGCGATAAATGGTAGGATTCTGTCAGAGTTTGCTTTAAATCCTTCACCGTTACTTCTGTAATAGCGAGTTTAAGCTCTCTTTGGCCGATTTCATCTTGCAGGTGGGCAAAAAGTAAAACTGTAATCATTCATTATCCCCTTCCATTTTCGGTTTTCCTGTTGGGTAAGCGACATTTTCCAATTGATCACCAATCCATGTTTCACCGTTTTCCCAATGTTCTTTTTTCCAAATAGGGACGATTTGCTTAATGCGTTCAATGGCATATTCGTTAGCTTCATAGGCAGCTTTCCGGTGTGGAGAAGAAACGGCGATACATACGGCAATATCGGAAATATCCAGGCGCCCAATGCGATGGGTGATTGCGATCTTTGTATCCGGCCATTTCCTTTGAATCTCGTCGCCAATGGTCTTTAGCATTTTTTCTGCCATCGGGATGTATGCTTGATATTCCAAGTAAAGCGTCCGTTTGCCTTTCGTCCATTCCCGTACCGTCCCGATAAAAGTTGTCATTGCACCGGCGTTTCGGCTTTCGACTTTTTTTATTAATTGGTCAACCTTGATTGGCTCACTCGTGATTTCAAACAATTTTTCTTTCATCACGATTCTCCTTCTTGATCTTCCAGTAATAAACAGGAAACTTCCATTCCTTTTGTAAAACCTCTTGTACCCCCGGGCAAGTTGATAAGCACATTTGCTTCCGCTAAAGAAGAGACGACATTTGATTTGTCCAAACCAATAGGATAAGCAATGATTTTTCCGTTTTCAAAAGATAAGCGGCCTCGGACAAAGCGGTCGAACGGGTTTGGTTTTGGAAAATCGGAACCGAGAGTTGCAGTCGTCTTTTTCACTATTGGATTTACACAATGTAGATAGGCACGTATCATCGGACGGGTAAATAATTCGAAGCCGACATAACAGGCCGATGGGTTCCCGGATAGGCCAAATAAGAGTTTCCCGTCCTTCACTGCAACGGTTGTCACACTGCCCGGACGCATACCTACTTTATTGAACAAAACTTCCGCACCAAGTTTTTGATAAATGGCTGGTAAATAGTCATAATCACCGACTGATACGCCGCCTGTTGTAATTAAAAAGTCTACTTTATTTAAGGCGTCGGCCACTTGCCTAAAACAAGTATCAAAATCATCATTGAATTGGCCAAAGTTAACAGGTTTCCCGCCGGCCCGTTCGATTTGGGCTGCGACCATATAGGTATTGCTGTTACGGATTTTCCCGGGTTGGAGTGGTTCATCTACCTTTAATAATTCACTGCCGGTTGCAATAATGCCAATCGCCGGTTTCGTGCTGACCGGAACTTGTTTATAACCGAATGTGGCAAGCAAGGCGACAACACCCGGATTTATATACGTTCCTTTTGGGGCAAGGACGGTGCCTTTTTTTGTATCCTCCCCGATTAAGGAAATATTGTCGCCCGATTTTACTTTCCGTCTCACTTGAATGAAAGGTTTTCCGTCTGTTTCAATTTCGCACACTAACTCGAGCATGATGACCGCATCGGCACCTTGGGGAATAGCTGCACCGGTCATAATTCGTACCGCTTGCCCCGGTTGCAGCATATAAGGAAATACACTGCCTGCCCCAATTTCACCGACCACTTCCAATTGAACGGGATTTGTGCTTGATGCATGTTCCGTATCCGCTGCAATGATCGCAAATCCGTCATACGGGGAGCGGTTAAAGAAAGGGACATCATGCGTAGCAATCAAATCGTCACCAAGAAACCGGCCAAAACTTTCTTCTATTGGAAGGAATTCGATTGAGCCGCTTTTTTGATAGGCCATTACTCGTTTGATCGCTTCATCCACTTTAATAGGTTTTCGTTTTTCTACCATTTTTGTTCCCACCTAACCGACTAATTGATAGTAAATAGTTTTTGCAATTTCTTTTGAGTTTGTGCCATGGATTAAAGCCCGTCCATCGCGGAAAAATACAATCCGGTATCCTTTATATTCAACAGAAACAAGATATGGATTGGTTTTTACCGGTCCAACCGTTTGTAGACGACCGGCTAAAGTTTCGATTTCATATGCTCGGTTCGAACGGATCTGGACCGTATTTCTGCCGCAAAGCACTTCTGATTTTGTTTGAAACTCATAGTTTAGATGTGGATAGCTTGGTTCATTTCCGCAAGTCGGACAGGTATCTTTTTTTGCACGTGAAACATTGATCATGTGGTACTGGTTATTCCATAAATCAAAGGTGACCAGTTTTGTCCGTAATGCTTCTGTATCTTCAACGAAAAGTTTAAGGGCTTCCGTTGTTTGATGGGCAGCTACCATTTGTACTGCCGGGGAGATGATTCCAACTGAGTCACAGGTGGCGTTCATCGCCGGTGTTATGTCCAGTAAACATTGGAGGCATGGGGTTTCATTGGGGAGAATCGTATAGCTCATCCCCGTACTGCCGACGCATGACCCCATAATCCAAGGAATATTCATTTTGTGGGTAAGATCGTTCAGGGTAAGGCGAATATCAAAATTATCGGTAGCATCCATGATAAGATCAACATTATCCAAGAGCGGGAAAAGGGACTCGCTTGTCGCATCCATTACATATGCATCAATTTTGACCATTGAATTGATGGCATGTAGCCGATTTTTTGCCGCTACTGCTTTTGGTATTTGGTCAAGGCAATCTTGTTCCGTGAATAAGGTTTGCCTTTGCAGATTGCTATATTCGACATAATCGCGGTCGATGATGGTAAGCTTGCCAATGCCGGCTCGAACTAACATTTCCGCATTCGCCGATCCTAATGCCCCGCAACCGACCATGAGCACATGTTTTTCACTAATTTTCTTTTGCCCGGCATCACCAATTGGTTTGAACTGTTTTTGCCGAGAATACCGATCCATCATAGCCGATGCTCCTTTCTGTTGCTGTCCTTTTGTTAATTAACCGCCGATATAGGACATTTCAATTTTTTTCCGGTTTCTTGCCGTCTCTTCTGTTCGTTCATCGGAGTATCTGTCCGTTCTCGCACCCCAAATCTGCATGATCGTTTCAGTCAGCTTATGATCGTCTGCACCGGATCTGAGTAATTGTTTTAAATCAAAGCCGTCTGTGGCAAACAGGCAAGTGTACATTTTTCCATCTGCCGCAAGTCTAGCTCTCGTACAAGTTGAGCAAAATGATTCAGAAACCGAGGTGATAAAACCGACTTCCGTATTTGTCCCTTTGTAACGATATCTTTTTGCCACTTCGCCTATATAGGACGGGTCGACAGGTTCCAATTCATAATGCGCTGAGAGAAGGGTGTAAATTTCTTTTTTCGTCATAACGTTTTTGAGGTCCCAGCCATTTGTAGAGCCAACGTCCATAAATTCAATATATCTTAAAGGGATGTCGTGCTGTTTGAAATATTCAGCCATAGGGAGAATTTCTTGTTCGTTCATTCCTTTTTTCACGACCATGTTTATTTTGATGTTGAGACCGACTTCTTTTGCTTTATGAATTCCTTTTAAAATATGAGTGGAAGGCACACCACTATCATTAATTTGCTGACATAATTTTTCATCAAGGGCATCGAGACTAACATTTATTCGATTAAGACCGGCATTTTTTAAGTCGCCGGCAAATTTTTCAAGCAGAACGCCATTCGTAGTCAGTCCGATATCTTCCAATCCATCAATTTGTGTCAGCCGCTCGATTAAAAATGTGATGTTTTTTCTTAGAAGCGGTTCGCCACCGGTCAGACGGATTTTTTTTACCCCAAGAGCGACAAAAATTTTTGCCAAACGTTCAATTTCTTCAAAACTAAGGAGTTGTTCTTTCGGCATAAAGGCAAAGTCCCGTCCAAAAACCTCTCTTGGCATGCAATAGCGGCAGCGGAAATTACAACGATCCGTAACAGATATTCGTAAATCATGCATTGGCCTGCCTAATCTATCAGTTAACACCGTCATACGATGATCTCCTTTAATATGACTTCATATATTCATTTTATCTTTTTTTGGGAGTTTCTCTGTAAACTACATCACAATGTCACGAAAAATATGGATAAGCTCTTTTAAAGCATAATCCTTTTTATGATTAGTTTATTTTGGAATGGATAAAGTATGAGTGGGAAATAGAAAAAATCATTTATTGATAAGGATGAATTAAAAAAATTAATCGGTAGGTATAAACTGATTTTTTTGTTTATAATGAAATAATAGTGATATAGATTGAAAGTTTAACATTTATATTTTTTGGGTTTTGAAAGGCAGGTGTATCACTTGCATATGCTTCAAAATAAAAACTTTTTTTAATCTGGATGGCACGAATGATTTCAGGCTTGGGCGATTGGATCTTTCTCATAGCCATGCCACTATATATTTTTGATATTACTAAATCAACTATTGCCACAGGTTCCATGTTTATTATTCAAATGTTACCCCGATTATTATTTGGTTCTATCGCGGGTACATTCGTTGACAAACGAAATAAAAAATGGACTTTAGTTATTGTGGATGTTGTTCGCGCAGTTGCTTTAGCGCTTTTATTTTTTGTTCCTTCAGGTCAATTATGGGCATTTTTAGTTATTGCATTTATTCAAAATCTAGTTGGAACCCTATTCATTCCGGCCCACCGTTCATTATTAGTGGCAACAATTAGCCGGGAAAGATTGGTGGAGGCCAATTCTATTACGGTTGTTAGTGATAATTTTATACGTATAATTGGTCCATCAATTGGAGGCGCTTTACTGGGCATTGCCGGGGTAGAGATAGCCATTGCAACAGATATTTTTTCATATATGATCTCTTCAGTGTTATTATCTTTGGTGGCAGTTAAATCATCTCAACAAAAACAAAAAGGTGCAGAAATTTCATTAAAACAAAAATGGCTGGAGTTTTGGGGAAATTGGTGGAATGGCTTGAAAGTAGTTGGGACAAATCAATTATATTCCACAATTTATTTGATGTTTTCCTTCATTTGGTTGGCTCAAGGAATGATTAATGTGCTGTTTGTCCCGTATGTTATAAATGAAATGGGTCAAACATCCGTTGAGTTCGGCTGGATTGAGTCAGTTCAAGGAATTGGCGGATTGATTGGCGGTTATTTGTTGCTAAAGTTAAACAAAAAAGTAGCCCCCTTTCCTCTTATTATTAGTAGCTTACTGGCAAGCGGCGGATTTGCTCTTTTACAATTTAATATTCCCATTTTATTTTTTGTTTTTATCATGAATGCTTTCCTAGGTATTACGGACGTCATTTCCAGTGTTCGGTTGGAAACGTTATTGCAAGAACAAGTACCTGAAAACTATATGGGGAGAATCTTTGGTGCTTATAATACTTTAATGGCTTTGACCATGTTAATTGGTATGAGTATCGCAAGTTTTTTAGGTGAAATGATGGGAACGGTCATGTTATTAAATATAAGCGCACTCCTCTTTTTCCTAACTGGAATCGTGGGCTATCGAGCATTAAAACAAAATATGAAAGTGTCGCGACATGGAAAAAATGATTAATCCACAAGACGTTTGGATAAACGCTTAACGAGTCAAGAACTGATATCTTCCATTTTCTGTGTCGTCCATTGCTTTTTTCATTCTTTGTTTGCCATTTCTCTGTCCAAAAATACGACTTTTTATCAAATGCAACAGGGCGTATAATAATTGGGCCGTTTTTAATATGAAATTATTAAATTTAAATGATACCTAAACTTTTGAAAAAATAGTTAATTATTTTAATTTCCTATTGACGGATATTGTTGGAAAAAATATAATATTTTTAAATAAAGTTGTTGGGCAAAACGCAAATTGCATTTGTTAATTTTTTTGGAAAGGAGAGTAGTCTAATCCGGACTACTCTTTTTTATACGTTAAGAAAGTATAAATTTCCAGCAAAGAAGCGAATTCGACGTAGTTGGAAATTTTAAGAATTAAGTATAAGTGCAACTACGGCTCTGCTTTCGCCTAAAGGCTCGGCAATCGCCAAGTGTTCTTTAAAGGAGAAATGAGCATTATGGGAATTTTAGCAAATAAAGCCTTTATGCGGTTTTATACAGGTTTTATAATTTCTGAAATCGGTACGAAAATGTTCTATTTATCGATATTTTGGTTTGTACAAGAAAAAACACAAGAACCATCTTATACAGCTTGGCTTGGACTAGCGATTACAATTCCACAATTATTTATGTTTATATTTGGAGTGTTTGCCGATCGATATAATCGAAGAAAAATTATGATTATAACAGATATTTGCTCTGCATTAATTCTACTAATGATTACCACTTACACATATGTTATAGAGTTTTCTATTTTATTTATAGCTGTAATGTTCTCTCTTCTGAATATTTGTAATAACATATTTTTTCCGACTTCAAGAGCTTTTATGCCATCGACTTTACCTGAAGAAAAATTGGTTCTTGGCAATAGTTTATTTGCTACCGGAACCCAAATTTCTACTATTATAGCAAGTACGATAGGTGCCTTTTTATTAAGTAAAGTAAATATTTATCTTTTTTTTATTTTTAACACAATCACCTTTTTGTTTTCTGCTTTTAATTTATTTCTATTACGCTTCGTTTTGCCAAAGGAATCTGTAAATGAGACAGTTCAACCTAAAAACCGTAAAAAAGAAAAGGAATTATTTGCTGTTAAACAGTTCATTAATGATGTAGTTGATGGTTTTCGTGTGATCAAAAGTTCAAAAATACTATTATTTATGATACCAGGTGTTTTTTTAACGAATATTTTCTTTGTAACATTTATTTATTTAACGCCCGGTTGGTCACAAAAGATCCTCCATTCTGGTCCTGAAGGTTATAGTTTGCTGGAGTTGGGGTTAGGTATAGGGACGTTTATAGGGGCTTTCGCATCTGGATGGTTTTCAAAATATATCAATATTAAGCGTGGACAAATTCTTGCTTTTTTATTTCAAAGTACAATCGTTCTTTTCCCGGTATTCCCAATTCTTATCGTCAATGTTTTTATACTCTTTTTATACGGAATTGGTTCAGGTCTGGCAAATGCATATACAATGACTTTAATTCAACATATTATCCCGGACCACCAGAGGGGAAGAGCTTTTGGTACATTGATGTCAATAATGGGAGGCGTTGTTCCAATTGGGACATTTATATGTGGTCTTTTAGTAAATTATATCGGATTAGTTGGAGTTTTTTGGATGTCAGGTATCGTTTGCTCAATCGGTGCATTGATACTAGCATTAACATTTAAGTTTATTCCTATAAAAGAGCAAGATAATAAAAACTTACTCACACAAGTTGAATGATTATCATAATAAATAATAAAAGATATTTGTGGGGATGGCTTACAAGGTTTCTTTTTATTATATTAATAAAGAGATGGGAACCGTTGAAGGATCCCCCTTATTAAAAACGATTTCGATTTAAATTTCCTTCATTATATTTTTTCGGTGCCTGTCCCCGAACACGTTAATATTTTTATGTGTTGAGGGGTAGGCGCCGTTTATTTTTTCCGGGATATTCTAAAATGAGTCAATGGAGCTGTTCCCTCCCCATT
>NZ_CCRF01000011.1 GCF_000751775.1 Caldibacillus thermoamylovorans
GTATCGATAAGCGGGCTGACCAAACGAATGCAAATGTAAGCAAACGGACAAACCAATCAGATACCAACTTAAGCAAGCCCACGAACCAAAATGGTGCTAACTTAGGCAATCCGACAAATCAAACTGGCACCAATATAACCAATCACACTGACCAAACGGTGACCAAATTGACCAAACACAACGACCAAAACAACTCCAACTTGACCACATCGGGTGAGCAAGTGGGTCAATACATAGATGCAAACTTGACTAATCACACGTATCAAAATAAATTCAACTTGACCACATCGGGTGAGCAAGCTGGTCAGTACGTGGGTGCAAGCTTGGCACTAGCACGAACAAACATAACCAAAGCAATACCAGAGACTACTTCAGAGACTACCCCAGAGAAAAAAAGCGTAGTAATAGTTACGCACGCGCGCGCAGAAGAACAAAACCCATTTACATTTTTCGAACAAAACGGGTTTGGAACCATCAGTGGGTATCTTTTTGAAAAAATACAAGCGTGGTGTGAGGATTTGTCCCAAGAACTTGTTTTAGAAGCGATGAAAATAGCTGTCGAAAGCGGGAATAAAAATTGGAGTTACGTGGAAGGAATTCTTCGCCGGTGGTTTGATAAAGGCTATCAAACCATCAATGAGGTTCGTGCCGCACAAAAGGAATATCGAGAACGTTTGAACAAAAAGAGTGCAAAACAAAAACCCCGAATGGAACGGGATATTCCACGAAACTTTATTCTTGACATCGATGCCGGAGAAGACGATTAAATAGAGGACCGGTTCCTTGTCCTTCTTTTAATCAATATTGATAAGGGGCTGGACCTGTCCCCTGGGAGGTGATGCATGAGAAAGCGTTTCTAGGTTGTTTGATGCAGGAAAATCTTGATGAGTGGAGAGCAAGGGCTGCGCAGGCAACATGGATGATTTAAGACAAGCTTATATACTCCTTTTCATCTGTATTGGGACCATGGGATTGAACGGATTGAAAATGATTGGCGGGGCATAAGTGCAAAAATTTTTGCTCATTGTGTTTACGGTGTTCAAAAAATGTCCGGCATAAACATTTTCTGGAAATTGCCGGTATGACCGGAGCAGTAAAACATTGAAAGAGTCTGACTTCACATTAATTATTTCTTAAAAAAGTTTGGTACTATCCAGTAATTCGGAGAGTAGTATTTTAAAACAAACAAATTCCCAAATTCCTTATAACTAAGGCAAAATACACTCAATTGAAGCAAAGGCAGGAAAAACAGAACATCAATTTATAAAAAAACAGATATCGCTAAGTTAATTCCTTAAAGTGAAACATAATAACTCGGAATTTTATTTGAAAAAATAAACTGTTCTTTTTCTGTGACTTCCATCTAGGGAAGAAAGTATGCTAATGTTGTAGTCAAATTCAGCAACAACTAGTAGCTCAAAATGAGAATGAAAAAGTGTATCGAGACGTCCCCTAAATCTGAAAAGGGGACATAATATAATACTGCCAACTAATCTCGAGTTTGTAATTTTACCAGCTTATCCTCATAAATCTTCCTCTTTTTCGGTTGATTCGTACGGTTATAGAAGTCAATCATGGCGGCGAGCGCTTCTTCTAAAAGCCCGGTGTCATTTACTTTATCAAGAATCCGAAAGCCTTTTTCATAGGATTGTTCTGCTTTCTTTAAGTCCTTTTCCTCAATATGTTCATAACAATAGCCAAGACGGATATATGCTAACCCTTTTTCTTCCCGGCAGCTTGTAGATACGAGTTTTTCATAAATGGACAAAGCCTCACAATAGTGTTTTAAGGCTTCGTTCAGTTTTTGTTGTTCAAGGTCGTTAAAGGCGATGGCCTGCAACGTGTTTGCATAACTTTTACAATATTTGTGCCCACTAGCTTCCAGACGCTGTAAAAATTCCCGGAAGATCACAAAGGCGGCATCATAATTTTTTTCAAAAGAGTAGATTTTCCCTAAGCCGTAAAGGAACTGCAACCGGATATTCGGAAAGTTTTCCGAAAGCGCCAATCCTTCTTCTAAATAAGACTTTGCCTCAGCTAATTTATCCATTTTGATCAAGATCATCCCGATTTTTGCATACGTGTAAACCACGATGGCATCTGTATTTTGTCTACTTGTTAAAATTTGTCCAAGTGCTTTTTGATAGTAGTTGACTGCTCGTGGGTAATTACCTATATTTTCATCAATTTCACCAAGCATCATAAGCGCCTTGATTATATCTTCATGCCCCGCTTCAAACGTTTCTTCAAATATTTTGAGCGCCTTCATGATTGACGAACGGGCTTGTTTCAGGTTTGTATAATAATAAATTTCTCCAATCTTTAATAATGTGCTGGCAACTTCAGCTTGGTCATTCCTCTTTTGATATTCTTGCAAAAGTTTTTCGTAGGGGAGACGAGCACTTTCAAAATTCTCTATTTTTATATAAGCATTCGAGATGATGTTGATTACATCAAGGGTGACCGGGTGGGTGACCGGATAAATTTTATAAAAATAAGCCAGTGCCTTTTCCATTTGTTTGATACCGCCTTGAATATCATCATCAGCAAAAAAAATATTCCCGAGGCTACGGTAAGTAAGTCCATAGGCTAGGTGGTCATCCGGCCGATTTTTATCAAGCCAATCCAACAGTTTTGCTACGGTCGTCCGTGCTTTTTTCAATTGATTATATTCCGTTTCAAGGGTGATATAAACTAGGTGAGCATCAATGATCACCTTTGCCAGTTCCTTCTGGTCGATAGCGCTAACCATGTTCAACGCTTTTCGGAAACGGCCGGCTGACTCGTCGTAGTTACGGATGCGCCGGTAATATTTTGCGATTGTTACATAGGCTTGGAATTGCAAGTTGACATCAAGGGTGTTTTGACTTAGGGCTTCTAATTGGGCAATCCATTCTTTAGCAGTACGTATGTCGCCATTTGTCAGTTGCTTTTTTACAGCTTCAATGATAGATGAAATTTGGTTGAGGTCCTTTTGCATAATCATGGGAAATATTCCTCCTTATCTGTCAGGTCCTAAGATAAAAAGGGAGCCATATGTTTCCATAGGGCACCCTAATCTTTAAATTTCTCTGACACGCCTTTTGTAAATGACATAATTTCTTGTTAAATAACGGAGCGGGAAGCTAAATGCATGAACCAATCTTGTAAATGGCCAAACGGTATACAGGACAAAGGTAGATAAAATATGAATCTTAAACCAGATTGGAATTCCCGCCATTAATTCCGGTTGAAAGTGAAAGGTAAAGATTCCACGAAACCATGGTGCAATTGTTGTTCGATAATCAAATCCGTGCGCGTCAACATTTAAAGAAGTTGCAGTTAAACCTGTTGCAAGGCACAAGATGACAACCAATAGTGCAACCCAATCACCGGTTGTTGTCGTTTTGAAAATTCGTTTGACACTAATTCTCCTATGTAGCAATAAGAGAATCCCGATGAAGGCAACAATCCCTGCAGGCATCCCTAAAATAATGGCTATCTTATGGTATATATGTTCCGGGATACCAAGTGCTTCGTAAAATTGAATCGGCACTAGAATTCCTGCGACATGTCCACCAAAAACGAAAATAAGACCCCAATGGAACATGAGGGAACCAATGCGTAATCTTTTCTTCTCTAAAATTTCACTCGATTTTGTTGTCCAGCCAAACTGATCTTTTTGGTAACGATATATGAGACCACCGATAAAGATGGTCAGAACGATATAAGGCAATATAGCCCAAAGGAATATATCGAGTCTGCTCACGATGAACCCCCTCCTTTAAAGATTGATTTTTGCCGTTTCCAAGCTAGATTCCGTTTCTATCCATTAATGCAACGAGTGCATCAAGAAGCTGGGCATAATAACTTTGATTCTCGTGTAATTTATTTCGTATTTCTAGAATTGATCCATAATGATTTTGTAAAAGATCGTTGCTGACATGGATCGGAACATTGCCGCAAAACTCAAGCATAAGCGGTAAGTAATCCGGTAATTCATTGTCCGTTATAGCGAAACCGTGTTCTTTATAAAATTCTTTTAGCTTTAATAGTTCAATTCCTCGTTCCCTTGCTTCACCGGAATTGAAGTAAGTGACATACAGATTCGTTGTTCTGCCAAAATCAAAGTGTTCAATATAATGTTCAATTAATTGATCTTCTGGAGTCTCAGCTAACACATGCAAAAATTGTGATAGAGGAGCCTGAATCTTGGCATCTTGGAAGTTGTCCACTTCAACTTGCAATTCCGGTAGGATGGTAAGCAATTCCTCATCCGGGTATTGAAAAAGAATTGAAATCAGTTGATAAATTTCTGTTTGATGCATTTATTATTCGCCTCCTTTTTTAGGGGGAGGGCTCCATATTTAAAAGCCCTTTTGTTGAATTAAAATTAAGCGAGAACCCCACAACCACCAGGTCCGCCGGCAAAGTCTAAGCCGCAAGCACCCTGATCATCGTACAAGTCTTGAACTTCTTCTTTATGGCTTTTTGGAATAACGAAGCGATCTTCATATTTGGCAATCGCAAGCAACCGATACATTTGTTTAATGCCATCTTCCGTTAAACCGAGTTCATCAATAATTTCGGTATCAAAAACTTTTCCGGTCGTTTGGGCACGCATGTAACTACGCATCACCGCCATTTTCTTCAAGACAGTCCGAATATGCGCAGTATCACCGGCAGTCAACAGATTGGCTAAGTATTCAATAGGAATCCGCATGTCATCAATGGCTGGAAAAATATCATACCAGTCTGCATTGCTTCCTTTTCCTTCAATCGTGTTCATGATTGGACTTAAAGGCGGGATATACCAAACCATTGGCATCGTGCGATATTCCGGATGAAGCGGCAAAGCAATTTTCCAATCAATAATCATTTTATAGATTGGGGATTTTTGTGCGGCTTCAATCCAGTCCATTGGAATTCCTTCTGCAAGTGCAGCTTGAATGACTTCCGGATCGTTTGGATTTAAAAAGATGCCAAGTTGTGCATGATACAGTTGTTTTTCATCTTCAACGGATGCGGCTTCTTTTACTTTATCTGCATCATAAAGCATTATCCCAATATAACGGATCCGACCGACACAAGTTTCTGAACAAATGGTCGGTTGCCCGTTTTCGATTCTCGGGAAGCATAATGTACATTTTTCTGCTTTGTTTGTTTTCCAGTTAAAATAAACTTTCTTATATGGGCAGCTTGTTACGCAATAACGCCAAGCGCGGCAAGCATTTTGGTCAACCAGTACAATCCCGTCTTCATCCCGTTTGTACATCGCACCGGATGGGCAGGAAGAAACACAAGGTGCATTGATGCAATGTTCACAAATCCGCGGTAAGTACATCATGAACACATCTTCAAATTCGGTTTTGATTGATTCTTCCATTTTGACGACGTTTGGGTCACGAAGCCCGGTAATATGTCCGCCGGCTAAATCGTCTTCCCAGTTCGGACCCCATTCAAGGTCCATAAATTCTCCGGTGATAGACGATTTTGCACGGGCAACCGGTTGATGTTTTCGTTCCGGACTATTTGTTAATGTTTCATAGTCATAGTCCCAAGGCTCAAAATAATCATCCAATTCCGGTTGAGCCGGATTGTAAAATAAGTTTAACAGTCGATTTACTTTGGATCCTGATTTTAAAACAAGTTCACCGTCTTTTAGCTCCCAGCCGCCGCGATATTTGTCTTGATCCTCCCATTGTTTCGGGTAACCGATACCGGGTTTTGTTTCGACATTATTCCAGTACATATATTCTGCACCCGGTCGGTTGGTCCACGTGTTTTTGCAGGTGACACTGCATGTATGGCAGCCGATACATTTATCAAGGTTCATAACCATTCCTACTTGTGCCTTAACTTTCAAGCCAGTCAACCTCCTTTAATTTCCTGATAACAACGTTTAAATCACGCTGGTTTCCGGTGGGTCCGTAATAGTTAAATCCGTAACTTAATTGGGCATACCCGCCAATCATATGGGTTGGTTTCATATGAATGCGGGTTGGGCTGTTATGGGTACCGCCACGATTTTGCGTGAGTTTTGTTCCCGGGACATGAATATGACGATCTTGGGCATGGTGCATAAATGCAACGGTTCTCGGGATTCTGTGCGAGACAACTGCCCGGGCAACGACAACCCCATTTCGGTTGAAGCATTCAATCCAATCGTTATCAGCCACGCCAATTTCTTCTGCATCATCTTTGTTTAACCAAATGGTCGGACCGCCACGGAATAGGTTGAGCATTGGTTTCGAGTCAAAATACATCGAATGGATGGACCACTTGTTGTGCGGTGTCAGGTAATTTAATGTAATTTCTTTGCCTTCCGCTTCCGGTCGATTTGAGTTGAATGGCTTTTGGTTCAAAATCGGTTTGTAAACCGCCATCGTTTCCCCGAATTCCTTCATCATGTCATGGTCAAGGAAAAACGATTGTCTTCCGGTAATCGTGCGAAACGGGATCATTTTTTCGACATTCGTTGTAAACGGTGAATACCGCCGGCCATCTTTTTCCGAGCCGCTGAATGCAGGGGATGTGATGACTGTTTGTGGTTGTGCGGTTATTTTATCAAAGGTCATCAGGTCGCCTTCACGGTCTAAAGCCAAATCCTTCAGTTCCAAATTCGTTTGCTTTTCTAATGCTTCCCAGGCACGAACGGCAATTTTTCCGTTTGATGTAGATGAGAGGGTAAGCACGGCTTCACAAGCATTTCTTGCGTCACTGATATCCGGACAACCGTCTGCAATTGTGCCATTGTTAATCGTTCCCAGCCGACGTTTCAATTCGTCATATTCCTTTGCCAGACTCCAATTCATCCCTTTACCGCCGGATGGTTGTTTTTCCACATTCGGACCAAGGGCAATCATTTTATTGTAAATTTGTTTGTAATCTCGTTCGACTACATGAATTTGCGGCATTGTTTGCCCCGGGATTGGTTCACATTCGCCTTTTGACCAGTCGCGAATCTTTCCTAAAGGTTGGGCCATTTCGGCAGTAGTGTCGTGCTGTAGAGGAGTGGCCACAACTTCTTTCATCGGTTCCAGGTCAATTTCTTCAGCCATATCGGACACAGCTTTGGCGATCGTTTTAAAAATTTCCCAGTCTGATTTTGCTTCCCATGGTGATGCGACCGCCGGATTAAATGGATGAATAAATGGGTGCATATCGGTACTTGAAAGGTCATGTTTTTCATACCAAGTGGCGGCCGGTAAAATAATATCGGAATAAAGAGCCGTGCCGGACATCCGGAATTCCAAGTTCACAAGTAAATCTACTTTTCCTTCCGGGGCTTCTTCGTGCCAATTAATTTCTTCCGGCCGAATACTGTCTTCATCAGAATTCAGTAAACCGTTGGAGGTACCGAGTAAATACTTTAAGAAATATTCATGGCCTTTTCCAGAACTGGAAATTAAGTTGGCCCGCCAAACAAATAAGTTTCTCGGGAAGTTAACCGGATTATCCGGGTCTTCAATGGCAAATTGCAACTTGCGATCTTTCAATTGTTTTGCGATATACTCACCGATTTCTTCAGTTGTTGTGCAACCTGCCTCAACTGCCTCATTGTATAGGTCAATCCCGTTTTTATTAAAAGTAGGGTAAGACGGTAACCAGCCGAGTCTTGCGGCCAGGACATTATAGTCGGCCGGGTGCTGATATCTTGCTTTTTCCACAGTTGCGGAAGCCAAGTCACTGACCGGATGTTCTTCAAAGCGCCATTGTTCGGTAGCAAAATAGAAGAAAGATGTTCCGTTTTGCAGTTTCGGTGGTCCTTGCCAGTCTTTTGCCATTGCGATGGTGTTCCAGCCTTCTACCGGACGTAATTTCTCTTGGCCGACATAATGAGCCCAACCACCGCCGTTCACGCCTTGTGCACCGACTAAAAGAACGAGATTGACAATGGCACGATAAATCGTGTCCGCGTTGTACCAATGGTTAATGCCGGCACCGACAATAATCATTGAGCGACCTTTCGTATCAATGGCATTTTGGGCAAATTCACGAGCGATTTTTATAACAAGTTCAGCGTCGACTCCGGTAATTTGCTCTTGCCATGCCGGTGTGTATGGCGTGAGGTCTTCATAAGAACTTGCTGCTTCTCCGCCAAGGCCGCGATCAATTCCGTAGTTGGCCAGCATTAGGTCATAAACGGATGTGACATATTCGGTTTTTCCATCGACTTCAATTTTTTTTACAGGGACATTTCGTGGAATTGCTCGCTTTCCTTGTTCATCAAAATATGGCATATCGACTGTAACCACTTCATCTTCCATACCTAAAAAGCTTAAAACAGGTTCAATTGGTTCCTCTGTATGTTCATCAACTAAATGGAGATTCCACTTACCTTGCTCATCCCAGCGAGAGCCCATGGTGCCGTGTGGAATGGAGAAGTCACCGGTTTTTTTGTTAAACATCGCCGGTTTCCATTCATTATTGGCAGAGTCAATACCAAGATCTTTTGCGTTGAGAAATCTGTCTAGTGTGAACGTTCCATTTTTATTTTTTAAAAGAACAGCAAATGGAAGATCGGTATATTTTTTCGCATATTCTTCAAAGTAGGGGGTCCTATTTTGATGGTAAAATTCGTTTAAAATGACATGTCCCATGGCCATCGCAACCGCACCGTCAGTCCCTTGTCTGACCGATAGCCATTCATCGGCAAATTTCGTTGACTCGGCATAATCAGGGCTAACCGAGATGACTTTTGTCCCTCTGTAACGGGCTTCAATTAAGAAGTGGGCATCCGGTGTCCGGGTTAATGGAACGTTTGAACCCCAAGTAATGATGTAGTTTGAGTTATACCAATCCGAGCTTTCCGGTACATCGGTTTGATCCCCCCAAATTTGCGGGGAAGCCGGTGGCAGATCGGCATACCAATCGTAAAAACTTAACATTGGGCCACCCATTAAATGCATGAAGCGGCTTCCGGATGCGTAACTAATCATCGACATCGCCGGAATTGGTGAAAAGCCGACATTTCGATCCGGACCGTACGTTAAAGTTGTGTAAAGAGTAGATGCGGCGATAATTCTTGCGGCTTCATCCCAGCTCGTACGAACAAGGCCGCCCTTTCCACGTGCTTGTTTATATCGTTTGGCTTTTTCTTTATCCTCGACAATCGACTTCCAGGCATCTAACGGATTATCATAGGTAGCGGTTGCTTCCTTCCATAAATCAAGAAGTTTTTTCCGTATGTACGGATACTTCACCCGGAGCGGGCTGTAAATATACCAGGAAAAGCTGGCTCCTCTTGGACAGCCACGTGGTTCAAATTCCGGCATATCAGGGCCTGTTGTCGGGTAATCGAGACTTTGACCTTCCCAAGTGACAATGCCGTCTTTCACAAAAATATTCCAGCTGCATGATCCCGTACAGTTGACACCGTGTGTGGAACGGATGACTTTATCATGCTGCCATCTTCTCCGGTAGACATTTTCCCAATCACGATTGCCGACTTGCAATTGACTATGGTTGTCGGCGTAGGTCTCTACCGGTTTCAAATATTTGAATCTTTGCCAAAGTGGAGAAGCCTTCTTTTTCATCGTAATCCTCCCTTTTTTGTAAAAGTAAGTGTTTTTGTATTTGCTATTATCATTTAACCATTGAGGTAAGTGGTTTCGTTGTGAAGTACATCACAGGAAAGTGGATAATAGTATTTGTAGAGAAGGTTTTGTGAAAAAGTAGAAATTATTACAAGATGAATTTATCTGAGGAAAAAGAGAGTATGTACGATTTGAATATAACAACTTAAGTTTCGCATCCAAAAGATGGGTGGGTATTTCGCTTTCTCTTCAAAAAATGGTGACGAGAATGGGTTTCGCCGATTTATTGGTTTCCCTAGGTGAGAAACGGAAGAGAACAATAAGAGGCAATCCTTGTCTTTTCATTATTTTTCAAAAAGTGGTCACAAAATGAACCATATGAACGGTGAAAATGTGATGTACATCACACAAATACCACCTTTTTACCTTTTAAGATAAAGATAAATAAAAACTAAATCCGTTAAATATAAAAAATTTTTAAGAAGGGAAGATTTTTCCGATGAGAAAACCATCGATTCAGTTAACATTGCAAACAGCTTCACTCGTAACGGGCTTTATGATGTGGGTTTTAATTTCATCGTTAATCCCTAGCATTAAGCAAGATATTCCATTAACAGAAAGCCAAGTTTCAATTATTACGGCGATCCCGGTTATTTTAGGCTCGCTTTTACGAATTCCTATTGGTTTTTACACCGATCGTTTTGGTGCACGTAAATTATTTATGATAAGTTTTACTGTATTATTGTTTCCGGTTTTTTATGTTAGCGTGGCAAATTCATTTATTGATTTAGTCATTGGTGGGTTGTTCCTTGGAATTGGCGGAGCAGTTTTTTCTGTTGGTGTTACATCACTGCCAAAATATTATCCGAAAGAAAAGCAAGGTTTTATTAATGGTGTGTATGGGGTAGGCAATGCCGGAACTGCGATTACCACTTTTGGCGCTCCGATTATTGCTCAATCACTTGGATGGCAAAAAACAGCACAACTTTATTTAATTTTATTGCTTATCTTTATCGTTTTTAACTTCATATTTGGCGACCGGAAAGAAGTGAAAGTAAAACAATCAATGGCTGAGCAACTTAAAAGTGTATGCAAAAATACGACTCTCTGGTTTCTAAGCTTGTTTTATTTCATTACATTCGGTGCGTTTGTTGCGTTTACCATGTTCTTACCTAACTTTTTGGTTAACAATTTCAATTTAGATTCAGTTGATGCCGGGATACGGACGGCAGGATTCATTGCACTTGCGACACTTATGCGTCCGATAGGCGGGTTGTTGGCGGATAAATTCAATTCATTTATTATTTTAATGTTTACATTTATCGCGGTGACCTTGTCAGCAGTTATTCTTGCCTTTTCGCCAAATATTGAATTGTTTACGGTAGGTTGTTTGGCTGTGGCATTATTCGTAGGAATTGGTAATGGAACAGTGTTTAAACTTGTCCCGCTTTATTTTTCAAAACAAGCCGGTGTCGTAAATGGAATTGTTTCAGCCATGGGCGGACTTGGTGGTTTTTTCCCGCCGTTAGTTTTAACTGCCGTTCATAATATTACCGGACAATATTCGATCGCATTTATGGCACTTTCCGAAGTAGCGCTGGCCTGTCTCGTTATCGTCGTCTGGTTGTATGAACAAGAGCGTACGGAAAATCACCGAAAATTCATCGGTAAAACAAAAGAATTATGACTTCATTTTATCCCGCCTTTTCGGGCCGTAAAACCACCACACCTATGGCTGAGAGGGGCTTGCCCGTAACTGGTTATTTAACTGGAGCACTACGTTCGGGCCGTAGGGGTGGCGGGTTCAAATCCGTTGCCCGTATACGTCTGGTTATTTCAACGAACAAACAGGGAATAATCGAATTCCCGCTCATTTAAGGTTAACTTGAGCCTTGATGGGTAATGAAGCGATATTGAAAAAAGATGCTGCAAAGTACAGCATCTTTTTTGATATAATTAAAATTAGGGTTTTTAAGGTTTTATTATTCATTGGTTATCGTTTAAGATAGAGATACGATATTTGAAGATTTTATGTAAGGAGTAAGTATGGATAAGAAAAAGAAAGTCACATTAAGTATTTTACTAGCAAATTTATTTTTAGCATTTTTAGGAATTGGTTTAGTTGTTCCTGTTTTACCAACGATAATGAATGAACTGTCAATCAATGGGGCAGTTGTAGGGTATATGGTGGCTGTATTTGCCTTTGTTCAACTTATATCCTCTCCCATTGCCGGCAGATGGGCAGACCGTTATGGACGGAAGCGAATGATTGTAATTGGGTTGGTTATCTTCGGCCTGTCGGAATTTTTATTTGGAATCGGAAAAACAGTGGAAGTCTTATTCCTTTCTCGTATGTTCGGCGGTTTAAGCAGTGCTTTTATCATGCCGGCTGTTACCGCATTTATTGCTGATATTACGACGGCACATGAGAGACCGAAAGCGTTAGGATATATGTCTGCAGCCATTAATACCGGATTTATTATCGGTCCGGGACTCGGTGGTTTTTTAGCTGAATTTAGTGCACGGCTACCGTTTTATGTAGCGGGTTTTTTAGGTGTTTTTGCCGCAATCTTATCCTTTATCCTATTGAAGGAACCGGAAAGATTAGAGGAGACAAAGGTTCCGGAACATTCACAATCCACAACATGGAAAGTCGCGTTTAAACCAATTTACTTCATACCATTGTTATTAATCTTTATTTCTTCATTTGGACTTTCAGCATTTGAGTCGTTATTTAGTCTATTTATTGATCATAAATTTGGATTTTCACCAAAAGATATTGCGATCATTATTATGGGCGGTGGAATCATTGGTGCTGTTGGCCAAGTGTTTTTATTTGATTACTTAACGAAAAAAATTGGAGAAATCCGGTTAATACGTTGGTGTTTCCTGTTTTCCTCCATCGTTGTTTTTGTCATGACCATAGTCAATCATTATTTCTCAATCTTATTGGTCACGTTTATCGTTTTTGCCGGTTTTGACTTAATTCGTCCGGCGGTTACAACGTATTTGTCGAAAGTCGCCGGAAATGATCAAGGATTTATCGGGGGAATGAATTCAACATTTACAAGTTTTGGGAATATATTTGGTCCGATTGTCGGCGGCATGTTATTTGACATTAATTTAAATTTCCCGTACTATTTCTCGACGATTGTGCTAATTATTGGCACAGCAATGGCAATGTATTGGAAAGAGGCTTCAGCTGTAGCCAATAAAAACAGTCAATGACTTTTAATGGAACAAAGAGTATTGGATATGAGCATAAAACAGCCCCACGGCACGATTAATCCGTGGGGTTTCCTTCTTTTACCCGTTGCATTCTCTGGTTAAACAGAGTCGGATAGGATAAGAACCCTAATAAAACACTAGTAATAACTGCAGTGGTAAGCAAAAGAAATAAAACTAATAATTGGAATTGTACCGCCTGGATCGGGTCGGCACCGGCGATAATTTGACCGCTCATCATCCCCGGTAACTGAACAAGTCCCATCGTTTTTTGACTTTCAATTGTTGGTATCGTACTTGCCTTAATGGCTGTAATCAATTGCCGATGAATGGCTTGTTTCGGAGTCCCGCCAAGCGACAAAATAAGTTCAATTTCCTCTTCGTAAGCGTGGACTTCCGACGCAAACCGATTAAGAAACAAAATGGCAAGCACCATGGAATTGCCGACCATCATCCCGCTAATTGGAATCATGTATTGGGCGGTTGGCGGTGTAATCCCGAATCCTAACAAAATCCCTTGTGTTAACAATTCCACAAACAGAAAGGTAAAAATTAATTTGCCGGTAATGCCGGGGATCGATGTTCCTTTTTTACGGGCATTCGCCGTAGCAGCACCGATGATTAGACCAATCATTAAAATAATATATAGATAATCATTGGATGTAAAAACAAAATGTAAAATATATCCCACTGTCAGAAGTTGAATAATCGACCGGACAACGGCAATAATTGTATCTTTTTCTAAACCAAGATTTAATGTTTTCGATAAAATAAGCGGGATAAGAACAAAGATTAGTGAAAGTGTAAGATTTAAAAAGCTCAATTCTCTTCCCCCTTTACAAACAGCTTGACCCGTTCATTTTTCGGCGCTGTTAATACAGAGATATCTCCGGTTTCAACAACTTCCCCGGCTATCATTACCCAGGTATAGTCTGCTACTTTTACAGCTTGATCAAGATTGTGGGTAATCCAAATAATCGTTGTGCCAAATTTTTTATTAATGTTCATAATTAATTCTTCAATGTCTTGTTGGGAGATACGATCAAGGGCAGAGGTAATTTCATCAAGGAGGAGAATCTCTGGTCGGTTCACCAAAGTTCTGGCAATCGATACCTTTTGCCTTTGCCCGCCTGACAAATCCTTTGCACCGTGAGATAAAAACTGTTCCTCTAATCCAACTAAATTCAGTAACCTTTTTGCCTCAGCTTCTTCCAATTGTTTCCCCTGTAATTTTAACGGAAGTGATAAATTATCGAAAACCGTTCCATCAATCATCGTAGCATTTTGCAGGGCCAGTCCAACTTTTCGTCTTAATGTTACCGGGTCATATTCCTTGATATGCTTCTCATTAATAAAAATATCCCCGGAATCCGGTGACTTCAGCCCGTTACACAGGCGAAACAGTGTTGTTTTTCCTGCACCGGACGGCCCGACCAGTGTCGTTATTTTACCTTTTGGGAAAAAACCGGTTATATTTCTTAAAACATGTAAACCATCAACAGAATAGTTCACTTGCTCAAAGCGGATTGCTGGTTTCATACGTGGCCAATCCTTTCTTTTTCCATAGTAATTCATAAATAGTTTATCATTTTTTAAGGGAATCATTTAACATTTCAAATTGGAAAAAACAAATGCGGGCAAAAAAAGACGGCTGAAAAATATGAAGGATGACTTTTTGAACACTGTATCTAGTGTTATTTTTGCGGTTCACCTTACTATATATTGTGTGAGCAATAGTATTTCAGTGACCTCCAAAAAAATTTTGCATTTTGTCGAAAGAATTTTCTAAAAAGGGGTTGCGTTTTCAAAAATCTGTTATATAATAATTAATAAATAAAGATACTGTAGTAATACAAAAACATGAAAGGGGATTTTATAATGAATTGTCCAACTTGTGAAGGGAACGGAGAAATGCCTTGTACTTGCCATTTGGAAAAGAAGTCAAATCATGCTCATTGCGATCATTGTCATGATTCAGGTATTGTTGATTGTTTCCGTTGTAATGGTACAGGATTATTGGATTAAACTTAGGCACTTAGAAATGTTATCGGAATCTGTAAGTCAATCGGCTTCTTTGTAATATAACAGAATTTACTTTACCAACCTCGGGCGGAAAGACTCCCACCTCGATGTGTGAGTATTCAGGTGGGAGATGAATTTCATTGAAAACCAATGCGGTGTACATAACGGATGAATGCTCCAGCGGCGAAGTGGACACGCATCAAGGAATGAAGATTTTAGTTTTAAAACTTCTTTGGAAATCTCCACTGCAACATTCACCGGGATGTAGGTGTGGATGATTTATAGATTCATAGTTCTATATGTGTGGACAAAATTTTACCAAGTATTCAGATGTGACAAAGGGGTGTAGAAATGGAAAGGATTCAGGAAAGACTGCAATATGAAAAATCTGAAATCTTAACGGACGATGCAGCAGCATTTTTAGAGAAATTGCATGAACGTTTTGAAGAAAAAAGAAAATCATTGTTGCAACTCCGTGAAGAATTACAAAAGGAATTTGACCAAGGCAAGAAACCAACATTTTTAGAAGAGACGAAAGCTATTCGTGAAGGGGACTGGACCATTGCACCAATTCCAAAAGATCTGCAAGACAGACGGGTAGAGATTACCGGTCCTGCAGGGGATCCGAAAATGGTCATCAATGCCTTTAACTCGGGAGCAAAAGTATTCATGGCCGATTTTGAGGATGCAAACGCACCGACATTTGCCAATACGATACAAGGGCAGAGGAATTTACGGGATGCTATCCGAAGAACGTTACAGTTTACGGCGCCAAACGGTAAAGTGTATCAATTAAAAGATGAAATGGCCACTTTACTTGTTCGCCCAAGAGGATGGCATATGGTAGAAAAACATTTTTTAATTGATGGGGAGCCAATTTCGGCAAGTCTCTTTGATTTCGGTCTATTTTTCTATCACAATGCAAAAGAATTGATTAAGCGTGGGTCCGGACCTTATTTTTACTTACCGAAATTGGAAAATGCAAAAGAAGCCCGTCTTTGGAATGATGTTTTCGTATTTGCCCAAGAAGAACTTGGCATTCCTCAAGGGACGATTAAAGCAACCGTACTTATCGAAACAATTACAGCAGCATTTGAAGCGGATGAAATCTTGTATGAATTAAAAGAACATAGTGCCGGATTGAATTGCGGTCGTTGGGATTACATTTTTAGTACGATCAAAAAGTTCAGGAAACACCCGGATTTTATATTACCGGACCGTTCCCAAGTGACAATGGAAGTACCGTTTATGCGTGCCTATACACTTTATGTGGCAAAAACTTGCCATAAGCGGAATGCCCCGGCAATCGGCGGAATGGCTGCCCAAATTCCGGTTAAAAATGATGAGGTTGCCAACGCGTCTGCATTTGAAAAGGTGCGCAAGGATAAAGAACGAGAAGTGAAAGACGGCTTCGATGGAAGTTGGGTCGCCCACCCGGGTCTCGTTCCGGTTGCCAAGGAAGTATTTGACCAATATATGCCGCAACCGAACCAAATCGTTCGGAAACGGGATGACATTGAAATTACCGCTGAGCAGCTGGTGGAAGTACCTGAAGGAGACATTACCGAATCCGGACTCCGCACCAATATCAGTGTCGGGATTCAATATATTGAAGCTTGGTTAATGGGAAAAGGGGCGGTTCCGCTGTATAACTTGATGGAAGATGCCGCTACTGCTGAAATTTCCCGGGCTCAAGTATGGCAATGGATTCGCCATCCAAAAGGAATATTAAGTGATGGTCGGAAAGTTACGTTTGAGCTGGTTGAGCAAATGATTGAGGAAGAATTGGAAAAGATTAAGCAAGAAATTGGTGCAGAACGATTTGAACAAGGCAGATTTGAAGAAGCAACAGCACTATTTAGAGAATTAATCGAGCAGGAAGAGTTCATTGAATTTTTGACCATTCCCGGATATGAAAAGCTGGATTAATTCGTAGTCTATTATTCTTGGTTTTTTTAAAAATTAATATAAATACATTTTCTTAGGAGGAAATCACAATGAGTAGTAAAGCTGAACAAATCCAACAATTAAAAGAGATTTGGAATTCAGAAAGGTTTAAAGGAATTACCCGCCCGTATACGGCAGAAGATGTTGTTCGTCTGCGGGGAAAAGTACTCGTTGAACATACTTTGGCAAAAAGGGGTTCTGAACTTCTTTGGAAACAATTACATGAAGAAGATTATATTCATTCCCTTGGTGCTTTAACCGGTAACCAAGCCGTTCAACAAGTGAAAGCCGGTTTAAAAGCCATTTATGTCAGCGGTTGGCAAGTTGCAGCTGATGCCAACTTGGCCGGGCAAATGTATCCGGATCAAAGCTTATATCCGGCAAACAGCGTTCCAAATGTTGTAAAACGGATTAATCAAGCATTACAGCGTGCTGATGAAATTGACAGCATTGAAGGTCGTGACGATACAAATTGGTTCGTTCCAATTGTTGCTGATGCTGAAGCAGGGTTCGGCGGTGCGTTAAATGTTTATGAATTAATGAAGGCAATGATTGAAGCCGGTGCTGCAGCCGTTCACTTTGAAGATCAATTATCGTCTGAGAAAAAATGCGGCCATTTAGGTGGTAAAGTATTATTACCAACGCAATCTGCCGTTCGTAATTTAATTTCAGCCCGTCTTGCAGCTGATGTATTAAATGTACCGACTGTGTTAATCGCCCGGACAGATGCAAACGCAGCTCAACTATTACAAAGTGATGTAGATCCTTATGATCATGAATTTTTAACAGGTGAGCGTTCGCCGGAAGGATTCTATTATGTACGAGACGGGATAGAGCAAGCTATTTCCCGAGGACTCGCTTATGCACCGTATGCCGACCTGATCTGGTGTGAAACTTCCGAGCCGAATTTGGAAGAAGCAAAACGTTTTGCGGATGCGATTCATGAAAAATTCCCGGGTAAACTGTTGGCGTATAACTGTTCACCATCATTTAACTGGAAGAAAAAATTGCCTGAAAAAACAATTGCCGAGTTCCAAAAAGAAATTGCAAAAATGGGTTACAAGTATCAATTTGTTAC
This sequence comes from Caldibacillus thermoamylovorans, assembly GCF_000751775.1. Taxonomy (GTDB): domain Bacteria; phylum Bacillota; class Bacilli; order Bacillales; family Caldibacillaceae; genus Caldifermentibacillus; species Caldifermentibacillus hisashii. The sequence continues at coordinate 17,791 of NZ_CCRF01000011.1, forward strand.
TTTGGCCGGCTTCCATACTTTGAACCACAGTATGTTTGAATTGGCTTATGACTACCGTGATCGCGGCATGGCTGCTTATAGTGACTTCCAGCAAAGAGAATTTGCCAGCGAAGATAAAGGTTATACGGCAACAAGACATCAACGTGAAGTTGGAACAGGTTATTTTGATGAAGTAGCCACCATTGTTACCGGTGGTAGCAGCTCAACAACAGCTTTGAAAGGATCAACGGAAGAAGAGCAATTTGTTTAAGATTGTAGCAGCTCGACAACAGCTTGAAATTATCAACTGAAGAAGAGCAAATTGTTTAAGATGGTAGTAGCTCAACTCAGCTTGAAATTATCAACTGAAGAAGAGCAATTTGATTAAGTTTGTCATGTTAGTTCCTCCATTTGGGGACCCTCCATCCCCACATGGTTATCCCTTTTTGTTTGATTTTATAGACACCTCCATGGCTTTTGGAGGTGATTTTTTATATGAGAGGGAAAGTATCAATTTCCTGCAAAGAAGTGAATTCGACGTAGTTGGAAATTTTAACTTGTAAAAAAACTACCGGGATTTGCGTATCATTAAAAAAATCAGCGGAGATGGAAAATCCCCGCTGATAAAGTTTCTTTCTTTAAAGCTTGAATGTACCGATTAGCTTATTCATTTCATCTGCCAGTTTTGCAAGGAGATTTGAACTTTCGGTAATAATCTCCATCGAACTGCTTGTTTGTTGGGAGGAGGCAGAAGTTTGCTCAATACCGGCAGCTGCTTCTTGGGCGGTGGCGGCAATTTCATGAACAGAGACACTCATTTCCTCACTATTGTTGGCAATTTCGGCCAGATTCATTGATATTTGTTTAATATGATTTGCCATTTCAGTAATAGCCAGATTAATCTGTTTAAAACGTTCCTCTGTCATTTTGATCTGTGAAGTGCCCTGTTCAACCTCCGTGTATCCTTCTTCCAACACATCTGTTACCTCACTGACCTCATTTTGAATATTAGCTACAATTCCTGTAATGTCCTTGACGGAAAAAGATACTTGTTCAGCCAGCTTCCTAACTTCATCGGCGACAACTGCAAATCCTTTACCATGTTCTCCGGCCCTTGCTGCTTCTATTGCTGCGTTTAAGGCTAATAGATTCGTTTGGTCGGCAATCTCTTTAATGACGGAAACCAATTTTGATATTTTTTGCGATTCGGTATCAAGTCCTTGAACTTTTTCTACCGTTTGTTTGACAATCGAATCAATTTTTTCCATTTGAGCAGTTGATGAAGACATGAGTCTACCGCCTTCACTGGACATTTCCAAAATATGTTTCGATGTTTGTTCAACCCGGACTCCATTATCATTTGCTGCTTCTACTTTTTCATGGAAAGATTTCATAATCGATGATAAGCGTTCGGCACGATTTGCTTGTGTTTCTGCATTGGCGGCCAAATTTTGCATGGTGACTGCCGTTTGTTCCGCACCTGCTTTTACTTCATTAGCTGACTGGGTTAATTCCTCACTTTGAGAAGTAACGGTATCGGAGACAGATTTAATTTTGGAAATTAATTCCCGCATTTGCAAATTCATCCGATTTGTCGACTGGATAAGATGACCAGTTTCATCAAGTAATTGTGTTTCCAAAGGTTTCCCGCTTAAATTTCCACTCGCAATCAGGTTCATTCGTTCTTCAACAAGCTTAATCGGTTTTGATATGGACTTGCCGGTAAAAAAGGCAACAATAATGCTCGAAATGATTACAATGATAGAAATAATTACACTAATCATCATACTTGTCTGCCCGCTATGTATAATTTGATCGCCCATATCATTTATTTCTTTTTGTCGTTTTTCGGATTGTGTTGAATAAGCAGTAACTAATTCATCGGATAATGGTTCCACTTTTTCAGATAATGTTTTTAAAGCCTGTTCCTCATTTCCCTTTGATAGTTCTGTATATACATCTTGAACAATAACTCTTTCCCAATTTTCTTGTTTAGCAAAAAGATCTTTTACCTCTTTGGACTTGTCGATTTTCAAAATTTGTTCCTGTATGTTTTTACTTTCACCGGTATATTGATTAAACTTTTTACGGTAATCATTATCACCATATAGAATATATCCTCTAACGAGAGCTAATCTTTCGGAAACATTGTATGCCAATTGATCATTCGCAATGACGAATTGAAGTTGTTGATCCACAATATCTTCAGTTTTTTTGTTCGTTGCGTAAAAGGAAAATAGATTATAGACAACTAACAGTGAGCTGATTAGGATAACAACCGTAAAACCGACAATAATTTTCTTGTTAATTGTTTTAAAATTGAAAAAATGTTTCATATTGACACCTCTGTGATAGATTTGATACTGTTTCTGTTTTAGTATAAGAAAGTATAAAAATACAAGCAATTAACTTGGGATTAGTTTTATTGTCTAGCTACGAGCGCCAGCGACTGAGAAACTAGCTCCCCTCCACTACGATAAGTCAACATCGGCTCGTCCCTCGCCGTGTTTCCTTTATCTCATTGCGGGGCGCTCCAGTTTGTACGTCGCTAAGCGGGCGCTCTGCGCTTTTCTTAAATCATACATTTCTAACAATAAAGCTAATTTAACTGCTGCTGGAAATATTAAGAATATTCGATGCGTGAATAAGGGCATACTCGAAAGATTCCTTTCATTTGACGATCTACAAGTCGCGATTCGCACGGGTAAAGTAGTATAATAGGAAAAAATAATCTGATTAGCATCCAAAAAAGTTTCCGGGTTATATCTGTAAAACATAAAATATGTATTATATAATTGGGTGTTAACCAATGAATAATAATGTTTTCTGAATCAAACAACAATTACGATGTCGAGAAATAATAAAAATGAATTTAATTATAATTATACTTTTTTAATTTAATTCTGGCTAGGAAAAATCTTACAATCCAGTTCGGGTTTTTCTTGATATTTTTATATGGGCTAAAATAGATGGAGTAATTTTAGCGGACTTGTCGCTATTCCCATGTTTTTAATAAAGTTTTTACAGAAAAAGTATTAAAGAGGGTCATTTTTTGAGAAATGGAGGATGTGTAGTGTCAAGGTATATCGTAATTGGTGCAGGAATTTTAGGTGCGGCAACTGCCTATCATTTAGCAAAATTGGGCGCCGATGTCGTAGTTGTTGATCGAAAAGACGCGGGTCAGGCAACAGATGCCGCCGCGGGAATGATTTGTCCTTGGTTATCACAAAGAAGGAATAAAGCGTGGTATCGGTTGGCAAAAAAAGGTGCGGCTTATTATCCCCGGCTTATTAAGCAATTACAAGATGATGAGGAACAAGAGACCGGCTATAAACAGGTTGGGGCGATTAGCATTCATACGGATATCGAAAAGTTGAAACAAATGGAAGAACGGGCAAGAATACGGAAAGAAGATGCACCGGAAATAGGGGAAATTACAATGTTAACAGAAGAGGAAACACGAAATATGTTTCCATTGCTGAAAAAGGGATATGCTTCGGTACATATCAGTGGAGCTGCCCGTGTGAATGGTCGAGCATTACGGGATGCATTGTTACGCGGTGCTGAAAAATATGGGGCAAACATAGTAAATGGTTCGGCAGCGTTAGTAGGTGGGAATGGAACTGTTCAAGGTGTTAAGGTTGGTAAGGAATTGATTGCGGGTGATTGTGTGGTAATCACAGCAGGGGCATGGGCAGATGAACTTCTTGCACCGTTGGGAGTCCGCTTGTTAATTACTTATCAAAAAGGTCAAATTGTTCATTTGAAATTGAAAAATCAACTTACTGACTCTTGGCCGGTTGTTATGCCGCCCGGTGACCAAAGTATCTTGGCGTTTGATGGCGGTGAGGTAGTCGTCGGAGCTACCCATGAAAATCATACCGGATTCGACCTTCGTGTAACAGCCGGTGGTCTACATGAAATTTTTTCAAAGGCATTTGAAGTTGCACCGGGTCTTCAAGACGGAGAAGTTATCGATGTCAGAGTCGGCTTCCGTCCGTTTACACCAAATTTTCTCCCGGTTATTGGTGAAGTACCAAGCTATGAAGGGCTTTATTTGGCAAATGGTTTAGGTGCTTCTGGATTAACAATGGCCCCTTTTCTCGGCAGTCAGCTCGCATGTTTAGTGACCGGTCGGGAGTTTGAGATTGATTTGGCGGAGTATGATATCCGGGGTGCTATTGGATGAAGCGAGAGGAAGAGCCGGGTTGAAACATTCGGATTGGTGGTTTGACGCTTGTTTATAAACAGTTGGCGGCTAGTATTGTTGGAGCGTCGGCTGAAAACAACCGGATTGGTGACTTGACGTAACTTCTGAATAAAGTGGCGTCATTGAACGGAGCGGGAGTCGGTTTGAAACGTTATTTTGGAAATTTTAATTTCAGAGTTACATATTAAAAGGGAGTAATGTGAAAATGAGCATGAAAACAAATGCAATGAGAATATTGGATAAAGATAAAATCCCCTATTCAACATTGTCATATGATGCAAATGATGGAAAAATTGATGGCATGGCTGTTGCAGAAAAAGTCGGGCGGCCACCGGAATCCGTTTTTAAAACATTAGTCACCCATCATGAACAAAATCTGTATGTGTTCGTCATTCCGGTTGAAAAAGAATTGGATTTGAAAAAGGCAGCAAAAGCAGCAGGAGAAAAGAAACTGGAAATGTTGCATGTAAAGGACTTGCAAAAATGGACCGGCTATATTCGCGGTGGCTGTTCACCGATTGGAATGAAGAAAAACTACCCAACTTTTATCGATGCCAGTGCTGAACATTTACCGGAAATCGTCGTAAGTGCCGGAAAAATCGGCATGCAAATAGTAATGGACCCGCACCAATTAGCGAATGTAACGCAAGCCCAATTTGCAGAGTTAACGAAATAGATAAAAAGAGAAAAGGCTTAGGTGATGATCCTAAGCCTTCTTTGTAAGATCCGGTTATTCTTTCCCCTCTAATTTTGCTTTCAACAAATCGCCGAGACTTGTGCCAAAGGATTCATCTTTCTTTGTATATTTTTGCAAAAGTTTCCTTTCTTCCCGTTTGTTTACGGCCTTTTTCTTTTCCTCGGCTTTTTCAACGATATTGCAATTCCGGCATTGGAAATACAGACCAGCCTTTCCTTCATGAATTTCCATTTTTTTATGACATTGCGGGCATCTTCGGTTGGACAACTTTGGCTCTTTGCGGCGCCGGTATGAGCAATCCAAACTGGAACAGACAAGGAACTTCCCGTCTTTTGTATTCCGCTCTTTCAAAAATGACCCACATTCCGGACATTTCGAACCGGTTAAGTTTGGCGTACGGTATTGTTTGTCACTTTGTTTAATTTCCGAGACGAGGGCCTCTGTTTGCTTGCGAATATTTTTCAAAAACTGTTTCGGATTGGCTTTACCTCGCGCAATCAGTTCCAGTTCCTTTTCCCATTTCGCTGTCAATTCCGGTGATTTCAAGTCCTTATTAACAAGGTCCATTAGCTGACGGCCTTTTTGGGTTGAATAAAACCGACCATTTTGCCGTTCGACGACCTCCGTTTCAACCAAGCGTTCAATGATTTCAGCTCGTGTCGCCGGTGTTCCGAGTCCGTATTTTTCCATTTGCCCGAGTAAATCGGCTTCCGAATAACGGAGCGGGGGCTCTGTCAATCTTTCTTCCATTTGAATGCCCCGGATGGAATCGTTTTGTCCTATTTTTAATGTTTGAAGATTATTGTGTGCCGGTTCTTCCTCATCATGACCTTGAATTTTTTTAAAACCCCAATCTTTAATATTCCTTGCTTTTGCTGTAAAGGTTTCGCCATTTACCTTGAACTGCGCTTGGACCGTTTCATATTTAAACGGCGGATAAAAAATTGTTAAAAAGCGCCGAACAATTAAATCGTAAATCTTCCGCTCATCCGACGACAGATCATTTATATGGACTTTTTCTTCAGTGGGAATAATTGCATGGTGATCTGACACTTTTTCGTTATTAAATACGCGTTTGGCAATCACTTTCCCTCTGTTTGCCAAAAGTGGTTTGACTTCCTCTTTATAGGCGGAAGAAATGCCGGTTAACCGCTCATACATCGTTGCTTCCATATCTGTCGTTAAATAGCGGGAGTCGGTTCTTGGGTAGGTGACATATTTATGTTCCTCATATAATTTTTGTAATACGCTTAACGTCTTTTTGGCGGAAAAACCGTATCGTTTATTCGCATCCCGTTGTAATTCGTTCAGGTCATAAGGAAGCGGCTGTTGTTCTGCTTTTTCTTTTGTGTTAATCTCGGTGACAACGGCTTTTTGACCATTCACTTTGGTAATCATTTTTTCTGCCTGTTCTTTATCGAATATCCGTTTTTCCCCGTTCTTTTCCCATTCGACTTCAAGAGAACCGCATTTTGCTTTGATGACCCAATATTTTTTCGGGACAAATTTTTGAATTTGTTTTTCCCGGTCGATAATGAGTGACAGAGTAGGTGTTTGCACCCGGCCGGCTGAGAGCGGATCCTTGTATTTTGTTGTCAATGCCCGTGATACGTTCAAACCAATGAGCCAATCTGCTTCAGCCCGGCATACAGCGGACTGATACAGATTTTCAAACTGTTCTCCCGGTTTTAACTGTTTAAAACCGTCACGAATGGCCCGGTCTGTGACAGAAGATATCCAAAGTCGTTTGATCGGCTTTTTCCAATGAATTTTTTCGATAATCCAACGGGCAACCAGTTCACCTTCCCGACCGGCATCGGTAGCAATAATAAGGTCCTTTATATCTTGACGTTTTGCGAGTCCCTCAATTGCTTTAAACTGATGACTTGTCTGCCTGATGACCTTCAAACCCATTTTATCCGGGATGATAGGCAAATCCTCCAGGCGCCAAGTTTTATATTTCGGGTCATAGTTCTCGGGCATTTTTAGTTCCACAAGATGACCAAGGGCCCAGGTAATGATATATTGTTTTCCCTCGATATAAGATTTATGTTTTTCACGCAAATCGAGAACACGGGCGATTTCCCGTGCGACACTCGGCTTTTCTGCGATAATTAATGATTTCATCGAATACTCCTTTCAACCTATTTGTTGCTGGAATGAAAAATCTCTTCCTTAATAGTATAGCAAATAATTTGCGTAACAAAATATAGATGTGCCGGTTTCATTGCTTTTACCTTGACAAACTTGCCTAACTGTTAGTATAATTATTTCGAATTCGAGATATTATTATTAAAGGATCTGATACGATGAGTAACAAAAATGTGGAAAGAGACCAAGATGTTTCTTTAAAACTCTTTATCGTATTATCAAGAGCATTTGAAGCAATTGAAAAGCAAATTGTCAAGAATGTCAAGGAATATGGACTGAATTTGACTGAATTTGCCGTTTTGGAATTGCTTTTTCATAAAGGTGATCAACCGATTCAAAAAGTTGGACAAAAAATTTTGCTGGCCTCCAGTAGCATTACCTATGTTATTGATAAATTGGAGAATAAAAGTTATTTAACAAGAAAAGCATGTCCGACTGATCGCCGGGTTATTTATGCTTCGATTACAGACGAGGGTAAAAAATTAATGGAGGATATTTTTCCAAAGCATAAAGAGGCGATGAGCAAAATTATGGGCGGTCTCACCACCCATGAAAAAGAACTAGTTACGGAAAAACTGAAGAAACTAGGGTTGTATGCACAACAATTATAAAAGAAAGCATAGCGGAATCTCCTGCTTTAAAAAGTGGGGGATTTTTTTATAGGTTTTGTACATGGAGAAGGTTGCGGCGGGAATTAGCTTTATGGACAGTTTGGTGTTTTTTTTTGTAAAAATGTCTAGTAGGGCGGATGTAATGGACAGTTTGGTACATTCTATTTGTAAAACTGTCTAATAGGTCGGTTGTAATGGACAGATTGAAGCATTTTATTCGAAAAAATGTCCAATGGAACGA
>NZ_CCRF01000012.1 GCF_000751775.1 Caldibacillus thermoamylovorans
TAGAGCGTGTCTCAAGAACATTTTTGTGCTTTTTATTCCCCCCAAATAGTTTAGCCCAAAATACCCGGCTCTTTCTGTAATAAATAATTGAAAATGATTATCAATATCACTATAATGGAAGTGGCTTTAAACGAGCTGTATACAAATAGTGGAAAATACTGAAACTACCAAAAGAAGCAGTATGTTTTTCCGGAAAGGAGATGCACATGGCAAAATCAAAAGCCGATCCAACTTACCAAAAAACACAGGACCATTCCGAATATGTGGAAGTGTGGGAGGATTTTGTAAGCATTAAAGACCTGGTGATTTCTTTCATTATCTGCAGTATCATGACCCTCGGGGCTTATTTACTGGCTCCGAATGATCCGCCTAAACCGTTATTCTTTGGATTGTCGGGTGCATTAATCGGGTTTATTATTTGCAGTGTTATCATAAAACCAAAACGGAATTTAATCGAAACAGAGGAAGGTAAATAGATGGATGTGAATCTACTTATACAAATGCTTATTGCCGCCATTCTCGGTACGGCAATTTATACAATTATTGGCATCGTCCCCGGTACAGATGAAACGGCAGTGATTGCGCCGATAACGTTAGCCATTGTCTTGGCCGGTGTTGAACCGATTGTCGTCCTTACCTTTTATATGGCTGCGGTTATTGCTCATAAATTAACCGATTCGGTGCCGGTAGCCGTTGCCGGGATACCCGGTGGCGTGATGGCGACACCAATGGTTGAGCATGCCCTTGTTTTAAAAAAATATGGACAATCAGAAACGAGTATAAAGAAAATGATGTCCGGTTCCGTAATCGGCACCCTCGTTTCTGTTCCGGTCAGTTTATTATTGGCAAGTGTATTAGTTCCTTTTGCTGAACGGATCAATGAGTATGCCAATCCGATTTTGTTTGCCGGGGCGGTTTTATTGGCATTACTTTCAACGAATCGCTGGTTGTCTTTGATCATCATCATCCCCTTTGCTTTACTGATACAAGGACTAAGACACTTATATTGGGACCTTGGAATTGTACCGGAAAATAAAAATGTGTTTATTTCTTTTTTTCTCGGTATTACCATTGGTCCTGTCATTGTTACATTGCTTGATTTATTAAGTAAAGAAAGAAGAAAACAACTCATCCGCCATCATCATAAAGAAATTATTTTAAAAAAATCAGCAAAAGAGAAAGGATTCCCGAACCCATTTAAAATTTTAACAAAAAAGGAAGTCGGGATGAGCTCAATTGCATCGCTCGCCGGTACCATTACATTTATGTTCAGTGCGGTTGGAGTGACGACGCTTGTTGGCGAATTATTTTCAAAACAAGAAAAAGAACCCGTGAAAAGATCCTCCCTTGCCATTAGTTGTATGGAGGCTCTGGCAAATGCTACCTATATTGCCGGGTCACTAATCCCGTTGATTGCCTTAGGTTTTCCGCTCTCTTCCGTGGCACTCGGCCCTGCCAATCCGTTGTTCAATGCACCGCCTGTATTCACATTGGATCATAATTTGCATCATATTTTATCGTTCACTGATTTTCTTTGGGCAATTTTCATAGGTGTAGGTATTTCTTTATTTTTCACATATGTCATTATTATTAAATACGCCAATGAAATTTGTGCCTTTGTCTTTAAATGGATTCCCCATGAAGCCATTTTGGGATTATTTGTTGCCCTTGTTTTCTTGCTTGCATTTATGGATGCAGGCTGGCTAAATATTGCCGGTGTTTTATTAATCGGGATTGTTTCCGGCACTTTAAGTCGCTATGGCGTTAATTTTGGTGTACAATTTATGGTGTTATATTCTGCACCATGGCTAGTATCTGTTTTAGCTGGGTAGCGGAGAATCCTTTTGAAAGTAGGGAATTGTATTGCATCACTCAGAGAAACGTGCAGTCGGAACAGCTCACAGTAAAGTCATTTTAATCGGAGAACATGCGGTTGTTTACGGTGAGCCGGCTATTGCTCTTCCTTTTCCTACGTTATCGGCAACCTGTATCGTTGAGCATTCTTATGGTAAGATTTTATTTGAAAGTGAAAAATATACAGGTCCACTTGAACGAATTCCTGAACGTATGAAGGGGCTAGCCCTATGTATCAATGAAACTTTATTGGAATTAGGACAAAAACAAGCAAATTTAAAGATAACACTAATATCTAATATTCCGATCGCACGAGGTCTTGGTTCCAGCGCTGCAACAGCCATGGCGATCGTACGCGGGCTTTCCAATTATTTTGCAATTCCACTGACAAAAACAAAATTAAAGACACTTGGTAATATTGCTGAAAAATATGCTCATGGAAATCCGAGTGGTATTGATATGGAAACGGTGTTTAGCGATGTTCCGATTTTGTTTCAAAAAGGCTTTATTCCAAAACCGCTCTTCATCCAAAAACCTTTTTATCTTGTTGTTGCCGATACGGGCGAAATTAGGAATACAAAACTTGCAGTGGCGAGTATTTTAGCAAAACGAAAACAAGACCCGAAGCATATCGAGCATTCGATTCATTTATTAGGTTTATATACGAGAGAAACGAAAGATGTACTGATGGCAGGGGACCTGTCGCGATTAGGTGAATTGTTAAATTTAGCACAGATTGAACTTAAAAACTTAGGCGTTAGTGATGAACCTATTGACCATTTGGTAAACGTTGCAAAAAATGAAGGTGCCCTTGGTGCAAAGTTGACGGGTGCCGGTCGGGGAGGTTGCATCATCGCGTTAGCCGAAAACGGGGACCACGCATCGATGCTATGTAAAAGGTTACGTGAAGCCGGGGCGACGGAGACATGGTTTTTTAAAGTGGAACAAGACAGCGAACAACTGTCCTGTGAAGAATGGGGTGAAAACATTGAAAGCAACCGCTAAGGCCCATACGAATATCGCATTAATTAAATATTGGGGAAAACGGGACGAGTCGTTGATTTTACCCATGAATAGCAGCTTGTCGGTTACACTTGATACATTTTATACCGTTACAACTGTGGAGTTTGATGAAAAGTTGACAGAAGATGTATTTTTTTTAAATGGTGAAAAGGCTGATCATACGGATACAGAGAGAGTTTCGAACTATTTGAGGGCAATTAGAAAATTCGCGAAAAAACATCTATTTGCTGTGGTCCGTTCTGAAAATCATGTCCCGACAGCAGCCGGCTTTGCTTCATCCGCATCGGGTTATGCTGCTTTGGCCGCTGCCGCTACAAAAGCCATTGGTCTGAACTTACACCCACAGGAATTATCCCAATTTGCCCGCCTTGGGTCCGGTTCAGCCTGCCGTTCCATTTATGGCGGCTTTGTTGAATGGCAAAAAGGGGTGAAGGAAGACGGCTCTGATTCTTTTGCCGTTCCGATTTTGCACGAAGATGATTTTCCAATAGCCGTTTTGTCTGTTATGGTAGCCACGAATAGAAAAAAAGTACTAAGTCGTGCCGGCATGAAGCGGACAGTAGAGACTTCCCCTTTTTACCAAGGCTGGTTAGATACGGTCGAGCATGATTTATCAGAATTGAAACATGCACTTGAGCTCCGTGATTTTACTCTGCTTGGTGAAATCGCTGAAAGAAACGCGCTAAAAATGCATGCAACAACATTAGGAGCGAATCCGCCGTTTTATTATTGGCAAAGTGCGACCATGGAAGTGATGGAAGCAGTGCAAAATATACGTTCACAAGGAATAGAGGCATATTTTACCATGGATGCCGGCCCGAATGTGAAAGTACTTTGTTTGCCGGAAGATGAGCAAAAAGTGTATGATCAATTAAAGCAAATCCCTTCTGTTAAAAAGATTTTCACCTGTCATCCGGGTCCGGGGGTTACTTTTTTACCTACTGGAGAAGCGGATGTTTGTTAAGATAGGAAGATGATATATGGAAAAATCGGTTATTCATGTGAAAGTTCCCGGCAAATTATTTATTGCCGGAGAATATGCCGTGCTTGAGCCGAATCAGTTTGCAATCGTAATCGCTGTTAATCGATATATGAAAGGAACTATTGAGGAAGACTCGATTCATACCATTTCTCTTCCGCAAATCGGTTTTCCGGATATTCAATTTAATTTGCAAGATGGCCAAGTCCTTTTCAATCAAGAAGATGAAAAATTAGTTTTTGTAAAAAATGCTTTATCTATTTTTTATCAATTGTTGAAGGAAAACGGGACCCTCCCTCGGCCGTTTCGATTGACAGTAACAAGTGAACTTGACGATGATTCCGGAAAGAAATTCGGTTTAGGTTCGAGTGCTGCAATTGTTGTTACGGTAATTACGGCTTTGTTAAATTTTTATAAGCTGGAAAATATTAGACCGACAAAGGAATGGATTTATAAATTATCCGCCATTGCTCATTATCAAACACAAGGGAATGGCTCTTGTGCCGATATTGCCGCGTCAACCTATGGAGGATGGCTGCATTATCGAATGTTTCGTCCGGAATGGTTGAACCAAGAATTAAAAAAAGGGACAAGTTTAAGCGATTTGTTGAAAATGGACTGGCCGGGTCTTCATATAGAAAGGCTAACGCCGCCTATTGAGATGCATCTTGCTGTCGGTTGGACGAAAAAGGCGGCATCAACGGCATCGATGGTAAAGACGGTTCAACGTATACGAAATGACAACCCTCCTGTTTATAAACGCTTTTTAAAGGAAAGTACGGACGCTGTTACCCGTATCTTGGAAAGTTTTTTGCAAAAGAGTGTGGAAGGTGTCATTGATGGGATCAAGAAAAATCGAATGGCCTTACAAAAACTCGGTGAACATGTTTCTTTTGCGATTGAAACAAAGGAGTTAAAACAATTAATTGATATTGCCAATAAATACGGAGGTGGCAAGTCGTCAGGAGCCGGAGGTGGCGACTGCGGTATTGCGCTGGTAAAAAACGATGGATTGCTTGAAGCGCTTACCGATGAATGGAAGAAGTCAGGCATTTTCCCTTTGTCACTACAAATTTCTGAACAGGGAGCCGACCCAACTGAATTCTGATTGTTAGCGGGACAAACTGGACGTATGCAGGAGCCGGCGCAATTGAGTAGTTTTGCAATCTGATTGTTAGTTGGACAAATCGGATGTATACAGGAGCCCGCCCATTTGAGTAGTTTTGAAATAAATATATTGAAAAGAGGGTGATTGGTGTGTCTCATGAGATCAATCAGCGAAAATCTGAACATATAAAAATTGTTTTAAATGAAAAAGTAACCGGAACATCAATTACCACCGGATTTGAGTCCGTTCGTTTTATTCATAACGCCTTGCCGGAAATTGATTTTGCAGAAATTTCGCTGGCTACAAGTTTTTTCGGGAAGCCGGTTAAAACACCGTTTTTAATTAGTTCCATGACAGGCGGGGCTCAGATGGCAGAGACCATTAACCGGAATTTGGCGATTGCTGCTAAAGAGCGGGGATGGGTGCTGGCGCTTGGTTCTACTCGGGCACTAATTGAAAGTAAAGACCATCGTGCTTCTTTTCAATTACGAAAATATGCCCCCGATATTCCAATTGTTGCAAATTTAGGTGCGGTTCAATTCAATTATGGTTTCGGTGTCGATGAATGTAAGCAAATTATTGAAATTACTAATGCCGATGTTCTTGTCCTGCATTTGAATAGTATTCAAGAGGTTATACAGCAAGAGGGAAACACGAATTTTAAAGACCTTCTTGGAAAAATTGAAAAATTATGTTCCGGTTTGAATATACCGGTCGGTGTGAAAGAAGTAGGCTGGGGGATTGCCGGTGATGTAGCAAAACGGTTAACCGAAGTCGGTGTGTCTTTTATTGATGTAGCCGGAGCGGGGGGAACTTCTTGGAGTCAAGTAGAAAAATTCCGTTCCAAAGAAAAAATAAAGAAGGAAGCTGCAGAGGCATTCAGTGATTGGGGAATTCCTACGGTTGAATGTATTATGTCCGTCAGGGAACAATTACCGGAACAAACGATCATTGCAAGCGGTGGCATTCGGACCGGTGTCGATGCAGCAAAGGCGATTGCGCTCGGGGCTAATCATGTCGGCATTGCCAGATCGATTTTAAAACAAGCGACAGAATCACCGGAAGCCGTAATGGAAGTCATGGCGACACGAGAACTGGAATTACAAATGGCGATGTTTGGAATAGGAGCTGCCAATATAAAGGAATTAAGGGAAACCAATCGAATTCGAATAAACAGATAAAACCCTATGATATACATGGGGTTTTTTTTCATAACGGAAAAAAAGCAAATTAAGATTGTTCAATTAAAAGATTCAAGTAGATTCTAAAACAGGTTTACAAGAACATTTAACTAGAGTAAAATGCAATTAGTTCTTAAAATTTATTATACTCAATTTTTATATAAAATTACAATATATATACAAAGGAAATCAAGGTTATCGTTACAATTATCAAAGTTGGAATCTATCTTGCCCCATGACATATTTGAAATGGGATTTTTTTGCAGGTTATTTCCAATATTAGCTTCAGCAATTATAGAAAGCACCATAACACCTAAATTGATTATACTAATACTTCAATGATTAGGAGGGCGAGGAAGTGAAAAACGATAATCCTTTAAGAATTTTTATAGCTGTATTACTTATTGTAACTTTGCTTTCACTAATTTTCACAGGCAACAGTAATCTTACTCATATTTTGATTTTGGTTTTAATGGCTTTAGTTATTATCTATTACACAAAGTTCAACAATCGAAGGCGTGATAAAAATGAATGACAAGAATATTATTGTTCAACTTGATTCTGTATCCAAACAGATGGGTGAATTCTGTCTGCATCATATAAATTTAATTGCCAATCCAAATGATATTATTGCGATTATCGGTGAAAACGGTGCCGGGAAAACCACTCTTTTAAAAATCCTTTCACATCTATACTCTATAGATTCAGGAAAAATTTCGCTTCCTCCTATTCATGAAATGGGGTTTGTTTTTGACAGTAATCACTTGCATGAAGCGCTGTCTATTAAGGAAATAGAAAGATTCATTCCATACCTATTTCAAAAGTGGGATGATGCTACCTTCTCGGACTATATTGATAAGTTGGAAATCCCACGAGAGAAGGCTATTAAAGACTTTTCAAAGGGAATGAAAACAAAATTAGGTATTGCCGTTGCATTATCTCATCATGCCAAGGTTTTACTGTTAGACGAGATTACCAGTGGTCTGGACCCGTTAATCCGTGATGAAGTACTAACCGTTATAAAAGATTATGTTAATCAATATTCAGCAATTGCCATTATGACAACACATTTATTGGATGATGTCATAAAAATTGCTAATAAAGTGATTGTAATGAACAAGGGTACCATCATTTTAAATCAGCATGTTTCAGAATATCGTAATACGGACAGCTTAGAAATGAAGCTGAAGGAAATAATTGCAGGGAAGTGAATTACATGTTCGGGTTATTCTTAAAAGATCTTTTCTTATTAAAAAAACATTGGTTAAAAACGAAATATATTTTTATCCTTTTCGTATTTCTGCTCATAGCAGTACTTGTACTTAAAGAAAATAGCTTGATCGTATCTGTATTTATCGCCATGTTATTTTTGAACAGTATTCAAGTTTTATTTGCTGAAGACATGAAAACGGGCTGGCCGGAATTTTTAAATACAACCGGTCTGCCTGTCGGAAAGATTGTCTTTGCCCGTTTTTTAGCATCAATTCTTATATCTTTATTATCAACTGCTATTTCCTTTGTTATTAATCTTCTTTTATATTTTTTCTTTGACTCTTGGTCGTTTAAGGAAATGAGTACCATTTTATTAATCATATTTTTAGTATCATTGCTCTATCTATTTATCTTGTTACCGTTCATATACTTATTTGACACAAATGGAATAACTATAGCAATCATATTGTTATTCATAGCCGCTTTCTTATTATCAAAAGTAAATAACATCACAACAAATATAGCAAATTTCATCAATGATTTGGCTACTGTGAACATAGTAATGGTAAGCTTCTTGGGTTTACTGTTTATTGGGTGCATCTCCTATGGAATATCAATAATTATATATACGAACCGGTTTGCTAAAAAGTTGTAGGATGTTGTCTGAATTAAAATTTTTAGGTATCCGGTAAGAAAAGGGCCTGTTAATGGCATGGGAATATATGGAAATCAAAATCAAATTGTTGTAACTGCGATTATTTTTAAACATAGACTCCTTGCTTATTGAATATTGTGATTTCTCAGGTTACAGTTTACCAGCTTCCTGTATAAGGATCCTTTAATTACAATTGGCCTGTTCACTATTTCAATTTTAACTTTAGTAGTTGTAATAACATATCAAATATCGAGCAAAAAGGTGGAATAAAAATCCCTTGACAGCAAAGTAACTGTATTTGCCGGCCAAGGGTTTATTCTTATTACATTAAAAATATATCAGTTTCCTGCAGTAGTTTTTTCAGTGAATTACAGGTCACGAGTCACCTCAAGGTTTGGACTCCGAGTTTTCTTTAATAGAAATGCCCGGCAGTTTTGTGAAATTCCAGCAACATTTACAATTTGTATTCCACATAAGGCTAGGAAATTGCCAAATGTTTACTTTGATTTCGCCAAGCTTGTTGCTGTATTGGCTGTTTGGACGTCGATTTGTAATTGGTCTTTTAATGACCGAGGATGATAATAACCTTTTGCAATCATATAGTCACTGATTTGCTCATGAGTATCAATTGCTTGAAATAATTGATTTTCCAATTCCGCCCGTAATTCCGGTGTTGCTGATTCTGTGAGTGCTAAAGCGGTATTAATCACCCCTGATTTTGTAGAAATTAGAAAATCCGTGGCAATGACTTGATCGGTCATCCCCTTCATCCCCATTATGTTTTTAAGAAACTCAAGCATTTTCTCACCACCTTAACTCATTTAACGTGTTTGAACAGGCTGAAAGATTCGATAATCATTACTGGCCATCCCATCTAATCAAGTTTTCTAAACGTTTTACACCTTCTTCCCCGGCCTTAACATCATTCAGTAAAATTGTTTTTAATTCCTCGTCCTGAACCAGTCCGGACATCAAAGTTGATTTTGATAAGCATAGCGATTTGAAGGTTAACAGTTCATGAAGCTCTAATGTTTCATGAAGGGCTAAAGATTTATTCATATTCCCACCTCGTAAACAAACTTTTTCATACTATGTTGCAAAAAAATGATTCTCATACATAGGAATTTTTGACGAGTTTGGTAAATGTTTACAACTGATGAAAAGATGTTCAATTTTCCATACTAGAAAAAAATGTGTTTAGAGGTGAAGACAATGACTGAACAACAGTTAGCTTTTCATGAAACGATGGATACGCATGAAATTCTCAACTTCAAGACCGTCTGTTTACTGAAGTCAAAACTCATGCAAGGTGTTGTCTTTGATCAAGATTTACGGGCATTAATGGAAAAAGATGTCCAAATGACAATGAAACATATAAAAGAACTTCAAGATTCCTATCTCCATGCAAAATTACAATAGAGGTGAAAAAACATGTTACAAGATTATTTAGACCCGATCAATGCGGTTGGAATGCCTGATCAAATGGATTCCGCGATCGCGATGGAATTTTTAACAACAGTAAAAACCGGTGTGCGAAATTATGCGATTGCGATTACGGAAACTGCAAATCCGGAGCTAAGAAAAAAGTTGAAAGAACAGTTAAAAGAAGGAATTCAGTTACATAGTGAACTATACCAACTAATGATGGAAAAAGAATGGTTTTACCCTTACGATCTGTCTAAACAGTTTGAAATAGATTTACGTGCGTCAGAGTTGGCTGTAAAAATTGCGGAACTTGACCTATTTCCAAAAGATACAGACCGCTTGGGTAATTTTGCGACGCCGTATAATTGAAGGAGGAACAGGCAATGAAAGCTGTCACATATCAAGGTATTAAAGATATTAAGGTAAAAGAAGTGGAAGCTCCCTCGATAAAAAACGAGATGATATTATCGTTAAAATTACGACAACGGCAATCTGTGGTTCGGATCTTCATTTAATCCACGGAAGCACCGGTCATCCATTATTTGCCTTACTTATATAATCTCATTGCAAAAGGGGAGTTTAACCCGGCTGATATTGTCACCCATGTTATTCCGATCGATCAAGCCGAACATGGTTATGAGGTATTTGATACAAAAACCGATGGCTGTATAAAAGTTCTTTTGAAACCTTAATATTGTTTTACCAAAAGGATGTCCAACCCATTAGGCATCCTTTTCTTATACATTAAGAGCTTGTTGCGGTAAATGAAAAAGTGCACAAGGAAAGCTTCGAAAGCATAGGCTTGGCTGTTGAATAAGCATGTCTTTTTTTACATAGCAACCAAAAAAACTTCTTGGTGAACTACGGCTCTGCTTTGCCTTAACGCCCAAACACTCAAATTTTTTTATTCATATTTCAATTGTAGAGATAATGGATAATGATGGTATAATATAATTACGAATGAAAAGTAAAGACTTTTGAGAAACTGTGAACAAATAGTAAATTGGGGGTAAACAAGGTGAATAGAAAATACACCGATGATTCCTTAGCATTACATACCGACTTGTACGAAATCAATATGGTGCAGTCTTATTGGGAAGACGGTATCCATAATAAAAGAGCGGTTTTTGAAGTTTTTTTTCGTAAAATGCCGTTTGGACACGGGTATGCTGTTTTTGCCGGACTCGAAAAAGTAATCGACTATTTACGTAACTTCAAATTTACCGAGAGTGATTTAGCCTATTTACGGGAAATAGGATATCCGGAAGACTTTTTAACGTATCTTAAAACAGTTCGATTTACGGGAACCTTGCGTTCGGTTGTTGAGGGTGAAATCGTTTTTGGCAATGAACCGCTTATCCGTGTCGAGGCACCTTTGGCAGAAGCACAATTAATTGAAACCGCCCTGTTAAACATCGTGAACTATCAAACATTAATTGCCACCAAGGCTTCTCGAATTAAGCAAGTGGTTGGGGATGAACCGGTTGCTGAATTCGGGACAAGACGGGCGCAAGAAATGGATGCCGCAATTTGGGGAGCAAGGGCTGCAGTCATCGGTGGCTGTGATTCAACAAGTAATGTGCGGGCAGGAAAATTATTTGGTATTCCGGTTTCGGGTACACTGGCACATTCCATGGTTCAAGTTTATCATGATGAGTACACCGCTTTTCATAAATATGCCAGCACTCATAAAAATTGTATTTTTCTTGTTGATACGTATGATACGTTAAAATCCGGGGTACCGAATGCAATACGGGTGGCCAAAGAATTAGGGGATCAAATTCGTTTTGTCGGAATTCGGATTGATAGTGGCGACTTGGCTTATTTATCTAAGAAAGCAAGAAAAATGCTTGATGAAGCCGGTTTTCCGGAAGCAAAAATATTCGCTTCTAATGATTTGGATGAACATACAATTATTAATTTAAAAGCCCAAGGTGCACAAGTTGATAGTTGGGGTGTCGGTACGAAATTGATCACAGCATTTGATCAACCGGCGTTAGGAGCTGTGTATAAACTCGTTGCGATTGAAGAAGACGGTAAATTAATCGATACGATCAAAATAAGCGGGAATCCGGAGAAGGTAACAACACCCGGTTTGAAAAAAGTTTATCGGATTATTAATAAACAAAATGGCAAGTCAGAAGGAGATTACATTACTTTAGACTGGGAAAATCCGCAAGAGGAAGAGCCGTTAAAAATGTTTCATCCGGTACATACGTTTATTAGTAAATATGTGACTAATTTTGAAGCAGTTGATTTGCATAAAAATATTTTCGTGGATGGTAAGCTCGTTTATGAATTGCCGACGATTAAGGAAATCCAAAATTATGTAAAGAAAAATCTTGATCTGCTGTGGGATGAATATAAACGAATTTTAAATCCAACGCTATATCCGGTTGACTTGAGCCAAGCGTGTTGGGATAATAAGATGGCTAATATTGAAAAAGTAAGGCAAAAAGTAGCGAAATTGAAATATTAGATCAACAAATCATATGAAAGATGGGCTTCCAAAGATGGAGCCCTTTTTCTTTGATACAAACCGGATTTATACATATAAATCTTCAGTTTGAACATCCCATAAAATTAAAGTTGTACAACTTGAAAATAGTTGTACAACCGCTTCTAAATCACTATCTCCTAATAAACATCTGCGTCCAGTAATGTCTTCCGGAACCTCCCGCAGCATAACCGACGCCGATCTCTGTAAAGTTTGTACTTAAAATATTGGCGCGGTGTCCGGGGCTGTTCATCCAAGCAGTAACGACCGCTTGAGGGGTTGCTTGTCCTTGAGCGATGTTCTCACCGGCAGCGCGGAAACGTATTCCAAAGTTATTGATCATTGTAAACGGACTCCCATATGTTGGTGAATTATGAGAGAATTACCCGCGATCTCTCATATCCATACTTTTATATCTGGCTACTCGCGATAGTTCCCAGTTATGGATAAGTGGCTTTAAACCGGCTTTTGCCCGCTCTTGATTGACCAATTGAACGACTTGGGCCTCAACATTTTTTTCCGAAATTTGGGGGATCGTTAGCTTCTGGTTTGGGTAAATGAGAGCCGGATTTTTAATTTGCGGGTTTGCTCTGATTAGTTCACTCAGCCCCACTTGAAACCGAACAGAAATTCTCCACATGCTGTCGCCGGGTTGAACTGTGTATGTAGTCTGACCGTAAGCGATAGAAGGAAAAATCAAAAATAATGTTAGAAACGTAATGATTAGTTTTTTCATCATGTTCACCTCCTGGATATAATGTTCCCTTTTATTTTTTTAAAAATAAGGAAATTCCCTTATAGAAAGGAGAAATTAGGAAAAACTTTGCCTTTCAAAAATTCCGTAGTCGATAATTGTCAAAAAATTTTTTCTTCAACTGGTTGAAAACCCTTTCAAATTCTGGTATTGTAGAATAAAATAATATATGAACATTTTATGAACATTAATTGAATAAAATTTGAACTATGGTTAAAAAATTTGTAAAAATGATGAACAGGGGGAGCGAAATGGGTAAAGTATTGATAGGATTTTATTTCATTGTCGGCTTACTTTGTACCGTTTGTGTACTCGGATCGATTATAAAGGGTGAAGTCCTGCTTGTTTCTTGGCTATTGTTAGCCGGTGGTATTAATTTCTTTCTCTTCTATATTGTTTGGAAAGATGAAAAGGCAAAGATGAAGGAAAGAAGAAAGTTAAAATTAGTTCGGACCTATAATTAAATGTAAAATATGATTTCCACTGTACAAACAGGTGACCCATCATTGTATAGTGGTTTTTTTATTTAAACTACCTGTTACAGGCCCCGTAAAGTTGTAATATGAAGGATTACCCAATTAATCACTATGCACCATTATTTTTGCTAAAAACAAATGGTGCCAAGTTTTGTGCACGCTCCCGTATTCAATCACAACAAAGATGATGGAACAGGGAAAATCTTCCTTAGATTTTAAGTTCATATAGTTATAAACAACATATAAACTGTGTTAAAATGATTAACAGTGATTTATTATTAGGTAAGGAGCGTAATACAAAATGGACTATCGAGTATTGCTTTATTATAAATATGTTCCGATTGAAGACCCGGAAACTTTTACACAAGAGCATTTGAAGTTTTGCAAGGAATTAGGACTTAAAGGGAGAATTCATATCGCCCATGAAGGAATCAACGGGACGGTATCGGGTACGGTGGAACAAACGAATCTTTATATGGATACATTAAGAAAAGATCCCCGCTTTAGTGATATGGTTTTTAAAGTTGATGAAGCTGAAGGCCATGCGTTTAAAAAGATGCATGTCCGCCATCGGAAGGAAATTGTCAGTCTCCGTTTAGATGAAGATATTGATCCGACTGAATTGACGGGAAACTATCTTAAACCGAAAGAATTTTATCAAATGTTGCAAGATCACGATACAATTGTTATCGATGCCAGAAATGATTATGAATATGATTTAGGCCATTTCCGTGGGGCAGTTCGTCCGGACATTAAAGCCTTCCGTGAATTACCTGACTGGATTCGGAAAAATAAAGAAAAATTTCAAGGGAAGAAGATTTTGACTTATTGTACCGGGGGAATCCGTTGTGAAAAATTTTCCGGTTGGCTGAAAAAAGAAGGATTTGAAGAAGTATATCAGCTTCACGGTGGAATTGTTACGTACGGAAAGGACCCTGAGGTAAAGGGAAAGCTGTGGGATGGCAAATGCTATGTTTTTGATGAGCGGATTAGTGTCCCGATCAATCAAGTTGAACATGTCGTCGTTGGTCGCGATTATTTTGACGGAAAGCCATGCGAGCGTTATGTTAATTGTGCCAATCCGGATTGTAACAAACAAATTCTCTGCTCTGAGGAAAATGAACATAAATATTTACGGGGTTGTTCCCATGAGTGCCGGGTTCATCCGAGAAACTTGTATGTAAAAGAACATGGGTTGACAGAAGAACAAATACGTGAAAGACTAGCTGCAATTGGTGAGGAATACGACAGAAAAAAAGAAGCAACGGTATAAGAAAGCGGCTTATCCCTAGCAGGAAGGGGATAAGCTGTTTTTTTAACCTTAAAAAAATATAGGATGATTGCGGATGGAGAACCGTGGCCCGGATAAGCCGTTTTTTTTAACTCGATTTTTTAAAAAAGGATCCAAACAAGAAAAGGGATAAGAAAAGAACTTAAAATTGCCGACAAAATCATGCCTGCTGAACTGATTGAACCTGTCTCGAGATTATCTTCAAATGCCTTGGCTGTGCCAATTGCGTGAGAGGCGTTACCAAAAGCCATTCCGCGTGCGATTGTATGGTCAAACTTGAAAATTTTAAGTAAGTACGGCCCGATGATTGCCCCGGTAAACCCTGCGATCATAACAAAAACAGCGGTTAATGACGGAATCCCGCCAATCTGACCGGCTATTTGAACAGCGACAGCGGTTGTAATCGACTTGGGAAGCGCCGTAAAAATCATTTCTTTCGTATAACCAAGAAGATTTAAGATTATGTAAACCGTTATCAAATTCAATGTAACGGCCAGAAAAATACTAACCAAGACCGGTTGGAAATATTTCAATAAAAGTTCTTTGTATTTATATAAAGGAAAGGCTAACGCCACGACTGTCGGTCCTAATAATTCATGAAGCCATTTGCCCCCATCCATATATGTTTCATAAGGAATATTCAAACTTACCAATATAATAATAATGATGATGGTCGTTGTTAATGTTGGATTCAAAATCGGGTTTTTATATTTAACGGCAAATTTTTTTGCTGCAAAAAATACGCCAACGGTTAATAAGAACATGCCGACTCCAATACTTATAGTGTTCATGCCAAATGTTTCTCCTTCTCTTTGAATGTAGTTTTCCCCAATTTTTCACAAACAAAAGCAGAAGCGACAAAGACAATGCAGGTACTTACGATTATACCCATGATAAGGAGTATTCCTTTGCCGTGAAAAATATGGAAATAATTCATCACTCCAACTGTGGCGGGTACAAGAAACAAAGGCATAAGTGACAGCAGAAAATTCGCCCCTTGATTCACCCAGGTTTCCGGAAGTATTTTACTGGACAAGAAGAGAAACAATAAAATTAATCCGATAATACTCCCCGGGATCGATAACCGAAAGATATTTTGTAAAACTTCACCAATGATGTAAAAAAAGGTAATCAATAACATTTGCAAAATGAACTTTATGAATTTCATTTCCCGTTCCCCCTTGAAAATCTTCAGAGCTGTTAAATAACAGTTACTTCATTTTACACCCTGTATCAATGAAACTCAATCAAAATGTATGGAAAGTGGATGTTCAAAAAGACCGGGAAAAATCTTAAGTTTTCCTCTTCTCACAGACTGCAACCGCCTCTTAAAACATGGACTAAAAAAACGGGTCCCTTTTGGGAAACCCGTTTTTTACACTGTATCATGATAAGTTTAATGAATTGGATGCCCGGCAGTCATAACCCAGATGGAACCAACGACAATGACAACAGCCATGAACACCGCATATACCGTATGGACCACTTTTGTATCGCGATCTTCGCCTTCTGTCATATGCATGAACATAAATAGTTGCAGTCCTGCTTGAGCAACAGCCAACCCGGCAATAATAATCATCACAATACCTGCTGAAAGACCTGTCTTAAAGGCAACGAATAATGTCGCAATGGTTAAAGCAATGGATAATAAAAACCCGACAACATGCGTATAGGGGAAACTATTATGTGACTTGCTGTTCATCTAAATTAACCCCCCTACATAAACAAATGTAAAGATGAAAATCCAAACAACATCAAGGAAGTGCCAATAAATACCCCAAATATGAACTTTACTTGCTGTTATTGGTGTAATTCCTCTTTGCAGCAGCTGGATGATAACCATTATCGCCCAAAAGATACCTAAAGTGACGTGGGCTCCGTGTGTTCCCAGTAAAGTTAACAAACTGGATGTAAATGCACTTGTTTGAATCCCGGCGCCTGCATGAACATAATGGATAAACTCATTAATTTCCATATACAGGAAGCCGCCACCCAATGCTAAAGTAATGATTAACCAAGTAATTAACCCGCGAACATTTCCACGTCGCATTTCATGAATGACTAATCCGGCGGTAAAACTACTTGTTAACAAAAGCATTGTTTGAATGACAACATCTTTTATAACAAAAATTTCCTCTCCAGTCGGCCCGTCAGAGGTTCTTGTATGAAGAACCCCATAGACGGCAAACAATGTTGCAAATAAAATGATTTCTGCCGCGATGAAAATCCAGAAACCTAATATATTTAATTTTCCTTGTTCTGATTGGTATTCTGTCGGTACAGAGTGATTAATCATTTTGCTTTCCATTTCGAATCACCTCTCCATGTACGCTCTTTCTCGATGATTTCTTCAACCGGAACATAGTAACCATCATCGTATTCAAAGGAGCGTTTAATCATTCCTGCAAAGATGAGGAAAGCGGAAATTGCTGCTAAAGGAATCCATTCAAAGACAAGGAAGAATCCTGCAATTAAGAAGGCTGCCCCCATATATACAGGTAATCCGGAATTACTTGGCATATGAATTGGTTTAATTTTATTTGGATCTAATGCAAAGTTATCTTTATTCTTTTTCATTTCCCAATAAGCATCAACATCGGTAACTTCCGGAACAACAGCAAAATTGTAATGCGGAACAGGTGTTGCAGTAGCCCATTCCAGCGTTCTTGCTGTACCCCACGGATCATTTTCTGTTGTCCGTTTTTCGTAACGAATACTCCAGTAAATGTTATAGCAAAGTGCTGCAAAACCGGCAGCAAGGAAAATTGCACCTACTGCAGATAATGCATATAACGGCCATAATCCGGATTCTTCCGAGTAAGTGTACATCCGTCTTGCCGCTCCCTGTAAACCAAGGAAGAACATTGGGAAGAATGTTAAGTTAAATCCAATGTTAAATAACCAGAAATGCCATTTACCGATTCGCTCATTCAATTTGAATCCAAACACTTTTGGCCACCAGTAATAAAGTGCTGCAAATACTGCGTAAACAACACCAGGAATTAATGTGTAATGGAAGTGAGCAACCAAGAACAATGTATTATGATATTGGAAGTCTGCAGCTGCCATTCCGAGCATAACCCCTGTTACCCCACCGATTAAGAACGTAGGGATGAACGCTAATGTCCACATCATTGGTGCTGTAAATTCTATCCGGCCTTTGCGCATAGTAAAGAGCCAGTTAAACATTTTAATACCGGTTGGAACCGCAATTGCCATCGTTGTAATGGAGAACACAGAGTTAACTGCAGGTCCAACGCCCATAGTATAGAAATGGTGAACCCATACAAGCATACTTAAGGCGGAAATAACAACGATTGCCATAACCATTGATGTATAACCATATAAACGTTTCTTTGAAAATGTTGCAACAACTTCCGAGTAAATACCGAATGCCGGTAGAATAACAATATACACTTCCGGGTGACCCCATAACCAGAACAGGTTAGCCCAAAGCATATCCAGACCGCCATCTGCAACGGTAAAGAAGTGTGTACCGAAAATCCGGTCCATTGTTCCCAATAATAATGCAACTGTAAAGATCGGGAAGGCAATGACAATAATTAATGATGTAATTAATGTCGTCCAAGAAAACATTGGCATTCTCATTAATTTCATACCCGGTGCCCGCATCTTCATAATTGTGACGATAAAGTTAATTCCGCTCATCAAAGTACCGATACCGGCAATTTGCAGGGCAACCATGTAAAAGTTATTACCGATTCCGGGTGTAAACTCTTTACCGGCAAGCGGGAAGTATGATGTCCACCCAGCATCCGGGGAGCCACCAACGACAAACGAGAGGTTAAATAGCATTGCACCGGCAAAAGTCAACCAAAAACTTAATAAGTTCAATTGCGGGAATGCCACGTCCCTAGCCCCGATTTGAAGCGGCATGGCAATATTTATAATTCCGATTAACATCGGCATCGCCATGAATAAAATCATGATTACGCCGTGAGTTGTAAAGACTTCATTGTAATGTTGAGCATCTAAAAATGTATTTTCCGGTACGGCTGTTTGGGCTTTCATCATTAAGCCGTCGACACCACCACGGAAGAACATAAGCACACCCATGATGATGTACATAATTCCAATTCGTTTATGGTCAACTGATGTTAACCATTCTGACCAAAGATATTTCCATTTTTTAAAATAAGTTAGGCCAACAACAATACCGACCATTGTCAGTACAATTGCTATTTGTGAACCTAAAATGAGTGGATCGCCAGTGATTAAAATTTTATCCCATTTAATGTCCACTATGGTCACCTCCATGATGATGGTCACTGTTTTCTGTATCGTTGTCTATATCATTATTTTCATCAGTAAAAGTTTTGCCCGGATAACCATGAACACGGTATAATTCAGGATTTAAATATTCTTTAGCATGATGATCCGCATGATCAACCCATTCAAGATGTGTATTTGAAAACGTCTCTCTACCTAAATGTGAAGGTTTGAGTTTTTCTGCATACATTTCTTCTGTTAATTTAGGTGCTTTTTCCTGAACTTCTTTTACCCATTTATCAAAATCCTGTGGAGATTGGGCAAGTACCTCAAATTCCATTTCTTTGAATCCTTTACCATTGAAGTTTGAGTTTCTGCCAAAGTAAGACCCTTCATGATCTGCTACTATATAAAGTTCTGTTTCCATTTTTGCCATCGTGTATTTTTGACCACTTAATGCAGGGATCCAGAATGACTGCATGGTTCCTGCCGAGGTCAATTTAAATAGTACAGGACGGTTAACCGGAATATTTACATAGTTAATGGTTTCAATATTTTGTTCCGGATAACTGAATATCCATTTCCAGTCAGCTGAAGTTGCATGGATAACTAATGGTTCTTGGTCTTCATAACCTGCTGGAACTTCTTCCAGATCAAATAAAGTGGTAACGGTTGGAACCATCAGGATGACCACAATGATGAATGGAATAGCTGTCCAAATAATTTCCACAAGATGATTACCTTTTTCTTGCGGTGGTTCATAATCCGCATTATCCGGACGTGCCCGATATTTCCAGACAATATAAACAAACAAGGCAATAACAACAACCATGATAAGTCCAATCCAAACAAGAGACCAGTTAATTAAATCAAGAATTTTTTCAGCTTGCGGTCCTTTTGGGTTGAATACTACCAGTTCAGCCATTTCACAGCCGCTAAGCAGAAACACAAGCATGACTGAGACTACTGATAAAAGCAGGCTTTTCCTTTTTTTCATACGACTCTCCCTTTCTTAGAAGTTGAAATTCATATAATTGCAATAAAGTTATAGATTTGTTCACACTCTTGACTAAATTTGTTCACATTTTAGACAAAAGTGTTAATTATTTCACAAAGTAGACACAAACTAGATTTGGAAAGGCTTACCTTGGTGATAAATTACAAAATACATTATTACAATATAGTTAACACTACATCTATATTGTAAACTATAACTTTTTAAATGGAAGCCCTAAATTGTTACAAATTAGTTAAGGATAAAATTGTATTTACTATAAACCACATAAAAAGTATAAATTGGGAAAAACCACCATTGACAAGTTGTTGTAGTTGTTTTTAAAACTTTCTGGAAAGGCTAAAAAATATTGCGGATAAAAACTTGTATGAACTGGTTCTACGGAAATTTTACATGAATTTAATAAAAAAATTCATATATTTTGTGAAGAAATAGCAAAATAATCATGATATTCTTTTGAATATCAAATCCTGCCAAGAGGTGATAAAATGGCTTATTTCCATGATGTTGACCGCACAAGACAATTGTTTCACCATAATTGGACTAGGCCGAAACGGATGAAATCGCAAGTGAACGGTCATACAGAAATGTCACAAAATAATATTATTTTGCGGAGTAATGCCAAGGCACATCGATGGTAGGGTAAGTTCTGCGACGAAAGTGAAAGTCGCACAGTCGCAAAAAAGAGGGCAGGAAAACTTTCCTGTCCTTTTTATAGTATAGAAAATCTTAAACCTTAATTCAGCATTATCCCTGTTGGATTTAATAGTAAGGTAGCTTGATTCAGCAGTATTCCTGTTGGATTCAATAGTAAAGTAGCTTGATTCAGCAGAATCCCGCCCGATTTAACAGTAGGGTACCTTAATCAACAATCCCCCCGTCCAATTCAACAGTAAAAGCCAAAATTCAACAGTTCCCCTACCAAATTCAATAGTAAAAAAAGAAAAATTCGAACACCGAATTCAGATGAAAACCTTCAAACGTCTTCTCATCGGGGTTATGAAATTAACTTCTTTTGTTTTTCTTATTTTTCTTTTAAATATCTTTTCGGACAAGGAATTTGATGGTAAGATTAAAAAAGTGTATGTATCGTGCCAAAGATGTCATATAATCATGCTGTTGGGTTCTATGGATTAAATACGTACTAAGCGCGATTTTGAAAGATTATCTAAGCTAAATATCATACTTATGTAGTTGGACAATAAAATAAAATATGGACATGTTTATAGAGGTGGATAAAAATGGAAAATTGGATTACCGGTTTTATGGAACAATTCGGTTATTTTGGTGTATTTTTATTAATATGTTTGGAAAATGTATTTCCTCCTATACCATCGGAGGTCATTCTTACTTTTGGCGGTTTTATGACGACAACAACCAATCTGACTGTGCTTGGTGTTATTTTTGCTGCGACAATTGGATCGGTCTTCGGTGCCGTTATTTTGTATGCGCTCGGTCGTTGGCTAGATGTTGAAAAAATTGAACGAATTGTCGACAAATGGGGTTATCTCTTACGGGTGAAAAAAGAAGATGTTGAAAAGGCGGACCATTGGTTTCAAAAATATGGCTATTGGACTGTTTTTTTCTGTCGGATGGTTCCGTTAATACGTAGTTTGATTTCAATTCCTGCCGGGATGGCACATATGAACTTTCCGTTATTTTTATTTTTTACAACAGCAGGAACGATTATTTGGAACTCCATCCTTGTCACACTTGGAGCAAAACTTGGGGAATCTTGGGAAAAAATTGTTGAATACATGGATATTTATTCGAACATCGTTTATATGCTGATTGCAATAGCGATAATTGCTGTTATCATTTACTTTATCCGCCGTTCAAAAACCCAAAAATAAAGAAAATAAGTTACATATTATGTGATGAAGGAGAATATTTCATGGATTTTCTTATGTTTTTAAAGACGATTATTTTAGGAATGGTTGAAGGATTAACAGAATTTGCACCGGTATCTTCAACCGGACACATGATTATTGTTGATGATCTTTGGCTACAATCAAAAGAGTTTTTAGGTGGACAATATGTAGCCAATACATTTAAAGTTGTAATTCAATTAGGTTCGATACTGGCCGTCGTTGTTGTCATGAAGGATCGTTTTTTGGACTTATTGGGACTGAAGAAGAGATCCTTTAAGATTGGGCAAAAATCAACCGGTCACCTGCGACTTACCCATATAATAGTAGGAATTTTACCGGCCGGGATTTTGGGCGTCCTTTTTGAAGATATCATTGATGAAGTTTTGTTTGGCTATCAGTACGTTGTATATGCATTGATTGCCGGAGCGATTTTAATGATTTTTGCCGATAAATTCAGAGCCAAGCGACCAGCAGCGGAGACGGTCGATCAAATCACATACAAGCAAGCATTATTGATTGGTTTGTTTCAATGTTTATCGTTATGGCCGGGCTTTTCCCGTTCAGGGGCAACAATTTCAGGCGGGGTTTTAATGGGTCTCAGTCACCGAGCTGCAGCGGATTTTACATTTATTATGGCTGTACCGATTATGGCCGGGGCAAGTCTCATTTCGCTAGTGAAAAATTGGCAATATTTTTCCATCGATGCTTTACCGTTTTTCATTGCCGGCTTCATTAGTGCATTTATTTTTGCATTAATTTCAATTCGTTTCTTCTTAAAACTAATCGATCGTATTAAACTTGTACCGTTTGCCATTTATCGAATTATCTTAGCGGTCCTTTTACTATTTTTAGTATAATAAAAAAACAGCGGTAATGAATTTCCGCTGTTTTTTAATATAGTGATACCGCTTGTGTAGGATCCTCGTAGATTCAATGACAAAATGATAAAAAAAGAAGGGGCTGCTGAAATGAACAAACAAGTCCATTCCGGCAGCCCAAAATCTATATTAAAAAGGAAGGAGAGCCTTGATGTTTTTTATTGTAAGGGTTAAATATGAAAAAACTATGAACAAACTATTAAGCAATCATTAAAAATAAAAAAGACAGTTACTAAAGCGTTATTTGTATGAATTCACCTTGTTTTGAGCCTATTGAAATCGTCATTTGGGTGCCACTTGTAAATCTGAACTTGTGATTTCTTCCATTCAGTCATCTCTTTGGCTGGAAAAAATATTTTTTGAAACTAGTATAAAAAAAGTTGATATTTCTGCTCACTCGTTTTAATTTTGATAGTAAGAGTAAAGGTGAAAAGTGGAGCTGATTAAAATGAAAGTTCTCGTAATAGAAGATAATGAAAATGTTTGCTCAATGATTGACATGTTTTTTATTAATGAAGGAATTAATGGAACGTTTGTCCATGACGGGAAAGAAGGTTATGAGCGAGCCATGGCGGAAGATTGGGATTTGCTGATTATTGACTGGATGCTGCCGGGAATGGACGGGGTGACGATTTGCCGAAAAATTCGTGAGGAACAAAATAATGTACCGATAATTATTTTGACTGCAAAGGATTCCGAGTCTGATCAAGTACTTGGGCTTGAGATGGGGGCGGATGATTATGTGACAAAACCGTTTAGTCCACTGGCATTAATGGCTCGTATTAAAGCGGTAATGAGAAGAGCCCAATATACGACTCAGGGGGAAGTTCCAAAAGATGTAGTGCAAACGAAGCATTTTAAGGTTAATAAAGAAACAAGGGAAGTCTGGTTAGATGATGAGCAGATCATGAATTTGACACCAAAAGAATTTGATTTATTAATATTCTTCCTTCAACATCCGCGCCAAGTCTTTTCAAGGGAACAAATATTAGACCAAGTTTGGGGTTATCAATTTTACGGCGATGAGCGAACAGTAGATGTTCATATTAAGCGATTAAGAAAAAAACTGGGAAAAGAAAATCAACCCTTTTTTCATACAGTATGGGGGGTTGGTTACAAATTTGATGAGCTGGTGGACAAATGAAAGTAAAATATATGTATCAACAAATGCTCAGCCATCTCGGTATTATTACTGTTGCCTTCCTCATTTTAAGCTTGCTCGTATCTCAATATGTTGAATCGCTCGTTTATAAAAATAAAGAAGAAGAATTGATTTCCTACGGGGAACAAATTTTAAAAGACTTAAATAATAACTTTTTAACAGATACATTCACATTAAATGATTATCAAGACGTTTTGAAAAAGAGAAACATATATTTAACGATGTTTGATTCAAACGGGCAAATTGTTTATCCGATTGATAATAGAAATTTGCAAATTCAATTTACTGAAAAAGAATGGGAACAAATTTCGCAGGGGAAAAGGGTAGTGGTCAATGTTGATTTTAACCGTTTTGAACAGGCGGTATCCCTTGTGATTCTCCCTTATAAAAAGGGCGACTATTTATTAGGCGGAATTTTGTTAACAGCTCCCGTCAGCGGAACCCGGGAGATGATTCAAGAGTTTAACAGCTACTTGATCATAACGGTATGCATTGCTTTAGGTATCTCTTTTATCATCAGTTGGTTTCTTTCCAAAATTCATGTACGACGGATTAAACAGCTGCAAAAAGCGACATCTGCGGTTGCACGCGGCGATTACAATGTAACGGTACGCGATTCTGATTTTGATGAAATCGGGGAATTGGCCAGTGATTTTAATAAGATGGTGGGGAAATTGAGAAAGTCGATGGATGAGATTGAAAGTTTGGAAAATCGCAGGCGGCAGTTCATGGCAGACGTATCCCATGAAATGAGAACACCGTTAACGACGATTAGCGGTATCATTGAAGGGTTACGAAACAATATGATCCCTGAAAGTGAAAAGGAAAAAGGACTGGCACTTGTCAGCCAAGAAACGAAACGATTGATCCGGTTAGTCAATGAAAACTTGGATTATGAAAAAATTCGTTCCAACCAAGTGAAATTAAATAAGGAAGAGATTGAACTCATTGATGTTTTTGAGATTATTAAAGATCAGTTAGCGATTCAAGCGGAAGAGCGAAATGACGAAATCGTAGTGGATGTGGAAAACGATACAATGGTTTATGCCGACTATGATAGACTTGTGCAAATTTTGCTAAATATTACCAAAAATAGTATTCAATTTACCGAAAACGGCTTAATTACCCTTCGCGGGAGAGAGGCTGCCGATAGTACCGTCATTGAAATTGAAGATACCGGTATCGGCATTGACCCGAAAGACGTGGAAAATATTTGGCATCGTTTTTACAAAGCGGATATATCAAGAAAAAGCAATCCTTTTGGTGAATTTGGCCTCGGCTTATCTATTGTAAAGCAGTTAGTTTTACTGCATGACGGAAAAATTGATGTAAAAAGTGAAAAAGGAAAGGGAACGAAATTTACCATTTGGTTGCCGGTCAAACCAAATAAGCCCCTTTTAAAAGCTGAGGAATAGATTGTGGCCGGTAAAATCAAGTAGCTCGTTTTTAAAATCAGAGGAATAGAATGTTGCGGGTAAAATTAAGTAGCTTACTTTTAAAATCAAAGGAATAGATAGTGGTCGGATTAATCAAGTAGTTCACTTTTAAAATCATACGAATAGATTGTGGTCGGTCAAACTAAGTAGGTTGTGTTTAAAATCAGAGGAATAGAATGTTGCGGGTAAAATTAAGTAGCTTACTTTTAAAATCAAAGGAATAGATAGTGGTCGGATTAATCAAGTAGTTCGCGTTTAAAACCAAACGAATAGATTGTGACTGGTCAAATCAAGTAGCTCACTTTTAAAATCACATGATTAGTACCAAAAAGCTGAGTGGGTTTTTTGCGGAAATTTTGCACAAAATAGAGATATACGGGAAAGTTTTTCTGCAAAATGGACAATTTAGAGGTACTTGTCCTATTAACAATGCCGGTTTTGTCATGTTATTTAGTCTGGTACCTTTTGCCGTGTGGTCAATTTTCATGTATATGCTTTTTTATTCAGTCTTGGCCCTTTTACCAAGTTTCGTATGTATTATGCACGTGCCCCCGGTGCAGATTATTTTTTGCACAAGAACAGGTATGGTAAAATAAATTCACTGTTGGAAAAAGAATCAACAAGAATAGGAAAATGAGGTGCCGAAATGAAAATAGAAGTTTGGTCGGACTTTGTCTGTCCGTTCTGTTATATAGGAAAAAGACGGTTAGAAATGGCGTTGGATCAATTTCCCTACCGTAATCAAGTGGAAATCGTGTTTAAAAGCTTTGAACTCGACCCGAATGTTGAAACGAATGATTCAATCACCATTGACCAAGCAATAGCGCAAAAATACGGAATCTCAGTAGATGAAGCCAAAAAAACAAATCAAAATATTATTGATCAGGCAGCTTCGGTTGGGCTAAATTACGATTTTTCTTCCATGTCGCCAACCAACACGTTTAAGGCTCATCGTTTGGCCAAATTTGCCGAAAAAAAAGGCAAGCTTATGGAGATGACGGAAAGATTACTCAAATCTCATTTCACCGAGTCAGGGCGAATTGATGATACGGATAAATTAATCCAGCTGGCAGAAGAAGTCGGATTAAATAAAAATGAAGTGAAAGAAGTTTTGGAAAGTGATCAATTTTCCAATGAAGTACGTACAGACGAAATGGAGGCACAAATGTTGGGCGTCCGCGGCGTTCCATTTTTTGTCATTAATCGAAAATATGCCATTTCCGGTGCTCAGCCGACAGAAGTTTTCACAAATGGATTACAGAAAGCTTGGGAAGAGGAACATTTGAGTACAAAATTTCAGCCGCTTGGCAGTGAGGAAGCTGCCAACTGTACTGCGGACGGGTGTGAGCTTCCCGATAAAAACGAAATATAAACAGGAAGGACTATCGCCAAAGAACAAAGCGATAGTCTATTTTTTTAAGAAAGTACAAAATTTCGTCACATCCACATTGCTCACACTGTGGCAGTTTTTAGCGTGGTAGTGATGAGTCGCCTAATGACAATGAGTCATTTGACCTAGTGCGAAATTACTGAAAAGCTATTGTTGGAAAAGCGAAAAGCGCTTAAAATGGAAATTAAGAACCAAATCCGTATCTATGAATATTGCATCGTATGAAAGTCGACAAGACGACTGCTACTACATAATTTGTCCGATCACGTATATCATATTTTATTTGCTTGGTTTAAAAAAGAAGAATATTGGAGGAATGAACAGTGATAAAGTTTTATCGTAATTTAAAGTTTCGTACCAAGTACCGGATTGCTTTGGCAGGTACGATCATCATATTCTTGATCGCTTCAACAATTGTTGGTATAAATCTATTTCATATTCGTTCAGGGATCGATAATCCGGAAATTCAAGCCCAATTAGCCGGTCTGTCTAATATGTTAATTATTTCCGTCATCATAGCGGCGTTAATCGGTGTTGTTCTTCTACACTTGATCAGCAGGGGTATTGAAAGCAGTCTTAAAAAGGTTGCAACGGCGGCAGATGAAATTGCAAACGGGAATTTGCAAATAGCTGATATCAAAATTACTTCAAATGATGAAATTGGTCAATTAGGACAAGCTGTAAACACTTTGAAAAATAATTTGAATACTATGATTACCCAAATTAACTACGTGTCAAACCTGGTGGCAGATAAAAGTAAATTGCTGAAAACGGGTGCTGAAGATATCAAAGCCGGAAGCGAACAAATTGCCACTACGATGGAACAATTATCTGCCGGATCCGAAAGCCAAGCATCATCTGCAAATGACCTTTTTGAAAAAATGCAAGAATTTATGGAAACGATTGCGAATGTGGTGTATAAATCACAGGATGTAAAAAACATTTCTGAAAATATGGTTAATATTACGAATGAAGGAAGTCAAAATTTAGAAGTAACGTCACAAAAAATGGGCGAAATCAATAAAAAGTTTAATCAATCATTGCAAATGGTAAAGGGTTTGAATGAGAAAATTAAAAATATAAACCAGTTGATCGTGGTTATTAAAGAAATCGCTGATCAAACAAATCTCTTGGCTTTAAATGCATCGATTGAAGCGGCACGGGCAGGCGAACACGGTCGGGGGTTTGCCGTTGTTGCCGATGAAGTCAGAAAACTGGCCGAACAAGTCAATGCTTCCATCAGTAATATTAATGTCATTTTAAAAGATATTCAAGATGAGTCGAAAAATGTACTTGGATCATTAGAAGAAGGCTATCAATTAGTGGACGATGGTACAGGACAAATGAAGAAAACCGGAGAAGTATTCCAATTAATGTTCGAAACAATAAATAAGGTTGTTGATCAAATCGAGGCGATGTCAAATTCATTATACGATGTTATTGATGATGCCCACCCGATTAGCAATTTACTGGAGTCTATTGTTTCAGTTACACAAGAGTCCGCTGCCGGGATAGAAGAGACTTCAGCAAGTGTACAGGAATCAAATCAATCGATTAAAAACATCCACAGCCATACACTGGAATTAGAAAAAGAAGTAAGTAATCTAAAAGGTGTAATTCAAGAGTTTAATATCTAACTTGAGTTTCGCACCTTAGGAGACTAATAAATCGATTAGGCCCGTTCTCGTCGCCGTTTTTGGGTGAGAAATGCTTGTTTTTGGCGACGAGACTTGTTCTCGTCGCCGTTTTTGGTTGAGAAAGCTTCTATTTTGACGACGAGATCCTTTCTCGTCGCCGTTTTGGGTAGAAAAATCCCTAATTTTGACGACGAGACTCGTTCTCGTCACCGTTTTTGGTTGAGAAAGCTTCTATTTTGACGACGAGACTTGTTCTCGTCACCGTTTTTGGTCTAGAAATGCTCAATTTTGGCGACGAAACCCGTTCTCGTCGCCGTTTTGGGTAGAAAAAAGCTTAATTTTGGCGACGAAACCCAATCTCGTCACCACTTTTGGGTGAGAAATGCTTGTTTTTGGCGACGAGGCCCGTTCTCGTCGCCATTTTGGGGTAAAAAACTCACTTTTTTGACGACGAGGCCCGTTCTCGTCGCCACTTTTGGTCTGGGAAGCCTCTATTTTGACGACGAGACTCGTTCTCGTCACCGTTTTTGGTCTGGAAATGCTCAATTTTGGCGACGAGATCCTTTCTCGTCGCCGTTTTGGGTAAAAAAAATCCCTAATTTTGACGACGAAACCCAATCTCGTCA
The DNA here is from genome assembly GCF_000751775.1 of Caldibacillus thermoamylovorans. Lineage (GTDB taxonomy): Bacteria > Bacillota > Bacilli > Bacillales > Caldibacillaceae > Caldifermentibacillus > Caldifermentibacillus hisashii. Next base: position 28,701 of record NZ_CCRF01000012.1, read on the forward strand.
CCGTTTTGGGTAGAAAAAAGCTTAATTTTGGCGACGAGACCCAATCTCGTCACCACTTTTGGTTGAGAAATGCTTGTTTTTGGCGACGAGATCCTTTCTCGTCGCCGTTTTGGGTTGAGAAAGCTTCTATTTTGACGACGAGACTCGTCCTCGTCGCCACTTTGGGGTAAAAAACTCACTTTTTTGACGACGAGACTCGTTCTCGTCATCGTTTTTGGGTGAGAAAGCTTCTATTTTGACGACGAGACTCGTCCTCGTCGCCACTTTGGGGTAAAAAACTCACTTTTTTGACGACGAGACTCGTTCTCGTCACCGTTTTTGGTCTAGAAATGCTCAATTTTGGCGACGAGATCCTTTCTCGTCGCCGTTTTGGGTAAAAAAATCCCTAATTTTGACGACGAAACCCAATCTCGTCACCGTTTTTGGTCTGGGAATGCTCAATTTTGGCGACGAGACCCTTTCTCGTCGTCGTTTTGGGTAGAAAAAAGCTTAATTTTGGCGGCGAAACCCAATCTCGTCACCACTTTTGGTTGAGAAATGCTTGTTTTTGGCGACGAGGCCCGTTCTCGTCGCCACTTTTAGGTGAGAAAGTCTCATTTTTGACGACGAGACTCGATCTCGTCACCGTTTTTGGTTGAGAGAGCTTCTATATTGGCGACGAGATTCATTCTCGCCACCCATCCGTCTCAAATAAATCTGTCCTCAAGCGCAATCAACCTTCACCAGAAACATTCGCTCTTATTCGTCCTTCAGTAAAAATGTCATGCCCATTTGAACCGAATTTTTTCAACGAGTCGATTTTGTAAAAGAAAAAGATTGCAACTCCATGAAAAGCCATGATAATTCCTTCAGCAAAAACCTCATGTCCGTTTGACCCAAAATTTTTTTTACAATGAATCTATTTTATTGAAGAAATGTATTGCAAGCTATGAAAAATCATGTATAATAGAAAACTGAATTAGTAAACTTTATGTTTATAAATAGAAAACTTTCTTTACAAAAGGTTTAGTTTTGGTAAACACTAATTTAAATGAGGTAATGTGATGAATCGGGGAATTGGTAAGAAAATCAAAAATTTACGTTTGAAAAAGGGATTGACACAGGAAGAACTTGGTGAACGGACCGATTTAAGTAAAGGGTACATTTCCCAGATCGAGCGAGACTTAAGTTCACCGTCAATCGAGACGTTTTTCGACATCTTAGAAGTGCTCGGTTGTTCACCTAAAGAATTTTTTGATGATAAGGATAATGGTCAAAAAGTGGTCTACGGGGAAGAAGACCAAACCGAGTATATCGACGAAGAAAATGGCTACAAAATTCAGTGGCTTGTACCGGAGTCGAATGAAAATGATATGGAACCGATTATTTTAACCCTCGAACCAAATGGGAAATTTAAAGAGTTTGAACCATCGCTTGCGGAAACGTTTATTTACGTTCTTAAAGGAGAAATAGCCGTGCAGCTGGGGAGAACGACTTATACAGCGAAGGAAGGGGAATCTGTTTATTTCTATGCTTCCAATGAACACCAAATTTTCAATCATCATGATGGGGTTTCAAAAATTTTACTAGTTGCCACCGATTCTTACTTATAAAAATCAAGTTTGGTGGCATTCGCGAGACCACTGAAGAAGTGCTAAAATCACTTGCTTAACACCATATTTAGATGTAACTTTGTGGTCTATCCTACTATATATTGAGTGAGTGAACTTATTCGAATTGTTTTTCAGTGGCCCCGGCATTCACTTGGTTGAAGTTTCATTTATAAAATAGCCTAACGTAAAAAACATAAAGGGGGAGCACCAATGACTGAGCAACCGATTATCCGCTTTGAAAATGTAACAAAACAATATGATGATGACCCACCAATATTGGATAATGTAAGTTTTGAAATGGAAAAAGGAAAGTTTTATACCCTTCTTGGTCCATCCGGATGCGGTAAAACAACGATTCTTCGGCTTATTTCCGGATTAATTGAGGCAACGAGCGGGAAAATTTATTTTAAAGATAAATTGATTAACCATGTTCCCGCCAATAAACGGCAGGTGAATACCGTATTTCAGGATTATGCCCTTTTCCCGCATTTGAATGTTTATGAAAATGTCGCTTTCGGCCTTCGTATTAGAAAAATGAAAAATGACGAAATCGATAAAAAGGTCCGAGAAGCTCTTCGTTTTGTAAACTTGGTAGGATTTGAAAACCGGGAAATTAAAGAAATGTCCGGTGGTCAAAGGCAGCGGGTAGCGATTGCCCGTGCAATTGTGAATGAACCGGAAGTCCTGCTTTTGGACGAGCCCCTTTCTGCACTGGATTTGAAACTTCGGACAGAGATGCAATATGAATTACGGGAACTACAACAACGGTTAGGCATTACTTTTGTTTTTGTAACCCATGATCAGGAAGAAGCTCTGGCGATGAGTGACGAAATTTTTGTTATTAATGAAGGGAAAATCCAACAAAAAGGAACACCGAGGGATATTTATGATGAACCGATTAACCGGTTTGTTGCCAATTTTATCGGGGAATCGAATATCATCAAAGGAAAAATGATACGCGACTTTTTGGTGGAATTTGACGGTAAACAATTTGAATGTGTTGACCAAGGTTTTAGCCCCAACGAGCCGGTAGAAGTTGTTATTCGCCCGGAAGATTTAGAGATTACCACTCCGGACCGGGGGAAACTAAATGTAAAAGTGGACACAGTATTATTCCGTGGTGTTCATTATGAGCTATGCAGTTATGATGAAAACGGCAATGAATGGATCATCCATTCGACAAAAAAAGCAGAAATTGGAGCGGAAATCGGCCTTTATTTTGAACCGGAAGCGATTCATGTCATGAGATTTGGGGAAACGGAAGAGGAATTTGATGCAAGACTAGAAAGCTATGATTCCTATGGTGATAAAGATGCAGACTAGAAGCCGAAACTTTTACCTCATTCCTTATGTGATATGGATTGCAATATTTGTGATTATGCCGATTCTGCTCATTGTTTATTATTCATTTTTGGATATTCACGGGAATTTTACACTGGCAAATTACCAAAAATTTTTTACACCGGTTTATTTAAAAATGACATTAAGTTCATTTTGGTATGCCTTGTTAATTACCGCTGTATCTTTGCTTGTGGCCTATCCAACCGCCTTTTTACTAACTAGGACAAAATATAAACAATTATGGTTGTTGTTAATTATTTTGCCTTCCTGGATTAATCTATTGTTAAAGGCTTATTCGTTCATCGGGATTTTTGGAACATACGGTTTTGCTAATGCCCTTTTGGAAGTGTTTGGTATTGGCAAAAAGCAAATTTTATTTACGGATTTCAGCTTTATCTTTGTTTCTGTTTATATTTTTATTCCGTTTATGATTTTACCGATTTTTAATGCATTGGATAAATTAAATCCGTCGTTCATCGATGCCTCGAGGGATTTAGGGGCTTCCGGTTGGACAACTTTTCGTCGGGTGATTTTCCCGTTAACGTTTGATGGTGTGAAGTCCGGATGTCAGGTCGTATTTATTCCAGCCCTTAGTTTGTTCATGTTAACAAGACTTATTGCCGGAAACCGGGTGATTACATTAGGTACAGCTGTGGAACAACATTTTCTCGTTACACAGGACTGGGGCATGGGTTCGACCATTGCAGTGTTCTTAATTATTAGTATGGTGATTATTATGTTGCTAACCGGGAATAAAAAGCGTGGGGGTGTCGGGTGATGAAGAAAAAGAGTCTATCCACCATTTATTTAACAATTGTTTTTTTGATTTTATACGCCCCAATCTTTTATCTAATGTATTATTCATTCAACAGCGGCGGGAAAATGTATGAATTTGAAAGCTTTTCGTTGGAATGGTATAAAGATTTATTTCAAAATACCCGCCTGTTAATTATTGTTCTAAATACAATTATTATTGCGCTATTATCATCTGCTATTTCTACGATTTTGGGTACAATTGGTGCAGTCGGGATTTGGCATTTGAAAAAAAGACAGACGAAAAATGTTTTATTATCGTTAAATAATATTTTAATTGTTAGTCCCGATGTTATCATCGGTGCGTCTTTTTTAATCATGTTTACTATAGTCGGAATTAAGTTGGGATTTTCATCTGTTCTTTTATCTCATATTGCTTTTTCTGTTCCGATCGTCGTGATTATGGTTTTACCGAAGTTACAAGAAATGAGTTCAACCTTGATTGATGCAGCCAAGGATCTTGGAGCGAGTAATTTTAATGTGTTAACAAAGGTGATTTTACCGTATATTACACCGGGTATTTTTGCAGGATTTTTCATGGCACTAACTTATTCATTGGATGATTTTGCGGTTACCTTTTTCGTAACTGGTAATGGCTTTTCCACATTGTCCGTTGAAATCTACTCGATGGCACGACAAGGTGTTTCATTGACCATTAATGCATTGTCAACGATCTTGTTCTTGTTTACGATATTACTTGTCATCGGCTATTATTTCATTTCAAAACGGAATGGTCGAATCATCGGATTGGGGGCAAGAAAATGAAAAAATTAGTTCAAACATTTGCTGTTATTTTCATTGTTTCCTTTGCCCTCATGTTTTGGGTTCAACGTCTAAATGCTTCTGAAGGTTATGCAGGCGGAAACACAATAACGGTGTACAATTGGGGTGAGTATATCGACCCGGATTTAATTAAACAATTTGAAAAGGAAACAGGAATTAAAGTGATTTACGAAACCTTTGATTCGAATGAAGCGATGATGGTGAAGATTCGCCAAGGGGGAACGTCATACGATGTAGCGATGCCGTCCGAATACGCAATTCAAAAAATGAAAGAAGAAGGGTTGTTGCTTAAACTTGATCAATCAAAGCTGCCGAATTTGAAAAATATTGATGAACGGTTTTTAAACCTACCCTTCGATCCGGATAATGAATATTCTGTTCCTTATTTTTGGGGGACGGTTGGGATTGTCTATAATAAAAAAATGCTTGGTGATCGTACCTTTGATAGCTGGAATGACCTGTGGGCTGACGACTTAAAAAATCAAATCTTACTTGTTGACGGAGCTCGTGAAGTCATTGGCTTTGGGTTAAACAGTTTACATTACTCGTTAAATGATAAAAATAAAGTTCATTTACAAGAAGCAAAGGATAAATTAGTAAAGTTGCAACCAAATATTAAGGCAATTGTTGGCGATGAGATCAAAATGTTGTTGGTCAATGAAGAAGCACCGATTGGCGTTATTTGGTCCGGGGACGCAGCGGACATCATGTGGGAAAATGAAAACTTGGACTATGTTGTTCCGGAAGAAGGCTCCAATCTTTGGTTTGACAATATGGTCATTCCGAAAACATCTAAAAATATTGAGGGAGCTCATAAATTTATTAATTTCATGTTGGATGCGGAAGTTGCGGCACAAAATGCGGAATATGTCGGTTACTCGACCCCGAATAAAGCCGCCATGTCCATTCTCCCAGAAGAGACGGTTTCCGATGAGCGGTTCTATCCTTCACCGGAACTGACGGATCGGCTTGAAGTGTATGAAAATTTAGGGCAAGATATGCTTAGCTACTATAATGATCTTTATCTTGAATTTAAAATGCATACAAAATAAAGAAGGTAAGAGTGGTAAAAGGGTCTTAATAAATGGAGCACGAAACTGTCCAAGAGGGCGGTTCTATTGGGCAATTTTTCGTAAAAAAAGTACGGAACTGTCCAAGAGGGCCGCTCTTTTGGACAATTTTTTTTAAAAAAAGTACGGAACTGTCCAGTAAAATCGCTCTATTGGACAATTTTCCTTCCAAAAGCCCGAAACTGTCCAATAGAAGGGTTCTCATGGACAAAAAAAGAGGTCAATCAGGAAAAATTGTCCAATAGAAGGGTTCTCATGGACAAAATGGAGTCTCAATCAGGAAAAACTGTCCAATAGAACGGTTC
>NZ_CCRF01000013.1 GCF_000751775.1 Caldibacillus thermoamylovorans
CCCCGAAGGGTTCTCATGGACAAAATGGAGGATCAATCAGTAAAAACTGTCCAATAGAACGGCTATCATGGACAAAATGGAGTCTCAATCAGGAAAAACTGTCCAATAGAACGGCTATCATGGACAAAATGAGGAGTCAATTAGCAAAAATTGTCTAATAGAAAGGCTCTCGCGGACAAAATGGAGTCTCAATCAGGAAAAATTGTCCAATAGAACGGTTCTCATGGACAAAATGGAGGCTCAATCAGGAAAAACTGTCCAATAGAAGGGTTCTCATGGACAAAATGGAGTCTCAATCAGTAAAAATTGTCCAATAGAACGGTTCTCATGGACAAAATGGAGTCTCAATCAGGAAAAACTGTCCAATAGAAGGGTTCTCATGGACAAAATGGAGTCTCAATCAGGAAAAACTGTCCAATAGAACGGCTATCATGGACAAAATGGAGTCTCAATCAGGAAAAACTGTCCAATAGAAGGGTTCTCATGGACAAAATGAGGAGTCAATCAGTAAAAATTGTCCAATAGAACGGTTCTCATGGACAAAATGGGGAGTCAATTAGCAAAAATTGTCTAATAGAAAGGCTCTCGCGGACAAAATGGAGGCTCAATCAGGAAAAACTGTCCAATAGAAGGGTTCTCATGGACAAAATGAGGAGTCAATCAGTAAAAATTGTCCAATAGAACGGTTCTCATGGACAAAATGGGGAGTCGATCAGGATGAACTGTCCAATAAATCCGTTCTAATGGACAATTTTTCAAAAAAGAGCACCAAACTTTCCCAATCATTATCATGACTTTTGGCTACTCCTTTTCAACCCGATTAAAACTAAAATGGTCACCATTACAGCAGTATTTTTTTTAGAAAAGCAATTGGTTTTATATCGTATAAAGTATGTCCAACGATTGTATTTGAAAGAATTTCTTCATCAAGCAAAGGGTAATCATACAGTTTTCCTTCATAAACATATTCGAATCTAGGATGCAGTAAAAAATCATTAGGTGTTACTAATGCCGAATGAAGCGGTCCCCACAAATCAACACCGCTTTCCTTAAAAACTTCCGCAACAAACTGTGAACAGAAATAGGCGTTATTCAAGGCTATCGGATAACTGAACAGTACGCCAAGCAAACCGATAAGATTATAAGAAAATAAGTCTTTATTATTTTCGAAAGCCCGAATTTTATCACGAATTTTATGATATTCATTTTCAGTAACATCCAGTTTCAGTAGTAAACAATTGGTATTGCGAAAGTATCGATAGGTTCCGAAATAGACATCTTCTTTTATAAACCCGGCAATGAGTGGATTTCTCGGCCGTTTTCGCCCAAAACTATATATTTCATCAAGTTTTTCATCAAAAACAATAGAAACATGACTATATGGAGCGCCGGTAAACCATTTAATGGCTCTTGCCAAGAATGTTCCTGTATCAGTTAAAAGAACATAGATTGTTTTCTTATTTTCCTTCATAATCTCTTCTCCCTAACGCGTTTGTCTATTGACAGATAAAATTTATCAGAAAAATCCTATTCTGTTATCATATTTTATGAATGTTTTACGTATTTTAATGATTAAAAGTTTCATAAACTAACTATCTGACTTTAAATCCTGTACAAATCACATATTCCATAAGTGCTTTAAAGGTATTTTATCATGAATATAACGAAAATTATAATGGCAGTATATTTTGTTCTGGTTACACTTATGATATAAATAGTATAGTAAAGAGTGATAGATTTGTAAAAGTTGTTTATAAAGGAGTAGATATAAATGTTTAAAAAAATGCTAAAAGTCCTATCTATATTCATTATATTTTTCGGATTAAGCGTTAGCCAAGTTGTTTTGGCAAGCGAGGGTGAGAAGGAAAAGGTAATCGATGAAAAAAATGGTCCGGCCATCGTCGTTCTAGGTGAAAGATTATCGGAAGCACAAAAAGAACAGACGAGAAAATTATTGAAGGTGGATGAGGAAGCAGAGGTAAAAGAAATTATCGTTACCGGTGCAGATGCGGCTAAATACATTAAAGGGGATCCGAATTCCAACATGTATTCATCCGCCAAAATTAAACGGCTTGATAAGGGAGAAGGGATCCGGGTTATCCAAGTGACGCCGGAAAATATCACGGAAGTTACGAATGATATGTATGCGAATGCACTGCTTACGGCAGGTGTGGAAGATGCCCAAATTGAGGTGGCATCCCCGGTAAAAGTAACCGGACATTCGGCTTTAACAGGTATTTTTAAAGCTTATGAGGTAACTGGTGAAAAACTGGATACGGATCGCTTAAAAGTTGCAAATGAAGAATTGGATGTTGCGACCAAATTGGCAGAAGATGCCGGTGTTGATCAAGACAAAGTCAGTCAATTATTAACGGAAATTAAACAGGCCATTGCGGAACAAAACCCGGCAACAAAAGAAGAAGTTGAGCAAATCGTTCAGGAACAATTGAAAAATTTAAATATTGAATTATCCCCGGAATACAAACAAATGTTGATCGACTTATTTGATAAAATTCGTTCATTGGATATCAACTTTGATGAAGTAAAAAGCCAGTTGGAAAACTTGGCAGGTGATATTCAAAAGAAATTGGAAGATGCCGGAGTAGATAAAGGATTTTTGCAAAGTGTCGCTGATTTTATAAAACAAATATTCCAATCAATTGCCGATTTCTTTAAGTCGCTGTTCAGCTAACAATTGACAGAGGTTTGGCCATCATTTTGAAAGATAAATGTAGATATTTATAATAATCAAAGCGTCAACAGATATTAAAAAAATGATGTAAGTTTACGGTTATCAAAATTAATTCAACCTGAACCCTAACAATGTCAGATTTTTACAGAAGCGGAGGAGAAGAAATGGATAAGTAAAAAGAATAAAACATGAATATGATTTGGAGATGGAAATTTTATGACTGTACAAAAGGTGATTAATCAAATATGTAAAGAACTAGATGGAATAGCTGGCATTGTTGGTGTGGTTTTAGGCGGTTCAAGAGCAAGAGGAACAAATCACGCTACTTCTGATATTGATATTGGAATTTATTATGATGAGTCGGCAGGTTTTGATATCAACGAAATTAGAAAAATCGCCACAAAAATAGATGATGACCATAGGGAAAATATTATCACTACTTTAGGTGAATGGGGTCCTTGGATAAATGGCGGTGGGTGGCTTGTTGTTCAAGGGTATCATGTTGATTTCATATTTCGTGATATAAAACGAGTGTCCCGTGTGATTGATGATTGTTTGAAAGGAGTTGTTTCGGCACATTATCATACCGGACATCCCCATGCTTATATAAATGTTATGTACATGGGAGAAATCTCTATTTGTAAAATATTAATTGATCCAACAAATCAAATTGCCGAACTAAAGGCTAAAACCATGCCTTATCCAAAATCACTAAAAGATGCAATTATTGGCTATTTTATGTTTGAAGCATCTTTCTCGTTAATGTTTGCAAAGGATAATGTGGATAAGGATGACATTTCGTATGTGGCAGGTCACGTCTTTCGCACGATCTCATGTTTAAACCAAGTATTATTTGCATTGAATGAAGAATACTGCATCAATGAGAAAAAGGCTGTTCGAATGATTGAAGGCTTTAGAAAAAAACCAAATGATTATAAGAAAAAGATAGACCAAATAATAACATTAATTTCCGTAAATATGGACAGTACAAAGGAAGGTATTCAAATCCTGCAAGAACTTATTTCAGAAACCGAAAAGTTATTAAGTAAATAATTGTCTGTCCATGAACTTTGCGTTTTATCAAGTAATTAATCAAAGAAGGAAACCCTTTTTGAAATTGGGTTTCCTTTATTTTTTATACGTTAAGAAAGTATAAATTTCCAGCAAAGAAGCGAATTCGACGTAGTTGGAAATTTTAAGAATTAAGTATAAGTGCACAAGGAAAGCTTCACGGGAATACATCGCAGCCGAAAAAATTTTATATTTTTTCGGTGAACTAGAGAAGCTTCGGTAGCATTACCTCGCAAGCGAAAATGTATTTTCGCTGACTACGGCTTTGCCATCGCCTAAAGGCTGGGCAATCGCCGAGTTTTCTTTATAGAAAAAGACCTTTCGCTTCGCACCCAAAAAAGGTTTCTACGAGTTCTTGTCCAAATGGCGACGAGATGAGTTACCGGCTTTCTAAGATGCGAAACTCTAGAAAGTATGCATCTTTGACTAAACTACGAAAGCAGTAATTTGCGTTTTTCTCACTACAGCCGGCGAATTGGAATAATAAAAATTTTCCCTCATATAATTGTATCATTGCGCTATTTTGTAAAGCGACATACAGAGAAATTGGTAAACAAGACACGAATTAAAATGACTTTCATACAATGAACATTGTTTTGGTTTGTCGCTGCAATTCCACGACAACAGAGAGTAGGCAACAGGGGGAGAGCGAAAATGAAAGGCAGAAGAAAATTATTTTTCCGTATTATTTTATTAGGATTTTTCCTATTATGTATAGGGGCATGTTCATCGGAAAGTGAGAAAAAAAGCCAAGTTGACGATGAGAAAAAGGAAACAAAACAAGTAGAAGATAAGAAAGCGAAAAAAGACAAGGGAATACCGACCGATGAAGAATTAATTGCGGTGTTAGATAAAAACTTAGAAACGATGCAGGCGGGAGATATAGAAGGATATATGAGTACCATCCACGATGAATCACCCAGTTATGAATCGACAAAGCAACTAATTGAGCAAATTGCTTCCCAATATACATTCGATATTGAAATTTCCGATGTCGAAGTCGTAGAAAAGTCAGTTGATGAAGCAAAAGTCACTTTTACACAAAGAACGATGAAAGTAAAAGGTCCGGAGTATAAAAACAATGAAGTAAAAGGGTATCATATTTTGAAACCGTATAAAGGAAAATGGAAAATTTACGAATCGGCCCAATCATCCGTTCAGTATTTAGACGAAAACGGTAATCCGGTGGAAGATACAAGTGGAGTAACCGGACCGGATGTTCCCGCTTTTAACCCGGGTACGGGCGACAATGTTTATTTTTCAGAAATAGAAAAGTTGAATTTTACGATTGATGAGCGAAACTGGAAACTTGACTATTATGATGAGGATACCAATAATGGAATGGCTATTGCCGAGTTTGTTTTGGAAAATGAAACAGTTGAAAATTGGTCGGAACTTTACACCATTCATTATTATGAGGATGGAAAATTGTACTCGACACCAGAAAGTTTTATCAGTAATATGGATGCTGCCATTCGTGAAGAAGTAACCGGACAAATTGACTTTCAAAGTTATGATGTGACGGCAGAAGAAGGATTTTATGAATTTTATATTCATGACGATCAGATTGAACAGAATCAACATGAAGTGGCAAGGCTGTTTTATGCAGGCGATGATATGTTTCTTGTTCGCTATACACGTATAGGCGAGCCGATGGATGACGCAACCAAAATGAAATGGGTCACGAGTTTGAAGCAAGTGACGGCAGGTCAATAATTGCGTACTGTTGCGATAAATGAATTGGCGTAATTCTATTCAAGGGGCAAATCCTTCATGCTGTAAAAATGTATAGAGGGAGCATAAAAAAATCGAAAAAATGGCGGCCGAAACCGTGCCGCCATTTTTTCCTGTTATCATATTTCACAACCCGCAAACGTTTAGTGCAGTAAAAACCATTTTCTTCATGTTGATCTTTTTATCGGAAATCCGCAAATATTTAGTGCAGTAAAAACTATTTTTTTCATGCAAATCGTTTTATCGAAAATCCGCAAACGTTTAGTGCAGTAAAAACTATTTTTTCATGCTAAACGATTTATCGACAACCCGCTTACGTTTGTGGCAATAGAAACCATCTTTATTTTCATACATATGTATCATGAAGAACAGAATCAATTAAAATCCCAGAACAAAATGTAAAACCCGATAACACATAAATGCTAATATGGCGGAAATTGGTAAAGTGATAAACCATGTTATGATCATTCTTTGGGCTGTGTCCCATTTGACACCGCGGATCCGATGGGCTGAACCGACACCTAAAATGGCTGATGAAATAACATGGGTTGTACTGACCGGTAAATGTAAAAAGGTTGCACCGAAAATTACCGTAGCCCCGGTCAAATCTGCAGCAACACCGTTAACGGGGCGGATTTTCATAATCTTTGAACCAACCGTTTTAATAATTCTCCAACCACCGACAGAAGTACCTAACCCCATTGCCGTGGCACAAGCAGCTTGTACCCAAAAAGGAACATCTCCTCCACTAATGTAATTGCCGGTCATTAACGCCATTGTAATAATACCCATTGTTTTTTGAGCGTCATTTGTCCCATGCGTATAAGACTGAATAGCGGCTGTCAAAATCTGGAAATAGCGAAAATTCCGGTTCGTTTTTGCCAAGTTATAGTTTTTAAAAATAACTTTAAAAAGACTGTAGACAAGATAACCGACAGCAAAAGCGATAATCGGTGAAAAAATAAGTGCTTCAATAATGTTGATAAATCCGTGATAGTTAAGAACGCCAAAGTCTGCACTGGCGATGGCGGCTCCGGCAACAGAACCAATCAATGCATGGGAGGAACTGCTCGGGATGCCAAAATACCAAGTAATTAAATTCCATGTAATTGCAGCAATCAACGCTGCTAAAATGACAAGGGTTCCATTCGGTAATGAAAAGGGGTCAACAATATCTTTTGTGATTGTCTTTGCAACTCCGGTAAATGTCATCGCACCAAGAAAATTCATAATGGCAGCCAAAACAATTGCATGTCTCGGTTTCAAAGCCTTCGTTGAGACACTTGTCGCAATGGAATTTGCCGTATCATGAAAACCATTGATAAAGTCAAAGGCCAGTGCAAAAATGACAATTAGTGTAATAATCAGAAAATTTCCTTCCATATATGTAATTCCTTCTCTTTCAGTTTTATCTAAGGCTCTTCTCTAAGATTGCTACTTTTTGCATGAAAAGTGGTCTTTAATAAAGCAATTGGTGGTTTGCCAATTGCTTCTATTCTGGCTTCTAACCTCAGGGAACGATGACAAGTTTTGTCTATCTGCATCTGTATCCAATCGTAACAAAGATTAGGAAAATAGCCTTATTCAAGTATGTTATTTCCTTTTCAAATCGTCTCTTTTCCTTTTACGCATTTTTCATAACAACGGTTTCTAATGTATTTGCGACAGATTGACAATAGTCAGCAATATTTTCTAATGTTTCATAAACTTCTTTATATTGCATGATTTTAATCGGGTTTTCTTCTGTTGCAAAAAGTTCTTTTATCGCAATTCGTAATAAATGATCACAATTTGATTCATATTCTTTAATTTTCACAGCATGCTCATGAATGTCACCATATTTTTTATTGGCAAGTAATTCCGTACAATGATCCATTTCGATTGTCATATTTTTTATCGCTGTGACAAATGATTTCATATGATCAGTCGGATGAATAATGGAATACATTTCGAATAAAGCAGCACATTCCTCCAACCCATCGATGACATCATCTAAGGTTATCGTTAACATCATGATGTCCTCTCGCTCAATCGGTGTGATAAACGCACTGTTTAATTCTTTTGTAGTTCTATGTACAAGTGAATCTCCCTTCGCTTCGTGTTCTTTCACTGTATCATAAAAAATTTTCAGATCCCGTACATTATTGATTTTAAAATCATAAAAAAAAGTGGCCGCTTCCTTAATATTACTTGATATATCTGTTAATAATAACGCGAACTTGTCTTTCTTTTTTGCCATCTAAATGCCTCCAAATCCCAAGGTTGATATAAAAGCACGATTTTAGTATAGCTTATTGTTTCACATTTTTCCAGAACCTTCGAAGCTGAATATGTGATTTTATTTTATCAAAGTAAAATTTTTGTTATACAAATGAAAAATAATAACCATAAATAATATAGTAGAATAAGTCTAGTTAAGATTTTAATGTAGAAAAGGTGTTTGAATGAAAGTTTACAGTATTCTTTTGTTCTGTGCTGCTATATTACTGCTTATGCCCGGTCGCCATGTATTTGCCCAAGAAGAGTTGCAACTAATGAGTGAATCCACTGTACTAATGGATGCAAAATCCGGACAAATATTATATGGAAAAAACGAAACGGAAAGAATGAATCCCGCCAGCATTACGAAAATTGCCACAGCGATTTATGCGATCGAACATAGTAATCTTGATGAGCAAGTAACCGTTAGTGAGCAGGCAACAATGGTAGAAGGGACTAGGGTTTACTTGGAAGCAGGCGAAGTAGTCTCAATGGAAAAACTATTAACGGGCATGATTATGAACTCAGGTAATGACGCAGCAGTTGCCATCGCTGAACATATTGACGGTTCTGTAGCTCAGTTTTCGAAAAATATTAATAAATATTTGACGAATAAAATTGGAGTTACCAATACCCATTTTGAAAATCCCAATGGTCTATACAATGAAAATCACTATACAACCGCAGCGGATATGGCAAAAATTACCAAATATGCACTAGCAAATGATACATTCCGAAAGATTTTTGGAATGAAAGAGTATCATTGGGATGGACAATCTTGGGATACCACATTGTTAACACATCATCGATTGTTAAAAGGTGAATTTCCTTATGAAACAGCAACAATCACCGGCGGGAAAAATGGTTTTATCAATGAGGCAGGATTTACTCTTGTAACAACGGCCGAAAAGGATAATCTTGAACTGATTGCCGTTACCATGAAAACAAATTTCAAAGATGCACCTTATTCGGACACAATTCAATTGCTGGATTATGGATTCACAAATTTTACATCGGAAATGATTCCAAAAGGGACGATATTTACTGAAGACGGGATGAAATATATGGTGGAGGAAGATCTTTATTTTACGACTAAAGATGGACAAGATTATAAGCAAATGGTCGATTCGCACGGTGTTTTACACATAGAAGACAATGATACGGATCAATTGATCGTTTCAGTTCCATTACATCCATTAAATGCACCGGAACCGGCAAAAAAAGATGATCAAGGAATATTTGCACCCGTAATGGACCATTTCCTTCATTACTTATCGGCTGTTCTCATCCCTACTACAGATATCGCTTATTTATTCCACTTTTAACCCGAGGAGCATGACCTGTATCGAAAGCATAAGCGGTAAATAAAAGTCTCTCAACGCAAGATTTAAGTGACGAGTGAGAGAGGGACAACCCGGGATACGCCCGACTTCTTCAACAAAAGTTTAAATCAAAACCGTTTCATTGGATGAATTTGTGTATGAAAGGACTGAAATCACATGAATGGAAATGAATGTTGATTTTGGTCCTTTTCTTATAGATATGAAAAAGAGAGAAGATGTATGGGATGTATAAATGAATGGCAAAGTATATAATATTTATAAGTTTTCGGGAAGAATTTGTAATGAATTTAAAACCAGGGGTGTTAAACAATGCAGGAAAATCATGAGAAAGCAAAGGAACAGGCAAGGGTCAATCATGTTCTTGAAGTCATCGAAAAGAAATTGCGTACACTTGAAGAAAAAACCGGGGGCCTGAAACAAGACATTGTCTCGCTCCGAAAAACATTTTGGGAAGATGTAACAGTGAACCTCGATGAACCGGATGATGTAATAGAAACCCATACAAGTTTACGGCAACAGGCAGAACTTCTATCGGAGCGGGAACGAAGCCATAGGCAATTTTTTAAACAGCATAAAAATCTTGAACGATTGAAGGCATCCCCTTATTTCGGACGGATTGATTTTTTAGAAGATGGCGAGGACAAAAGTGAAAAAATATATATCGGCCTTTTTTCCCTGATGGATGAGAATGATGAAGAGTTTTTAATCTATGATTGGCGAGCCCCGATTTCCAGTATGTACTATGATTTTGCCCCTGGACCTGCGAATTACAAAACAATGGACGGAGACATTACGGGAAATATTGAATTAAAGCGACAGTATATAATCCGTCAAGGGGAAATTAAAGGGATGTTTGACACCGGCATAACAATCGGTGATGAGGTTTTACAGGCAGTGTTGAGCGATCAAGCAGACACACAAATGAAATCGATTGTTGCAACGATTCAAAAGGAGCAAAATGAAATTATTCGGAACGATCGAAAAAAATATTTAGTTGTCCTGGGAGCGGCCGGGAGCGGGAAGACATCCGCCGCCCTTCAAAGAGTGGCCTATCTTCTTTACAAGTATCGGGAAATTTTGCGTGCCGATAATATCTTGCTGTTTTCACCCAACCAGCTATTCAGCAGCTATGTCGCTACGGTTTTACCCGAACTCGGAGAAGATAACATGGATCAAAGCACATTTTATCAGTATTTACAACATCGTCTTAAAGATTATGAAGTTGAGAACCCATATGAACAACTGGAATATATATTGAGCGGGAAACGGGATGAAAATTATTGGGTAAGAAAAAAGGCCATCCGCTTTAAGGCTAGTTTATCATTTAAACAGCTGATCGATGCTTATGTACACAACTTGCAAAGCGATGGCATGATGTTTAAAAATATTTCTTTTCGCGGCGAAGTGTTTATTTCCAAACAAGAAATTAAAGAGTACTTTTATTCATTGGGTAAACAAATTTCAATTCCAAATCGGATTCAGCTGTTAAAAGATTGGCTGCTTATAAAGATGGATGAAAAGGAAAAGGAAGAGAAGGGGAAAGAATGGGTACTCCAAGAAAGTGAATTGCTTGACCGGGAAGATTATTTGAAAGTATACAGGAAATTGCAAAAAGAGCAACGTTTTAGCGAAAATACATTCAATGATTTTGAACGTGAGGAAAACATGCTGGCTGATTGGATTATAAAACGAAAGCTGGCACCGTTACGGAAAAAAATTAATGAGTTGGCCTTTGTCGATGTCAGGGGCCTTTACATCGATTTATTTACCTGGGCAAGGAAAGCTCAGCATTCCGTTCAGTTACCGAATGAATGGGAAAAAATCGGGGAAATGACGGCAAAACAAATAAAGCGACGAATATTGTGCTACGAAGACGCAACACCATATCTGTATTTAAAAGACCGATTGGAAGGAAAACTTATTTATACGAAAGTTCGACATTTGTTCATTGATGAAGCCCAGGACTATTCGCCGTTTGAATTTGCCTTTTTTCGAGAAATTTTCCCAAACAGTAGAATGACGATTTTAGGGGATATCAACCAATCAATTTTTACGTTTGCCCTTGGTGGTCAAAACGGGCTTACCCTTTCCGATGAACTCTTTCCCGATGAGGAATTGGAAAAAATTATTTTGGCGAAGAGCTACCGTTCAACAAAACAAATTGTTGAATTTACAAAGGAAATATTGAATGATGAACAAGAAATTATTCCGTTCAATCGAAACGGGAATTTGCCTCGGTTGACAACTGTCGAAAATAAACAATTATTGCATCAAGCGATTATAAAAACGTTGGGCGACCTTCAAAGTCGGGGCTATGAGACGATAGCCGTGATCTGCAAAACCGCCCGGGAAGCAAAGCAGGCATTTGATGAATTAAGTCAAGCAATGGATTTCCATCTTATTAAAAAGGAAACTCGCTCGTATGAAAAAGGTTTACTTATTATACCTAGTTATTTAGCCAAAGGAATCGAATTCGATGCGGTAATTATTTATAACGCCTCGTCGAATATTTATTCAGATGAAGAAGAACGAAAATTGTTTTACATGGCTTGTACCCGGGCCATGCATGAACTGTTTCTTTTTTCAATTGGAGAATCGAGTCCGTTTTTAAATCAGGTGAGTGAGGATAAGTATGTACGAGGTTAAAAAATAAGTTCTCCGGAAATGGCGGATTCTGCTAATTAAACAGCGGAATCCGTCTTACTTTTCCTTCATAAAAGTAGGCCGGCTTTTGTATCATATCCCCATAAAACTAATAAATTATTAATATTGATATTTTTTTTTAAAATTAGATTGTATTTTTATGCATTGGTTGTTATAATAATTCATACAAAATTTATTAGGAGCTGGTTGGAATGAAAGTTGGTATTGTTGGGGCGAATGGATACAGCGGAGTCGAGTTAATCCGGCTTTTACAACAACATCCCTATGTAACGATTGAAAAAATTGTTTCACATTCCACCCATGGTAAAAATATTTTGGAATTATATCCGCATTTGTACGGTGTCAATGAGATGATATTGGAAAAATGGAATCTGGATGAGCTCAGCAACTTAGATTTTGTTTTTTTTGCGACACCGTCCGGGGTTTCAAAAGATATCATTCCGCCGCTTTTGGATAAAGGAGTTACTTGTATCGATCTTTCAGGTGACTTTCGGTTAAAAAACGCCGGCGATTATGAAACCTGGTATAAAAAGACATCGGCACCGGCAGAATATTTGCAAAAAGCGACCTATGGGTTATCAGAAGTTTATCGGGATAAGATTAAACAAGCCAAACTGATCGCCAACCCGGGATGTTTTCCAACGGCAACACTACTGGGGTTACTTCCGGCATTAAAGAAACAAATTATTCATGCCAATACCATTCATGTTGATGCGAAAACAGGCGTTTCCGGTGCAGGTAGGAATGCCAATTTGACGAATTTGTTTACGGAGATCAATGAAAACATAAGAGCCTATAAAGTAGGAGAACATCAACATATCCCGGAAATTGAACAAGTAATCAGTGATATATCCGGAGAACAAGTACCGATTACATTCATTACACATTTAATCCCCATCAATCGGGGAATCATGTGTACGATGTATGCCGACTTAGTTGAACAAGTAACGACTGAAGAAGTCCATCAAATATACAAAGATATGTATAAAGATGAAATGTTTATTCGGATTCGTCCAATTGGCGAATGGCCGACGACAAAAGAAGTAATGGGAAGTAATTTTTGCGATATCGGTGTGATGGTAAACAGGCGAACGAATAAACTGATTATAATATCGGTAATTGATAATCTCGTAAAAGGTGCGGCAGGTCAGGCGATGCAAAACATGAATATTATTAATGGGTGGGAAGAACATATCGGGCTCAATAATTCCCCACTATATCCATAATTGGAGGTCACACAATGGGCATTAATCAAAAAGAAATTTTACAAGAAATAAAGATTTTAGATGGCGGTCATATTTGTACACCAAAAGGGTTTTTCGCCGGCGGTTTACATTGTGGACTAAAGCGGAAAAAGCATGACCTGGGCTGGTTATATTCAATTGTCCCGGCAAATGCAGCGGCGGTTTATACAACCAATCTCATCCAAGCTGCCCCGATCCTTGTTACTCGGGAAAGTATTGAAGTAGACAAGCAAATTCAGGGCGTAATTGTGAACTCGGGAAATGCCAATGCATGTACCGGGGAAGAAGGATACCGTCATGCACTGTTAATGCGCCACTATTTTGCAAAAAAAATGAATATGAAAGAAGAACATGTTGCGGTCAGCTCTACCGGAATAATCGGTGAGCAGCTTCCGATTAATAAAGTACTTGATGGGATCAATATGATCGGAAAGGTTGAAGAATCTGTCGCAAATTTTGAAAAAGCAATTTTAACCACGGACACAACGCAAAAGCGTGCATGTGTTCAACTTGAAATTGATGGAAAAATGATTACGATTGGCGGTGCAGCCAAAGGTTCCGGGATGATTCACCCAAATATGGCCACGATGCTCGCCTTTATTACAACTGATGCCAATGTCGAGCAAGAAGCATTACAGTCTGCGTTGAAAACAGTGGTTGATGAAACATTTAATATGATTACGGTTGATGGCGATACAAGTACGAATGATATGGTCCTATTACTGGCTAACGGATTGGCGGATAATACGAAGCTCACACCGGACAGTCCGGATTGGCTCCACTTTATTCAAGGGTTAGAAACGGTATGTCAATTACTTGCCAAAGAAATTGCAAAAGATGGAGAAGGGGCAACAAAATTAATTGAGGCAAAGGTAATCGGAGCGGCCGGTGAAGAAGACGCCAAAAAGCTGGCCAAATCTGTGATTGGTTCAAATCTTGTGAAATCGGCGGTTTTTGGAACAGATCCGAACTGGGGAAGAATTGTCTGTGCGCTTGGTTATAGCGGCGTCGATTTTGACACAGAAAATATCAGTGTTTTTATCGGTCCATATCAACTGTTTGCCAACGGACTACCTGTCTTGTTTGAAGAGTCTGAGGTAAAAACCTATATGGAAGAAAATAACGAGATTCAAATATTGGTAGAATTGCATGAAGGAGAAAGCAGTGCCATTGCGTGGGGATGCGATTTAACCTACGACTATGTAAAAATTAATGCCTCCTATCGAACTTAGTTGACCGGAAAAGCCAATTCAAAAGGTATTTCAGCAATTGCATCCTGTCAAACCTAGTCGGTGGCCAGAGTCAAGTTACCAGCAATGCGCTAAAGTAATTCTTGCTCGTCGCACTTAGGTTGGCGGAAAAGTCAAGTTAACAACAATGCGCGTAAACAATTCTTTCTTTTCGAACTTGTGGGGTGAGGATAAAGTAATGGGTTATGTTGTCATTAAATGTGGCGGAAGTATTTTGGATGGACTTCATCCGAGTTTTTATGAAAATATTGTCATGATGATGGAAGAAAACCATGTTAAGCCGGTCATTGTCCATGGCGGCGGTCCGGAAATATCCAAGATGTTGGATCAATTAAAGATTGAAACCCGATTTATCGACGGTATGCGGGTCACGACGAACGAGGTATTGGATGTTGTAGAAATGGTTTTATCCGGGACGATGAATAAAACCATTGTCCGGAATTTAATGACGTGTGGCGGCCGTTCAATCGGATTAAGCGGTGTCGATGGAATGTTGCTCGAAGCCGGACCGATTCATCAAGAAAATCAGCTGGGATTTGTCGGCAAAGTCCATTCGGTAAATACAAAGATCATTGAAAGGTTGTTGAATGAAAAATTAATTCCGGTTATCTCACCTGTTGCCACCGATAAACATGGCGGACGCTGGAACGTGAATGCAGACCTGGCCGCGGCTGCTATCGCCAAAGCGTTACAAGCACCGTTATGTCTTTTGACAAACGTACCCGGTATTTTAAAAAATGGAAAAGTTCTTTCAAATCTTTCCCATCTCGAGGTTCAACAATTGCTTGACGATGGCACGATTACCGGTGGCATGATTCCAAAAGTGAAGGCGGCCTTGGATTGTTTACATGAAGGAATCCGGGAAGTTGTCATTTTAGACGGGACGGAAGAAAATGCTTTAAAAAGATTTATAGGCAAGGAAAAAATTGGTACGTCGATAAATTTAGAGCTAACTTATGCAAAATAATGGGGCAGGTAACTCGCTTGCCATACGCTAGAGGGTGAAAAAATGCAGGCAGTAAAAGAATCTTACTTAATGAACACATATAGTCGTTTTCCGGTCAAAATTGTCAAAGGGAAAGGCTGCTATGTTTGGGATGATGAAGGGAATAAATATTTAGATTTTACTTCCGGGATTGCTACATGCAATTTGGGTCATGTACCGGAACCGGTTAAGCAAGCATTAATCGAACAATTGGATAATCTTTGGCATTGTTCTAACTTGTATCATATCCCTTCACAGGAAATATTGGCATCTTTACTCGTCGAAAACAGCTGCTTTGATCAAGTTTTTTTCTGCAACAGTGGGGCTGAAGCAAATGAAGCAGCGATTAAACTGGCACGAATGTATGCAAATCAACATAAAAAATCAGCAGATATTGTTACATTCACCCAATCATTTCATGGACGAACCTTGGCCACATTAACAGCAACCGGTCAGGAAAAAATTCAACACGGTTTTGCGCCACTGGTCCCAGGGTTTACTTATTTGCCTTATAACGATATGGCATCGCTGGAGCAACTCAGAAAGCTCAAACCGGCAGCGGTACTGTTTGAGTTCGTTCAAGGAGAAGGCGGGGTTATCCCGGCAGATAAGGATTGGCTTCGTGAACTTGCGAAGATATGCCATTCGGAAAATATTTTATTAATAGCCGATGAAGTCCAAACCGGGATGGGGCGAACCGGGGAGTTGTTTGCCTATGAACATTATGGTATTGAGCCGGACGTGATGACCTTGGCGAAAGGATTAGGTTCAGGCTTTCCAATCGGTGCCATGTTGGCGAAAAAAGAAGTGGCTGAATACTTTAAACCGGGAACCCACGGCAGTACATTCGGCGGCAATCCGCTGGCAACAACTGCCGGTATTGCAACGGTAAAACAGTTCCTTGAAACGGATCTACTCATTTCTGCACAAAACCAAATGGAACTTTTAAAAAATAAATTGATCAAATTACAAAGTGAATTTCCTTGGATAAAAACTGTTCGCGGTGTAGGGTTTTTACTTGGACTGGAAATCGATGGGGAAGCAGATAAGGTAGTCAAACTCGCGATTAAAGAGAAGACTCTTATTTTAACAGCAGGTCCGCGAGTCATCCGAATTTTGCCACCTTTAATTGCGACAGAAGCAGAGATCGACCTGTTTATAGCGCGATTAAAAACGGTACTTGCCGCATATGAGCATGAATCCAGTAAAATTTCTGGTGCCAAATGAAGGGAAGAAATGGGGGAAAACATGTGACAACAGGCTATGTCATATTAGAAACCGGTGAAATTTTTCCCGGAACATTGATCGGAAATAGAAAAAATCAAACCGGTGAAATTGTCTTTAATACAAGTATGACCGGTTATCAAGAAATCATCACCGATCCATCTTACGCCGGTCAAATCATTGTATTTTCGTATCCGTTAATCGGTAACTACGGTATGAATCATTTATTTACAGAAAGTGACAAACCACATGTGCGCGGAATTGTCACCGGTGAAATTTGCGGTTCACCAAGCCATTATCAATTGGCAGAGTCAGCAACCACACTCTTGGAAAAATACGGCATTCCATGTTTAACCGATGTTGATACACGGGCACTTGTGAAAACGATTCGGAAAAAAGGAACGGTGAAAGCAATTATTTCCGATCGATCTGATGTGAAACCTGTAAGTTCGGATGAGAAACAACTAGTCAAGCAAGTGACAACGAAAGAATTGCTGTTTTACGATAACGAAGGCCCGCATGTCGTTTTAGTCGACTTCGGTTATAAAAAATCAATATTAGCCTATCTTCAGCAAATAGGTTGTAAAGTAACGGTCGTTCCATTCGACTATCCGTTTGAAAAAATTCGTTCACTGAATCCGGATGGAATTGTGTTAAGTAATGGTCCGGGCAACCCAATCGACTTAGCCGATCATTTGGATAAAATTCATATGTTAACGCAATGTTATCCAACTTTGGGGATTTGTTTAGGTCATCAATTGATTGCTCTTGCTTATGGAGCCAAAACTGAAAAATTACCTTTTGGTCATCGCGGGGCCAATCATCCGGTCAAAGATTTACGTACCGGGAAAGTATTTATCACATCTCAAAATCACGGTTACGTTGTTATCGATGGAACTATGAATGAAAATGAATTTACAGTAACCTTTCAACATGTCAATGATCGGACGATTGAAGGTTTTACGCATAAAACATTACCGATTCAAACCGTACAGTTTCATCCGGAAGCACATCCGGGACCACAAGATACGGAATACATTTTTCACAACTTCATCGAATCCATTCATAAAATAGGGGAAATGAAATATGCCGTTAAATAAAGAGATTAAGAAAGTGCTCATCATCGGATCCGGTCCGATTGTCATCGGTCAGGCGGCGGAATTTGATTATGCCGGTACGCAAGGCTGCCTTGCCTTAAAAGAAGAAGGTGTTGAAGTTGTCCTGTTGAATAATAATCCGGCAACGATAATGACCGACCAAAAAGTCGCCGATCGCATTTACATTGAACCGATGACTTTGGACGTTTTGGAAGAAATAATAAAAAAAGAGCAACCGGATGGTGTTATTGGAACATTGGGCGGGCAAACAGGGCTCAACTTAAGCGTGGAACTGGCTGAATCGAAAATTTTAGAGAAGTATGGGGTTCGTCTGTTAGGTACCCCGGTCGAATCGATTCAAAAAGGAGAGAACCGAGAAAAATTTCGTGAATTAATGATTGAAATTGGCGAGCCGATTCCGGAGTCAAAAATTGTTCATACGATTGAAGATGGCCTTGAGTTTGTTCAGAAAATCGGTTTTCCCGTCATTATCCGTCCTGCTTATACTTTAGGTGGAGAAGGCGGCGGTTTTGCCAATAATGAAGCGGAATTATACACCTTATTGAAAAAAGGATTAGCTTTAAGCCCGATTCACCAAGTATTAGTTGAACGCAGCATTAAAGGATGGAAAGAGATTGAATATGAAGTCGTTCGCGATGCCAATGATACATGTGTGATTATTTGTAATATGGAAAACATTGATCCGGTCGGTGTTCATACCGGTGATTCCATTGTGGTTGCCCCGAGTCAAACATTATCCGATGAACAATATCAAATTTTGCGGAATGCTTCGGTGAAAGTTATCCGTGCTTTAGGTGTGATCGGTGGCTGTAATATTCAATTTGCCATGGATCCGAACTCGAATCAATATTATATTATTGAAGTCAATCCGCGGTTAAGCCGTTCCAGTGCTTTAGCGTCAAAAGCAACCGGGTATCCGATTGCGAGAATTGCGGCGAAATGTGCTTTAGGCTATTACCTTGATGAAATCCTTAATCCGGTAACCGGGAATACATTTGCATCCTTTGAACCTGCGCTCGACTATGTCGTACTTAAACTGCCACGCTTCCCTTTTGATAAATTTAAGGAAGCCAATCGGACACTTGGTACACAAATGCAGGCAACCGGAGAAGTTATGGCGATCGACCGCAGTTTTGAGGGGGCATTAAATAAGGCGTTACGCTCGTTGGAGTATAAAGTATCCGGGTTGTTTCATCCGGCAGTGTCCGCTATGACAGTTGAAGAATTATCTGAAGCGATGGGTAATGCGAATGACTTACGATTATTCGTGATTGCCGAGGCATTTCGTAAGGGAACGGGGATTGAAGAAATCCACCAATTAACAGCTATTGATCCATGGTTTTTATATAAAATTAAATACTTAGTCGATTATGAGAAAAAATTACAATCATATACACTGGAAACTTTGCCAAAATCTATTTTACTAGAAGCGAAGAAATTGAATTTCAGTGATAAATATCTCGCTATGTTACTGAATTGTTCGGAACAGAAGATTCGGGAAAAAAGAAAAGCATGGGGACTTATCCCTTCCTATAAATTGGTTGATACATGTGCGGCTGAATTCGATGCCGTAACCCCCTACTATTACTCAACTTGGCACGGAACGGATGAGGTAGAAGTTTCAAACAAGAAAAAAGCACTGATTATCGGCTCCGGACCAATCCGAATCGGTCAGGGAATCGAATTTGATTATACATGTGTCCATGCGGTTATGGCACTGAAAACGCTCGGCTATGAAACAATTGTCGTTAATAATAATCCGGAAACGGTAAGCACTGATTATTCGATTTCCGACAAATTATATTTTGAGCCAATTACGACGGAAGATCTTTTACACATTATCGAAAAAGAACAGGTGGAAGGCGTTTTTGTTCAATTTGGCGGGCAAACGGCTATTAATTTGGCCCAAGAATTGGAACAGGAAGGTGTTCATATTTTTGGAACATCGATTGAGACCATTGATTTATTGGAAGACCGGAAACAATTTTACAAGTTGCTGGACCGAGTAGATATTCCGCATATTAACGGTGAAATCACCTATTCCGTTGATGAGTTAAAAGCAGCAGCGGAAAAACTTGGTTATCCTGTCCTCGTTCGCCCATCTTATGTAATTGGCGGGCAATCAATGGAAATTATTTACCAAGTAGAGGAATTAGACCATTATATTAAGTTTTTGCAATATGCCGAAAAGCGTTCTTGGCCGCTTTTGGTAGATAAATATTTACCGGGTCTTGAGTGTGAACTTGATTGTATTAGTGATGGAGAGAATGTATATATTGCCGGGATTTTTGAACATATTGAACGGGCAGGGGTCCATTCTGGAGACAGTATTAGCATATACCCGTCAATCCACCTCAGAGCGGCACAAAAAGAGATTTTGGTTGATTATACAAACAAAATTTGTACAGAAGCCGGTATCGTTGGAGTAGCCAATATTCAATTTGTGATTTATGAAAATCAAATTTACTGTTTGGAAGTAAATCCGCGGGCTTCCCGGACGGTCCCGATTTTAAGTAAAGTCACCGGCATTCCTATCGTTGAAATGGGTGTACGGGTTCAACTCGGTGAAAAACTTGGCAAAACTGGTTTGGCAACTGAAGTACCGTTCCATACCGTTAAAGCCCCTGTCTTTTCTTTTGCGAAATTAAAAAATGTCGATCCGATTATGGGTCCGGAAATGAAGTCAACCGGCGAAGTTCTCGGAATTGGGCAAACACACGAAGAGGCATTGAGAAAAGCGATTGGAAGAACATCGGATAAAAAGGAAGGCCCAGTGACCATTTTTTGCTCGGTAGCTGATCGTAATAAAGAAGAACTAATGAATATTTTACGACAAGTTTGGGACGACAATATGCAAATTTATGCCACAGAAGGAACAGCGAAATTTTTAAATGAATTTGGCATTGCAGCGAAACAAGTGAAGAAGGAATTTTCCGGTTTGGAAGATGTATTCAAGAAAGTCTCATTTACTGCCGCAATCATTTTGCCAACGAAGGCAGGAAACCATGAAACAGTCGGTAAATTTTTGCGGGAACTTGCGATGCGTTATCAAGTCCCTTTATACACGTCATTGGATACATTTCAGTCAATCATGGAGCTGTCTCACTTACACGGGGATATTCATGTGAGGGCGATTAATGATTATTTGTATGAAATTGCTTATTAAAGAGGAGAGAAGAAATGTCAAATTACTTGATTGAGAAACCGGGTGAAAAGAAACCGGCGAAAAAGGATTTTTTAACACTCGGGGAATTAACGAGTGAGGAAATACGATTTTTACTAAAAGATGCGGTTTATTTGAAACAATTGCAAAAGTCCGGAAAGCCTCATCCCTTTTTACAAGGAAAAGTACTCGGGATGATTTTCGAGAAATCGTCGACTCGTACAAGGGTTTCGTTTGAAGTCGGCATGTATCAGCTGGGCGGGCAAGCTTTGTTTTTAAGTTCGAGGGATATTCAATTAGGCAGAGGGGAAACGATTCACGATACGGCCAAAGTTTTATCCCGCTATATTGATGGCATAATGATACGAACCTTTGAGCATGAGAAAGTGGAGGAGCTGGCAAAACATGCAACGATTCCGGTCATTAACGGCTTAACCGATGCACACCATCCTACACAAGTGATGGCCGATTTGCTGACCATCTATGAGCATAAAGGGAAGCTTCAAGGCTTGAAATTATGTTATGTCGGTGACGGGAATAATAATATGTGCCATTCGTTGTTGGAAGGAGCGGCTAAAGTCGGGATGGATATGACAGTAGCATGTCCGGCTGAGTTTGCACCGGATGAAACCATCGTTAATCATGCCAAGGAAACGGCTCAAGAAACCGGATCCGTCATTATTATCGGTGAAGACCCGTTTGAAATGGTGAAGGATGCAGATGTTGTTGTCACCGACGTATTTGTCAGCATGGGTCAGGAGGCGGAGACAGAAGAGAAGCTAAAGAAATTTTCAGCTTATCAAGTTAATGAATCATTATGCAAATATGCGAAAGAAGATTATATCTTTTTACATTGTTTACCGGCTCACCGCGGTGAAGAAGTAAGTCCGGAAATTATTGACGGCATCCATTCAGTCGTGTTTGACGAGGCAGAAAACCGCCTCCACGTCCAAAAATCCATTTTGAAAAACTATATGTAGGTGGGGTTACGTGTTTGATGTTTACATGGAGATGAGGCAGAAAATTGTCTTCATGTTTAAAATCCATTTTTGGAGCGTTTTACGTATTTGACGAGGTAAAAAACCAGCTTCATGTTCAAAGCTAAAGGTCTGACGAGAGAGAAAACCACCTTCATATTCAAAACAAAATTTTAGAGCTTTTTCGGTTTGACGAGGCAGAAAAACGTCTTTATGTGTAAAAATCATTTTTGAAAAACTTTTTGTAGCATTTTGAATCGTTTTGCGTTAAAATGAATAACAATACAATTTCATTCATCTTTATTCAAGGGGAGAGAAATAAATGGCAAAAGAAAAGATTGTGCTTGCCTATTCAGGCGGTTTAGATACATCGGTTTCGATTAAATGGTTACAAGAAAAATACGGTTATGATGTCATTGCCCTTGCCATTGACGTGGGTGAAGGGAAAGACCTGGATTTTATAAAAGAGAAAGCATTAAAAGTGGGAGCAATCAAAGCCATTACAATTGATGCGAAAGATCTGCTCGCCAATGAATATATTTTGCCAAGCTTAAAGGCAAATGCCTTATATGAGGGGAAATATCCGTTGTCTTCCGCTTTAAGCCGCCCGCTCATTTCCAAGCTGCTTGTGGAAGTTGCAGAAACGGAAGGTGCGGTGGCGGTTGCCCACGGATGTACCGGGAAAGGGAACGACCAAGTCCGTTTCGAAGTTTCCATCCAAGCATTGAATCCGAAATTGTCGGTAGTTGCGCCGGTACGTGAATGGGGCATGAACCGTGATCAAGAAATTGCTTATGCCGAGAAACACGGGATCCCGATTCCGGTTGATTTGGATAATCCATTTTCCATTGATGCGAATATTTGGGGCCGTGCATGTGAAGCAGGTGTCCTGGAAAATCCGTGGAATGAAGCACCGGAAGAAGCTTTTGCTTGGACGAATCCGGTTGAAAACACGCCGGATGAGCCGGAATATGTTGAAATTCGTTTTGAAAAAGGCGTTCCGGTTGCGTTAAATGGTGTGCCGATGAAACTGGCTGCTTTAATTCAGGAGTTGAATGAAATTGCCGGCAAACACGGGGTAGGGAGAATTGACCATATTGAGAACCGTCTCGTTGGTATCAAATCCCGTGAAGTATATGAAAACCCGGCAGCTCTTGTTTTAATCAATGCGCATAAAGAGATGGAATTTTTAACATTGCCGCGCGAAGTAACCCAATTTAAAACACAAATCGAATCCCAATATGCAAAAATCATTTATGAAGGTCTCTGGTATTCACCATTACGTCCGGCAATTGATGCGTTTATTGAAGAAACCCAAAAATCAGTTACCGGTACGGTTAAGGTGAAGTTATTCAAAGGCAATCATGTTGTTGTTGCCCGTAAATCCCCGGTTAGCCTATATAACGAGGAACTGGCAACGTATTCGGCCGGCGACTTGTTTGATCATAATGCAGCGGTCGGATTCATTAAATTATGGGGAATGCCGACAAAAGTATATTCCGAGATTCATACGAAGGAAAAAGTGTTGAAATAATTGAATAAATCTATTTAGGGCCCTCGTGTCAACCATGAGGGCTTGTGATTTTAACGATACGATTCAGTCATTTGGAGGTCAATAAAATGAGTAAATTGTGGGGCGGACGCTTTACAAAAGAAACCAATCAACTTGTAGAAAAATTTACAGCATCAATCGAGTTTGACCAAAAACTTGCATTAGAAGATATTGAAGGCAGTTTATCCCATGTTGAAATGCTCGGATCATGCGGAATTATACCGGCTGAAGATGTGGAGCAAATCAAGAAGGGTCTTACATCCATCCGTGAGAAAGTCCTTAATCATGAAGTTTCTTTTTCTGTAGAAGATGAAGATATCCATATGAATATTGAACGGATGTTAATTGAAGAAATTGGACCGGTCGGCGGGAAACTCCATACCGGTCGGAGCCGTAATGACCAAGTAGCAACCGATATGCACTTATACTTGCGGAATCAAACGAAGGAAATAATCGAGCTGATTCGTTTTGTGCAAGAAGCTATCATCAGCCAAGCAAAACAACATGTGGAGACAATTTTACCGGGGTATACCCATCTGCAACGGGCTCAGCCGATCAGTTTTGCTCACCACTTATTGGCTTATTTTTGGATGTTTGAACGAGATAAAGAAAGATTGCAAGATAGCTTGAAGCGGATTAACTGGTCACCATTGGGAGCGGGAGCCTTGGCCGGGACGACATTCCCGATTGACCGCCAATTTTCAGCAAAACAGTTAGGGTTTGAAACCGTCTATCCGAACAGCTTGGATGCGGTTAGTGATCGCGACTTTATTTTAGAATTTTTATCAATCGCATCGATTCTAATGATGCATATTTCCCGTTTGTCGGAAGAATTGGTTTTATGGTCGAGCCAAGAATTTCAATTTGTTGAGTTGGATGACTCTTTCTGTACCGGTTCGAGCATTATGCCACAGAAGAAAAATCCTGATGTTCCTGAATTGTTACGTGGCAAGACCGGACGTGTGTATGGAAATTTGATTGGTTTATTGACTACGTTAAAAGGTTTGCCGCTCGCTTATAATAAGGATTTGCAGGAAGATAAAGAGGGCATGTTTGATACGGTAGAGACATTGGCGGGATCTTTACAGTTGTTGGCGCCGATGATTGAAACAATGACTGTAAAAAGAGAAAATATGTATAAAGCTGTCAGCCAGGATTACTCGAATGCAACCGACCTTGCCGACTATTTGGCAGGAAAAGGTATTCCATTCCGCGAAGCCCATGAAATCATCGGACGAATTGTGTTATATGCGATTCAACATGATAAATATTTGCTTGATTTAAGTCTTGGTGAATACCGGAATTTTAGTGGTGCTTTTGAAGAGGATATATTTGAAGTGCTACAACCGAAAAATGTGGTGGCAGCTCGGAACAGTTATGGCGGAACCGGTTTTAGTCAAGTAGAAACTCAATTGAATTTAGCGATAGAGAAACTGGAAAAATAAATTCCCTTGAAAAAGAATCGCACTTATTTTGAAATCGGTTATGAACGGAAAAATTGTTCATTTTTTCGGATTGGCTATGTTTAAAAGCTGCTCGTTTTTTCACAAAGATACTCAAAAATTTTTTAATTTCCCCGTAAATGGGGGAATTCGCAAAAATACAATGTAGGCAAATCCAAAAATGTGAGAGGACTTGCCTATTTTTTTCACATCTTTTAAAGAAGTTGGTATATTTTGGTGAACATTACACAACATAGCATTAGTTTGAAACAAAATGAATGGAGATGTTGTGAATGTTCAATGGATTATCAATTTTACCATCAATGCTATTGGCGGGTTCGTTAGCTTTGGCGAGTGCACCGGTGGAATCTGTACAAAAGCAAAGTATGACACCATCAAATATGGAGGAAAGAGTAGCTTCTGAAAACAATCAAAACGAAACTGGGAAATCCGGAACATGGAAAACGGCACCTTCAGAGGCTGAACTTGGTCCAAACGAACAAGTACAGGGGCAACAACCCGAAAATGCAGGAGAAGAACAACAAAATCAGCAGGTCAAGTTAACGGAAGAACAAATTAAAGAACTTGATCAAATGGTGGGCGAGTTGACGGAAAAACGGAAAGAACTTATTGACAAGTATGTTGAGTTTGGTGTATTTCCAAAAGAGAAAGCAGAGGAAATAAAGTCCCATATTGATGAGCATTACAAAAGAATGAAAGAAGAAAACTTTTTACCCAGCCCGCATAAGCATACGAGAAAAAATGTACCACCGAAAGAGGGTGGACAGTAATAATGGCAGGCTTCAACCATGCGATGAAAACATCCCTCGAAACCTTGGTAATAGCAGGACAGTGATAATGGCAGGCTCTCACTCGGATGAAACCTAGCTGAGAAAATGGGGATAACCCCAAGAAAAAGATGGACGAGCTGTCTATGGGACAAAACCATTTGAAAATCAAGTAGAAATGTCTCATAGAACGGCTATATGGGACAAATTTGGTTGAAAAATAAGCCAAACTGTCCCATAGGATTGCTCGAATCGCGGTATATGGGACAAAACCATCAAAAATTGGAATAGAAATGTCTCATAGAACGGCTGTATGGGGCAAAATTTGTTGGAAAAAAGGCTAAACTGTCCCATAGGCTTGCCCGATTTGGGTTCTATGGGACAAAACCATCAAAAAATGGAACAGAACT
>NZ_CCRF01000014.1 GCF_000751775.1 Caldibacillus thermoamylovorans
TTAGTTGGAAAATAGTCTGAACTGTCCCATAGGATTGTCCAAATAGCTGTCTATGGGACAAAACCATCAAAAAATGGAACAGAACTGTCTCATAGAGCGGCTATATGGGACAAAATTAGTTGGAAAACAAGCCAAACTGTCCCATAGGCTTGCTTGATTTGCGTTCTATGGGACAAAACCATCAAAAAATGGAACAAAAATGTCTCATAGCCCGGCTATATGGGACAAATTTGGTTGAAAGGTAAGCCAAACTGTCTCATAGAAACGAACAATCAGCTATCTATAGGACAAAACCCATCTGAAAATTAATGAAAATGTCCCATAGAAAAGCCAATATGAGAGAAAAATTAGGGAAAAGTGTCCCATATCTCTAGCGGATAAAGCAGCAACAGAAAAATAAGGTGAACCGTCCTCCCAAAACGAGACCCCAGAAGCACCATCTCACAAGAACAAAACCAGCTTCAAAAAAATATCGCCAAACACGTCGGGCAACAAGGTTGATAAACTTGTTGCCCGACGCTTATGATAGAGGTAAACTATAGCGTGAACGGCAAATTGAATTAATTTGGAAGGTGCATTGCATGGAAGATAAAATGTTTTCAAAAGATCCACGTTTTAAAGTAGCGAAAAGAGAAGCATGGATAGGTGTGGGACTCGTAGTTATTAATTTTCTTTGGTGGTTTGGTTCCGCTTATGGTCTTTCGAAAGGTTCACCAACCGAATATACATACATACTTGGATTCCCGGCCTGGTTTTTCTACAGTTGCATTGGCGGCTTAATCATAATGTCCATTCTTATTACATTTGTCGTAAAAGTACTTTTTAAAGAAGTCTCCTTTGATGAAGAGGAACAATCAGCTGAGGAAGCAAATAAAGGGGGATTATAATGAGTTTGGGGATTTTGCTACCGCTATTATTTTTTCTTTTTATCATATTCTTTGTTGGAATGTGGACGAATAAATATGTCAGCCAATCTGATTCGTTTCTCCACGAATATTTTCTCGGCAGCCGTAATATGGGCGGATTTATTCTAGCCATGACGATGATGGCAACTTACGGAAGTGCCAGCAGCTTTATCGGCGGTCCGGGCGTAGCATATTCCACCGGCCTCGGTTGGGTTCTTTTATCGATGGCCCAACTTCCTGCAGGCTATTTTGTCCTGATG
Source organism: Caldibacillus thermoamylovorans (assembly GCF_000751775.1). Lineage (GTDB taxonomy): Bacteria > Bacillota > Bacilli > Bacillales > Caldibacillaceae > Caldifermentibacillus > Caldifermentibacillus hisashii. The sequence goes on from NZ_CCRF01000014.1 coordinate 1,166, forward strand.
ATTCTCGGGAAAAAATTTGCCATCGTTGCCAGGCAATATCATTCAGTAACTTTAATTGATTTTTTAAAAAGTCGTTATCAAAGTGAACTTGTCGGACTATTGGCTGCACTTAACATTATTATTTTCCTGTTTTCATCAATGGCAGCGCAATGGGTCGGTGGTGCAAGATTGATAGAATCACTGCTCGATATACCGTACTGGTTAGCATTATTGATTTTTGCCCTTTCCGTCATGATTTATGTTGTTGTCGGGGGATTCCGTGCGGTTGCCTTAACAGACACGATTTTAGGTGCGGTGATGTTTTTTGGAACGTTGATTTTACTGATGGCGACGATTATTGCAGGTGGTGGGGTAACGAATATTATGGAAAAACTCGTTGTCATTGATCCGGACCTGATTAGTCCGTTTGGCGCGAATGGGGAGTTAAGTCCGTTATATGTGTCTTCCTATTGGATATTGGTTGGTGTCGGGGTCGTTGGCTTGCCACAAATTGTTGTCCGGGCAATGTCGTATAAAAATGCAAAAGCGATGCATCAAGCCATCATCATCAGTACTGTTTTTGTCGGTATTATTATGCTCGGAATGCATTTAATTGGAGTGTTTGCACGTGCCATTAATCCGAATATTGCTGTAGGTGATACGGTGATGCCTACAATTGCGATGGAAGTTTTACCGCCCTTATTAGCCGGTGTTGTTCTTGCCGCACCAATGGCAGCGATTATCTCAACGGTGAATGCGCTCCTAATTATGGTCAGCTCTGCAGTTGTTAAAGATATATACTTAAGCTACATCAACCGGGATGCGCAAGAACGGACAATTCGGAAAATCAGCTATACCGTAACGGCTGTGCTGGGAGTTATCGTTTTCTTTATGGCATTATCACCACCGGACTTTCTTATTTGGCTGAACTTATTTTCCTTTGGGGGATTGGAGGCAGCGTTTATTTGGCCGGTGATTTTAGGGCTATATTGGAAAAAAGGCAATCGCTACGGTGCCATTTGGTCCATGATTGTCGGCGTTAGTTCTTATATTTTATTTCATACGTATTACCCGAACGCATTCGGTATGCATACAGTTGTCATGCCGGTCGTACTGTCACTAATCACCTTTGTTGTTGCCAGTATTTTTACAGATAAAAAAATTGTGTACAAGCCATTAAAGCAGGTTGATTAGACACAGCAGATAAAAAAGTTCACCAAACGAAAACCCTGAGAATGTTAATGTTTTACATTCACGGGTTTTCCGGTTTTGGCATCGAAGGACAGGACCTTGAAACTTCACTTCATTAAAAAAAGATTATTAGGACCCTGATAGATATCGCATTACTACGGTACAAAATATTATACTTTGAGCGCTCGGATTATAAAAAATCGGCTTTTTAGTGCTAAAAATTATATCCACCCATTTTCACGTGCTTTTTCAATTGCTTGCTGTCTTGATTCGACTTCAAGCTTTTGAATGGCGGAAGAAAAATAGTTTCTAACGGTTCCATTTGTTAGAAATAGCGTTTTACCAATGTCATGCGTCGTCTTTCCTTCCTTAGCCATTCTTAATACTTCAATTTCACGATCGGTTAAAGGGTTTTCTTGTTTTATAAAAAGGGTCGCAGCTAAGTCTGTACTGATTACACGTTCGCCATTCATTACTTTCCGAATAGCTTCGATTAAATAATCAATCGGTTCATCTTTTAACAAATAGCCTTCCACTTTTGCATCCATCGCCTTTTGTAAATAGCCTGGGCGCGCAAAAGTTGTTACAATAATAATTTTGCATGTGCTTCCCGCATGTCTAAGTTTTTCAGCTAATTCAAGACCCGTTATTGATGGAATTTCAATATCAAGTAAACAGACGTCTGGTTCATATCTCTGAATTGCCTCCCAAGCTGCTTTCCCATCGGATACTTCTGCTAGGACTTCAATGTCATTTTCCAATTTTAATAAAGAAGTGAGTGCACCACGAAGCATTTTCTGATCTTCTGCAATGATCACTCGTATCATATGGCATTTCCTCCTTCATTTGTATGAACCGGAACTTTTAAAGTGATGGAAACACCTTTATTCAAAGAACCATTCACTTCAGCCGTACCGTTCAGCTTTTCCATTCGTTCTTGTATCGACCGGATGCCATTCCCATATCCCTTTTTTAAATCACCGTTTCCATCATCCCATATTTGAATATGATACATTTTATCTTGATAATATTTTGTAATCATACAATGCTTTGCTTGACTATGTTTTATTATATTTGTAATTGATTCCCGTAGAGAAAGTGCCAGCATCGTTTCCGTGACACTTGATAATAAAGGAAGTTTTTCTTTCTCCACAATCGTTAATTCGATCCCGACTGTTTGTAAAATCTTTTTTGATTCTTCAATCTCCTTCTCCAGTGAAACAAAATTCATATCTGTCACCAGTTCTCTTATTTGTTTTAGCGCAAATCGAGAAGAGTTCAGAATATCTTTCATCTCTTCCTTCGCTTGTTTTGCATCTGTTTCTACTAATTTTATCGTCAGTTCGCTTTTAAGCTTAATCATTGTTAATGTTTGACCAAGTGTATCATGAAGGTCTCTGGCAATCCGATGCCTTTCCTCTTCTTGTATATAACGTTCCAGCTGAGCATTTGCTGTATCGAGCTTTCCTTGAAGAGCCTTTGCCTTTTCCTTTGTATAAACGACAAATGGAATAAATAGTTGGACAATCATAAAAGGAAGTAACATCGAGTTGGCAAAAAGGAAGGGATGTCCATCAGTCAGCCAATTAAATAAGCAATACACCATGACAATTCCAACCATCCCTATACCAATATAGATTTTGCGTTTTGCCCTTCCTAACAGATCGGCATAAATAAACCCATATAAAAGCAGCCACTTTTGTAGGAAAACTCCTAAAATGACAAGACTACCGAACCCGGAAAAACAACCTACAAGCAAACGCCAATCTCGATACCATAAACAAACATAGTGAGATAATAACACAATGGAGATGAGCAAAAGCTTTCCCGAAAGACCAAGGCTGCTTTCTGTTTTTATAACTTTATAGATTAAGAAAACAATTGCAACTATATCAATAAGTAGATATTTTTCTACTTGATCAATAGGGTATAGCTTTTTAAAAGTCATGCAAAACACCTCTTCTCGTTCGCACTGAAAAAGTCTTTTTTTATATAAAATAACCATCATATACAATTTTTGTGGTTCACCAAATGAAGTTATTGTAGATATCTGATAAAATCTATTTGGATGCTAATCCTTTTTTGTCTTTCGGGGGTTTTTGATTGTCTGTAAACCTGTGTAGTTTTCCCATCCCTTACTAAATGTAGGGTTTCCTCTATCTCTGCTATAATTACTGCCGAATAAAACTTACTATATTTTTTCTTGTTGTTTCCATCGGTCCTAGTTTAAATTTTTGCAACCACAAGGAAGCAAATCCAATTTGGAAAGACGTAATAAGGAACCATATTAAAACAATCGTTACTGAGTCAACTTTATTTCCTAATCCAAATCCCCATCCGTAAAATAGAATCGAACAAATTAAATTTTGCATCACATAACAGCTTAATGACATTCTTCCGACCTTTTCGAGTTTATTCCATAACCAAAACTGTGCTGTTCTTTCAAAGACTTTTGAAATGAGTGCTAAATATCCTAAAGACAAGATAGGAGCAAATAAATAACGAATTGGAAAATCAAACACACCACCTGGAACAAAATAAAGTAAATTCAATGGCAATCCTATATAAAAACCGAGTTTAAATAATTTCTCCCGTTTTTTCTTCCCTTGGTCATCTGGCGCAAAGAAACCTGCTCTCATTAGCCGTACGCCTAATAAGAAAAGAAAAATATTCATAGGAATCACAAATAAAACCTCAATTCTAAGCAAAATAAAATTCATGAACCGATATTGTATCTGCTCGAACCAGCTTCCATCTTTATAAAGTGACACGATACCACTCATTTCACCTAATGATATATTCGCAGATGAACCAAAATAAACCCCGATGATTAAAAGAGATAGCATGATTGTTGCATGAAAACCGCCAATCATTTTCATCGCTTTCGAAATTACCCGGTCTCCTCGTTTTACAATCCATGCAACAATAATCGCAGCAATACCATAACTCATTAAAATATCGTATTCCATCACCAATATAAAATGGATGAAGCCTTCTGTTATTAAAATTATAGAAGTCCAAATATACAACCCTGGCCAAGCTGTGTTATTTTTTAATGATTGCCGGTATTTTAATTCAAGTCCTACACCAAACATTATCGTTAATAAACCGAGCATTTTTCCATTCACGAAAAATAATACTAAAATTCTAATAAAATCTTGAAAGGAAGTCCACCAATAGTGATCAAATGTAAATATATAGGACAAATCCCCTAAGTGAGCAAAAATCCAAATATTTGTTCCAAGTGTACCAAGCACTGCAAAACCTCTCAGTATATCCAGTAAGCGAATTCTTTTTGCTGACATATGTCCGTTCAGTCCCCTTTCGTCATAAGTTGCTTTTATTATAGATGCGAAAGGAAAGTAGCGGTATTCACAGGAATCAGGACTGTTTTAATGACATGTGTCATATTGCAAATAAAAAACCGGACAGCAACTTATGCATCCGGTTTTTTTCTCAGATATGGTGAAAAAGTTTATTTCTTTAAATCTTCCCCAATAATACGCACTTCTCGTTCCAAAGAAACGCCGAATTTTTCCTTCACGGTTTTTTGAACATGTTCGATTAACGAAATATACTCAGTTGCCGTTGCATTATTAATATTAACAATAAAACCGGCATGTTTTTTCGATACTTCTGCACCGCCAATTCGCGTTCCTTGTAAACCACTGTCTTGGATTAACTTTCCGGCAAAATACCCCGGCGGCCGTTTAAAGACACTGCCACAAGATGGATACTCGAGCGGCTGCTTCGACTCACGCTTAAATGTTAAATCATCCATAACGGCTTTAATTTCTTCATAATTTCCTTCTTTTAATTGAAAAGTCGCCTCTAAAACAAAATCACCATTTTCAGCAATATTACTGTGACGATAGCTGAGATCCAAGTCCTTGGCGTCCCGTTTAACTATCTCACCATGTTTATCCACAACAAGACAACTTTCGAGAACGTCTTTCATTTCCCCGCCATATGCACCGGCATTCATAAACACCGCACCGCCAACCGTTCCGGGGATCCCACAGGCAAATTCCAAACCGGTTAAGTGTGCTTCCAAAGCTTTTCTTGAAGTATCAATGATTGAAGCGCCACTTTGAGCGATGATCTTTTTACCTGTTGCCGTAATTTTATTTAAGTTTGCCAAAGAAAGAACAACACCACGGATCCCGCCGTCGCGAACAATTAAATTTGAGCCATTCCCGATCAAAGTTAACGGGATATTTTCACCATGGCATAGCCTAACAACCTTTTGTACTTGTTCATATTGATCCGGGGTTACAAAAAAATCTGCCTTGCCACCTAATTTTGTATACGTATGTTTTCGCAAATATTCGTCACAAGCAATATGTTTTTCATCAAGGATATTTAATAAACGATTGTAAATTCCAGTCTTCATCATCGAGTCATTCCTTTTTTTGGGTAAGTAAAAAAATAAAAATGGAGCGCTAAAAATTATCGTCACTCTTATTTATATTACGTGGAAAAAGATGAATTCGCAATAGGGCATAAATATTAGTAACTGACAAAAGAAAATATATCATTTTCCCGGGTATGTTAAGTAAAAAACCGACTTATCTACAACTGGTATCACTTTCCGGCTGGACCATCCCTTTTAAAAATGAACATAAGATAAAATTTGCCTAATTTTAATTCCAATAATATTCGAGGGATTAATTTATGCAACTATAGAGCGTCCTTAATAAATGAAAAAATATTGACTGAGACAATAAAATTGTGTAAAGTAAATATTGTCTAGGACAATAAATTAAAAAGTGAATTAGGAGGAGAACTTATGAAAAAAATAGGAAAATTCATTTTGTGGGTAGTTGGTATATTCATTATACTTGGTGTCATTGGGGCTTTGATGGGTGATGATGGAGACTCTACGAAAGGCAATAATTCAACTACCGCCTCATCAAAAGTAGATTCTGAGGTGAAAAATACTGATCAGAAAGAGGAAAAGAAAGTCCATGCGATTGGTGAAAAAGTTGAAGTTGGTAAACTTGCTTACACCGTTTCAAACGTTGAAACAACGAATGAATTAAAATCTGATAATGAATATATTGAACCTGCAACAACGGACGGACAGTTTGTTGTCATTGATATTGAAGCATTTAATAACGATAAAGAAACAAGAATGGTCGATAGCAGCATGTTTAAAATCAAAGACAATCAAGGAAGAGAATTTGAGCCGACAGTCGAGACAGAAGTCATGATGGCATTGGGAGATTTTGCCGACTTTTTCTTACAAGATATTAATCCGGGAATCTCAAAAACTGGAAAACTTGTATTTGAACTGCCAAGTGATGCAACCAGTTTCTTTTTAGAAGTTTCCAGTGGCTTTGGTTTTGCTGGCGGTGATTATGAAACGATTCAACTTAAATAAAGATACAATGAGGGGCATAATCGCCCCTAGCCATTTCCTCTTAATTACCCAAAATATTCATCCCCCCACATTGTAAAGCCTATTTAAAGCTTGTATAATAAAGACATATTGACTAGGACAATAGTTTGTGGGGTGAAAGATTGAATGGCCTCGAATATATTCTCAGCTTATATCAAGTCCAACATATTGAATTAGCGGAAAAGTTAGGAATCAAAAAACAAAACATCAATTTATGGATTAAAGGAAAGCAAAACATTCCCAAAAAATATTTACCGGTACTAGAAGGGTTATTCGGCATCAATCGAAGCTATTTTACAAAAGAATTAACGGATATTGATAAACTAGAAATCCAAAAAGAAAAGTTAAAACAAGACTTAAAGCCAATTGTTGAACGACAAAAAGAAGAGTTTCGCGTTGATGAAGAGTCCGATTACTTAGTGAAAGTACCTGTTTATGATAAAGAAGAGCTAAACACGATCGAGCGTGCCATTGAAAAAGCGAAACTAGTAGAACGATTTAAGCAGGTCATTGATATTATTGATGAAAATCCGTATATGGATACGTACGCTTTAATTGTTGAACTACTGGAGAAAGCACAACATGAAGCGATTTTCCATAAAACGATTGAAGCTTTAGCCCATTATTTAGAAGTGTTACCGGAGTGGATTAATAGTGATCCGGAGCAAGAAGAATTTGAAAGTGAGATTTTTGAAGTTTTTGATGACTACAATCATTGAATGTTGGAGGGAACGGACAAATATGGCAACAACCGCAAACGTAGGATTTGAAGAGACATTATGGAAAGCAGCAGACAAATTACGTGGCAGCATGGATTCCGCTGAATATAAGCATGTGGTTTTAGGTCTGCTTTTCTTAAAATACATATCAGATAAATTTGAAACAAAGTATCAAGAACTAGTAGATGAAGGAGCGGGCTTTGAAGAGGATCGCGACGAGTATGAAGCAGAAAATATTTTCTGGGTCCCGAAAGAAGCACGTTGGGATTTCATTAAAGACCATGCGAAAGATGTGAAAATCGGGCAATTCATTGATGATGCGATGATTTTAATTGAAAAAGAAAATCCGACCTTAAAAGGGGTGCTTGATAAACGGTACGCCCGCCCGGAACTTGATAAACGCCGGTTAGGTGAGCTCATTGACCTGATTTCTACGATTAAATTACATGATCAAAATGAACAAGATTTACTCGGTCGAGTATACGAATATTTTTTAGGCAAATTTGCCAGCGCAGAAGGAAAAGGCGGCGGGGAATTCTATACACCGACAAGTGTGGTTAAAACATTGGTTGAAATGATCGAACCGTATGAAGGTCGCATCTATGACCCGGCTTGTGGAAGCGGCGGGATGTTTGTCCAAAGTCAAAAATTTGTGGAAGAACATCGCGGGAAAATCAATAATTTGTCCATATATGGTCAAGAACTGAATTCAACGACTTGGAAACTGTGCCGGATGAATTTAGCCATTCGCGGATTAGAAGCGGATCTTGGAGAAAGCCATGCGGATACATTCCATAATGACTTACACCGGACGTTGAAAGCCGATTACATTTTAGCCAATCCACCGTTTAATGTGAGTGACTGGGGTGGCGATAAATTAACCGATGATGTTCGTTGGGCTTTTGGTATCCCACCGGAAGGCAATGCGAACTTTGCTTGGCTCGAGCATATGATTTATCACTTAGCCCCAAATGGCGTGGCAGGAACGGTCCTTGCCAACGGGTCCTTAAGTTCGAACACTTCTAATGAAGGAGAAATTCGAAAAAATATTATCAATGCAGATTTGGTGGATTGTATTGTCGCCATGCCGGATCGGTTATTTTATTCGACAGGGATTCCGGTTTCTCTCTGGATTCTCAACCGAAATAAAAAAGAACATGGACAATATCGCAAACGGGCAAAAGAAATCTTGTTCATTGACGCACGAAATCTTGGCGAAATGGTCGACCGCCGCCACCGGGAATTAAGCGACAAAGATATTGCCAAAATTGCGGAGACTTACCATAATTGGCGTAATCGTGACGGAAAATATGAAGATATCCAAGGTTTCTGTAAAGCCGCTAGCATTGATGAAGTCCGCGAAAATGACTATGTCCTCACACCGGGCCGCTATGTCGGCATTGAAGAGGCGGAAGACGATGGCATCCCGTTTGAAGAAAAAATGGAACAATTGACAAGTGAACTAAGTGAACTATTTAAAGAATCCCGCCGATTAGAAGAAGAAATCCGGAAGAACCTAGGGGGGATTGGGTTTGAGTTTTAATGAGTGGAGAGAGGAAAAGCTTGAGGATGTTATTGAATTTAACCCCAGTGAAACAATAAAAAGAGGAAAAGTTGTCAAAAAGATCGGAATGGATAAATTGATGCCCTTTCAAAGAAAAATAGAAGGGTTTGTAGTAACAAAGTATACGAGTGGTACTAAATTTCGGAATGGTGATACTTTGTTAGCCAGAATTACACCTTGTTTAGAAAATGGGAAAACAGCACAAGTTTCTATTCTTGAAGAGGGAGAAGTAGGTTTCGGATCTACTGAATTCATTGTTTTAAGAGAAAAGCCAGGAATATCAGATAGAAATTTTATATATTACCTAAGTATTTCTCCTAAGCTTAGAGATATTGCAATTAAATCTATGACAGGTACTAGTGGTAGACAAAGAGCTCAGGTGGATGTAATTAAAAATTCAATTATAAAACTTCCTCCAATTGAGGAACAAAGACAAATTGCAAACATTTTATCGTCACTTGATGAAAAAATCGAAATCAACAACGAAATTAACAAAAAGCTAGAAGAACTGGCTCAGGCAATTTTTAAACATTGGTTTGTTGATTTTGAATTTCCAAATGAAAATGGTGAACCGTATAAATCCAGTGGCGGGGAAATGGTAGAAAGTGAACTGGGGATGATTCCTAAGGGGTGGAATATAGGAGTACTGGATGAATTGATTGAGATTAGTAGCGGAAAACGGCCTTCTATAAAAGCTCAAGTTATTAATGAAGAGTTGTCTATTCCTCTTGTGGGGGCCAGTTCAATTATGGGATACACTAATGAATTTAATTATAATGAACCTGTTCTTGTAATTGGTAGAGTCGGAACTCATGGTATTGTTCAAAGATTTAATACAAAGATTTGGGCGTCAGATAACACTTTGGTAATAAAATCAAAATATTATGAGTATGTTAATCAAATTCTTAATATTATAGATTATAAAGCATTAAATAGAGGATCTACACAGCCATTAATAACTCAATCTGATATAAAAAATTACAAAATAATAATTCCAGATAGAGACTACTTATTAAAATATGAAGAATTAGTTGGTAGTTTATTTTTGAAGTATGAAAAGAATTATATGGAGAATGAAAATTTGAAAACAATCCGCGACACTCTCCTCCCAAAACTCATGTCCGGCGAGATTCGTGTACCTGTTGAGGAGGAAAAATAATGGAAAGGGGGATTCCCCGTTGACACATTTTGAAAATTTTACCGAAGATTCGCTAGAGAAAGCAGTTATCGAAACTTTACAGGAAATGGACTATAAATATGCCTTTGGTCCGGATCTTAGTGTGGATGGGCCAAGACCTGAGCGGAACGATTTTCGGGAAGTAGTCCTTGATGGGAGACTTCGTGATACGCTTTACAAACTAAATCGGGATTTGCCGCCGGATGCCATTGAAGATGTATATCGGCGGGTCATTACTTTTAATAGCCCTTCTCTTATCGAAAACAACCGGCATTTCCATAAACTTTTAACAGAAGGCGTAGATGTGTCTTTTCATAAGAATGGTGGGATCAAAACCGAAAAAGCGATCATTATTGACTTTGAACATCCGGAACGTAATGACTTTCTCGTAGTTAATCAATTTACCATTATCGAAAATGAAAATCGCCGGCCGGATGTATTAATCTTTGTTAACGGTTTGCCGCTTGTCGTTATTGAACTGAAATCAACCACTGATGAAAATGTTGGGATTGAACAAGCCTACAATCAAATTCAAACGTACAAGCAAGATATCCCGTCGCTTTTCTATTATAATGCGTTTTGTATTTTATCTGATGGGATTAATGCGAAAACTGGAACGATTACATCGAACGAAGAACGGTTTATGAATTGGCGGAGTGTTGACGGGGTTAATGTGGCATCTCTAGATGTTCCGCAATATGAGGTTATGATTCGCGGAATGTTAGAAAAAAGCCGATTCCTTGATATTATCCAAAACTTTATCCTTTTCCAAGAATCAAAAGAAACCGAGTACGATGCAGCTGGAAATAAAATAGGTGACAAGAAAACGATTATTAAAATTATGGCTGCCTACCATCAATATTTTGCCGTCAAAAAAGCGGTTGAAAATACAAAAATTGCGACATCCACAAAAGGTGACCGGAAAATCGGGGTCGTTTGGCATACACAAGGATCTGGAAAAAGTTTTACGATGGTTTTTTATACAGCATATCTTGTTAAAGAATTAAATAATCCGACCATCGTTGTAATTACAGACCGTAATGACCTGGATGATCAACTCTATTCAACATTTGCCAAATCCGTAGATATATTAAGGCAAACACCGAAACAAGCGGATGTTCGTAGACTCACAGAAGAACAAAAGAAACAACAAGCGAAAAGTAATGCAAAAGAACTCAATGGCTTATACGATCTATTAAATGAACGGGAATCGGGCGGGATTATTTTTACAACGATTCAAAAATTCCAACCTGAAGAAGGGGAAATGCCGGTTTTAACTGATCGGCGGAATGTGATTATTATTGCCGATGAAGCCCACCGTAGCCAGTACGGATTTGAAGCAAAAACTAACAGCAAAACCGGTGATTTGAAATACGGGTATGCCAAATATTTACGGGATGCACTCCCCAATGCTTCGTTTATTGGTTTTACCGGAACACCGATTGAATTTGATGATAAATCTACACCGGCTGTTTTCGGGAACTACATTGACATTTATGATATGACAAGAGCGGTGGAAGATGAAGCAACGGTAAAAATTTATTATGAAAACCGCGTCATTAAAGTTGAAACTGATGATGAAGAATTGAAAAAAATTGACGATGAATTTGAAGAAATCACGGAAGGGCAAGAAGAAACCGTTCGGGAAAAATATAAAACGAAATGGTCCCGGCTTGAAACCGTCGTTGGTTCGCCTAATCGCATCAAGCAGCTTGCAAAGGATATCGTTGAACATTTTGAAGAAAAACAGAAGACGATTGACGGAAAAGCGATGATTGTCTGTATGAGTCGTCGGATTTGCGTTGATCTCTATGATGAAATTATTAAACTCCGGCCTAGTTGGCATAATGATGATGTGAATAAAGGGGTTATTAAAGTCGTTATGACCGGTAGTGCCGCCGATGAAGAACGTTTGCAAGAACATATTGGTGGAAAGCAACGCCGTGATACATTGGCAAAACGGATGAAAGACCCGAATGATGAATTGAAACTTGTTATTGTTCGGGATATGTGGCTAACCGGATTTGACGTGCCATCTATGCACACGATGTATATTGATAAACCGATGAAAGGTCACACATTAATGCAAGCCATTGCCCGCGTGAATCGGGTATTTAAAGACAAACCGGGTGGCGTTGTGGTTGACTATATTGGAATTTTAGAAAGTCTGAAAAAAGCATTGAAACAGTATACCGACAGTGATAAAGAAAATACCGGGATCGATACGAGTGCAGCGGTTCAGGTCATGCAAGAAAAACTGGAAATATTACGTGCAATGTTTCATGGCTTTGATTACTCTGATTTTATGGGGAACTCCCAAAAAGATCGAATGCGGGCAATTACGGGTGGGATGAACTTTGTCCTTGGATTACCCGAAAAGGAACAGAAAGAATTTAAACAATTTGCTTTAGAAGCAGCGAAAGCCCATGCCCTCTGTGCCGCAACCGAAGAAGGAAAAGCAGCGGCCCTTGAAGTCAGTTATTTTAAAGCTGTAAAAGCAAGTTTAGCCAAACTGGGCGAGAGAAAAGTCCAGAAAAATTCCAAAAAAGAAATCGAAACAAGAGTGAATCAAATGCTGCAACGGTCGATTTTATCAGAAGATGTTATTGATGTATTCGATGCGTTAGGACTAGAACGACCGGAAAATGTTTCCTTATTATCTGAAGAATTTTTACAAGAAGTTCGCGGGCTAAAATATAAAAACTTAGCCGTTGAAATGTTGAAAAAGCTTCTTGAAGGTAATTTAAAAGTGATGGAAAAACGCAATCTTGTTAAGTCCGAAAAGTTTTCCGAGAAACTGAAAAAGGCGATTAATAAGTATCGCAATCAAGCCATCACCAATGCGGAAGTCATTGAAGAATTAATTAAAATGGCAAAAGAATTTAAGAAGGCCCGGGAAGAAGAAAAAGATTTAGGCTTAAATGAAGACGAAATTGCTTTCTATGATGCCTTAACTGCAGACAATATTGTCAAACAATTTATGGATGATGAAACATTAAAGAAAATAGCTCAAGAACTGACGAATGCCATTAAACAAAACATCACGATTGACTGGAGCGTCCGAAAAAGCGCACAAGCCGGGATGAGAAGAATTATTAAAAGATTATTGAAAAAGTACGACTACCCGCCAAAACAAGCAAAAACGGCCCTCGAAATCGTCATGAAGCAAGCCGAATTAATGGCCGGACATACCGATCCAAGGGAAATTGATTTGGAATTGGGGAATGTGGCCGAAACATCACCAGATTATAAATAGTAAATAGAAAAAGAATCCATTCGAATGTTAGCAGAAGAAAATTTTTTCCGGAAATTCTTCTGCTTTTTTTATGCATGGTAAAAGCAGTAGGGGTTGGTGGGAAGGTGATGATAAAAGGAGCGGTTGTAGGATTCTTATTTTGCAAAATAATTTTAATAAAATTCAGAATTAATTAGAACAAAAACAGCAGCACCATTTGCCCCTTACGATCAGGTAGTGAATGGTCCAATTGCGCAAAATTGGGTTTAGTAAATAAAGAAGGAAATAGGAGATAATAGCCTCCTTTTTTATGCAGGAACCGGTGCTATGAAAAAAAGTTAAGGCTGTGTTTATAAATGCAAAGGACCTAATAACTATTCATAGCGGCTAATCACGATTCTATGCAAGAAGCAATAGGCACCCTGTTAAATCTGGGGGAATGAAGCCCACCCTAAACTAACCTAGTTTTGCAGCCGAAATAATTTCCTTTTGGGTATTCCGGTATGTTTTTGCAGTTTTTTTCAAAATCTCTGAGTACTGCTTCATACTTTGTGTCATTTCTTGAAGATCGTCCATAAATCCTTTAATTTGGTTAACAAAATCTAAGTTATCTTGTCCTTGCCATGCAACACCCATTCGATCAACCTCGCTGTATAGGGATACATAGATTCTTTCATATTCAAAAGAATGTCGATCGAATTTTGCTGCTGTTGATTCAAGTTTTGCAGGATCTACCGAAATGGAACGCACCATTTTTTACCTCCTTAAGGGCATATCGCAATAGATTCGATACACGTGGTTTTCCTTATTTTCCGTTAAAAAATATACTATAATCATATACTAAATTGAAAAAATTTTCAATATTAGTATGGGTTAGGGCCTAATATGGAAAATTCGTTTACTGAATATAGTATTATACATAAAGTTAAGATTTAGATTAATTGGAAATTTTATCAGAAGTATAGGGCCCTGTAACTACAATGTTTAACTCACTATATACAAACAATGTAAAGACATGCGAGCAGAAGCTAATTACCTTCCCGGGGAGTGACGAAATGAATATGAATTCACAAGTAATAGATTCAAACTGACTTGGTTGTGAAAAAAGAAAACGAAGACCTTGGTAATGTTTGAATGGAATATGCTGTTTTGTGAAAAATTGCTATGCTTAAATTGGAATAGTACTTTTTTCATGTCTATGTCATTCACGATTGTGACCATTCAGTTCGTTCGCATCCAATAAATATGGGCAAGTGGACATATTCATAATATAGGGGGAGCCTTTTAAACTATGGGTAGTAGAAAATAGCACTTTTTTCCTGATTTACAACTTAGCTTTATGACTTTTTGACCATTTTAATATTTTTACCCTATTGGTAAAATTTACATTATAAAAAATTTGCTAAAGGGGTAGGAATTATGGAGCTTTTAGACGAAATTGAAAAGAAAGTGCAGCGCGGGAAGTTTTTACTGATGGTGGAAATTTTAGAAGGCTACCGTTCCAATGTTCATCAGGCAGTAAACAGAATCGATGGCAGTTTACAGATGTATCGATCCGCAGATAGCTCTTACGCAAATCATTGGGAAGGGGAGACAAGGAACAAGTATGAAGAAATCGCAGCTGAGATTCAGCATATCGGGAATAAAATAGATCAACAAGGCGATCGACTCATAAACGCCATATACAAAGAGATACGTAGTTTGCTAGCCAAATGTGAGGCCTTGCGATGAGTAAAATTAAGGTAAAGTTCGATGATTTGGAGGAGTTTGCGGACAAAATAGGAAAAGTGGAGCGGGAATGTGACGAAGCCCTGGAAGCCCTTAACTGGCATTTCACCTCGCTTTTGGCCAACTTCCCGGGTATGCTTCCGGATTCGATCCATGCCTTAGAATATGAATTGAGGTATTCGATTAACGAATACAAAAATAAGCTTGATGAGGCCCAAAGATTAATTAGGCTCACGGCTGCCGAAATGGAAAAAGATGAACAAAAGATGGGGAACAAAGTAAGCGAGTTTTTACTGGAACTCGTCGGATGGAACGACGCACAACGGGTATTTAGTGAATATGATCCGGTTACCGGAGAGAAGCTTTCTTTTGGCGATCGTGTACTTGCAGGAGGTTTTCTGGCTCTCTCGTTACTTCCACCGGTAAAAGCAGTAGGGGTTGGCGGGAAAACTGTGATAAAAGGTGTCGATGCAGGAATTCCGGCCCTTGCCAAAACACCGGGAGTGCTCAAGAAAATTCGAAACGTCCTAGAACCAAAGAAAATCATGCAAGCCTTTCGCTCCGTGTATGATCAGGTAGTAAACGCTCCAATTGCCCTGACCAAGGCTTGGTTTGATACAATAAAGAAGGAGATTGGAGAAATTCGGCTTCCGCAAATAGCACAAGAAGCCTACGCAGGAATCGGTGCTACTGAAAGAACCGTTAAGGATGCGTTTAGTGATGCAAAGGACCTGATCCAACGAATCAAAAACACAAAGCTAGATGAGTTGGATGTTGGTGAGGCAGGTGGGGCTACTAAGGGTATAGATAATGCTACTGTTACTAACAAAAGAAGTAATTTATATAGAGGTGATAGTTTACTTCACTCTCCAACTAGACCAAATGGAACTGGTAAACCTCATATATCGAGTTCAGGTGATTTAGTTCCAGCGAGTAAGGAAGGTTTATATAAAGGGCGACAAGTGACTGTTACAGAGCATATACTTGGAGGTTACAGAAAAGGAGCTAAATCTAATAGTCCTTATACTAGTTTTACAAATAATAAAAATGTGATTGGAAATTATGGAGAAAATGCAATTGAACTAGATATATCAGCCTTACGGAAAGATATACAGTCTGGAAAGGTAAAAGACGTTGTTATACTCTCTCCAAAGCAAATTCAAAAGTTAATTGAGAGAGATACTGTTTCTTCTGATTTTTGGAAGAATAGAGCGATTAACTGGACTAAAAGGGACAATGAATATTTGATTAAAGGGGAAGTTCCTAGCCAATATATTAAGGTTTTGCCTAAGGAGTGAGAATTTTGAAACTATACTATTTAAACGAATTTTTAGGAGATATAGTCAATATTAATGTTGAAGGAATGTGGATTAATGCTAAAATTATCCCTTCAAAAAATATAGACAAATTCAACGATTTTTTTTCGGCGATTGTTGATGAGGAAAATGATTTTGAAGAAACTAATTATAGCGAAGAATGGTTAGATGATAGCAATTGGTATATTATTGATAATGAAAATAGGAAAAAGGGTATATATATACCTGCGGTTTATCCCGATGGGGAAATTAGCTGGAGATGGAGATGAATTATATATAGAAAATATTGATTATAATTGATTATATTGAGAAGTTATTAATAAACCTTGATTGGCAAAATGTCTTTCAAGGTTTAATTTTTGTGGGCGCTGCCTAGTGCCGAATGAACTGCTTATTATTTTCGAAGCGGAGATAAGGATTGTAAGCCCTTTATGAAGTTTAATCAAATTATTTAGTACCTGTAACACCATTAAAACGTTAGGGATGCAGCTTGAAACCATGCCAGGAATTGATACGGTTACTTCATCCGCTTTAATTGCAGAGATTAGTGTTATTCATTGGTTCACAAACTCTGACAAACTAGCAAGATATGCAGGAATTCCAAGATAACTGCTTCATCAGCATTTAAAGATAGAGCTACTGCAGAAAAAGTAGTGAATAAAACTTTTAATGATCCGACCAATGCTAAGAAAATAGAAAATTGGATGAATAGCTCCTCAAAGGATAATTTAGTGTTAAATTATAAAGGTGATGGTACACCAATCGGTAGAGGTGTTAAGAGAGGTACAACTCAAGTTGAAGACTACTCAAATGCTAAAATCATTTTACAAAAAGATACTTCAGCGTCGAATTTTATCCTAACTGGCTATCCAACAAAATAGGGAGGACAAAATGCAAGAATTTTTTAATGTAAATATTGAGGATGAATTAAGCAATTTTTTAGGTGGAAATTTCCATCAAGATATAGAGTCTCCAGAACAAGCCTTACAAGATTATATTGATAGGCAAAGTAAAGATTGGATTCAAATATTAATTTACTGTGCAGAAAGTTTTTTAAATAGTAACCTTTCTGACAATGAAAAAGAGGAGTTTATAGAATCAAATGCTGAAATTTACTTTCCGGCTATAGAATTAAAACCAATTGAATGGTTAAATAATGTTGTGGAGCAATTAAAAAAAGCAGTAATAACGAAATAGGACTTTGAAACATTGGATGCCTTGATTGAGTAAAAACTCTTTCAAGGTTTCTTAATAAAACCAGCTTTACAACATAGGGTACGGATAATTATAGGCAAATAGACTTTACAAGAGGTTTTGACGTAGACCCTAAATACAGTACTTATGAACAAAGGGTAAAAACTACCCCTGTTAACAAAGGTGAATGGAGTAACGAACGAGCAGAATCGTTATTTATCTCCGATAAGACCGGTGAAATAAAAAAATACCTTGATGAAGCTGGTGTTGATGGAGTTGAGTATAAAAACGGAATGCCAGACTTTTCTCCATTTTCCAAAGGTGAAATTAAATTAGAAAATATGACTAATGATAGAAAATCAAACTTTTCGACTGCTGATGAAGAATTGGCTAAAAAGTGGAGTACACCAGAACAAAAATGGACAGCAGAAGATATAGCTGATTGGCGAGAAGATAATAAATATACTTGGCATGAACTTAACGACTTGGAAACAATACAATTGGTGCCAAGTAAAATCAATAGTGTTTTTAAACATTTGGGTGGAGTTGGAGAATATAATATAAAAGTTAAGTTAGGAGAGTAATTAGGATGGCTATAATCAATGATGAATTATTTGGAAAGCTTGAATATAAAAACAATTTTTGGAGAGGAAAAACAACCATTAGAATGTTTGATTTGGAAAGAGAAATACTTTTAAGTGTTGATGCACATGAAAACGCTGATTTTTCAAATGTGCAAAGAGAAGCATTTATTAACTTTAATCAAGAAATGAATAACATAATACATGAGGCTGAAAAGCAAGTCTACGATTACTATATTGAGAACTATGAAGAGTATAGAGAGATGTTAGGTAATGAATCAGAAGCAGATAAATTTGCACCAAAGATTGATTCTATCTCAGATTTAAAAGGAATAGTAAAGCCAGTTGAATTAATTGTAAGAAGAGTAAGAAAGAATGGAAAAAGAAGATTAGGTTTACTTTGTGATGTTTCTTGGGATATTGACAATGGGATGGGAATAAAAATCGAAGATGAAATGGTAGAAGAAGTAGGTTATCAAGATATTGTATTATAACTTTCGAAATATTCTGGACGATAAAGTTGACCTTGAATGGAAGTGAGTTCCTTCAAGGTTTTTTCCATAATTAATAGATGAGAGGTAATTTAAAAAGACTGTATGAAATTCATAACTCATGAAGGTTGTACCATCATGGAGTATCGGTTTAATACTTGGATAGTAAAAAAAGTATGATAATTAGGCGAGATGACATTTTACATGGCAGGGGTAGTTATGACAGGGAATGGCTAAAAAACTAACGAGAATGACAAAGCTCGTGGCGATAAAAGGTAGGTTACGTAAGAAGGTAACTAGTTTAGCGTCAAGGCAGACAAAAATTGGGTTGTGTTTTTACAAGAGACGGTTGTATAATACTCGCTATTCGTTTAAAAAGCGTTACACAAATTACAATTTATGTAACGGGAGGGTGAAAAGTTGAACGTTGTTGGGTATATACGAGTCTCCACTCAAGGGCAGGCAAGAGATGGATATAGCTTGAAATATCAAGAAGAGGAAATTAAAGCATATTGTAAGGAACAAGGCTTAAACTTGATTCATATTTTTAGAGACGAAGGAATTAGTGGCGCAAAACTAAATGAAGAAGCATTAGAAATTGACAGGGTGGGCTTACAGGAGATGTTGGCTCACCTTTCGTCTGTCCAAATTGATTATGTGGTGGTGCTCAACACAAGCCGATTATGGCGGTCAGATATTGTGAAGGTGCTGATTCAACGAGAGCTGAAAAAATATGGTTGTGACATTAAAAGTATTGAACAACCCTTTTACAGTATCCATAAGAAAGACCCTAACGACTTTTTGGTGAATGGCTTAATGGAATTGTTAGACCAATACCAACGGCTTGAGATAGCACTAAAACTAACGAAAGGCAGAAATAAAAAGGCGAAGGAAGGTGGATATGCAGGGGGAAGGGCAACATTTGGCTATACAAAGCTAAAGGGTGAAAAGGAATTAAAGATACATAACGAGCATGCAGAAGTAGTAAAACGGTTATTTGAGTTAAAAGAGCTACATAAGAAATGGTCACTGTCTAGGTTGGCAGAAGCATTGAATGAAGAAGGGTATCAAACAACGCAAGGGAAAGCATTTACGAAAGTACAAGTGAAGCGAATATTAGACCGAGAAAGTTTTTATCAAGGGATCTATACCTACGGACAAATACAAGCAAATGGCAAACATGAAGCAATAATTTAAAAGGTTACTTAAAAAAGGGACTCATTTTCTTATAAATTCTTCTGTAAGGTTGAAAATGGATAGGCTTTCGTACCAATGCGCACCGATAGGTGAACGCTCGAACTAAGGTTGCCGGCATTTTCATTCAATAATTGACAACTGAATAGGAGGATGAACGATGCATGAAAAGCAGAAACATATTTATGTGGGTGTAGACTTGCATAAACAGCACCATGTGGCAGTGATTATTAATTGTTGGCAGGAAAAACTAGATGAAATAAAGGTTGAAAATAAACCGTCCGCTTTCTCAACATTTTTACTAGATATTGATAAACTGACAGAAGAAGGGTTGACACCTGTATTTGGTTTAGAAGATGTGGGCGGTTACGGTCGAGCACTGGCACAATATCTAACGGACCATGGACAAGTTGTAAAAGAGGTTAACCCAGCACTTTCGTACGCTGAACGAAAAAGCCATGTGACCGTACAAAAAAGTGATAGCTGGGATGCGGAATGTGTGGCTAGAATATTGGTAAGACAACTTAGCCAATTGCCTGACGCTAAACCACATGATTTATTTTGGTCGATACAACAATTGGTCACTAGAAGAAATGCATTGGTGAAAGCTCAAGGTGCTTTAAAAAACCAACTGCATATTCAATTGAGCCATCATTATCCAAGCTATAAGAAGTTTTTCTCCGAGGTGGATGGGAAAACAGCTTTAGCATTTTGGGAACGATACCCATCACCGTCTTGTTTAGAAGGTGTGAGTATAAAACAATTGACCACCTTCTTATTAGAAGTGAGCCATAATACTTGTTCGGTGAAAAAAGCGAATGAAATATTGAAGCTAGTAATAGAAGATGGGAACACAACAAAAGAACATCAAGAAACGCGAGACTTTCTAGTAAGAAGCATCGTTCGAGACATCACGTTTAAAAAGAAGGAAATGAACTATGTGGAAGGCGAATTAAAAGAGTTAATGAGCTTACTAGACTTTCAACTAGACTCCATGCCAGGCATTGACCTCGTAACAGCTTCCGCTTTAATTGCGGAGATTGGTGACGTTAGACGTTTTCCAAATGCCAACAAATTGGCACGATTTGCGGGGATTGCGCCTGTTTACTTTGGGTCTGGTGGGAAAGGCAAGGAACAAAAAAGTAAACAGGGAAATCGGGCGCTACACGCTTTATTTTACAACCTCGCAGTACAACAAGTGCAAGTAGCAAAGGGAGGTAAATTGCCACGAAATCCAGTGTTCCACGCTTATTACCAACGTAAGCTGAAAGAAGGCAAAACAAAGGGACAAGCATTGGTGTGCATTATGAGAAGGCTTGTGAACATTGTTTATGGCATGATGAAACATAAAACAGCCTACGAATTGCCGATAGAGCAAGAAAAGAAGTAGTTTAATAGTATGGTAAATGGCTGACTTTTTTATTTTTAGCTTTTAAGATTACAACATAGGGTACGGGTAATAATACC
Source organism: Caldibacillus thermoamylovorans (assembly GCF_000751775.1). Taxonomy (GTDB): domain Bacteria; phylum Bacillota; class Bacilli; order Bacillales; family Caldibacillaceae; genus Caldifermentibacillus; species Caldifermentibacillus hisashii. The sequence goes on from NZ_CCRF01000014.1 coordinate 22,403, forward strand.
CTATTAAAATTGGAAGATTTCACTAAAGAAATTCTAGAAACAAAACCGATGAACTCGCCATTACCTAAAAAGTGGTATGATAAGGGCGGGAAAATCTCCATTGATAGTGACGGAACTTGGACTTATACTAACAAGTCTGGAGTATCAGTAAGATATCCAGATGGTTTTCCAGATTTTACACCGTTTATGCATCCAAATGTTAAGCCAGTAAAAATCGAAATTCAATCACCTAAAAATAATCCGAAAGATTTTGAAAATGCAAATAAAGAGGCTAAACTTACAAAAGATACCGATCCACCCATAATAGATATTAGAAGGCCACCAGAAGGATATACATGGCATCATCATCAAGATGGAAAAACTATGATGTTAGTAGATGAAGATATCCACAGAGAGTTTAGGCACATTGGTGGTCAATCAAAAGTTAATGGGAAAAATAAGTAATGATATAGGAGTGAGAGTATGACAAAAATGCTTAGTGAAAACCCAAAAATTTCTTTACAGGATATAAAACAATTTGAACAAGAGTATGATATTGTGCTACCTAAGCAATATGTTGAATTTCTACTTGAATACAATGGAGGATTTCCACAAGAATCTGGCTTCAAAATCTCAGATGATGAGGGAGAAAGTTTAGTAAATAAGTTTTATGGAATTGGGGATATGAAAAGTAATTTAGGCAAAGTTTTTGAGACTTTAGAAGGTGAAATACCAGAGGATTTTATTTCAATTGCTAATGATCCAGCTGGAAATGAGATTTTATTAGGAATTAGTGGAGAGTATCGAGGAAAAGTATATTTTTGGATTCATGATAGAGTACCCGAAGAAGAAATGGACAATATGTTTATCCTAGCAGATAGTTTTTCTGAGTTCTTTGATAACTTATATGAATCTGAATAATGGTACTCATAGAAAGCTACATCTAACAGCAACGGCTGATTCTTCAAATAATATAAATACGAATGATAACTAGGAGAAATGACAATTTAAGCTTAAGAAGTATTGTTACAGATAAAAAGCTATAATTTTACGAAATCGCAGCTGAGATTCATCATATCGGGAATAAAATTGATCAACAAGGCGAGAGACTCATATATGCCATCAATAAAGAGATATGTAGATTGCTAGCCAAAAGAGAGGACTTGCGATGAGTAAAATTAAGGTCAAATTCGATCATTTGGAGGAGTTTGCGGGCAAAATAGGAAAAGTGGAGCGGGAATGTGACGAAGCCTTGGAAGCCCTTAACTGGCATTTCACCTCGCTTTTGGCCAATTTCCCGGGTATGCTTCCGGATTCGATCCATGCCTTAGAATATGAATTGAGGTATTCGATTAACGAATACAAAAATAAGCTTGATGAGGCCCAAAGATTAATTAGGCTCACGGCTGCCGAAATGGAAAAAGATGAACAAAAGATGGGGAACAAAGTAAGCGAGTTTTTACTGGAACTCGTCGGATGGAACGACGCAAAACGGATAGTCAGTGAATATGATCCGGTTACCGGAGAGAAGCTTTCTTTTGGCGATCGTGTACTTGCAGGAGGTTTTCTGGCTCTCTCGTTACTTCCACCGGCAAAAGCAGTAGGGATTGCCGGGAAAACGTTGATAAAAGGTGTCGATGCAAGAATCCCAGCCCTTGCCAAAACACCGGGAGTGCTCAAGAAAATTCGAAATGTCCTAGACCCAAAGAAAGTCCAGCAAGCCTTTCGCTCCGTGTATGATCAGGTAGTAAATGCACCAATTGCCCTAACCAAGGTCTGGTTTGATACAATAAAGAAGAAGATTGGAGAAATTCGACTTCCGCAAATAACACAAGAAGTTTATGCAGGAATCGGTGCAGCTGAAAGAACCGTTAAGGATGCGTTTAGTGATGCAAAATACCTTATTCAACAAGTAAAAAATACTAAACTGAATGAGTTAAATTTACATGGAGTTGATGGTGTTTCTAAGGGTACAAATAGTCTCTCTAGAGCACAACAAAGAAACCTTGAAACTTTAGAAAATATAGTAAATAATCATTTAACAGACAAAGATTTTTCTGGTACATTAAGAGACCTACAAGGCAACCCTGTACCAAAACCGGGCGGAGGATTTTGGAACCATTTACAAGAAATGAAAGATTCATACAAAGGACTGGTTAAAATAAGAAAAGGATTAGAAGGGTCATTAAATAACCCAAACTTAGATGTAGAAACAAGAAAAGTACTTCAGGAAGCCTCGGATAAGACTAATAAATATATAAAAAAAATTGAGGACTTATTTGAGCCCTTTGGAGGGATATAGAATGAAGATAAAGGAAATTTATCTATTACAACAGGAAGCAGCCCAAGAAGGCTATGCATTAGATGAGTGGTATAATTCCTTAATAAATAAGGACATTTCAGAATTAAATACTGTTGATTTGTGTAGAATGATTAGGCAGAATATTTTAATAGAATTGGCAATAGAAAAAGCCATTGATGTTCTGAAAACTAATCCCTTGGTAGGCGATGTTTATGATGGTCAGTTATTAGAATTACTTTATTCTGTTGATGAAGAAAAAATTAGAGAGTATATAGAACCGTTAAACGAAATCCTATTGAACATAAAGCAAAATTTAGAAATTGGTGATTTTATATGTCAAGAAGACTACCATGAATATTTAGATTTAGTTGAGAAATTTTTAACCAAAATAAACTCTTTATGAAGTATCTTGATTGGCATGAGCTTTTCATTTTTTTACACTAACGTTATTTCCCACATAAATATGAGGTTTTGTAAGAATATAGCCCATAGTAGGACTTCCTTTTTCTTGCCAAAACACCGGGAGTGCTCAAAAAAATTCGAAACGTCCTAGACCCAAAGAAATTCCACCAAGCCTTTCGCTCTGTATATGATCAGGTAGTAAATGCACCAATTGCACTGACCAAGGCTTGGTTTGATAAAATAAAGGAAGAGGTTGGAGAAATTCGGCTTCCAAAATTAATGCAGGAAATTTATGCATGAACCGGTGTGGCTGTCTACATGGAAGGGGAAGTTATGGACAGGGAATGGCAAAAAACTAACGAGAATGACAAGATTTACGGCGATAATGTAGGCGAAATTAAAAAAATTCATACTTTACAACATCAAAATAAAATTTAGGGTTGTAATTCCTCTTGAGACGGTCGTATCATGCACGATACTATTTGTTTTAAAAATGTTCATTTAGAAAAGTTGGATAATTTTCACCGCCTCTTTCAGCAAATTAAAATCATTCCTATTAAATCGTTTTTTCTTAGAAATTGTAAGTCATTTTGAACATACAATTTTTTGAAAGGACGATTTTTTTACGTTTAAACAATGAAGTTAAGGACCACTAGTGCCAATTGTATATACATAAAAACCTTTCGACTTCCAGCTACATATATACATACATCTATAAGCAACTGATTTAAGTATGTACTTACAAATTTAGAATATAGACAAAAGAAAATAAAAATTGTTCGTATAAAAAACGATTAGATTTTTAATGTGAATAAAAACAAGTTTATTTTTGTTAAAAATCATTATTTGTGTTGAAGTATCTAATAGATTCCTATAATAAGCAAAACCAACATGTAAGTATTAATTCATTATAAATAACGATATTCTATTGACTTATACGTACATCTATACTACAATAAAACCAGTTAGTTGTAAGCGTTTAAAAATATAGGAGGTGCGCTTATGCCCAAATATACCATTGGTGTTGATTTTGGTTCATTATCAGCCAGGGCCGTATTAGTAGATGTATCAAATGGCAATGTCATATCTTCTGCTGTGAAGGATTATCCGGATGGCGTGATTGATGACTTTTTACCAAATACGAATATTGAATTAGGAATTGACTGGGCCCTGCAAAATGCAAATGATTATATCGAATGTTTTATTGATACTGTAAAAAGAACCGTTGCGGACAGTGGTGTAGATGTAAATGACATCATTGGTGTTTCAATCGATTTTACTTCTTGCACCGTACTTCCGGTAAAAAATGACGGAACACCGTTAATGAACTTGCCCGAGTTCAAAAATAACCCGCATGCCTGGGTAAAATTATGGAAACATCATGCTGCACAATCTCATGCGGACAAGTTAAATGAAATTGCCCGCCGTCGTAATGAACCATGGTTGAAATACTATGGCGGTAAAATTTCATCCGAATGGGTATTTCCGAAATTGATGCAAATTGTAGACGAAGCACCGGAAGTTTATGATGCAATGGATACATTTATGGAAGCAACAGACTGGGTCACTTGGCAATTAACCGGTAACAAAGTGAAAAATTCCACAACTGCAGGATATAAAGCGATGTGGGATGCTGAAACGGGATTCCCAAGTAAAGACTTCTTTAAAGAACTTCATCCAAAAATGGAAAATGTTATTGAGGAAAAAATTGGCACAGAGTTCCATCCAACCGGATCAAAAGCGGGTGAACTTACCGCGGAAATGGCGGCAAAAGTCGGATTAAATCCGGGAATTGCGGTTGCGGTCGGAAATGTGGATGCACATGTTTCTGCTGCGCCAACAGGTGTAATTAAGCCGGGTACAATGCTTAATATTATGGGAACATCCACATGCGACATTATTTTAGGAGATAAAAAGATTCCTGTGAGAGGAATGTGCGGTGTTGTCAAAGATGGGGCCATTCCGGGATACTATGCTTATGAATCGGGCCAAAATGCAGTAGGTGATATTTTTGCATGGTTTGTTGACAATGCTGTTCCGGGCGCCTATTTTGACGAAGCGAAAGAAAGAGGCCTTAACATTCACCAATTATTAGAGGAAAAGGCGAGCCAATTAAACATCGGGGAAAGTGGTCTTCTCGCTCTTGATTGGTGGAATGGAAACCGTTCAATCCTTGTTGACACGAACTTGACCGGACTTCTTTTGGGAATGACTTTGGAAACAACACCGGAAGAAATTTATCGTGCATTGATTGAAGCGACCGCATTTGGGAAACGCAGAATCATAGAAGAATTTGAATCCAGTGGCATTGAAATTAATGGGCTCACTGTCTGCGGCGGCTTGCCACACAAAAACCAATTACTTAACCAAATTTACGCCGATATTACCGGAAAAGAAATTACAATCTCTGAGCACCTGCAAACGCCTGCCATCGGTGCAGCCATGTTTGCCGCGGTTGCAGCCGGTTCCGAAAACGGCGGCTATGATTCAATTGAAGAAGCTTCCAAAAAAATGGCGAAATTAAGAAAAGAAAAAGTGAAACCAATTCCGGAAAATGTAGAGAAATATACTGCAATTTATGAAGAATACAAGATTTTACATGATTATTTCGGCACCGGTGTAAATGATGTCATGAAACGTCTGAAAGCAATCAAAAATAATGCCTCAAAGGAATGATTTAGCAATGCTGGAAAAATTAAAGCAAGAAGTCTATGAAGCGAATATGTTATTGCCCAAATACAACTTGGTCACATTTACATGGGGCAATGTCAGCGGAATTGACAGGGATAGTAATCTTATCGTCATTAAACCAAGCGGTATCCCGTATGAAGAATTGAAGCCGGAACAAATGGTTGTTGTGGATTTGAACGGAAATGTGGTCGAAGGGGACCTGAACCCGTCCAGCGATACAGCGACCCACATTATCCTATATAAGGAGTTTCCTAATATTAAAGGAATTGTCCATACGCATTCCCCGTGGGCCGTTACATTTGCTCAAGCGGGATTAGATGTTCCGGCAGCCGGGACAACCCATGCGGATACGTTCTATGGCCCTGTTCCGGTCACCCGTGCTATGAAAGAAGAGGAAGTCATCCGAGATTATGAAAAACAAACCGGGGACGTCATTGTTGAAACTTTCAAGGAGCGCCAAATTGATCCCGATCAAGTTCCGGCCGTTTTAGTCAATGACCATGGACCTTTTACGTGGGGGAAATCAGCAATAGACGCGGTTCATCATTCAGTTGTCTTGGAAGAAGTGGCGAAAATGACGTATCACACGCTACAGCTGAATCCGTATCAAATTGATATGGACCAATATCTTTTAGACAAACATTATTTACGTAAACATGGCAAAAACGCCTACTATGGTCAAAAGAAATAGGGTCATTTCCCCGCACAAACGGTCACTAAATCTTCCTCCTGAGGTTTAAGAGGAATCATCGATGTTGAAGGAGGAAGAAAAGTACCCGATTGGTTCAACTATCATCCGTGGGAGACACCCATTGTTGGAAGTTTCACTTTATTCCACCTTAACGCCGAGTCAAGACCCCTACCTCAAAATTTTCGAGTTTACAAAGAAGGTAGCTGGGGACGGGCTGCCAGCATGCGTCTGATTAGTTCAACTAACCATCCGTGGGAAACCCCTATGGCTGGAAGTTTCACTTAATTTTTCTATAAAAATTTACACAAAAATGAGAACCTACAGGAGTGATACACGTGTTAAAAATTAGAGATTACGAGTTTTGGTTTGTTGTTGGAAGTCAGCACTTATATGGTGAAGAGGCGCTTCAAGCCGTACAAAAAGATACAGAAGAAATTATTAACGAATTAAATAAAAGCGGGAACCTGCCATACCCGGTTGTTTTTAAAACCGTCGCAACAACAGCTGACAGTATTACCCAAGTCATGAAAGAAGTCAACTACAACGATCATGTAGCCGGTGTCATTACATGGATGCATACATTCTCACCGGCGAAAAACTGGATTCGCGGCACAAAATTATTGCAAAAACCGTTACTTCATTTAGCAACACAATTTTTAAATAATATTCCATGGCAAACGATAGATATGGATTATATGAACTTGCATCAAAGCGCCCACGGTGACAGAGAATACGGCTATATTAATGCACGTTTAAATAAAAATAATAAAATTGTCGTCGGTCACTGGAAAGACCACGATGTACAAGAACAAATCCGTAAATGGATGGATGTGGCTGTAGCTTATAATGAAAGTTTCCATATTAAAGTAGCCCGGTTCGGTGATAACATGCGGAATGTAGCTGTTACGGACGGGGATAAAATTGAAGCGCAAATTCAATTTGGCTGGACGGTTGACTACTATGGGATTGGCGACTTAGTTGCCGAAATGGAAAAAGTATCGCCGGAAGAAATCGAAAAAACATACCGAGAATGTCAAGAAGCATATGACTTTGTCGTTGGCAATAATGATCCGGAATTTTTCGAGGAACATGTGAAGGAACAAATTAAAATCGAAATAGCGTTAAGAAGATTTTTAGAACGCGGAGGTTATACGGCATTTTCAACTAACTTTGAAGATTTATGGGGAATGAAACAATTACCCGGTATGGCTGTCCAACGTTTGAACGCGGAAGGTTATGGCTTTGCCGGTGAAGGAGACTGGAAAACTGCTGCCCTCGATCGCTTGCTAAAAATCATGGCTCATAATGAAAAAACAGGATTTATGGAAGATTATACGTATGATCTAGTAAAAGGTCGAGAAGCTATTTTGGGTGCACATATGTTAGAAGTTGACCCAACACTTGCAGGTTCAAAAATCCGTGTGGAAGTTCATCCACTGGGAATTGGCGGTAAAGAAGATCCGGCCAGACTAGTATTTGATGGTTTGGATGGAGAAGCAGTTAATCTCACCATTTCTGATTTTGGGGATCATTTTAAATTAGTCATGTATGAAGTGGAAGGGAAAAAACCGGAAGAACCGGCACCACATTTACCGGTGGCAAGACAAATGTGGACACCAAAATGTGGATTTGAAAAAGGCGTTCAGGAATGGATTAAAAATGGCGGCGGTCACCATACGGTCCTTTCATTCAATGTGACTGCAGAACAAATTGAAGATTTTGCGAAAATGGTAGGGTTGGAAGTAGTTAATATTAAATAAACTGTAAAAAAATTAATAATAGTAAATAGATTAAAAATGGTATAATGATGATGTACCCAAAACTCCTCCTCAAAAGTATCTACAGATTATCGAAAAGAGTTTAGGACACCCGAGTAGGAATCCTCCTCTATTCATTGAGGAGATGAAAGCTCGGTCAGATATGATGGGCAAAGGCAAATTCCGAAGAAAGTATCTCAAAGAGTTAAACACGCAATCAGTAGTGGTATTGGGCACACCTGTGAAGTACCTACAACTTTCTAGGGATTCCGAAACTCGCTATGTTTAATGGCGGGTAGTTCATGGAGGATGTTTTGGGTAAAAAATATTGAATGGTTGTGAAGGGGTGAACAAAAATGACGATTGATTACTCGTCCAAAGAATATTTAGCAAAAGTAGATGCATATTGGCGTGCCGCAAATTATATTTCAGTTGGTCAACTTTATTTGAAAGATAACCCGCTGTTAAAAGAACCGTTAAAGGCTTCTGATATTAAAGCAAAACCAATCGGTCACTGGGGCACCATTTCCGGACAAAACTTTATTTATGCCCATTTAAATCGAGTCATTAATAAATATGACTTAAACATGTTTTATATAGAAGGACCCGGACATGGCGGACAAGTCATGGTTTCCAATTCCTATCTTGATGGCAGTTACACGGAAATTTATCCGGAAATGACGCAAGATGTGGAAGGAATGAAAAAACTGTTCAAACAATTTTCATTCCCGGGTGGAGTGGCTTCCCATGCAGCACCGGAAACACCGGGATCGATTCATGAAGGCGGCGAATTAGGGTATTCTCTTTCCCACGGTGCCGGGGCTGTACTTGATAACCCGGATTTGATTGCGGCTGTTGTTGTCGGTGATGGGGAAGCAGAAACCGGACCACTTGCAGCATCTTGGTTCTCCAACCGTTTTATCAACCCGATTCGTGACGGTGCGGTTTTACCAATCTTAAACTTGAACGGATTTAAAATTAGTAATCCGACCATTCTTTCTCGTATCGACAATGAGGAATTAGCGAAATACTTTGAAGGGATGGGTTGGGAACCTTATTTCGTTGAAGGTGAAGACCCTGCAGAAATGCATGTAAAAATGGCAGCAACACTTGATAAAGTCGTCGAAAAAATTAAAGCCATCCAAACAAATGCACGTGAAAATAGGGACCAAACACGTCCGATATGGCCAATAATTGTCTTTCGTGCACCAAAAGGCTGGACAGGCCCGAAAGAATGGGGTGGCGTACCGATAGAAAATTCTTTCCGTGCTCACCAAGTGCCAATTCCAGTCGACCAAGACCATATGGAACATGCGGATGAGTTGGTAGAGTGGATGAAGAGTTATCAGCCGGAAGAATTATTTGATGAAAATGGGCGGTTAAAACCGGAAATCGCAGGAACAACACCAAAAGGCGATAAACGGATGGCCATGAACCCTGTCACAAACCCGGGTAAATTAATTAGAGATCTGCGTTTGCCGGATATTCGGGACTATGCAGTGGACAACTCTGTTCCGGGACAAGTAGAAAAACAAGATATGATTGTGTTAGGAGAATATTTGAAGGATGTCGTGAAATTAAACCGCGACAATCATAATTTCCGTATTTTTGGTCCGGATGAAACTGCATCAAATCGGTTGGCTCCTGTTTTTGAAGAAACGAAACGTCAATGGTTGGGGGAAATTGAAGAACCTCAAGATGAATACTTAAAATCTCATGGCCGGGTTATTGACTCACAGCTTTCCGAACACCAAGCGGAAGGGATGTTGGAAGGGTATGTGCTAACCGGTCGTCACGGAATTTTTGTCAGCTATGAAGCATTTTTACGAGTGGTTGATTCCATGTTAACACAACAGTTCAAATGGTTGCGGAAAGCCTCGGAACAACCATGGCGGACAGCTATTCCTTCCTTGAATGTCGTTGCAACTTCAACGGTATTCCAACAAGACCATAACGGCTACACCCACCAAGACCCGGGGATGCTTGGCCATTTAGCCGATAAAAAACCGGAATTTATCCGTGAATATTTACCTGCAGATGCCAATACATTACTTGCAGTCTTTCATAAAATTTTGAATGACCGGCAAAAAATTAACCTAGTGGTGTCATCCAAACATCCGCGGGCACAATGGTTCACGATGGATGAAGCAAAAGAATTGGTCGATAATGGATTGAAAATGATTGATTGGGCTAGTACGGATTTTGGTGATGAACCGGATGTAGTGATTGCTTCCAGTGGTACCGAACCGACCATAGAAAGTCTTGCTGCTATTTCCATTTTGCATAAAAAAATGCCGGAGTTAAAAATTCGTTACATCAATGTTGTGGATATTTTAAAATTAAGAAGTCAAACATTGGATCCACGTGGCTTGACGGATGAAGAGTTTGATATGTATTTCACAAAAAATAAACCGATTATTTTTGCCTTCCATGGGTATGAAGGTTTAGTAAAAGACTTATTCTTTGATCGTCATAACCACAATCTGCATGTGCATGGTTATCGTGAAAACGGCGATATTACCACACCGTTTGACATGCGTGTATTAAACCAAATGGACCGCTTTGATCTTGTGAAATCGGTCGTGAAAAACTTGCCAAATGCGGAAAAATATGCACATATCGTCCAAGAAATGAACGGCATGATTGCCAAACATAACCAATACATCCGCGACGAAGGAAGAGATTTACCTGAAGTAGAAAACTGGAAATGGGAAGGGTTAAAATAATCGTTTTCAGTAATTTTTCGTTGTACATCCAGGTGCCTGAATCATTTCAGGTACCTTTTCTTTTTACTGATAATAAATACCGGTAAAAGTCACAAATACCGGGGAATTTATGCTAAAATAATATGGAGTATGAATGTATGAATGTTATAATCAGAATATTAATAATAATATTGTAGATAAATTAAAAATTTTTAGATAGGAAGAGTGATAAGTGGAAGAGGTATTTCGTTTTTTTCAGAAGACAGGTGTTAGGAGAGTTCTGATTTTTGCCATTCTGATTTTTGTTTTTTATATGCTTCGGAGTATAATCAATATTATTTTATTAACGTTTATTTTTTCCTTCCTAATAAACGGTTTGGAGCGTTTCATCTCCAAGCGAATTCCATTGAATCGAAAAATTACGGTCTTGTTGCTCTATTTGCTTGTGGTTTCAGGTTTGACATATGGAGCGGTAAAATATTTACCAATTTTAGTTAGTGAAATATCACAATTGATCAATCAACTTACGGAATTTTATTCGAAACCAATAGAGACCGATAACCAAGTATTTAACTATGTGATCGCACTCATTCAAAAGTACGAAATCACGGACTATATCGGTGTAGGTGTTTCTTTCTTAGTAAAATCTTTGAATGATATTGGGACAATCGGCCTGCAAGTTCTGTTGGCATTAATTTTGAGCTTATTTTTCCTGTTGGAGAAAGAAAGAATCATTTCTTTTACCATTCGTTTTAAAGAAAGTAAGATCAGCTCTTTTTATAACGAATTGGAATACTTCGGTGTGAGATTTATCGGGACATTTGGAAAAGTAATCGAAGCCCAATTTATGATCGCAACTGTTAACACAGTGATCACCACGTTCTGTCTGTGGCTATTCGATTTCCCACAATTATTTGCGCTCGCCATTATGGTATTTATTCTGGGACTGATTCCGGTAGCCGGTGTCATTATTTCATTAATTCCGCTAGCAATAATTGCCTACAGTATCGGCGGAGTAATGACAGTCATTTATGTGCTCATCATGGTCGCCGTCGTCCATGCCATTGAAGCTTATATTTTAAACCCAAAACTCATGTCATCAAAAACCAATCTACCGGTTTTTTACACTTTTATCATCTTGATTTTTGGGGAGCATTTCTTTGGTGTTTGGGGTCTGATTCTAGGCATACCAATCTTTGTATTTCTATTGGATGTATTGGGCGTTCGGACGGTGGATGTTGAGGAAAAAAGAAAATAAAAGAAAAACAACACAGTTGCAAAAATGGTAACTGTGTTTATTTTTGAGAAAACAGGGAAAAGAATAAAATATTGATTGTACGTATAAATTATATTAAAATAAAATTAATGGTTATAAATATCCGTACAATTTTTATTTGTCTAAGATATTTTTTTAATAAATAAAAAGGGACTGTAACATCTTTTTAATACAACTTCGAATATTAAAAACATTATATTTTCAGAGGGGATGCCGATTATAGTTGGATTTAAATATATGGCTCAAGGAAGATCCAAACAGTTGGAAATTTAGCAAGGACTTTTACAACTCAAATCAAAATATGCTATGCTACTACATGTGCATATAAGTTTAGAAAAGGGAGGTGCAATGATAATGAGTGAAACAAAATACAGTATGGTTAAAAATTGGATTAAATCAAGAGTATTAGACGGGACTTTCGAACCGCATCAAAAAATTAGTTCCGAAAGCGAATTAATGAAGCAATTTAATGTGAGTAGGCACACAGTTCGGTTGGCATTGGGTGATTTAGTAAATGAAGGCTTGTTGTATAAAGAACAAGGATCAGGTACATTTGTCTCTGACCGATTATCAAAGCTTCAACCTATTACCCAATTCAATAAAAAAAACATTGCTATCGTAGTCACGTATATTTCTGACTATATCTTTCCTTCAATTATTCGTGGTGCAGAAAGTATATTAAGTAGAGAAGGCTATCAAGTTAGTTTGTTCAGTACAAATAACGATCACGATAATGAAAAACGTATTTTGGAAACGATTATCGAACAACGGTTTGATGGAGCCATTATCGAGCCGACAAAAAGTGCGATAGCAAACCCCAATATTAACTATTACCTGAATTTAGAGGCCTTAAATATACCATATGTCATGATTAACGCTTATTATGATGAATTGGAGCCGATAAGTGTTACGGTTAATGATGAAAAAGGCGGATTTTTGCAAACTGAACATTTGATTAAATCCGGGCATAAGAACATATTAGGTTTCTTTAAAACCGATGATATGCAAGGTATGAAAAGAATGAAAGGTTTTATCAAGGCTCATCGTGAGTATAACTTACCGATTAACCCGAAAAATATTATTACGTACACTACTTCAGAAAAAAATACAAAACCTGTTGAACATTTAAATGATATATTAACAAGTTCATCAGACCGGCCGACCGGGATCATTTGTTATAATGATGAACTTGCAATGAAATTACTAGATGTTATCAGGCAAAATAATTTACAAGTTCCTTCCGACATATCAATTGTCGGCTTTGATAACTCCTTTTTGTCAGAAGTATCAGAAGTAAAATTGACAACCATAGAACATCCGAAAACAGACTTAGGTATCATGGCTGCAAAAATGATTTTAAATTTAGTTCAAAATGGAAGAAACATAAAACAAAAAGATGAAAACTCGGAGTCATATGTATTTGAACCAGAATTGATTGTTAGATATTCTACGAAGAAAATTGTTTCTGATAAGGATGAAAAAATAGTTTAGGTCATTATTTAATGTAACAGGTAGAACATAGATTATCTGTTACATTTTTATTTTAAGTTGTATAGGAGGTAAAAAGATGGATATTTATACTGACATAAAAAGATTAGCTTCACAATTAAAAATAAGTAATTTTTCCATTCCGGAAATAAGGGTCGAAAAAAATGCAATATTACATATTAGGGAGTTAATAAAAAGAAAACAGTGGAAAAATATTGTAGCCGTTTATGATCAAAATACTTATTTAGCTGCTGGAGAAAAACTAATAAAATTTTTAATGAATGACTTTGAAGAAGTGATTGGAATTAACATTAATGAAAATGAACATGGTCAAGTAATCGCTAATGAAGAAAGTTTAGTCCAAGTCTTTATTAAAACTCCGAATGATGCTGATGTGTTGATAGCGGTCGGATCCGGGACCATTCATGATATTGTCAGATTTGTCGGTCATAAAATGAATATTCCTTTTATTTCGGTGCCAACTGCTGCATCGGTAGACGGATTTACATCAAAAGGTGCCCCGTTAATTTTGCGTGGGGTAAAACAAACCATTCAAACCGCTGCACCGATTGCCGTTTTTGCTGATATAGACGTTATAAAAGCAGCCCCTAGAGAAATGGCAGCAGCCGGATTCGGGGATATTTTAGGTAAATATACTTCTCTATTAGATTGGGAAATTTCTAAGCTAGTTGGCAATGAACCTTTCCATGAAGGGGCGGCATCATTGACACGGAAAGCGCTTGAGACTTGTGTGGAATATGTTGAGGAAATAAGCAATGCAGATGAAAAAGGAATCAAGATTTTAATGAATGCATTAATAGAATCAGGACTTGTTATGCAAATATTAGATTACTCTCGACCTGCTTCCGGAGCCGAGCATCATCTATCTCATTATTGGGAAATGTATCTGTTAAAAACGAACCAAAAGCAACTGTTACATGGTGCAAAAGTTGGGGTAGCAACAACAATGATTGTAGAATTGTATAAGAAAAATTGGAAAAAACTACTACGCTCAGAAAGAATTAAAAACACAGTTTATGGAAACGGCATTGAGCAATACGGGGAGTATATTTTTTCAGTAATTGAAAAATTGCCTACTCCGGACGAATTGAAAAAACTGTTGGAAAAAGTAGGGGGACCAACAACAGTTGAGGAGCTTGGCATTCCACAAGAAGTCGTTATTGAAAGTTTAAATGAGGCCTACCATTTACGTGACCGTTGTACCGGATTGCTTTTATTAAATCAAATAAAAGAGACGCCAATACGGTTGTAACAGTGTAGGATGCAGGGGGGCGTTTAGGAAAGTTTAAAGGAGCCTATTTTTTGATTAGGCTCCTTTATGCACACCCAAAATAAGTTCATCATTTAATACTATTAAAAATAATAACAGTCCCAAGCTCTGGTCCATAAATGTTGCCCCAATATTTTTTCTAACCTAGGAGCCCCCATCATATATCCTTTACTAAGCAAATAATATGGATTTAAACTGACTGACCATTTCTTTAAAGCGGTCCAAACTCTCACCTCACTACTCGTATGGACAACCAAAGTGAGGTTTAAAGCTAATTTCAACTAGAAAAGTAAGACTAGCCCTTGGGAAGTTAAGGTAAAATATGAAATGAGATATAATTTATTAATAAATAAGCCTAAACTTGTACGGATATATAATTGCTGTTTTAGTAGACAAATATATAATGTAAATGTGGGATCGTCTTGCTTAAATAGCATTTACAACACATATTGTTGTTCTCGTGGAAAGTTTATCAACAAGATTATACGTATATCTATTTTTGCTATTACATAAATTAATTTTAATCTTGTTAAAATCAATTGAATTTTTGATTGACATATCCGAACAAGTAAATTATACTAAATACATAAAGCACAAATGGTATGCGCTTTCATTTTTAGGCTTAAGAATATGACTAATAATCTGTTATTCCATTATAAATAAAAGGGGGTAAAAATAGAGCCTAGTTTTGTAAGCGTGCCCAATATTTTAAAAGAAAGAACATTGGAGGGAATGTAATGAAGAAATTTAGCATTTTCCTAGTTGCTATTCTAATGATTGCCTTAGTCCTTACAGGGTGTGGCGGCAATCAATCAAGTAGTGGTAAGGGTACAAAGACGATAGGGATTGCAATGCCAACCAAGTCCTCCGAAAGATGGGTTAAAGATGGGAAGAACATGGTTAAACAGCTTGAAAAATTAGGATACAAAACCGACTTACAATACGCGGAAGATGTAGTAGAGAATCAAGTTTCACAAATTGAAAACATGATTACAAAAGGTGTGGATGCCTTAGTTATTGCTTCAATCGATGGTGAAGCACTTACAGATGTAGTTGATCAAGCAAAAAAACAAGGAATACCTGTAATCTCATATGATCGTCTTATTATGAATACCGAGAATGTAGATTATTATGTAACGTTTGATAACTTTAAAGTCGGTGTTTTACAAGGTCAATATATTGAAGAAAAACTGGGCTTGAAAGAGGGAAAAGGACCATTTAATATTGAACTTTTTGCAGGTTCACCAGATGATAACAATGCATATTTCTTCTGGGATGGTGCGATGTCTATTTTAAAACCATACATTGATAGTGGCAAACTAGTGGTAAAAAGTGGACAAACAGAATTTAAACAAGGTGCAACATTACGTTGGGATGGAATGAAAGCACAAGAAAGAATGGATAACCTTTTAAGTGCGCATTATTCAAATGATTTGATTGATGTTGTATACTCCCCATTTGATGGGATTAGCCGTGGAGTAATTTCGTCCTTAAAATCAGTAGGTTATGGTTCTGCAGATAAACCGATGCCAATTGTAACCGGTCAAGATGCTGAATTGTCATCAATTAAATCAATTATTGCCGGGGAGCAAACACAAACTGTATTTAAAGATACAAGGAAATTGGCAGAAAGTGCAGTAAAAATTGTTGATGATGTTTTGAATGAGAAAAAACCAGAAGTTAATGATACTAAGACATACGATAACGGAAAGAAAATTGTTCCTTCAGTTCTACTGGAACCTGTATCTATTGATATAGACAACTATAAACAAGAACTTGTTGATACAGGATATTATTCTGAGGATGAATTGAAGTAATAAAGATTGATGGATGATTTCAGTTTAGACTGAAATCATCCACTATTTTGGAGTTAAAGGCAGGTGTATGATAATGAGTAATATTATCTTAGAAATGAAAGGTATAACGAAAACTTTTCCTGGAGTTAGAGCTCTCGACAATGTAAATTTTAAGATAAAAGAAGGCGAAATCCATGCACTTTGTGGTGAAAATGGCGCAGGTAAATCCACATTAATGAAAGTGTTAAGTGGAGTGCACCCTTTTGGAACTTATGAGGGTGATATTATCTATAACGGTAATAACTGTGAATTTAAAAATGTAAATGATAGTGAAAAACGTGGCATAGTTATCGTTCACCAAGAGTTTGCTTTAATACCAGAGCTATCAATAGCTGAAAATATTTTTCTAGGAAATGAGCAAGTAAAACGAGGTTTTATTAATTGGAATGGAACAATTTCAAAATCAAGAGAATTGCTAGAAAAAGTAGGGCTTGATATAGATCCAAATACTTTAATAAAGGATATCGGTGTTGGTCATCAACAACTAGTTGAGATTGCAAAGGCATTTTCTAAGCAGGTTAAGCTATTAATATTGGATGAACCGACTGCGGCATTAAATGAAGATGACAGTGAAAATCTCTTAAAATTATTACTACAATTTAAAAAACAAGGCATTACCACCATTCTTATCTCCCATAAGTTAAATGAAGTATTCCAAGTTTCTGATAGCATTACGGTTTTAAGAGATGGAAAAACGATTCGAACTTATTCAGTAAAAGAAGAAAAAGTAACGGAAAATATGATTATTAAAGATATGGTCGGAAGAGATATAACCAATTTATATCCAGTAAGAAATAAAAGTATAAAAGAAGAAGTCGTATTTGAAATTAGAAATTGGAATGTATTTCATCCCCAAGACACTGAAAGACAAATCTTGCGCAATGTTAATATAAAATTATACCGTGGTGAAATCGTAGGAATTGCAGGTTTAATGGGAGCAGGACGAACCGAACTTGCTATGAGTATTTTCGGTAAAACATATGGTAGAAAAATATCAGGTAAAATATATAAAGATGGTAAAGAAGTAGAGTTTCATACAGTCAAAGATGCAATAAAAAATGGCGTTGCCTATGTATCAGAGGACAGGAAAGAGTATGGACTAATATTAATTGATAATATAAAAAATAATATTTCATTAGCTAACCTCCAAAAAATCTCAAATAATAGTATTCTAAATAAAAATTTGGAATTCACTGAAACGGAGAATATAAAAAATAGATTAAAAATTAAAGCTCCATCGATTTTACAAACCACTGTAAATTTAAGCGGAGGAAATCAACAAAAAGTAGTTTTGGGCAAATGGATTTTTACTGAACCAGATATTTTAATATTAGATGAACCGACAAGAGGAATTGATGTAGGTGCAAAATTTGAAATTTATAAAATTATTAATGAGTTGGCTGAACAAGGTAAAAGTATTATCATCATATCTTCTGAACTACCAGAATTAATTGGTATGTCTGATCGAATCTATACACTGTGTGAAGGTGTCATTACTGGTGAACATAAAAAAGAAGACGTTGACCAAGAAATTTTAATGACATATATGACAAACCGGTCCGGAGGTAGTAAAAAATGAATACTTTAAAAAAGATTATATCTAATAATGTTAGGCAATTTGGTATGGTTATAGCTTTAGTTGTTATTGCAATATTATTCCAATTTTTAACCGGTGGTGTATTATTGACACCGTTAAATATAACCAATATTATCATGCAAAATAGCTATATTATTCTTTTAGCCTTTGGTATGCTAATCGTAATCATCACTGGTGAAATTGACTTATCTGTTGGTTCGGTAGTTGCTTTTGTAGGAGCGATATCAGGTATTTTACTTGTCAACCAAGATTTACCAGTTATTGTCGGGATCTTTTTATCGCTATTAATTGGTGCTGCAATAGGCGCATTTAATGGCTTTTGGGTGGCTTATGTTCGTATACCCGCATTTATTGTAACCTTAGCTTCGATGTTAATTTTTAGAGGTCTGACCCTAGTAGCATTAAATGGACAAACTATTGCCCCTTTTCCCGATAGCTTTAGAAGTTTAAGTACTGCATTTATACCAGATATTTTTAATGGTGGAGACCTTCACATATTAACAATTTTAGTAGGTGCATTACTTACGATTGTTTATATTATCTTTGAATATCGAAATCGACAAAATGATAAAAAGTATAACGTAGATACTTCATCTAATTCACTTTTTATTGCCAAACTTGTTATAGCAGCTGTAATAATTAATACATTTACCTTTGTTTTGGCACAATATGAAGGAATAGCAATCGTATTAGTTTTAATATTCTTTATCTATCTAATTTATGCTTCAATGATGAATAAGACAGTTCTTGGAAGACATATTTATGCAGTTGGTGGTAATGAGAACGCTGCAAGATTGTCAGGTATCAATTCAAATAAAGTAAAATTTTGGGTATTTGTTAATATGGGTGTACTTTCTGCTTTAGCTGGATTAATCTTTGCAGGTCGTTTAAACGCAGCAACTCCGCAGGCAGGTACCGGTTTTGAACTTGATGCAATTGCTGCTGCTGTCATCGGCGGTGCTTCCATGACAGGTGGTGTAGGTACAGTATTCGGTGCTGTAATTGGTGCCCTGGTTATGGGTATACTAAACAATGGTATGTCAATCATGGGGATTGGCATTGACTGGCAACAAGCCATTAAAGGATTAGTTTTACTGGCAGCAGTTACATTTGATATACTATATAAAAAGAAAAAATAATTAGATGATACAGTTTTTCAATTATTTTATTGATGAAACTAAACTCTATTTCATTTCAAAATAATTAAGTGTATGATTTTCAGAAATTTTATCGTATCTAATGGAATAGATGCTTAATTGATTATCTTTTTCTTTAAGCATGATAGATACCCCCATTTTGGTTTCGGTTTTTGTTCGACACCTTTATACCAAATGTTGGGGGTGTTTTTTTGCAATTTATTGTTCACATTATTATTTTAAATTTCTAAATTGGATTCTTTCGGTCGTCCCGATGATTTCTGCTTACACTGAGCCGGGATCAAGGTACATCATCCGTTTTACTCAAAAAATCAACTCGCCTCCTGCCACGCCCGCTGCAATTTTAAAGTTCTGATTGGCCCCGGACTTTGATGCATCCAGCTCCATGTGGTTTAAAACCAGCCACTGGAATGGCACTATTTTTGAACATTCCTACCACACGGCCGGCCAGCTTCCTAAGATGTCAATCAGTCCATTGCAAGCCCCCATCGCTGTAACCATTTGCGCAGCAACCCTTTGGAAAATCCCAATCCGCGTGTAAAAGGGGTAAACAGATAAATCGGTCGTTCCGCAGATTTCGCATAAGGGGACTCGACAAAGTTCATGTAGAGTTTGAAATCGTGGCTTTAGCCCACAACATACTGAAAGTAGCCGGTATCCGCCGGCTACTTTCAGAGAAAAATGGAAAAAATATGAGGGCAAGAGGAGAAAAACTTTTCGTTTTTCTTCTCTTGCCTCATCTTGTGGCATTTTAGGGAAATTTTTCTATTGGTGAGGAAAGTAGAGGAATTGTTTAAATATTTCCGTATGCAAAAGTTGAGTGATATAATAATAGTTAAAGATAGTAAATAGAGTAATGCACAAAGAAAGAAGGAGGTATTTTTATAAAAACGTTACATATTTCTTTTAATGAAGCTATAGAAATAGGGAAAATTATTGGGAATCAGGTAAGGATAGACATTTTAAAAATCCTAGCGACTGGTCCACATAATGTTATTGAACTATCAGAAAAGCTAAATTTACCGTTTTCTACAACAGCAGTAAATGTGAAAAAGCTGGAGGATGCAAATTTAATTACGACCGAACTAGTACCTGGCAGGGGTACACAAAAAATAAACACAAAAAATTATGACCGCATTATCATTGACTTATTTGAAACCGAGGAAATGGAAAAAGAGAGAAATTGTATTAGTTTCGAAATGCCAATCGGACAATATTACGATTGCTCTGTTGACCCGAGCTGTGGTTTAGTTAGTGAATCAAATTACATAGGTTTTCAGGATGATCCCAGTTCTTTTTACGAACCAAATAGGAAAGATACACAATTACTTTATTTTCGTTCCGGTTATGTGGAATATCGTTTTCCCAACCGCGTACCATATGGTTCAAATATTGTAGAACTTGAATTTAGTATGGAAATTTGCTCAGAAGCACCATATCATAAAAATGACTGGCCTTCAGATATTACTTTTTGGATAAATGGTCGAGAAATTGGGACATGGACTTCCCCTGGCGATTTTGGTGACCGAAGAGGGTTATTAACACCAAGGTGGTGGTCTCGACACTTTACGCAATATGGGCAATTAAAGAATTTTAAAGTGACACATAAAGGTTGTTTCGTAGATGGGGTTCAATTGTCCGATATATCTATTAATGATTTGGATTTAATTGATTCGTCTTTTATATCATTGCGTATTGAAGTGAAAAAGGATTCGAAAAATGTAGGAGGAATTAACTTATTCGGACCAAAGTTTGGCGATTATAAACAAGGGATTATCTTGAGTGTTCGATATGAATAAAAGATAAAGAATAATATTTTTTTTATTTATTATTATCATTTTTATTGAAGTATTACAAGAAAATATATTATAATAAACTTGAAAGTTGACAGTTTAATATGAACAGTTCCAAAAGTCAGCGAGTTGAACAACTACTTTTGTAAGAGAGTTAAAATATAAGAAGGGGGTTGAGCGGGCTATTTTCAAGTTATTAAATGTAAACGCTTTATTTAACGAAACTTAATAAAAGGAAGGAGTCAAAAATATGAAGTTTAAAAGAGTATTTTTACCATTTCTACTTATTCTGACTTTATTAATTACTGGTTGTTCATTTGGAGAAAGTTCAGGTGATGGAGAGGGAAGTTCTAAAAACGGAAAGACAAAGGTCACATTTTGGACACCTTTTAGTGGAACAGATGGCGAATTTATGACTGAAATGGTGAAGAAATTTAACGAGTCCCAAGATGAAATCGAAGTTGAAGTCATGAATAACGTATGGGACGACTATTACACGAAATTAAAAACTTCCATAGTATCTAATACATCTCCAGATTTAGCAGTAGCACACGTATCCAGATTAGGTGAGCTCATTCCTACTGGTAAGTTACAACAGATTGATGATTTAGCAAAAAAGGCAGGTATTGATTGGTCCACTTTTGGTAAAAATCAATTTGAATCGGTCAAACGTGACGGCAAGACATATGCTATTCCTTTAGATACACATGCAGTAATCATGTTCTATAATAATAAATATTTGCGTGACGCGGGAGTATTAAACGAAGCCGGAAATATAAAAATGGAACCTGGTGCTGAAGGTTTCACAAACTTATTGAGAACATTGAAGCAAAAGTTACCTGAAGATGTGCATCCGATGGTAATTGGTAGTAACAACGTATTTACATTCTGGATTTGGCATGCACTAGTTGCCCAACAAGGCGGTTCGTATATTACAGATGGAAAAGCAACCATTGATACCCCAGAAGGTAAAAAGGCAATGGAGTTGTTAACAACTTGGCTGGATGAAGGTTTGATGCCTGTTGATATTGGTGATAACAGCTACGATATTTTCAAAGAACAAAAGGCTGCAATCACGTTTACTGGTGTATGGGCAACTGGTAACTTTGAAAAAGAATCGTCTCTTGATTTCTCGGCAGTAGACTTCCCACAATTATTTGATCATCCTGCTGCTTGGGGAGATTCTCATACTTTAGTCATTCCTACTCAAGAAAATAAAGATAAACAATTAGCTGCTGCAAAATTTGCTAATTGGGTTACTGAAAATGGTGTCATGTGGGCAAAAGCCGGGCATGTTCCATCCAAAACCACTGTTGTTGAGTCTGAAGAGTTCAAAGCGACGAAATATCGCCCGAAATATGCGGATGTAATGAAATCTGTTGCATATATGCCATATTCGGATAAATTAACTTCTATAAATGATGCCATTTTAGAATCATTGGTTGAAATTAACTATGGTCATATGACGATAGAAGAGGGATTAGCAGAAGCTCAAAAGAAAGTAGAAGATTTATTAAAAAAATAATATAGAAAAAAATGAATTTGTGTGTCTGGGATGGAAAGGGATATTCTGTCCATCCCATTTTTTAAAGGAGGGATTTTTCATGGTCCAAATAAGTCTTACAAAAGGTAAAAAAGTAACAAATATGGTGTTTGAAAAAAAAAGAAAGGTTAATAATTACCTTACCGCATTTTTATTTTTGCTCCCTTTCCTCATTGTCTACCTTTGGTTTTGGATCTATCCGATTATTAGTGGATTTTTTATCAGCTTTACAACGGGGAGTTTTGGTGTTGATTCCAATTTTGCAGGCCTCGAAAATTTTAAAACAATGATTTCTGATGATAAATTTTGGAGTGCATTAATTAATACTCTTTATTTTATTCTTATATCAACACCTACAATCGTTATGTTAGGTTTAATTTTTGCTTTAATTGTTAATAGCAAATTAAAAGGAACTGTTTTTCTAAGAAGTGCTTACTTTATCCCATATATGCTTTCAATTTCTGTAATAGCTAGTATTTGGAAGTTTATGCTCCAAAATGAAACCGGCTTATTCGCAGAAATATTTAAGCAACTTGGTTCTTCTTTAAAAATATCATGGCTTGGTAGTTGGGGAATGGGTTGGCTCTCTATTCTTATTGTAACAATTTGGTGGACTGTAGGTTTCAATATGATTCTATTTTTGGCAGGTTTACAAGAAATTTCAGATGAACTATATGAAGCGGCTGACATGGATGGTGCAAATGCTTGGGAAAAATTCCGTTATATTACACTTCCTTCATTACGTGGAGTTACTTTCCTTGTTGTATTATTCCAAATAATTGCATCTTTTAAGCTGTTTGGACAAACATATTTAATTACAAACGGCGGTCCGGGAATAGCAACAACACCCATTGTTCATTATATTTATCAAATTGCTTTTAGACAGTGGGATATGGGGTACGCATCCGCAGTATCATTTGTATTACTCTTGATTATCGCAGTAATTTCCATTATTCAATATAAAGTGATGAGTAAAAATTAAGCCCTTAGTGATGGAGGGATAACAAATGAAGGGTAAGAGAAAATTAGTAGGTAGATTTTGGACTTATGTTTTCGCATACTTATTGGCCATTATAATGTTGGCTCCGTTAATGTGGATGATTGTTTCTGCGTTTAAGGCACCGGGCTCTACGGTAACCTTATTATCGAAATTATTTACGCCCCCTTTTACGTTGGAGAGTTTTCAAAAGGTTCTAATGCCCGGGGAAACAGCGATGATGGGAAGGTGGACTTTTAATAGTTTATTTGTTGCTATAGTGCAAACTGTTATAACAGTTATAGTAAGCTCACTTGCAGCTTATGCAGTATCGAGAATTCCCTTTAAAGGAAAAAAATTTATTACTGCTTTATTTTTAATAGGGTTAATGATTCCATTTGAATCGATTGTCGTGCCTTTATTCGATATGATAGTTGAATTAAATTGGACGAACACTTTTAACGCTTTGATTTGGCCGGGTATGAATTTATCATTAGCATATTTTATTTTAAAACAATTTATAGATCAAATACCAAATGATCTTTTTGAGGCCGCAAAATTAGATGGAGCTTGTACGTTCAAAATGTGGTGGACTGTTGTATTACCTTTATCAAGAAGCTCAATGGCAGCGGTAGGAATTTTTACATTTGTCCAATCTTGGAATAATTTGCTCTGGCCAATGCTAGTAGCACAGGAAACAAGAATGATGACCTTACCTGTTGGAATCCCGACTTTTCAAAGTACATTTTCGACAGATTTAGCAGTACCTATGGCATCAAATGTGCTGGCAAGTATTCCCGCTATCATTGTTTTTTTGATTTTCCAACGACATATTATTAAAGGCATTTCAATGACTGGAATAAAATAATGGAGGACTATAAATGAGATTAAAATACAACTTAAACGGACATTGGAATTTTAAATTAGATGAACATGACATCGGTGAAAAAGATCAATGGTTTAGCCGTGCACTAGCTTATGAAAAAGAAGTTACTGTGCCACATATTTGGCAAAGGGAAATAGATTTAGTTAATTACACGGGAATTGCCTGGTACGAAAAGCAATTCGAACTTCAGGAATCGTTTAAAAGTAAGAGAGTGTTTTTGTGTTTTGAAGCAGTTGACTTTCATTCAGTTGTCTGGATCAATGGAGAATTGATTGGTGAACATGAGGGTGGTTTTACACCATTTGAATTTGATATCACGGATGCTATATCTTTTGACGGGATAAATAGGTTAACTGTTCGTGTTTATGATCCTGCTGATAATGCTGAAATTCCAATTGGAAAGCAAGGAAGCTGGTATACAAGAGTAAGTGGAATTTGGCAGGATGTTTATATTGAATCTCGGTCTGGTATTTTTATCAATAATGTCCATGTCCATCCTAATATTGAAGAGGAAACTGCGGAGGTACATGTAAACATTTCGGGGAATACAAATAATATAAAATTAGTAGAATATAGTATAACCAATCATATGGATACTAATCATATCCTCACCTTAGAAGATGAGTTCGATGAAAAGGATTTAGTAAAAAAAATAAACATCCCAAATGTTCAACTTTGGTCACCGAATCAGCCTCACTTGTACGATATAAATATAAAATTAAAAGATGGAAATAATAGATTGATTGACGAATATAAAACATATTTTGGCATGAGAAAAATTGAATTTAAAGATGGTCAGCTTTTGTTGAATGGGGCTCCTTTATTTATTCGAGGGGCATTGGACCAGTCCTATTATCCAAAAACGATTTATGTTGCTCCAGATGATGAGTGGATTCAAAAAGAAATTAAAACGGCTAAAGAATTTGGATTCAACTTACTAAGAAAACATATTAAAGTTGAATTACCGAGATATCTTTATTGGGCGGATCGTTTAGGGATGCTTATTTGGGCAGAAGTCCCAAATGTAATTAAATGGTCAAAGCAAAGTATGAAACGATTCCAGAATGAATTGTCTTTTATGATTAATCGAGATTTCAACCATCCTTCGATTATTATTTGGTCTATTTTTAATGAAGAGTGGGGACTTGAATGGGATTTAGCGAACGATCAGGAAAAACAAGAATATGTGATAAAAATGTATACCTACTTAAAAGAGTTGGACCCAACCCGATTGATTTGTGATAATTCCGGTTGGAACCACGTAAAGACTGACATAAATGATTATCATAGATATTTTACGTTACCAGAGCAAAATAGTGAATGGAAGGACGATCTTGATTACTATATTATTAATAATCCTGAAAATAATTATGTACCGGGCTATATTCCTAAAGATGAACCAATTATCATTTCTGAATTTGGAGTTTGGGGGCTGCCAAGTATTAAGAGCTTGTTAGAATACTATGGTGAAGAGCCAATTTGGTTCCATAATTTAGGGGATGATACCCATAGGGAAGATTTTAAAATACCATTAACGGCCTATGAAAATTTCAAAAAATATCAAGTAAATAAGGTCTTTGGAGATTTAGAAAACTTATCTAAATTTTCCCAAAAACGAATGTTTCGTTCTGTTAAATCATTGATAGAGGAAATGAGAAAAAGACCACAAATTAATGGCTATGTGATAACTGAGTTTACTGACGTTGAGTGGGAAACAAACGGCTGGATGGATTATACTCGGAGCGTAAAACAAATGTTTGAAAATGCAAAGAACTTTAACGGTAACTTAGTCGTTATGGCAAATGTATTGAAACACAACTTTTGGAGTGAGGAAATATTTACATGTGATGTGATTATTTCCAACCATGATTTACTTCCAATTAGTGGTGAGTTGATTTGGCAAATATCGGGTACAAACATTTCAGGTGTGATTGCGTTAAATGAAGAAAATAAGGCGTATATTCAAATTCAGGATGCGATTAAATTTGCTGTTCCTGTTGTAGGGGATGCTTCTTTTTATCACTTAAAACTAAAATTAATATTAGAAAATGGTGTAGAAGTGGAGAATTATGAAGAATTAACCTTCTCCACCAAGGTAGAGGTTAATCCGGTTACCGTTTTTCCTTACAAAATGGGTAACCAATTTATCGAAAAGTTAAAATTAAATGGTATGTCGATAACTAATCAATTTGAAGATGCAGAAGTTGTAATTACGAATGTATTGGATGCGGCTGTTAACCATTATAATAGACGTGGTGGTAAGGTGCTATTCTTAGCTGAAGAGGGGGATCAACTCACTGATAAAGGTCTATTTACATTTAGACGCCTTCCAGAGGGAGAAAGTTGGGATCGTACTTCATCTTTCAATTATGTTGATTGTTCTTACTTTGATGGTTTACCAATTAATAAAGAAATGGGATGGGAACTTGAAGGGATATTTCCGGATTATATTATACCGATTAGTAATTATAACAAACTCGGTGGAACTGTTGGAAGAATCGTGTATATGTTCGGAAATGAAAATACTCCAAAAGTGAGCAGAATTTTATCAGGTTATTTCCAAGGGTGGATTGGGCAGTTTGGGACATCCATGATTGTACAAAACAATTCAAGTGGTATACTTACATTAACCACTTGGAAGTTAATAAAAAATTATGGGGAACACCCAATTGCAACAAGAGTTGTAAATAAATTAATAGAAAACCTAATTTCGGGCAAAGCCTAAATAAAAAACAACCTCCTATAAAAGATTTTCTATTATAGGGGTTGTTTTGTAATGTAGAACTTTATAGGGACTAGGTTCCTTGATTGGAATGGGATAGAGGGGGTGCTGAGAATGGTTACTTTTCCCCGACTTTGACAGTTACAAAAAAAAACAAAGGCTGAAAATATTGATTTAACGCATATTCCGCACGTAAATTTTTTACATTTTTTATTTTTTTAAAGGAATTTTCCTCTTCTTTGTAGAATTGAATGATTATCTAAACTATGGAGAAAACGAGGGAATATTCATGTCAGATCAAATTTTAACTTTACATGTGGGTCCGTCTCAGCTTTTATCCAAACTGTGTGATGAAATAGAACTCGAAAAGACCATTAATGATTTAGTCAAATGGGATTCTGTTCGTTGTCATCTCTCACCCGGAACAAGGATTAAAGCCCTTGTCTTAAACATTTTATGCAGTGGCAAACCCCTTTATAAGGTCC
>NZ_CCRF01000015.1 GCF_000751775.1 Caldibacillus thermoamylovorans
TTCAACCAACAGGTCAAGCATTGTTAGAGCAATTAGAAGATATTACCGTGATCCTTATCAATCAAAATCAGCAAAAAATTAGACTCCTACCCGACAATATTGATTCACAAGCCAAAAAAATCATTGAATTATGCGGGTATGATCTATCGATATACGTGTCAAAAAATGTCGAAAATCAAGGGAAATAACACATAACAGGAGGAAACCTCGAAAAAAATGTCGAATTCAATAGAAATTTGTCGAAAATCCATCAAAAAATGAAGATATCACCCCATCAAGCCATTTAGATAAAGTTCATTCAAAAATTACGATGAATTTCACTTAAGATGTTTGAAATGTGGGTTTGAAAATTTCACTAAGATTTTGGACGAAATAATATGGAATTTTAATTATTGTGATATAATAACGTTACTTCAGTTTCTTTGTAGGTGCGTCAGGGAGTTGTTTACAATGAATTTGGAAGTGCTGATTAATCAATATTACGAACAATTAAACGAAAATGATTTACATGTGATCAACTATATTAGTCAGAATTTAATTTTGTGCAAGGATAAAACAGTTACTGAAATCGCAAGGAACTGTAATGTTTCTCCTTCAACCATTATTAGAACGACAAAAAAACTTGGCTTTCATGGATATAGTGAGTTTCGTTATTTTTTAAAAGAAGAAGCGGAGAGAATTAAAGATAAACAAGTGTCGAACAATCAACATTTCAGCAGTTCTGTTTTATTAAAAGATGTGCAGGAAACCATTAAACTTTTTGAAGATAATAAGAGACTAGAGGAAATTTACAATTTATTGTTAGAATCCAATCAAATTTTTGCTTATGGAACGGGATATGGGCAGAATTTAATGCTGAAAGAGTTTTCAAGGTGTTTATGGAATTATAATATTTATTTAAATATTATTCCGAGCAAGACTGAACTTGAGTTAATCTCGGAGGCGATTACTCCGAACGATCTTTTATTCGTTGCATCTTTATCTGGAAATATTAAAACAATTGAATCAATAATTAAAAATATTGTCGTAAAGAAAGTACCTATCGTTTCGGTTACTTCATTTTCTAGAAATGATTTAGCATATATAGCAGATTACAATCTATATTATCAAGTTTCAAATTTAAATAAAGTGAGTAGCCTAAATAACACATCTTATTGTACTTTAAACTTAGTTTTAAGTTTACTGTATGAAGGATTAATTAATTACGTAAGGGAAAACGAATAGGCTTTTTTCTATACTCATTTAAAATGGAAAAGGAGGATTATCATCGCAATTAATCGTTTCACGATAACCCTCCATGTGTAAAGCGGTAATTTTCTTATTTAACTTTTACAGTTAACACGGTAGTATCTTTTGCTGCGACACCAAAGTTATATTCGATGGTATCGATTTTTTCACTATTTGTAATGATTAGCGACGTGATGATGGATTTCGCTTTTTCTTTGATTAGATTTATATCAAAGGAAATGAGTTTTTGACCAGCTTTTACTTTGTCTCCAACTTTTACAAAACTCTCAAAACCTTTACCAGACAGGTTAACTGTATCGACTCCAATATGAAGTAATATTTCCAACCCATTATTCGCTTTGATTCCTACAGCATGTAAGGTTGGAAAGATTTGAACAATTTCTCCGTCAATGGGTGAATATAAACGATTTTCTGATGGTTCAAAAGCAATTCCGTCCCCCATCATTTTTGAGGAAAATACTTCATCAGGCACTTTAGAGAGAGATAGTGCTTTACCGACAATGGGAGACTTGAATTCAGTTGCATGATTCTTTTTTGAAAAATCTAACATGGATTTTCCTCCTTTTTTAGTATTTATTAGAGGGATTGAGAAAAAAGTCACTTCAACAATCTTCTGTTACTTTGTCAATGGCTCTTTTTTATTTGCAAATTTTATGGACTAGATGCAGCATGACTTCGATGCCTTTTTTCAAATCTTCATAATCTGTCCATTCATCTGGGTGATGTGATATACCATCTTTACTTGGTACGTAAATCATATTCGTAGGTGCAAAATCTGCCATAATCATTGAATCATGGCCAGTTCCGTTATTAATAATTGTGTACTCATAGCCAAGCTCTTTGCAAATGTTTTTCATAAGTTCAACATTTTCCTGTAACATTACACTTGGTGGAGTAGGATTGCTATAACCAATTCGAGCCATTTCAATCATTTCGAAATCTACCTTTGTTTCTTCTTTGATCGCTTCTAATTCTTTTCTTAATAATTCGCTGACATTAATGTTTTCTACAAGTTTTTTATCAAATGTTCGAATTTCTACGGTTGCTTGTGCATAATCTGGCACAAATTGGTTAGAGTTTGGAGTAATTTCTAAACAGCCAACATGGCCTGTAATGCTAGGTCCTAAATCTTTTACCATTTTATTTACAGCTAGAACAAACTTGGATGCAGCAACGAGTGCATCTTTTCTACTTTCCATTGGTGCAGTCGAGTCTTCTAATGTCCCGTAGAATTTCACTTTAAATCGTCCGATTCCTGGAAGATATTCAACTAAACCAACAGCGATACCTTTATTATCAAGAACAGGTCCTTGTTCAATATGAAGTTCGATAAAGTTTCGAATGGAACCTTTTTCTCTTTTTGCACTTTCTAAATCAGGATTTAGGCCATATTCTTTCATTGCTTCTCTTTTCGTTTGACCAAATCTATTTTTAACCGTATCAAGTTCTTTTTCAGTTAATGTTCCAATCATTGCACGAGAATTTGATACGCCGGTACTTGGACCAAATGTTTCTCCTTCTTCCGCATTCATTGCAATCATTTCAATTGGGAATGTGTTTTCGATATTGTTTTCATGAAATATGCGCATAATTTCGAGTGCTGCAATTGTTCCGGCAACTCCATCGAAAGGTCCACCATTCACCACTGAGTCATAATGAGAACCAATCATAATGATTGGTGCATTTGGGTTTTTCCCTTCTCTACGCCCAAATAATGTTGAGAATCCATCTTCCCATACTTTTAGGCCGATTTTTTCCATTTCATTCCTTATATAGTCTTTTGCTAATTTATCCTCATGGGAATATGACGACCTTGTTACGCCGTTTCCAGGAGTTGATGAAAAGTTTGCTAATGTTTCGATGTCTTTAATAACCCGGTCTAAATTAACTTTCATTTTAATCGTCCTTCCTAACTAAGTGATTCGATAGCCTATCTGGGGATAATAGTAACACCAGAAAAATAGGGGTACAACACATGTAGGAGATAATGATTTTTTTGTCTCATTCTGAATAAAAATTCCGTTTTGTAAAAAATGTTTTTTGTATAGTGAACTATTATTTATGGAGAAGGTTTCCTGGATAATTATTCATGTTGCGAACGAATATTCAAGTTTTGGTTATAGGGTTTAAATGGCGAAAAGATATTGTTCGAATTTTTTTTTGATGATACGATGTCTTCAAAGCAGAGATGAGAAGGTTTTCTGTAAGGGCTAGAAATGCTATAACAGGTCTTACTGATATTTTCTGCTTAAAAATCTCTAGAGAATTTTTAATTACCGGTAAGCTGCTTTTTTATTAACCTACTAATTGGGGAGGTATGGATTTTAATTATCTCTTGACTATCGTTTCCAATATAGTTCACTAATATTTCATAATAATATTCAACGCGAGAAGCTTTATTAAGTGTAGTGAAAATTTCTGTTTTAATTATAGTTATTCTATAAAAATATGATTTGGTGGTGAAAAATTTATGAGAACTGGTATTCAGAAGCTTGGAAAAACTTTAATGGGACCGTTGTCAATCATTGTCGCCTCTGGGTTACTTTTAGGGATTGTGTCAATTTTACAAAACCCTGATCTAGTCGGTAAAGGTATTGCAAATGCTGTCATTATACAAAACTTTATTGGTGGTGTGCGGGCAGTTGTATCGATGATGTTTGGCCTTCTTCCTATACTATTCGCAATTTCGGTTGCAACTGGAATGGCAAAGGAAGATAAGGAAATTGCTGGTTTTGCTGCAGTTATTGCATTTATTATTTTCCATGTAGTGATTGGTTATTTATTGAATTTAAAAGGTATCAACGCTGAAACTACTTCAGTTGATTATTTAATGCAAGAAGGATTAACGCAAATTAAAGCGTTTGAAGTTTCAAATGCTTATGAAACAATGTTAGGTGTATTTACGTACCGCATGGGCGTATTTGGTGGTATACTTGTTGGTTTATGGACTGCTTATATTCATAATAAGTATCATACGAAACAACTTCCTACAGCTTTTAGCTTTTTCAGTGGTAATCGTTTTGTACCTATTATGATTATCGTAACAATTCCGTTTATTTCAATTGTTTCCTACTTTATTTGGCCTTATTTCAATACGGCTATTAATGCGTTGGGTGGATTAATTAGTAAAGCAGGAGCAATTGGTACTTTCTTATATGGTTTTTCTGAACGTTTACTTATTCCAACAGGATTGCATCACGTATTAAATCAATTGATTCGTTTTACACCAATTGGTGGAACTGCTGTTGTTGATGGAGAAACGGTATCTGGGGCATTATCGATTTTTAATGCAGAACTTGCTTCATCAAATCCAGATATTGATACATTAAGAATGGCTACTCGTTTCTTAACCCAAGGAACACATGCATTCATGGTATTTGGATTACCCGCTGCATGTTATGCAATGTACAAAACATCTTATTTAGAAAACAAACCAAAGGTGAAAGGGTTGCTTCTTGCATCTGCGTTAACTGCATTTGCAACTGGTATTACTGAACCTATTGAATTTTCATTTATTTTTATTTCTCCAATTCTATGGATTTTCCATGCATTCATGGCAGGGTTGTCTTTCTTCCTAATGGATATAATGAATGTCGCTGTTGGGAATGCTGGTGGAGGAATGATTGATTTAACCATCTTTGGTATTTTACAAGGTACTTATACAAAATGGTATTTGATTGTGTTGGTTGGTCTTGTTTATGCAGTTGTTTACTATTATGTATTTAAATTTGTCATTTTAAAATTCAACGTGAAAACACCTGGAAGAACGACTGATTCTGAAGAAAGTGGTGAAGCAGCAGATACTGTTGAGTCAAGTAGTGATGAGTTAGGTGCAGTTATTCTTAAAGCTTTAGGCGGAAAAGAAAACGTTTTAGAAATCGATAACTGTATTTCAAGATTACGGTTAGTATTAAATGATACTTCTGTAGTAAATAATACATTATTAAAATCAACGGGTTCGATGGGTATTGTTAAAATTGACGAGAATAATTTACAAGTGGTCTATGGTCCAAAAGTCGAACAAGCTGCACGATCTTTGAAACAGGAAGTAAAAAAATAAACTTTAGGAGTATACTTGAAAATTAAAAGGCAGAAGACATGAAGTTCATTGTTTACTATTATTTGGTAAACCTTTGAGATAGAAATAGAAAGAAGGAGGGAAGATTCATTAAAACGATATCCAAGCTTATTAGAAATGGTACCGTTTTAATGAAGCAGTTAAATGAAAACGATTTTTGTAAAAGATTATGATGAAATGTCTAAAAAAGGATACGAATTTATTAAAGAAGTAATCCAAACAAAAGAGGAGCCAGTTATTTCAATGACGACTGGTGGTACACCTAGAGGGATCTTTAAATTATTTGTTGAAGATATTAATAATGGTTTAGATATAAGGGATACAACGATTATGAATTTAGACGAATATATAGGACCAAAAGAAGCTGTTTATACAGTAAGAACGTTCATGTATGAAAATCTATATAATAAAATTCATGTTCAACCAAAAAATATTTTCTTGATCGATGGTTCAACTAACAATCCAGCAAAGGAGATTGCAAGATATAAAGCAATACTTGATCAACATCCTAGAGATATTCAAATTTTGGGTTTGGGTACGAATGGTCATATCGGGGCAAATGAACCAGGAACACCTTTCGACTCAACGATGTTTTTAGCAAAACATGAAGAATCTACTATTCAAAGTACGATGAAAGAATATGGCATTACAAGAGAAGAAGTGCCAACAGAAATGTTAACACTTGGATTTACGGAAATTTTTGAAGCAGAAAAAGTCATTCTTCTGGTATCCGGAAAACATAAAGCGAAGGCTGTAAAAGCATTACTAGAAGGGGAAATCACTCCTGATTGTCCAGCTACAGCATTGAGAAATTGCGATAATTCCATTGTTATTGTTGACGAAGACGCCGCATCGCTATTGGAAAAAAAGTAAAGATGTGAATTTTGGTTTATTGGTAAAGAGGCCTTTGTTTAATTGGGCCTCCTTTTATTAATGGATTCGGAATGATTTTTAAAAAATGGGGCAATGATTGGTTATCCCTCTTTTTAGTGAAATGGAATGTGATTTGGTAGAGCCTCTTCGTACATGATTTCCCTGTTAAAGGGATTTCTTGATTTCAACACAATTTACTCCTACCCTAACTGTTCCTTCAAGATTGCCAATTTCTCCCTAAATTTGTTAGTATAATAAACAAACTAATAATATAATTATTTTATAAATAATAGTTTTTACTCTATAATACCATTATTGAAAGCAATAAAAAAAGAGATCACATAACAGACTAATGAGGGATACCATATGAAAACTCTAACGGGAAATCAGCAATTAGTAAAGCAAATTAATAAAACACTAGTACTTGAAACCATTTTACATGAGGCACCAATATCAAGAGCAGATATTTCTCAAAAAGTAGGACTGAATAAAGGAACCGTTTCTTCCCTTGTGAATGAATTGTTAGAAGACCAATTAATTTATGAATCAGGTCCCGGACAATCAAGCGGAGGAAGAAGACCAGTAATTCTACTATTTAATGACAAGGCCGGCTTTTCGATTGGTATAGACCTTGGTGTCAATTATATATTGGGGGTTCTTACCGATTTAAGAGGTAATATTATTGTTGAGGTAAATAAAAAACTTACCGTCCGATCTTATGAAGTTGTAATTGAAATATTACAATCAGTTATATCCGATTTAATTAATGCCGCACCACAAAGCCATTATGGAATTGTTGGAATCGGTATTGGTGTTCCCGGGTTAGTTAATAACCATGGAGAAGTTCTTGTTGCACCCAATTTAGGATGGAAAAATATAAATTTGAGGGAGGAAATCGAAAATTGTTTTGACATTCCCGTTTTAATTGAGAATGAAGCAAATGCAGGTGCATACGGAGAAAAACTGTACGGTGCGGGAAAAGAAAATGATAATATTTTGTATATCAGTGCAGGAATTGGTATTGGTGTTGGAATTATTTTGAATGGAAAGCTTTTTTACGGAATGAATGGTTTTTCTGGTGAAGCAGGGCATATGATTGTACAAGTAAATGGTAAAGATTGCACTTGTGGAAGTAGTGGCTGCTGGGAACTTTATGCCTCCGAAAAAGCGTTATTAGAAGAGGCAAGAAAATTAAAATTAACTGGCATCACTGAGGAAACTTTGTCTATAGAGTTATTACTTGAACTTGCAAATAGTGGGAATGAGGATATAATCAATCTCTTCCATTCAATAGGTATGTATCTGGGAGTCGGAATAAATAATATTATTAATATCTTTAATCCGGAACAAGTCATTATTGGTAATCGACTTACAATGGCAAAAGACTGGCTTGAAAAATCGATAGAAAAATTTATAAAAAACCATACAATGAAATACCATCAAAAGGATTTGATTATTAGTTTTTCCAAGCATGCATATTATTCAGCAGCAATAGGTGTTTCTGCCCAAATGATTGATCAGTTCCTAAATAACGCTGTTTCGATTCTTGATGCCCAATAATTTCGTTAGTTTATTTTTATATTGTGTTAATAAATTTTAAAAAATGGAACGTCTATGTACACGTTCCATTTTTTAGCTATGAAAACCTTCTATTTTTTCCACTTTTGTCCTTGTCCTTAATAAAAAATACAAGTATCAACAAATTATCGGAAAAATTAGGGTATATTTTTAATTGTTAATACTTTTGCTGAGGGCTTTAATGTCCTCATGACTTAGACCAGTAACTTTTACTATAAGATTTGGAGAGAGGCCTTCTAAAATCATTTTTTTAGCAATTTCTCGTTTTTCCTCATTTCTTCCAATTTCTTTTCCGATTTCCTTCCCTCTTTCCTCATAAGAAATCGGCAATTCCATGATTTTGCTTGATAATTCCGGATCTAATTTGTTAACCTCTTGCATGAGAACTTTCTCCTCCTCATCGGTCAATTTTAAATACCTTTCAAAAAACCATAGATCAACCGTTGACGTGCCGGGTCAAGTTGCATTCGAACCAGCATTCGCAAAAATTCTTTCTTCACTTCAACCCTTTTTGCTTCTGTAAAGCCCATCTTACAGAGAAGCGCTGCCGCAACCGGGTTGTTCGAGTGAATAAAATCACGCCAACGCAATTTTCGCAATGTCAATGTTAAAAATTGAAAGCTTAATACATGGAAGAATGGAAAGCTCATCGAAAATTCATTTTTCTCGTTATAATTTTTATCATACGTAAAGACTGCTATGGGTAAAATTGGTTTCCTATATTTATTATAAAGCAAGCTAAAGTAAAGATACATGCGCTCATGGAAATTTGCTTGGTAGTAGCTTTGTGGTTCGACATGAATAATGAGTATTGTTTCTTCCCCTTTTAATGTTGCTTCGATAACAATATCAGCACGCCGACTTTCGCCTCCCAAGAGATCAGTGAATACTTCCTCGGAAAGCGGCCGAATCGCCGAAAAGTCGATATACTTATGCACTTCGGGAAAAAACAACTCGAGAAATTCTGCGAAAAACGTATGAATTAGTTCTTTAAAAAGTTGGTCATGATCTGTATACCTTGACGTACCTGCATCTTCATAAACGTAGGTAAGAACAGGCATGTTGTCACTCCTTTTTAAAATATGATTCCATACTTAGGAATGAAAGTGATTTGTGCAATAGAATCAGGATGAATAAGTAAGGGGGGATTATATACAATTTTCGATATCAGGTTAAGAAATCCTGCTATTGTTTGATAGAAAAACGTATAAAAAAGACAAATTTATTAGGGAAATAATTCAACTGTGATATTTATCTATTCATAAATCTCACAGTTGAATAGCTATCTGGTTTGGGCGAACTGTCTTACTTATTTTTACATAATAACTAATGGCATCTAGTATTTTTTATGTAAGTACCCATATTTTAACACATTCCCGAGTAGCATTGTCCCACAATAAATATTTAAGACAGATCTTTGATTCTAGATCAACTTTATACAGTTCTCTGACTTGGCTAAAACATTTTAAAGGCATATGTTTGCGGTCTGGATGGATATTTATAGTCAAAAGAAAGCAACAAACTAAAAGAAAATTTAAGAATCTAAAAGAAAAATAAGTTATCAATAACTTAGTTTATCTAATGGACAAACTAGTTATTACATGCTATAATTTGTTTGTGGTTGTTATGAATATAAATAGATATTTTGAAAAATTAGGAGGAACTACTATGGCATACTTCGAAAACGTTTCCAAAATTCAATATGAGGGACCAACATCTAAAAACGCACTAGCATTTAAATTCTATAATCCGGAAGAAATAATTGGCGACCGTACCATGGAAGAATGGTTACGTTTTGGTGTTGCTTACTGGCATACATTCACATATGACGGAACAGATCCATTTGGTCATGGTAATATGATTCGCCCATGGAATCATCTGAAAGGAATGGAGTTAGCAAAAGCTCGTGTTGAAGCAGCATTTGAATTCTTTGAAAAACTGAATGCGCCGTTCTTCTGTTTCCATGATGTAGATATCGCACCAGAAGGAGAAACGCTTCGGGAAACAAATAAAAACCTTGATGAAATTGTTGATATGATTGAAGATTATATGAAAACGAGCAAAACCAAACTACTTTGGAATACGGCAAATATGTTCTCTCATCCGCGTTTTGTTCATGGTGCGGCAACTTCTTGCAACGCAGATGTATTTGCTTTCTCTGCGGCAAAAGTGAAAAAAGGGTTGGAAGTTGCGAAACGCCTAGGTGCAGAAAACTATGTATTTTGGGGCGGGCGTGAAGGATATGAATCACTCCTAAACACAGATATGGGGCTGGAACAAGACAACTTGGCACGCTTCTTCCAAATGGCTGTTGATTATGCAAAAGAAATCGGTTTTTCCGGTCAATTTTTAATTGAACCGAAACCGAAAGAACCGACTAAACATCAATATGATTTTGATGTGGCGACAGGAATTGCTTTCTTGAAAAAATATAACTTAGATCCATATTTCAAATTTAATATTGAAGCAAACCACGCAACATTAGCCGGACATACCTTTGAACATGAATTACGTGTTGCCCGAATCAACGGGATGCTTGGTTCAGTTGACGCAAACCAAGGTGACCCGTTGCTTGGTTGGGATACGGATGAATTTCCAACAGATCTTAATGCAACTACTCTCGCAATGTATGAAATTATTAAAAATGGCGGATTGGGCAAAGGTGGCTTAAACTTTGATGCAAAAGTCAGAAGAGGCTCCTTTGAACCGGAAGATTTATTCCGTGCCCATATTGCAGGCATGGATAGTTTTGCAGTTGGTCTAAAAGTGGCACATAAATTAATTGAAGATCATGTTCTCGATGATTTCATTGCAAACCGTTACAGAAGTTACAATGAAGGGATTGGCAAAGAAATCATCCAAGGGAAAGCAGATTTCAAAACATTAGAAGAACATGTTCTAGACATGAAAGAATTCAAAAATGAATCCGGCCGTGTTGAAGAATTACGGGCATTGGTTAACCAATATTTGTTAACTGCTTTTTAAATACGAATACCCCCCCTTTAAAAAAAATTAATAGCTGAACTCTCAAACGGGTTCAGCTGTTTTTTCCATTATGTGAAAAAGGAAGATGTGAAATGAAATATGTGATAGGAGTAGACCTGGGGACCAGTTCTGTAAAAGTTTTATTGGTCGATCAAAAGGGTATGGTTGCCGGGGAAGTTTCGAAATCATACCCGTTAATCCAAGAGAAGTCCGGTTACAGTGAGCAAGATCCAAACCAATGGGTGGAAAAAACGACCGAAGCATTGGTCGAACTTGTTGCAAATTTTCACGGCAATCCGTCAGATATAGAAGGAATCAGTTTCTCAGGTCAAATGCATGGACTTGTTATATTAGATGAACAACTGCAATTACTTAGAAATGCGATTCTTTGGAATGATACACGGACAACAGAACAATGTGAACAAATTTATCATATTATTGGGAAAGAAAAACTGCTTGAAGTTACGAAAAACGTTGCGTTGGAAGGTTTTACTTTACCAAAAATTCTTTGGGTAAAACAATACGAGCCAAATATTTTTGAAAAAATTCATGTGTTTATGCTACCAAAAGACTATTTGCGTTTCCGAATGACCGAAAAAATTCATATGGACTATTCAGATGCAGCCGGCACATTGCTGCTCGATATTGCGAAAAAAGAGTGGAGCGGGGAGCTCTGTGAAGCATTGGGAATCGACCCAACTATTTGTCCGCCATTGGTGGAGTCGAGTGATTTCATTGGGACGTTAACAAAGGAATTTGCCGATAAAACAGGTTTAAATGAAGCAACAAAAGTATTTGCAGGCGGGGCGGACAATGCATGTGGAGCAATTGGGGCAGGCATTCTCTCATCCAATAAAACGCTGTGTAGTATCGGAACTTCCGGTGTAGTCTTATCTTATGAAGAAACAAAAGATCTTGATTTTAAAGGGAAAGTACATTATTTCAATCACGCAAAAGAAAATGCCTACTATACAATGGGGGTGACCTTAGCTGCAGGATACAGTCTCAGTTGGTTTAAAGAGGTATTTGCAAATAATGAAAACTTCAATGATTTTGTGTCGGAAATTGAAGAAGTCCCGGTTGGTTCGAATGGTTTGTTGTTCACCCCTTACATCGTTGGGGAACGGACACCGCATCCTGATGCCAATATTCGGGGGAGCTTTATCGGAGTCGATTCGAAACATACAAGGGCACATTTTGTAAGGGCTGTCATTGAAGGGATTACCTTTTCCTTAAATGAATCAATCGAAATCTTCCGGGGAGCCGGCAAGAAAATTGACACGATTATTTCAATTGGTGGCGGTGCCAAAAATGAAACTTGGCTGCAAATCCAAGCCGATATATTCGGTGCTAAAATTATGAAATTAGCAAGTGAGCAAGGTCCGGGTATGGGTGCTGCTATGCTTGCTGCATATGGATGCGGTTGGTTTGACAGTTTGGACCAATGTGCAGATAAATTTTTGGATGTCGTCAAAGTGTATGAACCAATTCCTGAAAATGTTAAGCGGTATCGTGAGTTATTTAAGATTTATCAGGAGGTTTATGAGCATACAAAAATTTTAAATAGAAAATTGGTAGAATTCCGATATTAACTTATTCATTATTTAAAAAAGGGGTGTATTTAAATGGTAAAAATTCAAAATCCTGTATTGACTGGTTTTAACGCAGATCCGTCCATTTGTCGTGCCGGGGAAGATTATTATATTGCTGTCTCTACATTTGAATGGTTTCCGGGCGTTGGGATCTATCATTCAAAAGACTTAAAAAATTGGCGTTTAGTTTCAAGACCACTAAATCGGTTAAGCCAACTAAATATGCTTGGAAATCCGGATTCCGGTGGGATTTGGGCTCCGGATTTGTCCTATCATGACGGTAAATTTTGGTTAATTTATACGGATGTAAAAGTAACAGAAGGCCAATGGAAAGATGGTCATAACTACTTAGTCACTTGTGACACGATTGACGGGGAATGGTCTGATCCGATTTATTTGAATAGCAGCGGATTTGATCCTTCGCTGTTTCATGATGAAGATGGAAAAAAATATTTAGTGAATATGTACTGGGATCATCGCGTCGGCCATCATAATTTCTATGGCATTCTTATGCAAGAATATAGTGTGAAAGATCAGAAACTCATCGGACCGAAAAAAATTATTTTTAAAGGAACAGATGTAAAACTTGTAGAAGGACCACATTTATATAAAATCAATGGATATTACTATTTACTTACAGCGGAAGGTGGTACAAGATATGAACATCAAGCAACAATAGCTCGTTCGAAAGATATTTGGGGACCTTATGAAGTACATCCGGGAAACCCAATCATTACTTCATATCCGTATCCAAGAAATCCATTGCAAAAAGCTGGGCATGCCTCCATCGTTCATACTCATACCGATGAATGGTTTTTGGCTCATTTAATCGGACGACCGCTGCCAAAGGGAGATCAGCCGTTGCTCGACCCTCGTGGTTTTTGTCCATTGGGGAGAGAAACAGCCATTCAAAGATTAGAATGGAAAGATGGTTGGCCGTATGTTGTTGGTGGAAATCAACCTTCATTGGAAGTAGAAGGTCCGAAAGTAGAAGAAGTGAAATGGGAAAGAGACTTCCCTGTGAAAGACGATTTTGATTCTGAAAATTTAAATCTACATTTTCAAACTTTGCGAATACCGCTTGGAAGTGACACGCTATCCCTCACAGACAACCCAAGTCATTTGAGACTCTATGGTCGGGAATCGTTAACATCAAAATTTACTCAGGCATTTGTCGCAAGACGTTGGCAACATTTTAATTTTACTGCAGAAACAAAAGTAGCCTTTAAACCGGAAACGTTTCAACAAGCTGCCGGATTAGTAAATTACTATAATACACAAAACTGGACAACACTACAAATTACTTGGCATGAAGAAAAAGGTAGAATCCTTGAACTGATGTCATGCGATAATTTTACCTTTGATCAACCTTTAAAAGGTCAGGAAATTATTATCCCGAATGATGTAGATTATGTGTACATGCGAGTGATTGTTAAAACCAATACTTATGCATACTCGTATTCCTTTGATGGTACAACATGGTTTGAGATTCCAGTAACATTTTATTCTTATAAACTTTCAGATGATTATATCCAAGGTGGGGGTTTCTTTACTGGTGCATTTGTCGGTATGCATTGTCAAGATACCTCGGGTGAGAGAATCGCAGCAGATTTTGATTATTTTATATATAAAGCTTAAGTTATCGAAAACATTTTAGTATCTATCTTTTAAGTTCAGATAGTCGTTATGATTTTTCAAAGACGACTATCTGTTCATGTAAAATAACAGTTATTATTTCTAAAGAAATCTAAAAACCAAATTTAAAAATACTCCAAGTTATGCTACATTTCTCTATGTTTACCTTTCCTTTTTTCCAAATAAGAAAACAATGGGTTAATATAAATTTTACTTAATAATAGTTAGTACGTATTTTACATTAATGAAAGAAAGGTAATCAGTCATGTGGAACTTGCTAAAAAAATGGAATACTTTAAGAAATCAAATTTTGTTTGTGTTTCTGACTGTAATGGTTATTGTTTTATCTATTGTAACAACAATTACCTTAAGTCAAGTTTCCTTACTTATAAAGGGGAATGCAGAAGATCAAATTAGACAGACAGCACTTGAGGCTAGTGGTCGAATTGATTCCCTGTTTGAGCAATTAAATACGGCCACAAAATTTATCATTACTAATCCACGAATCCAGGATATATTTACACGAAAATATAAAGGAGAACAAATTCCATTTTCTGACTTGCAAAGCTTGTATAACGCTGTTAACAATATTCAAGCGAACACAGAAGGAATATATTCGGTTGAATTGTATACGGAAAGTTTAGAACAATTATTACCTTTAAATGACACCAATAAATTGTTTAATCGGATAAACGTGAAATGGATAAATGAAGCTGATTATGCTAAGGGAAAATTAGTCTGGATTGGTGAAGATCCGAAAAATAGAAATTATTATTTGGCGATAAGAAGAATAAATTTAATGGACAAAAGTTTTGAAAATGCAGGCTATTTACTAATTCAAGTTTATAAAAACTATTTTTCAATAACAAAAATGAAAAATAGTAAGCAATATACTTTCGTACTTGACGAAAAATTAGACCCCATTTATTCCAATTATCCCGGAAAAATAAGTCCTGTTTCTTTTAAAAATAAATCTACGACTGTCATTAACAATACCGAGTATATG
The DNA here is from genome assembly GCF_000751775.1 of Caldibacillus thermoamylovorans. Classification (GTDB taxonomy): domain Bacteria; phylum Bacillota; class Bacilli; order Bacillales; family Caldibacillaceae; genus Caldifermentibacillus; species Caldifermentibacillus hisashii. The sequence continues at coordinate 14,996 of NZ_CCRF01000015.1, forward strand.
GTTACCAAACAAATTTCTAAAGACGGATTTACTGTTTTGATTTTAACTCCCGTGACCGCTTTAACTGAAGGTCTAAACGGGATAAGTATAGGTATTATCGTATCCGGATTTATTGGAATTTTAATCTTTTTCATATGCTCATGGTTTCTTTCAAATATGATAACAAGGCCGATCACCAATTTGACGAATACAATGAGACTGGCGAACGAAGGATTATTGGCGATTAATCCGAATGAGCCGACTGTAAATGAGATAAATGAATTAAATAGTACATATAACCAACTTGCGAGGGAAACAAACCATTTAATTAAGATGGTGTATCAAAAAGAAATAATCCGTAGTTACAGTGAACTTAAAGCATTACAAGCACAAATTAATCCTCATTTTTTATATAACACATTAGATTCATTGCGTTGGTCGTTGGAATATAAAGGGGAAGAAGAACTTGCTAATATCGTTGTATCAATGTCAAATTTATTCCGCTATACGATTAGTAAGAACACTAATGATGATTGGGTTACACTTAGTGAAGAATTTAATCATATTGAAAATTACTTAGAAATTATTAAATTTCGATTTGCTGATCGAATTAAGTGGAAGTTATTGCTGCCTACAGAATTAAAAAATATAAAAATTCCTAAATTGTTAATTCAGCCTTTAGTTGAAAATGCGGTTATCCACGGTTCAGGAAATCAACTTAATCAATGTACCATTATTGTTTCGGTTCAGAAAATTAAGAGAACAGACTTTGTGAGAATTACAGTTAAAGATGACGGAGCAGGGATGGATGAGGAAAAGTTACAGGATGTCAAGAATGCTTTAAATAATGGTGAAATTACCGGAAAAGGGATGGCACTTTCTAATGTAAAAAAACGCCTTTATTTTTACTATAAAGAAGAATTAGAAAAAAAATTTACCATAAGAAGTCGTAAAAATGAGGGAACAATGGTCACAATCGAAGTTCCAATTCATAGGGGAGATTTTTAATGTATGGTAAAACTATATTAATAGTGGACGATGAGCCGAGAACAAGAGAAGGAATAAAAAGAATTATTGATAGATGGGAAGAGGGAAAACATCAAGTCATTACTGCTGCAAACGGAATTGAAGCATTACAAATAATTAAAAAAAGCAAAGTTGATATATTATTGATGGACATTCGCATGCCTGAAATAACCGGTTTGGAAATACTGGAGATAATGAAGAATGAGGAGCAATCACCTGTTGTGATTGTTATGTCTGCTTATCCGGAGTTTGAGTATGCACAAAAAGCAATTGGTTTTGGAGTAATCAACTATTTACTCAAACCGATTAGTAAGAAAGAGTTGTTAGATGTCATTAAGGAAGCCGTTCATATTGTTGAAAAAAGAGAGAGAGTTGATGTTATTGAAAAAGTAGTAGATAAAAAACTTGTTGATGCGTTTGATAAAAATAATCAAGCACCTGAACCTATTCGTAAAGCAATCCAGTATATTGACATCAATATAAAAAAGGAACTATTTTTAAAAGATGTGGCGGAATATGTGCACTTGAATCCAAGCTATTTCAGTGTTTTATTCAAAGAGCAAGTAAACCTGACCTTTAGCGAATATATTACGAGAAGGAGAATTCAAAGAGCCAAGGAGCTGCTAATTACAACAAACATACCTATATCGGAGGTTGCGGAGGAATGTGGCTATAAAACAACGAAATATTTTATCAAACTTTTTAAGGAATTAGAGGGGACAACCCCAAACAGTTACCGGAAACAGCAATATTAAAGGTTTATAATTATCTAAAAATAATGGTATTTTTCCTAATCATTGTTACCTTTTTTGAAAAAGCTCCCGATGATAGACTGTTTTTATAAGGAAGTTCTTCCAACTTCACTTAAATTTAAATAAAAAGGGAGGTCTTTTCATGTCAAAGAAGAAAGCGTTATCAATAATAACCTTATTTGTCTTAATTATTGGTCTTGTATTGTCAGGCTGCTCATCCTCAAATGAATCGAACGGTGGAAAAAAGTCCGGTGATGGGAAAATTCATTTAAAATTTATGCATGATTGGCCACAAGGAAGTTCCTCAGCTTATTTTAATCTTGTAAAAGAAATTATTAAAGATTATGAAGCTGAAAATAAAGATGTTGTGATTGATGTTGAAGTATTGAACCCGGACCAGTACCGAGACAAAATAAAAGTTTTAGCAGCCTCAAATGAATTGCCAGATGTTGGTTTAACGTGGTCTAACGGTTTTGCTGAACCTTATGCAAAAGGGGGACAATTCGCACCACTAGATGACATAATCAAAAAAGATTTTCAGGATCAATTTGTCCCTGGTACGGTTGAATCTTACTCATTTGACGGGAAATCCTATGCTCTTCCAATGGAAATGAATATTACTTATGTATTCTATAACAAGGAAATTTTTAAAAAATATAATCTTGAAGAACCTAAAACATTTGCAGACTTGAAAAAAATTGGTGAAACACTATCGAAAAACGGTATCATCCCAGCTACAGTTGGCTCAAAAGATGGCTGGCCGGCATCGATGTGGTTTATGTATTTGGCTGATCGAATCGGAGGTCCTACTATTTTAACTGATGTCATCCAAGGAAAAGTTAAGATGACTGATCCAGATATAGTGAAAGCAGCGGAAGAAATTCAAAATCTTGTTGACTCGGGATTCTTTGTTAAGGGTAATACAGCATTCTCAAATGATGATGCAAAAGGTTACTTCTTGAACGAACAAGCTGCTATGTTTTTAACAGCTACTTGGGAATTGCCAAACTTCACGACTAGCCCGGATACTTCTCAAGAATTTAAAGATAAAGTTGGGTACTTTAAATTTCCAATCGTTGAAGGTGGAAAGGGAACAGACAGTAATAGTTATGTAGGTGGTCCCGGATTAGGTGCATTTGTTGCGGAAAAATCTCAGCATAAAGATCAAGCTAAAGACTTTGCCGCATACTTAGTAAAAGAGTGGGGAAAAAGGTCAGTTGAAAGTGCCGGAATTCTTCCAGCAACAAAAGTGAATACGGAAGGATTAGATGTTCATCCAATGTATATCGATGTATTAAACGATATAAACAATGCAACAAACGTAACAACTTGGTTCGATACACAAGCTACTCCAAATGTGTCAGAGTTGCATCATGATTTAATTACCGCACTTTATGGTAAACAAGTTACTCCAGAAGAGTTTGCAAAACAACATGATAATGCACTTGCTGAAGAAGCTGCGGAAAAATAAGTTTAAAGCTTTTAATCTCTCAAATTAGGGGGTATAGGTAAAGTGGATATACCCTCTGATTTGTAATAGAGAAGGAGTAAATACAATGAAAAATGTAATGTCTAATAAAACAGTTATTGCTCTCTATGTGCTCCCTGCACTTTTTCTGGTATTGTTCCTCATCTATATTCCTATGATTTTAACCGGTTACTATGGCTTGATGAAATGGGACGGAGTAGGAGAAATGAAATTCATTGGACTGGATAATTATATTAAGTTAGTCCAAGATAAGCTATTTTGGGAAAGTACTTGGCACTCCATTCTATTAGGTCTTTTCTCAGTTCTAAGTTTAATTGGCTATTTAATCGTCTCTTTAGTTTTAGCAAGTAAAATTAAAGGGGCAAATATATTTAGAAAAATATACATCATACCAATGCTTTTATCATCAGTGGCTATTGCTCAATTATGGATTAAGATTTTTGATCCAATGAATGGTTTAATTAATAGCTTTCTTACATCCATAGGTGTTGAAAATGTACCTTTGTGGTTAGCTGATCCGGAAATTGCATTATATGCTATCTTTATTCCGATTGTTTGGCAATATGCTGGATTTTATATAATTATTATCTATGCAGCCTTGGTAAATGTTCCCGAAGAATTAATCGAGGCTGCAAGAATTGATGGAGCGAATGCATTCCAAATTGCTTATAAGATAAAAGTTCCGCTGATTTCCGGTGTGTTAAAAGTGTTAGTCATTTTAGCAATTGTCGGTTCATTAAAGTATTTTGATTTAATTTATGTTATGACTGGTGGCGGGCCTGGACATGCCACAGAAGTTATGGCGTCATACATGTATAAGGAGGCTTTTGGCAAATATAATTTTGGTTATGGTAGTGCGATTGGTTTTGGATTATTAGTTATTAGTATGGTTGCAACTTGGACGATTCAAAAATTAATGAAAACAAAAGAGGATAATTAAATGGAGGGGGACAAGATGAACCCAAATGAATTAACGACGAAAAGTACAAAACTCACTCCTAAAACAGGCTACACCTCGCTTTTAAAAAAGATTGGAATGGTAATTCTCTATTTGGTACTTATTGTTGTAGCACTCGTGCAACTTTATCCCTTAATATGGCTGTTCCAATTATCATTAAAAACGAATCAAGAAGTATTTGGAATGTCGCCTTTTGCTTTACCTCAAGATCCGCAATGGGATAATTATATTGATGCTTGGACAACAGGAGGAATCAATAATTATTTCCTTAATAGTGTCTGGTATACAATTGTTGCAGTTATTTTGACACTTATACTGGGGAGTTTCGTCACCTTTGCAGTTACTAGAATGGAATGGAAATTAAAAGGCTTTGTATTGGCTTTATTCATGGCTGCTTATATGATTCCATTACATTCGACATTAATACCGTTATTCAATATTTTTAATAAAGTAAACCTAATTGATAACCCACTTTCCATCATAATTTCATATACAACTTTTAATTTACCAATTACGATTATGATTTTATTAGGGTTTTATCAAAGTTTGCCAAGAGAAATAGAGGAAGCAGCTGTTATGGATGGCTGTTCAGTTCACAGGATTTTTTTTCAAATTACCATTCCGATGACTGCACCTGTTCTTTCAACAACAGCGATCATTAATATGATTTACAATTGGAATGAGTTTGTATTCGTTAACACATTTATTAGCTCAGAGAAATGGAAAACTATTACGGTTGGTGTTAATAACTTTGTCGGTCAATATTTAACTGACTGGGGTGCCATTGGTGCGACACTTGTCATTAGTATTTTACCGATCTTGCTCGTTTATTTATTTTTGAGTGACCGAATTATTGAGGGGCTAGCAGCGGGATCGGTTAAAGGATAATTGAATACAGGAAATTGAATAAAAGATGAGGTATATTCTTTGATAAAAGGATTTACCTCTTTCAAATATAATAAATTCAAACCGGAACGAAAACTTTCTCTGTATACATAAGAAAATCTTTATATTAGTACCCCCACTGAATGATGTTTGACTTTATTTGAAAAGGGAGAAAAGAGACATGGCGATCATTAATGAAGTAAAAACGAATAAAAAAGCGCTCGCAATTACATTTGATGATGGTCCAAATCCAATTTATACACCACAAGTATTAGAGGTTCTAGCAAGTGTGAAAGCGAAGGCAACGTTTTTCATGATTGGGGAACAGATTGTAAAAAATCTTGAAATTGTAAAACTAGTGGTCGCACAAGGACATGAAATCGGAAATCACACTTTCACTCATGCAAGATTGTCCGACTTAAGTGAAGAGGAATGTATAAAAGAAATTCAACTAAATGAAAGATTAATTGAGCGTCTGGTAGGAAGGAAACCAACCACTTTACGTCCTCCTTATTTCGCTTTTAATGAGCAGGTAGAATTATTGTTATCTCGAATGGGTTATACGGCAATGGGAGCCCTAAATATGGATGCTATTGATTGGGAAAGACCGGGTACAGATTTTATTCTAGAGAAATCAAGGAATCATGTGAAAAATGGTAGTATCCTCATTTTTCACGATGGTTACGGTGATCGTTCACAAACGATTGAAGCGGTTCGACAACTTGTACCTGAACTAGTTTTTCAAGGATATAAACTAGTTACAGTAAGTGAATTGTTAAAGATAGGTCAAGAATAATTATTATAGAAGGAAGGAAAAAAATGTTATTAGAAAAAGGTCAGAAATTATTGTTTATAGGAGATTCCGTGACAGACTGCGAACGGCTAAAACCAGATGGAGAAGGCTTATTCAGAGCACTGGGGAATGGATATGTTTCCTTCATTGATGGATGGATACGTGCTGTTTATCCTGAATTGGCAATTCGGGTCGTTAACAAAGGAATAAGCGGCAACACGGTTCGGGATTTAAAAGAAAGATGGCAAAAGGATGTTCTCGATCAAAATGCTGACTGGCTATCAATTATGATTGGGATAAATGATGTTTGGCGACAATATGATTCACCATTTATAAAAGAAACCCATGTCTACATAGACGAATATGAAAGCACATTAACGCAATTAGTCAGTATTACGAAATCACAAGTAGCAAATATTGTTTTAATGACACCTTTTTATATAGAAAATAATGATAATGACCAAATGAGAAGAACAATGGATCAATATGGTGATGTTGTAAAAAAAATTGCAAACGAAAATAATTGTATTTTGGTAGATACGCAAGCTGCATTTAATAAAGTTTTACATCATCTGTATCCAGCTAGTTTAGCATGGGATCGGGTTCATCCCGATACAGCCGGTCACATGATTTTAGCAAAAGAATTTTTGAACTGTATTGGTTTTGACTGGAAAAAGTCGCTATAAATTTATTTAAAAGATGAGAAAAAATAAGATAGGCTCAACTTGCTTAAATAAAAAGTTGAGCTATTTGTTTATAAGGATTTAATTTCTTTCTTTTTCGCCAGGCGTTCAAATGTCATATAGCAGAAAGCCATTATAGAAAGTGCAGGAAAACTGGCACCATAGAAAACAATTAGTGCAGGTAAAATTTTCATAACGTAAAATGTAATTGCCAATGATAAAATAATGACAATATTTGTAAACGGGTTAATAAGCATCAACAAAAAAGAGTTTTTAAAAACAGTAAAAATATTTAATTCATAATGAACAAATACCGGAAAAATATATAAAGTAGTCATGACGACTGCAAACATATATAGATACAACAGTATTGAAATAATAGAGAAATTTTTTAAAGCATTTAGATAAAACAAATCAATTAAGATCATTGCATAAAAACCCGCAAGTATAACCCCAATTATATTACTTTTAAGAAATTCCTGTTTATAAATTTTTGAAAAAGTGCGAAATATAGGGAAATCAGCATCACCCTTCAGCCATTTTCGAATAATCGTAAACATGGAAACAGTAGAGGGCATCAAACCAAAAACGATAAGTCCGAAAAGAGTAAATAGTAGCCATAAAACATTTAAATAGGCTAATTTCGAAATCCACTCTGCCAAACTATAAAGCCGGTTGATAAAAATATTCATCACCCCCCAACTAAGTGTTTCCCAATCTATTGTTACTCCTATTATATATGAAATGTACGATTTTGAATATGAGAAAGCAATAAAAACAGTAACAGAAAAGGTTGGTAAATTTAAAAATCCGGTTATTTATGTTAAGGGGTTAAAAATTGTATACTCAATGGTAACAGAAAAAAACCGGCTATTTGTTTCAAGGGATAAAAATATTATAGTGTGATATATAACAAAAATATTGTTAAAAATGGAAACGTTAACCAAAATATGAGCTTTTTGCGATGTACT
>NZ_CCRF01000016.1 GCF_000751775.1 Caldibacillus thermoamylovorans
TCAAATATTTGTTTGTGATACTCTATATATGTAATTAGTTTAATCAATATACAAGTTTTTTAGAAATGGAGGTTTAGTAGACTAGATCTTCTACTCTTTCTTTCACAGATATATGATGCTAGTATAGTTTCATGGACACATTTTAGTTAATTACAAGGAGATATGTCCGATGAAACATAAGAATAACGGCAAACGGTACAACGATGACTTTCGTAAAATGATTGTTGATTTATATGACTCAGGTCAGTCTGTTAGAAATTTAAGCAGCGAATATGGCGTATCTGAAGTAACTATTTATGCATGGATTAAAAAATTGACTCCCATGGATTTAGAAGATGGTTCTTCTATTACTCCAGATGATTATGCTAAATTACAAAAACAAATGCTTAAACTTCAAGAGGAAAATGATATCTTAAAAAAAGCTATGGCCATATTCGCAAAAAAGTAAACGGTGCTGAAATCACTGAATGTATTGATCAACAAAAAGAAACATTCGATTCAAACAATGTGTGACGTGCTTGATGTACCAAGAAGCACTTATTATAAATCTTTCGATAAAACGATATCTAATCGAGACCAAGAAAATCATAAATTAACTGAAAGAATAATTGAAATTCATAATGAAAGCGACAAACGTTATGGTGCATCCAAAATTCACCACCTTTTGAGTGAAGAAGGCTATTATATAAGCCTTAAACGTGTTCAGCGATTGATGAAAAAGGCTGGTGTCAAATCTATTACTGTGAAAAGTTTCGACCAACGCCAAGTAAGGAAAAGGTCGTAGAACGCGAAAATATTTTACAAAGAGACTTTTCTACAACAACGATTAATGGAAAAGTGGGTTGGCGATATTCCCTATATTCACACGTTAAAACACGGTTGGTGCTACCTTGCATCGGTCATGGATTTACATTCTAAGAAAATTGTTGGCTATTCTTTTGGACGTACGATGACGACAGAATTAATAATAAAAGCTTTAGAAAATGCTTATCGAACACAGCGACTAGGTGATGGCGTCATTTTTCATTCTGATCTTGGTTCGCAATACACTAGCGATGAGTTCGAAAAAGTGATTAAACAAATTAACATGACGCACTCTTTTAGCTGTAAAGGAAGCCCTTATGATAATGCTTGTATTGAATCTTTCCACGCTATATTAAAGAAAGAAGAAGTAAATCATGTTCAATATATAGATTTTAAATCAGCTGAACTAACTCTTTTCCAATTTATTGAAGGCTGGTACAATCGTAAAAGAATTCACGGTAGTATTGGTTATAAAACACCACAAGAAATGGAAGATGTTCATACTTGTGCTATTTGATGTACCACAATATTCATTCGCTGCACGGCTTGATGTGGAGAGGCGGGGCATGATCGCCTTTGATGGCATGCCCGCATGGTTTTAAATTAGCTGGCTTCCTAGCTAGGAACTCATGCCCCACAGAGGCTCCATGTCAAGCCACAACAGTTTCATATAAATTAGATTCAAAGATTGAATAAAAACTTAAATTATTTGTGTCCAAAATATTGACTTAGATCCAGGTTTAGTGGATTTGTTTTAAATGAATCAGATCAAAAATCACTTGAAGAATTGAAATATAGTTTAAGAAATTTATATCACTTAGAAGTTTAATAATTAATTGAACAAACAATAGAAAATTTGCAACACCATCCGAAAAAGAATATAGGGGGACGGCTTTCTATGATGAAATTATTACCTGTAATGGATTTATATCAAATAAAACTACAAAAATATCGTGTATTAAATAGTAATATTACCTATCCAGTTCTCTTAATTAATGAAAAATATATTTTAAAAAGAGCACCTAGTGAAATTGTAATTAATGAAGTATTATTTAGTAGTCTTATTAAAAAAGGATAGATAAATCATATTGTATTGAATAAATATGACAGAATTTTCACGTATTATGACAGTTGTTTTTGGTTAATGACAACTTACAGGGAAGGTGAAGAATTTCAACATTCAAACCTTTCGCATTTAATGTTGGCGAGAAGTTATCTCGAGACTTTCCTTGAAATAACACCGGAAGTGGGTGAAATTGAATTTCATGATAATTCAGCGTTCGTAAATGGTATCAAAATCCGGATGATATGATTAAAAAAACATTTAACCTCATTAATCATTATTTCGGGGAAGTTGATGCTCAATACAAGAAAAGAATTATGGATATTTATGATTCTTTAGATTTTAATAAAAATGACTATGACATAATGAGAAAGTCAGTATCACATGGAGAGTACCAGAATACAAACATCTTATTTATCAAAGATCGAATCAATTTAATTGATTGGGATTCACTTTCAGTTAGACCACATTTATTTGATATAGA
>NZ_CCRF01000017.1 GCF_000751775.1 Caldibacillus thermoamylovorans
AAAAGTTGCAGAAAATAGAAAACTTTGCGCCGCGTGAAATATTGAACTATTTTTAGTAAAAATGAGAAATTAGAGATGCCGAAAGGAAATAATTACACAGGGAGCCTTCACCACAACAAAGGCAGGATGAATAAACTCTTACATATCTGCTCTATGTGCAGATTTTTTCTGGATATTAATGCAAACGATGATTTAAAATTCTTCAATTTCAACGAAACGAAATTTCTCATTATGAACGTTGTAATTAAGCAACTGGGCAGGATAAACTCCTGCTTTTTCTTTTCAGAATCGCCTTTGATATTAAAGGTAATGACGATGTAACCCGAGTTCGACAGTAGCTATGCAAACAAAATGCCTCTGATCCCTTGATACAAAAGGGCCCAGAGGCATTTGGACATACTTCGGGCATGTATCTAGGTGAGAGGATGGATGCCTAGAATCTTCAATTGGCACAAGTATTTTCCATAGGACAGATGGGAACGCAGTCCGTCGGCTTAAAAATAGCTGGGCAATGGAAACCCAGCGATGCTGCTCACGTGGATATGCAAGCGAGATTACTGCCTCGAACAAATGAAGAGTACGAAAGATGTAAACAAATGGGACTACCTGATCCGAAACAGGCACTTACCCATGACCAACTAGTCAATGCAGAAGATTGCCTTTTTGTTGCAACTGGTATTACAAACAACATGTTAATCAGTGGAATCCGCCAAAACAATAATAAATTTATTACAAAATCAATAATCATTCATGGAAAAGATAAGAAACTACGGTATGTTGAAACAGAACATTTTTGCAAGTAAGGAAAAACCCTGGTTTTGAAACGAATTTTGACATAGAAAAAATTTAAATATAAATTAAAAACCGGCAAAAGTAATTCCAAAAAATCCAATCACAATCGAAAACATGCCACTGGTTTTTTAGTGAACAAAGTGTTTCCTGTCTCTAGTTATTGGGACGTCAGTGTTTCCTTTATAAAATAACTAACTCAAAAAGTATAGGAGGTAAGATTCATGAAGTTTTTTCTTGATACAGCAAATATTGATGAAATAAAACGTGTAAAACGTCTTGGTTTAGTCAATGGTGTAACGACCAATCCAACGATTATCGCTCATGAAGGCAGAGATTTTGAAGAAGTTATTAAAGAGATTTGTAGTATAGTAGACGGTCCGGTAAGTGCAGAAGTTATCGGTTTAACAACAGAAGAAATGGTTGAGGAAGCGAGAGTTCTTGCAACATGGGCTCCAAATGTCGTTGTAAAAATCCCGATGACCGAAGCAGGTTTGGCAGCTGTCCATATTCTTTCCAAAGAAGGTATTAAAACAAATGTTACATTAATATTCACTGTTGCTCAAGGATTAATGGCTGCAAAAGCCGGTGCAACTTATGTTAGCCCATTTGTAGGAAGACTTGATGATATAGGTACGGAAGGTCTTCAATTAATTAAACGTCTAAAGACAGTACTTTCCAACTACAATTACGAAACAGAAATTATTACTGCAAGTGTACGGAATCTCCAACATGTTGAAGAGGCGGCAATTGCCGGTGCAGATATTGCCACAATCCCCGGGAATCTATTTCCTAAACTATGGAGCCACCCTTTAACAGAAAAAGGAATTAAACAATTTTTAGAAGACTGGAAAAAGGTTCCGAAAAAAGAGTAACTAGTTCTTTATGGTTTACACCCAAAAAGATGTATTTTTCTAACAATCTTACATTCGAAGCACGATGATTTGTTATATCAATTTTAAACAATACTATATCTAACCTTTTTGGGTGATAAACCTTTCATAGATTAGGGCAATTTGCGGTCAACTATTGCACTTGATTTAACAAAAATAGAAACTATAGGAGGAAATCTAATGGTTAGCACCGTTTCTGTTGAACAATTATCAGTCAATGCGCTTCGAACATTATCCATTGATATGATTGAAAAGGCAAACTCCGGTCACCCGGGATTACCAATGGGTGCAGCACCAATGGCATATGTGCTATGGACCGAATTTATGAAACATAATCCGAAAAACCCAAAATGGTTTAATCGCGATCGTTTTGTTTTATCTGCCGGTCATGGCTCTGCATTATTATACAGTTTGTTACATCTATCCGGTTATCATGTTACAATTGATGACTTAAAAAACTTCCGTCAATTGGGTTCAAAAACACCGGGGCATCCGGAAGTCCATCATACGGACGGTGTTGAAGCGACAACCGGTCCATTGGGTCAAGGGATATCAATGGCAGTTGGAATGGCAATGGCAGAGTGTTTCCTAGCTGCAAAATATAATCGGGAAGATTTAAAAATTGTTGACCATTATACTTATGCTCTTGTCGGTGACGGGGACTTAATGGAAGGCATTTCCCATGAAGCAACATCACTTGCCGGACATTTAAAACTTGGCAAATTGGTTGTCCTATATGATTCAAACGATATTTCATTAGATGGAGATTTGAGCCTAACAAACTCCGATAATGTTCAAAAACGTTTTGAAGCGCTTGGTTGGCAAGTGTTGCGCGTTGAAGACGGTAACGATTTAAACGCTATCCGTCAAGCAATAAAAGAGGCTAGATTAAATACAGATCAACCGACATTAATCGAAATAAAAACAGTTATCGGTTACGGGTCACCAAATAAGTCCGGTTCTTCTAAATCACACGGTGCACCGCTCGGTAAAGATGAAAGCAAATTAACAAAAGAATTTTACAGCTGGCATTATCCGGAATTTGAAGTACCAGAGGAAGTTTATGCTGATTTCAATGAAAAAATTGTAGAATCAGGTAAGGCTGCTGAAGAGAAGTGGGAAAAGACATTTACTGAATATAAAGAAAAATATGTTGAAAAGGCAACTGAATTTCAAACTGCCATTAGCGGTGAACTTCCGAGTGGCTGGGACAAGGATTTACCGGTATTCACACCCGGAGAAACGGTCGCAACTCGTGTTTCTTCCAGTAAAGTGTTAAATGCCATTGTGAAAAAAGTTACAAATTTAATTGGTGGTAGTGCTGACTTATTTGAATCAAACAAAAATTATATGGTTGGACAAGGTGATTTTTGCCCGGAAAATTACTCAGGCAGAAATATTTGGTTTGGTGTTCGGGAATTTGCAATGGGTGCAGCGCTGAACGGGATGGCACTTCACGGAGGTGTAAAAGTTCAAGGAGCTACCTTCTTCGTATTTAGTGACTACTTAAAACCAGCGATTCGCTTATCTGCTTTAATGAGTGTGCCGGTAACCTATGTATTTACTCATGATTCAATTGCGGTAGGAGAAGATGGTCCAACCCACCAACCCGTTGAACAATTAGCTGGATTAAGAGCCATTCCTAATCTTTCGGTTATCCGGCCGGCAGATGCGAATGAAGTCCAAGCTGCATGGCGTCTCGCTTTGGAAAGCAAAGACCAGCCAACGGTATTAGTATTGACTCGCCAAAACTTGCCAACATTAGAAGGGACAGCAAAAAATGCGTATGTAGGTGTAAAACATGGGGCATATATAATCAGTAAAGGTGAAAAAGAAGTTCCGGATGCGTTAGTAATTGCGACAGGTTCAGAAGTTCAACTAGCAATACGGGCACAAGAAGTATTAATAGAAAGCGGAATTTCTGTTGATGTTGTGAGTATGCCTTCATGGGATCGCTTTGAACAACAAGATGAAGCTTATAAAGAATCTGTCTTACCTTCTACAGTGAAGCCTCGTCTTGCAATCGAGATGGGATCTCCTTTCGGTTGGGAAAAATACGTTGGTGAAAAAGGAGCAGTTCTTGGCATAAACACATTTGGTGCATCCGGAAATGGCAATAAATTAATAGAGGAATATGGATTCACCGTTGAAAATGTTGTAAACAAAGTGGAAGAGTTGTTGAAATAAAAACGGTCCTAAAAAACTGAAATCGAGGATATTGGGGATAGCCCCAAATGATAATGCTGATAAACAATGATAATCCAACTATTCAGAGATAAATAAACTGAAACTTCAGTTGTAGTTCAGTAATATAAGGGGCTATCCGTTATAGAATAAATATTTCTTATCAACCGATGAAAGATGCTCAAATTAAATAGTGTAATCCGGAAGAAATCAGCCCCACATGTAAATATTTTTAGAAAAACAAATATGTGAAACCGTATATAGGCCAAAGTGTATTTTTCATGAATGTGAATAAATGAGCAGAGCTGGCTCAGTTATCTTTTTGTATTTGCTTCCGGAGTTAATAAAAGCTTAGTTTGCAAGTGTCTTATTATAAATGAATTATCGTGATGATAGCTAGCTTAATAAACATTTAATAGAAAAAATATTACATTTTTTTGCAGGAATTTTTTTGTTAATGTCGAAAATTGTATACAATCCCTCTTACTTATTTTTCCTGATTCAATTGCACGAACACTTCCATCCCCCAAGTATGAAATTATATTTTAAAAAGGAGTGACCATATGCCTGTTCTTTTCTATGTTTATGAAGATGCAGGTACGTCAAGGTATACAGACCATGACCAACTTTTTAAAGAATTACTTCATACGTTTTTCGCAGAATTTCTCGAGTTGTTTTTTCCTGAAGTGCACAAGTATATCGACTTTTCGGCGATTCGGCCGCTTTCTGAGGAAGTATTCACAGATCTTTTGGGAGGCGAAAGTCGGCGTGCCGATATTGTTATCGAAGCAAAACTAAAAGGGGAAGAAACAATACTCATTATTCATGTCGAACCACAAAGCTACTATCAAACAAATTTTCATGAGCGCATGTATCTTTACTTTAGCTTGCTTTATAATAAGTATAGGAAACCAATTTTACCCATTGCAGTCTTTACGTATGACAAGAACTATAACGAAAAAAATGAATTTACGATGAGCTTTCCATTCTTCCATGTATTAAGCTTTCAATTTTTAACATTGACATTGCGAAAATTGCGTTGGCGTGATTTTATTCACTCGAACAACCTGGTTGCAGCAGCACTACTCTGTAAGATGGGCTTTACAGAAGCAGAAAGGGTTGAAGTGAAGAAAGAATTTTTGCGAATGCTGGTTCGAATGCAACTTGACCCGGCACGTCAACGGTTGATCTATGGTTTTTTTGAAAGGTATTTAAAATTGACCGATGAGGAGGAGAAAGTTCTCATGCAAGAGGTTAACAAATTAGATCCTGAATTAGCAAGCAAAATTATGGAATTGCCGATTTCTTATGAGGAAAAAGGGAAGGAAATCGGGAAGGAAATCGGAAAAGAAATTGGAAGAAATGAAGAGAAACGAAAAATAGCCCAAAATATGATAAAGGAAGGCTTTCCTCTAAACATCATTGCAAAAATTACTGAATTACCTGTGGAGGAAATAAAATTAATCATGGAAAAAGGCAATGATTAACCATATTTTGAAGACTGTTGTGACAGGATTAACCATCGTGGTTTAATAATTTTGTAAAATTCCGAGATAATTTACAGATTGGGATTTTCCTTATAGTGGTAGGTTTGAAAGTTTAGTTTATTCGATAGCTATGCAGCAGTGTTCAACCTTATCTGTAAAATTGGAAGCGGTAGAAGGATTTACCGGTAATTTTTTGATATATCCCATTAGAATAATTGTTCTGTTTTTAATATATTTTTTTAAGGATAAAAGGGGGGGAATTATTCGATTGAATGATCTGCTATTAGTGAATGAGGAAAAAAAGTATGATGCCTATGAGATTGATTTTGACCGCCACTGGAAAGAAGTTATAACGGATTTTTTCAATGAATTTTTACTCCTAGTTGAACCACATCTTTTTGAGAAAATTGATTTTTTCAATAAACCGCAACCGATTGAACAAGAGTTATATCCATTGGCATCAAAGCAAAAGAAAGGAAAAAATATTGCGGATAAGATTTTTCTTGTCACATTAAAAGGGAGAAAGAAAGCTCAGGCGGCCATTCATATCGAAATCCAAGGCGATGGTCAAGATGTTTCAGAGCGAATGCTGAAAACATACTACAAGATTTTCGATAAAGATAGGAAAAATATTTTTTCAATTGTCCTTGTCACACATCCTTCATACAGACAACTTTCTAAATTTCATCATCAGTTTTATGGGACAAGCATTCTATTTCGATTTCAGGTTCACCATTTATTCGACTTCTCGGAAATTCAACTATTAAAGTCGAATAATCCATTTGCTCTTGCGCTATTAGCCGGCCAGTACCAAGCAAAAACAAGAACAAATCCCGAAGAACGGTACACATACAAATTAAAACTCATAGAAATAATAAAGAAAAGATATCCATTTGGCGAATCAGATATCGGGATTAAGTTATTGAAGTTTGTTGACAATATTTTATACTTACCTCATGAATTAAATGAGCAGTATATCCAAGAGGTTTACCAAATTTTTAATAAGGAGGGTATGGACATGGCTCAAGCGGAAAAGACAAAAGAAATTATTACCTTTGGTGAGTTACTTGAGAGATGGAAAAAGGAAGGTAAAGAAGAAGGAAGAAAAGTAGGTAGAAAAGAAGGAATTGAGGAAGGAAAAAGAGAAGGGCAATTCCTCGAGCGGAGAAAGATGGCACAAAAAATGGCGAATGCAGGTTTAGACATAGAAACGATTATTTCTTTAACCGGTTTTTCGGAGGATGAGATAAAGCAGATTTTAAAAGAAGGTTAAACCGTGTCGATTCTTAACCTCTTCTAGGATTCAGCTGTACATAAACTGACTTGAAATTCATGCGATTCCCTATTTTTCATAAAGAAAGTGCATAAACAAGATGAAAGATTTCCCGGATGAAGAACAAATTTGGATCAAACATATAAACAATGCATTCGATTTCCCGTTTAAGGCAAAAGTCATAGAGTGGCAGGAGCCCGGTACAATCGTTCTGCAGGGAGATGTGTTAAACGTTCACGCCATAAGTGATTTTGATGAAAAATATGGAATTCTTGTAAATACAAGATTTGGTAGGAAAAAGGTAGTTTTCCCACTGCTAGATTTGGAGCCTATGCACATGAACGAAAAGCAAAAACAAATCCTTGAAGACTATGGTGAATGGTTTATAAACAGTCGCTTAACATAAATTTAATGATTTATATCATAACCGCCAGCCTTTTTTGCAGGTTTGGTGGTTACCTCTTTTTTTCCAGCAAATTATGTTAAGCTAAGGCAACCCACCTTAAAGATCTAACTGTCCCAAAATTCGTGGCAAGTAAATGAACGGAAGTGAGTGAAAATGAATCAAATCATCTTACATAGAATATATGATAAATCCATAACCCCGGAAGGAATCCATATCCTAATCGACCGACTTTGGCCTAGGGGAATCAAGAAGGAAGATGCCAATATTGATTATTGGTTTAAAGAGGTAGCACCGTCGAGTGAGTTGAGAAAGTGGTTTGGCCATAAACCGGAGCGATTCGAGGAATTCCGCTTAAAATATTTCCAAGAGCTCAGGAATGATGAAGAGAAATGTCAAAAAGTCGACGAAATTTGCCAAATGTTGGATGAAAACAATGTCATACTCCTCTACGGTGCAAAAGATACCGAAAAGAATCACGCAGTAGTATTAAAAGAAGAGATATTAAATAGGTGTAAGATGTAATCATGCTGGAAAAATCAGTAGTCCATTCTTACTAACAGAGCATGTCCATCCTAAACGATATTTGTTATAATGGAAAAAGAGTCTTTCAATAATATTATCGGTTAGTGAGGGATATTTCATGAGTTGGAAAGAAATTGCTGATAAGTGGTTAAACAATGAATCACTGGATGGAGATTTAAAGGAACAACTATATAAGCTGAAAGAAGATGAAAAGTCCTTAGAAGAACTCTTTTACAAAAATCTCGAATTTGGTACAGGTGGAATGCGTGGGGAAATTGGACCGGGTACAAACCGGATGAATATTTATACTATTCGTAAAGCATCGGAGGGTCTTGCACAATATTTATTAAGCAAAGGTGAAGAGAGTGCAAAACGAGGCGTCGTTATTAGCTACGATTCGAGACATATGTCACCTGAATTTGCCTTAGAAGTGGCGAAAACAGTTGGGAAACATGGCATTAAGTCCTATCTATTCTCAGAATTACGACCAACACCTGAACTATCTTTTGCCGTTCGTCATTTAGGAGCTGCTGCCGGTGTTATGGTCACAGCCAGTCATAACCCACCTGAATACAATGGTTATAAAGTTTATGGGGATGACGGTGGTCAGCTTCCGCCAAAACAGGCAGATGCACTTACCAACTTTGTAAACAGTGTAGAAGATGAACTGTCAATCGAAGTAACCGGAAAAGAAGAATTATTGGCAAACGGCTTACTTCAATACATTGGTGAGGACATTGATCAAATCTATTTGGAAAATGTTGCCAAAATTCAACTAAATAAAGAAATCGTTGAAAAAGTTGGCGAAGAATTAAAAATCGTCTTTACACCATTACATGGAACAGCAAATAAATTAGTTCAAGAGGGGTTAAAACAATTTGGGTTTAAAAACGTGACAGTTGTAAAAGAACAAGAACAACCGGATCCTAATTTCTCAACGGTAAAATCACCAAACCCGGAAGAACATGCTGCTTTTGAACTGGCGATTAAATACGGGAAGGAAATAGATGCTGACATTTTATTAGGTACTGACCCGGATTCGGACCGGCTCGGGGTTGCCGTAAAAAATGCAGAAGGTGAATATCAAGTGTTGACCGGAAACCAAACCGGCGCCATTATGCTCCACTACTTGTTATCACAAAAGGAAGAAAAGGGATTACTTCCTGAAAATGGTATCGTTCTAAAAACGATTGTTACTTCGGAAATTGGTCGAGCAATTGCGGAAAGTTTTGGAATTCCGACATTTGATACATTAACCGGCTTTAAATTCATCGGTGAAAAAATCAAAGAATATGAGAAAACAGGTAAACATAACTTCCTATTTGGCTATGAAGAAAGTTACGGCTATTTAATTGGTGACTTTGTCCGTGATAAGGATGCTGTACAAGCGGCCATTTTTGCGGCAGAAGTGGCAGCTTTCTACAAAGCTCAAGGAAAAAGCTTGTATGATGCATTAATGGAGATTTTTGAAAAATACGGCTATTACAAAGAAGCATTATCATCCTTGACATTAAAAGGAAAAGACGGAGCCGAACAAATTGCGAACATTTTAGAAGAATTCCGTTCCAATCCGCCAAAGGAAATAGCCGGTATTCGCGTGACTGCTGTGGAGGATTATAAAGCAAGCATTCGCAAACAATTAAGCAATGGTAAATTAAATCCAATCAGTTTACCAAAATCCAACGTCTTGAAATACTTCCTTGAGGACGGATCTTGGTTCTGTGTCCGCCCATCCGGTACGGAGCCAAAATGTAAATTCTACTTTGCTGTCAAGGGTACATCTTTAGAAAATAGTGAGGAATTGGTGACAACATTACAATCAGCTGTTCTGGAAAAAGTAAATGAAATTGTAAAAAGATAATAGTAATTAAAGGTCTAACGATAAATTCTTGACTCGTTAGACTTTTTGTTTGATGGCCAAAAAATTCAAGTTAAATAAAATAAAAACTAACTTTGGTTATATCCCCAGAGATTAACTAGTTGAGGGATTACGAAGGAAACTGCATAACTTTATAAATATATGATTGGAGAAATACTGAAAAAAATTCAAGCTACATGCTTTGAAATTACTGGACAACAAACCCGGAACCGGCTTCCATGAATATCTCAAAATAGATATAAAAAAACTGGAAAAGAATAATTGGTATAAAGCCTTTATCTAGCTAAAGTTAACTTAAATGAAATATCAGCTTATAGTATTGTGATTTTAAGAGTGTATAAATAAATGTTCTTAAACCTTAGTGGAAGTGGCAGCTTATAATTTATCGTATTTGCCTACTTCGTAAGGTTTCTTTTTGATTTAAAACTGTTTTTCATATAAAATTTTATAAAAGATCAAATATATTTTATTTTTTTGTGGAAGAAAGTTTAAAGAAAGTGTTTTGCATACGATGAAAATAAGGTAAAATAAAAGTAAAATATTTTACTTACAAGTGATAGTTATAAAAAATTACACATGATTGGGTGTAGGAGGAGTAAAATGGCAACGATTAAAGATGTGGCAAAATTAGCTGGTTTTTCAATAACCACCGTATCACGTGTTTTAAATAATGATACAAGCCTTTCAGTATCATATGAAACAAAAGAAAAAATATTTCAGGCTGCAGATAAGTTAAATTATCGTAAACAGACGGTCCGTCCACAAGTGAAAAATATTGCTTTTTTATACTGGCTAACAGATAAAGAAGAGCTGGAAGACGTGTACTTTAAAACCATTCGATTAGAAGTAGAAAAATATGCAAAAAAGTACAATGTTGACTTACAGATTTTTAAAATTGGTCAAGGTATAAATGTCTTGCCAAAGGATATCGAAGGGTTCATTGCCGTAGGGTCATTTTCCAGTAAAGAACTAGATTATCTAAAGAACATAACACCTTTTGGGGTTTTTATTGATAGTTCTCCTGCGCCAGATATATATGATTCAGTGCGTCCTGACCTCAATTATATTACAGAAAACGCAATTAATTATTTGATTGAGAAGGGACATACAAATATTGGATTTATTGGCGGAACCTATCATAATCCGGATACCGGTTTAGAAGAAATGGATATTCGTGAAATAAAGTTCCGGAGTTATTTAAAAGAAAAAAAATTGCTTAATGAAGATTTTATTTTTGTTCACAGGGGCTTTCAAGTTGAAAATGGATATAACTTAATGAAAACAGCGATAAATAAACTGGGGGATAAATTACCGACAGCTTTTTTTATTGCAGCTGATCCTATAGCAGTTGGTAGTTTGCAAGCTCTTAATGAATACGGAATTCCAATCCCAAATAGGGTAAGTGTCATTAGTATTAACAATATCAGTATCGCGAAATATGTTTCACCTCCTTTAACGACGTATCATATTGAAATTAAAGAACTATGTAAAACAGCAATCGAATTACTACTAGAGCAAAAATTGAACAAGCGTAAATTTGTAAAGACAGTTTATATTGGTTCAGAACTTGTTGTAAGGAAGAGTACGTAGGAAACATAAGAAATGTATGAATAAAACAACCTGTAAAAACGTGTTTATGGGTTGTTTATTTTTTTAGAAAGTATATAGAGTAAGGTACCAAAAGAATTAAAATTAAACATAAAATCCTTTTTAGTAAAATATTTTAATAAAAACAGTAAAACATTTGTTTACACGTTTTATCTTGTGTGGTATATTAATTTTAGTAAAACGCTTTCGCTACTTTTAATAAAAGGAAGGGATGTTTAAGGTGAAAAAGAGTAAAAAACTATTAGGCATTGTTAGTGTATTAGCATTGAGTCTTGCTTTAGCAGGATGTGGTCCTGACGATTCGGATTCAGGTGGCTCCAAAGAAAAAGCCTCATCAGACAATAAAGATTATGATTTACTAGTTTGGGAGGATGTCGAGAAATCTGCTGGAAGTAAGGATGCAATTGCTAAGTTCGAGGAAGAACATAATGTAAAAATAAAAGTGGTCGAAAAAACATATGCTCAACAGATAGAAGACTTACGTTTGGATGGTCCAGCAGGTACAGGTCCTGATGTCTTTACAATGCCTAGTGACCAAATAGGAACTGCCGTTACTGAAGGTTTACTAAAAGAATTGAATGTTGATGATTCGACAAAATCAATTTATACAGATGTTGCCATGCAATCACAAATAGTTGATGGTAAAGTTTACGGATTGCCTAAAGCAGTTGAAACAACCGTTCTTTTCTATAACAAAGATATTATTTCAGAAGATCAACTACCAAAAACATTAGATGAATGGTATGACTTATCAAAAGAATTAACTGATGGTACAAATTATGGATTTTTAGCATTGTTTGACCAAATTTACTATGCTCAAGGTGTTATGAGCGGTTATGGCGGTTATATTTTTGGTAAAGATGATAGTGGTGCCTATAATCCAAATGATATAGGTTTAAATAATGAAGGTGCAATTGAAGCAGCGGAATATATCAAGAAATTTTATCAAGATAAATTATTCCCGGCAGGTATTATCGGTGAACAAGGTATTAACGTGTTAGATAGCTTATTCTCTGAAGGAAAAGCCGCTGCTGTAATTTCCGGCCCATGGAACGTGGAACCTTATGCTTCAGCAGGTATTAACTACGGTGTTACAGAATTACCTTTACTACCAAATGGTGAACATATGAGTTCTTTTATCGGTGTAAAAAGCTATAATGTAAGTTCTTACTCCAAGAATCCGGAATTAGCGGAGGAATTGGTAAAATTTTTAGCTAATGAAGAAAACTCAAGAACAAGATTTGAAGCTACAAAAGAAGTACCAGCTGTAAAAGCTCTTGCTGAAGATCCTGCAGTAACAGCAAGTGAAGTGGCACAAGCAGTTGCCATCCAGTCTCAATATGCTGAACTAACGCCTAACATTCCTGCCATGAATCAGGTTTGGAAACCGGTTGATGCAGCACTACAAACAATTGCAACAGGAAAGGCACAACCTAAGGATGCCCTTAATCAAGCAGTTGAAACGATTAAAGGACAAATCGAAGCTAATAATGCAAGCAAATAATTGAAGCAATATGGGCGGTGAATGGTATCAGTTTTTTCTGTGAAAGTGATGCCATTCACTGTTTAATACAATATCCAAGAAAATGTTATTTATTGCTTTCTTGTCTCCTTTAGAACTTCGAAATTCTAAATAGTTTTAGGAAAACGATAATACTCCAATTGCTGGAATTCAATTAGTTATAAAGGAATGCTTTTTAGGAAAGAGATTAATGAAAAGTGGGTGAATGCAATGCAACACCGAAAGATAGCCACACTATTATCGATTATACCTGGTTTGGGTCAGTTTTATAATAAACAATTCATAAAAGGAATGATATATTTCGTACTGACTTTATCATTTTTTGTAGCGTTTTCGGATTTACTGGATATGGGTTTGTGGGGTTTATTTACATTAGGCACCGAGGTTCCTCGAGATAACTCGATTTTTTTACTGGCAGAAGGAATTATTGCGGTAATTGTTACCTTTTTTGGTCTTGCAATCTATTATATGAATTTTCGAGACGCCTATAAAAACGGGAAATTGCGTGATGAAAATAAACCATTAAGTTCACTGAAAGAACAGTATCATAACTTAATTAGTCAAGGATATCCATATCTTATCAGTGGACCTTCATTATTTATTCTAATTTTTGCTGTAATTTTTCCAATCCTCTTTAGTTTTGCTTTAGCCTTCACAAACTATGATTTATATCATTCTCCGCCAGCTAAACTAGTTGATTGGGTTGGGTTTGATACGTTTAAAAATATTTTCACCGTTGATATTTGGAGATCAACTTTCTTTGATGTTCTAGGATGGACAGTTGTATGGACACTAATTGCCTCTACCTTGCAAGTTTCCATTGGTATTTTCCTAGCTGTTCTTGTAAATCAAAAGGATTTAAGATTTAAAAAGTTGATTCGTACAGTTCTAATCTTACCGTGGGCGGTTCCTGGTTTTGTTACCATTCTTATTTTTGCAGGGTTGTTTAACGATACGTTCGGAGCTATTAACAATGAAATATTGGCTATGTTTGGCATTAGTCCTATTCCGTGGATGACAGATGCAACATGGTCAAGAGTCGCATTATTGTTGATGCAAGGTTGGCTTGGTTTTCCATATATTTTTATTGTTACAACAGGTGTTTTACAGTCAATTCCGTCTGATTTATATGAGGCCGCAATCATTGATGGTGCATCCGCATTTAAGAAATTTAGACATATTACATTACCTTTAATTTTGGTTGCGATGGCACCAATTATTATTACGCAATATACATTCAACTTTAATAATTTTAACATTATCTATTTATTCAATGACGGTGGGCCGGCAGTACCGGGAACAACGGCAGGTGGAACGGATATTCTTGTATCTTGGATTTATAAGTTAACTATGCAATCAAGTCAATATTCACTTGCAGCTGCCCTTACAATTTTACTATCCATATTTGTTATTTCGATTGCATTATGGCAGTTCAGACGTACCAACTCGTTTAAAGAGGAGTGATAACAGATGCATCTTGGGACGAAAGCTAGAAAAAATGTTAGTTTAGCAGCTACGTACATTATTTTGGCCGCTGTAATGGTCATAATCATATATCCATTGTTATGGACAATTGGAGCCAGCTTTAATCCTGGAAATAGTTTGATTAGTACATCGATAATTCCGAGTAATCCAACATTAGCCCATTATAAGGAGCTTTTTGCCGGAAAAGAAAGTTTGCAATATGGTCAATGGTATTTAAATTCATTAAAAATAAGTGTATTTACAATGATTGGTTCTGTGATTAGTGTTTCTTTCACTGCCTATGCATTTTCTCGCTTTAAATTTAGAGGGAGAAAAAATGGACTTACATTATTTTTATTACTACAGATGATACCGCAATTCTCGGCTCTTGTTGCATTATTTGTTTTAGCGCAAATGTTGGGATTGATGAATAATCACTGGTTGTTAATTTTACTATATATAGGTGGTCAAATACCGATGAATACGTATTTAATGAAAGGGTATATGGATTCAATACCGATGGATTTAGATGAAAGTGCTAAGATTGACGGAGCAAGTAACACAAGAATTTTTTGGCAAATTATTATGCCTTTATCCAGACCGATGTTGGCAGTAGTC
This sequence comes from Caldibacillus thermoamylovorans, assembly GCF_000751775.1. Lineage (GTDB taxonomy): Bacteria > Bacillota > Bacilli > Bacillales > Caldibacillaceae > Caldifermentibacillus > Caldifermentibacillus hisashii. The sequence continues at coordinate 14,646 of NZ_CCRF01000017.1, forward strand.
GCCATGAACGGGTTCACTGGCCCACTTGGTGATTTTGTCCTTTCCTCAACAATATTAAGAACGCCTGAATCCTATACTTTGCCGATCGGATTGTACAACTTAGTCAATGATGTTATGGGTGCAAGCTATACAACCTTTGCAGCAGGCGCAATTTTAATAAGTATCCCAATAGGTGTTACCTTCCTAATGTTACAAAAACAGTTCGTAAACGGTTTAACTGCCGGGGGTACAAAGGGATAATTCTATTGAAAAAGGAGAACTTCAAATGAAAAAACTGGATAAAACATATGTAACTGAAGCAAGATTTATGTTACATGGGGGGGATTATAATCCGGATCAATGGTTGGACCGGCCGGATATATTAGAAGAGGATATAAAACTTATGAAATTGGCTCATACCAATGCGTTTTCGGTGGGAATTTTTGCTTGGAGTACGCTTGAACCGCAAGAAGGAGTCTATAATTTTGAATGGCTAGATCAAATCTTTGAGAACATCCATAAGATTGGTGGCCGTGTAATATTGGCAACACCAAGCGGGGCAAGACCTGCATGGATGTCGCAAAAGTATCCGGAAGTGTTGCGGGTAAATGAATACCGGCATAAGCAACTACATGGAGGCAGGCATAATCATTGTTTCACATCCCCTGTATATCGGGAAAAAACACAAAAAATGAATCGTTTGTTAGCTGAACGTTACGGTAGTCACCCTGCACTTTTAATGTGGCATGTGTCTAATGAATATGGTGGAGAATGTCATTGTGATTTTTGCCAAAAAGCCTTCAGAAATTGGCTGAAAGAAAAATATAAGAACTTAAAGGCTTTAAATGATGCTTGGTGGGGGCCGTTTTGGAGTCATACGTTTAGTGATTGGTCACAAATTGAGTCACCGTCTCCAATTGGGGAAAATGCTGTTCATGGGTTAAAGCTAGATTGGAAACGATTTGTAACAGATCAAACAATTTCTTTTTTTGAAAATGAAATTGTTCCTTTGAAAGAAATTACGCCAAATATTCCTATTACAACTAACTTCATGGCCGATACAGTTGATTTAATACCATTTCAAAGCTTAGATTATAGTAAGTTTGCAAAACATTTAGATGTAATTAGTTGGGATGCATATCCCGCATGGCACAATGATTGGGAATCAACAGCTGATTTGGCAATGAAGGTTGGTTTTATCGATGACTTATACAGGAGTTTGAAACAACAGCCATTCTTATTAATGGAGTCGACTCCAAGCCATGTTAACTGGCACCCGGTAAATAAAGCGAAACGTCCGGGGATGCATTTATTATCATCAATGCAAATGATTGCCCACGGTTCTGATAGTATCATGTATTTTCAATGGAGAAAATCTCGTGGATCTTCTGAGAAATTCCATGGAGCGGTAGTGGACCATGATAATAGTTCGGAAAACCGAGTATTTAAAGAAGTAGCAAAAGTCGGTGAAACGTTGGAAAAATTGGCTGATGTTGTGGGCACAAACCGTCCGGCAGAAGTTGCTATTCTTTACGATTGGGAAAATAATTGGGCTTTAAACGATGCACAAGGTTTTGGTATGGAATCAAAACGATATCCACAAACATTGCAAGAGCATTATCGAACTTTTTGGGAACATGATATTCCTGTTGATGTCATTACAAAGAAGCAAGATTTTTTTGGTTATAAATTGTTGATCGTACCAATGCTATATCTTGTCAGTGAAAAAACAATCGCTCGGTTGAAGGAGTATGTTGCAGGTGGCGGTCACTTAGTCATGACTTACATAAGCGGTCTTGTCAATGAATTTGATTTAACCTATTTAGGTGGATGGCATCCGGATTTACAAGAAATTTTCGGAATAAACCCGGTTGAAACAGATACGTTATACCCAAAAGATGTTAATTATGTTGAATTTCATGGGAAATCATATCCATTAAAAGATTATGCAACAGTAATAAACTTGAAAGATGCTACCATTGAAGGAGTTTATAAGCAAGATTTTTATAGGGGTACACCGGCTGTAACTAGTCATTCTTATAAAAACGGCAAAGCATACTATATTGGGGGACGATTAGATCATTCTTTCCATCAAGATTTTTATCTAAAGCTAATGGATGAGTTGTCGATTAAACCGATTGTCTCTATTAAACATGAAAAAGGGGTTTCTGTTCAAGTTAGGCAGGATCATGAGAAAATTTATGTTTTTGTTATGAATTTTACTGAACAAAGCCAAGTTGTTTTCTTTGACCATGTTGTTAAAGATTTAATAACAGGTGAAGAACTGACCGGGAATTTAGATGTTGGAATATATGAAGTAAAAATATTTGAGCAAGCAAGGTAGGTAGATTCTGATTTTTTCTGCTCCTTTGATTTCGCACCCATTCAAATGCTAGTTGGTATTTTGGAGTGGGTGCTTTTTTAAAAGACTAAAAAAGCGTATTTAATCGGTTTTAGAAGAACACTTTATAACGAAAATAAAAAGTTACGCTAAAAAGAGGAGGGCATTTTATGAGAGGGAAACGGAGGAGAGTAATTGTTTATTTTATTCTCATTTTTTCTTTAATATTAAATTTTAATAGCTTGCATTTTTCCTATGCTGCAGAAAGTGATTCAGGTAATTTGTTAGTTAATGGAGGGTTTGAATTAGATATTTGGGATGGGGGAGCTTGGAATATTGAACCAAATAATTGGAATTATTTGAATATCAATCGGTTTAATTATTCAGATGATAAATGGTTAAATCCTGATGAAGGCAATTATGGTTTGAAGTATTGGGTAAAAAATACTGCATCAAGTAATGGTTCTTTTACTGTCAAACAAACAGTATCTTCACTGGAACCAGGTTACTATGAATTATCTGTAGAGTCGATGGGAGGATTGGGTAATGGGGCCGGTCAAGTACAACTTTTTGCCGGTGAACAAACTTCTGACGTGAAAAAAACGAATGATTATAATAATTGGGAGACGATTACATTGCAGTTTGAAGTTGCAGAAGAGTCTGATATAGAGGTTGGTGCAAATATTTCAGGCAAACCAAATGCTTGGGGGTATATTGATAACTTTCAGCTTAAAAAGAAAGTAAAGCCTGTTGAAAGTGATATTTTCATAGAAAGAGTCGAAGGGATTTCAGATGATTTTATTAAGGGGGTGGATGTGTCGAGTATTATTTCGTTGGAAGAGAGTGGTGTAAAATACTATAACTGGTCAGGTGATGAACAAGATATTTTTCAAACTTTGGCTGACGCAGGTGTGAATTACGTCCGAGTTCGGGTTTGGAATGACCCGTATGATAGTAATGGAAATGGCTATGGTGGAGGAAATAATGACTTAGCAAAAGCGATTGAAATTGGAAAGAGGGCTACTGCAAATGGAATGAAGTTATTAGTGGACTTTCATTATTCTGATTTCTGGGCTGATCCGGCTAAACAACAAGCCCCGAAAGCTTGGAAAAATTTAACCTTTGAAGAGAAAAAAGATGCTCTTTATAACTATACCAAAGAAAGCCTACAATCTATGCTAAAAGAAGGAATTGATATTGGTATGGTCCAAGTAGGAAACGAAACAAATGGCGGAATCGCCGGGGAAACAGAATGGATAAGAATGAGTGAATTATTTAATTCAGGAAGTAAAGCTGTTAAAGATGTTGATTCGAATATTTTAGTAGCTTTACATTTTACCAATCCGGAAACGGTTGGGAGATATGCAAACATTGCCAAAACATTGGATGAAAATGGAGTTCAATATGATGTGTTTGCTAGTTCTTATTATCCATTCTGGCACGGTACGCTTGGTAATTTAACTTCTGTATTAAAGCATGTTGCTGATACGTATGGCAAAAAAGTTATGGTTGCAGAAACATCTTATACTTATACTGCTGAAGATAGTGATGGTCATGGGAATACAGCACCAAAGGACGCTGGTCAAGTATTGAATTATCCGATTACAGTTCAAGGACAAGCACATGCGGTTCGAGATGTAATTGAAGCTGTTGTCAATGTTGGCGCGGCAGGTATTGGTGTGTTTTATTGGGAACCTGCGTGGCTACCTGTTGGGTCTCCGGAAAATTTAGAATCAAATAAATTATTATGGGAAACCTATGGATCCGGATGGGCATCCAGTTATGCGGCAGAATATGATCCTGAAGATGCAGGTAAGTGGTATGGAGGAAGTGCAGTTGATAATCAAGCTTTGTTTGATTTTTCCGGACATCCTTTAGCTTCTTTAAATGTATTTAAATATGTAAACACTGGTTCAGTAGCACCATTAAAAATTGATGTTGTTAAAAATGTATCAATTCGTGCCAATTGGGGTGATGCCATCAATTTACCGGAAATAGTGGAAGTCATATATAACAATGGAAATGTAGATGAGGTACCAATTACTTGGAATGAAAATCAGTTGAATGATGTTTTGGCAAAGGGAGTAGGAACCTATGTAGTGGAAGGCACAATTGAGGGTGGATTAACTGCAAAGGCGATAATTAATATATTACCGAAAAACTATGTTATAAATCCGAGCTTTGAAGATAGTGATCGATCAATGTGGAAGATAACTTACGGAAAGACCTCCAGTCCACATACTGATTTTAAAAACAATGCGACAGATGCAAAATCTGGAAATTATTCACTACACTTTTACTCGGATAGACAAGTTGATTTCAAAGTAGAACAGACTATTACAAACTTGAAACCGGGATATTACAACTTTAACATGTTTATACAAGGTGGGGATACAAATAATTCTGAAATGTATATCTATGCTAAAGTTGGTAATCAAACTTACAGGATGAATACTTCAGTAAATGGATGGGTAAATTGGAGTAATCCGGAAATAAAAGATATTCTTATTACTGAAGGAACAGTTACAGTTGGTGCGGTTATCAAGGCGGATGGGGGTGCTTGGGGAACTCTGGATGACTTCAATTTAAATTACACACGAGAATATAAGGAAGAACAACCAACAAATTCAAATACTACCCCCCCTGCTGACAATTCAGTAGGAGACGGCGGCCAATCAGAAAATGATAATTTAACCGGGAACGAAAATCCTGTGGAAAATGACAGTACATCGGAGAATAACAATGGAACAAAAGATACCACATCTAACAATAATGTACCAAATGCCAATGATAATGAAAACGGTAATGATATAACGGTTGTGAATGATAATACGACAGGAAATAACAGTGATAAAATAAATGAGGATACAAATACCGAGTATAATGAACTACCAACAACGGCAACAAATTATACAAATATTTTCTTTTTCGGTATAGTATTCATCATTTTAGGAACTTCAATATTTAGTAGTCTAAGAAGAAGGCAACAAAATAACTAAAATAAAGTAAAGTATAAAAAATGAGGCACCAAAAAGTCTACATCAATGACTTTCTGGACTGCCTCGCTTCAAATAAAGGAATAATATTATAATCGAATTGAAGTATTAATTATCACATAAAATCATAACTATTTTTAAAATTAGCATTAAATAAAAAGAACTTTCTTTGTTTAAGGGGAATTTTAGCTCGAAGAGATTCAACTGGTAAAAACATCAATATTTTTTACTAAAAAACAAGTAAAAAATATTGATGTTTTTACCAACTTATTTTATAATGTAAATGGTAGTAAACATGAAATATGGAAATTATAATTAATGAAAAGAGGTTGGGACATGAATATTGAGCAACTGGCCGATATTTTTACTAACAAATTCGGTGGAAGCGGTTACCGGACGTTTTTCGCCCCGGGAAGAATCAATTTAATCGGTGAACATACCGATTATAACGGGGGGCATGTTTTTCCTTGTGCGATTACATTTGGTACGTATGCATTGGCAAGCAAAAGAACTGATCGGAAAATCCGTATGTATTCTGTAAATTTTCCTGAAATTGGGGTAGTCGAGTTTGACCTTGACCATTTGGAATATGACTTGAACCACAATTGGGCAAATTATCCAAAAGGAATGATTAGTTATATTAAAGAAGCTGGATATCAAATTGATTCCGGTCTTAATGTGTTATTTTACGGGAATATTCCAAATGGTGCCGGGCTTTCTTCATCGGCTTCCATTGAATTAGTTACCGGTGTTATGTTGGAAGGACTGTTTAAATTGAAAGTAGACCGTATTGATTTAGTAAAACTCGGACAAAAAGTGGAAAACCAGTTTATCGGTGTTAACAGTGGAATCATGGATCAATTTGCTGTTGGAATGGGTAAAAAAAATCACGGAATTTTACTGGATTGTCATACATTGAAATATGAATATGCACCAATTGAAATGGAAGACTACCGGATTGTCATTATGAATACGAATAAACGTAGGGAATTGGCTGATTCTAAGTACAATGAGAGAAGAAGTGAATGTGAAAAAGCTCTCAAAGATTTACAAAAACATGTACAGATTAACAGTTTAGGCAGTTTATCACCCGATGAATTTGACCGTTTACAAATGGAAATTAAAGATCCCATTCACAGAAAACGTGCCAAACATGCCGTATATGAAAATGATCGAACAATAAAGGCGCTCGCAGCACTAAAACAAAACGATCTGGAACAGTTTGGCCAATTAATTAATCAATCCCATATTTCCTTGCGAGATGATTATGAGGTAACAGGGAAAGAATTGGATACGATTGTTGAAGCGGCTTGGAACCAAGAAGGTGTTCTCGGTGCGAGGATGACCGGAGCCGGTTTTGGCGGTTGTGCCATTGCGATCGTTGAGAAAGACAAAGTGGATGCATTTATCAAGGAAGTCGGTAAAATTTACGAAGAGAAAATTGGTTATAAGGCTGAATTTTACATCGTTACAGCCGGTGAAGGTGCAAAAGAAATTCACTCGAAAAACATCAGTCTAGGCGCTTGAAAAAACTTTATAAATGAATACGGGTATCCCACTTTTGTGTGTTCAAAAGGAAGTTTTTGGAAAATAAGTATTTCTTAGTACCGGAGCGTATATTTTTCACGCCGGCGAAGAGAAACCTGTTGGATTGGTCGGTATGCAAAACAGTTTAGGCCGGAGCGTATGTTTTTCATACGTAAAAAGAGGTAAGCTTTTTTCCGGACTTTTGAAACATTCTTCTTTTATTTTCTTGGTGCTTGGAGAATCTGATATAGTAAAATAGAAGTAAAATGAAACGAGGGTGATATGAATGAGTATTTTAGTTTTGGGCGGTGCCGGCTACATCGGCTCCCATGCTGTTTATCAATTAATTGACCGTGGCTATGAAGTGGTTGTTGTCGATAATTTACAAACCGGTCACAAGAAGGCCGTACATCCGAAAGCAACATTTTATGAAGGCGATATTCGCAATCGGGACTTTTTGAATAATGTGTTTCATAATGAACAAATCGACGGGGTTATCCATTTCGCCGCTAACTCGCTCGTTGGAGAATCAATGGTTGATCCGTTGAAATATTATGATAACAATGTATATGGAACACAAATTTTACTGGAAGCGATGCGCAATGCAGGGGTACGTCATATCGTCTTCTCATCCACTGCAGCGACCTATGGAGAACCGGAATCTGTACCGATTACAGAAAATATGCCGACTGTTCCGACAAATACGTACGGAGAAACAAAATTGACCATGGAAAAAATGATGGCTTGGTGTGAAAAAGCCTTTGATTTAAAATATGTCGCCTTACGATATTTCAATGTGGCGGGGGCTCGTGGAACAGGAGAAATTGGAGAAGATCATCATCCTGAAACCCACTTAATTCCGGTTGTACTTGAAACAGCATTAGGAAAACGTGAATATATAACCGTCTTTGGTGAAGATTATCCAACAAAAGACGGAACATGTATCCGTGACTATATCCATGTAGAAGATTTAATCGATGCACATATTTTGGCGCTAAACTACTTGCAAAATGGAGGCGAAAGTTCTGTTTTCAATTTAGGCAGCAGTCAAGGCTTTTCCGTAAAAGAAATTATTGACATGGCTCGCAAAGTAACCGGTAAAGAAATTCCGGCAAAAATTGGAGAAAGACGTCCAGGGGATCCAAGTGTCCTTATCGCTTCTTCTGAAAAGGCAAAGAACATATTAGGCTGGAATCCGGCGAAAACAAATATTGAACAGATCATTAAAGACGCATGGAATTGGCACAGCAATCATCCAAATGGATATGAAGACTGAAGGTGTTTTTCATGATTGATCAAACCATTCAACAATTAATAAATGAAGCGATCCATCAGGCTATCATTGACCCGATGGACGAAATTTACGTCCGCAATCAAATTTTATCATTGCTGAATCTGGATGATTTTCAAGTCCAAGATACTTCGAAATTACCAAAAGATGTACCGGTTGACCCGGACCTCATTATTCCGGAATTGTTGGAGAAAATTGTTCAATATGCGGTGAAAAACGGAATCATAGAGGATTATTTGGATGCAAAAGAAATATTTTCTGCAAAAATCATGAATTGTTTTCTTGCAAGTCCTTCCGTGGTTAATCAACGCTTTTATGAAAAATATGAGAACTCACCGGTTGCAGCAACGGATTATTTTTACCAATTAAGTAAAAACAGTAATTATATTCAAATGAACCGAATCAAAAAAAATATTGTATTCAAAGCTCCGACTGAATATGGAAATTTGGATATTACAATCAATTTGTCTAAGCCGGAAAAAGATCCGAAACAAATTGCCAAAGAGCGGTCGGCTCCCAAAAAAGGCGGGTACCCTACATGTCTATTATGTATTGAAAATGAAGGGTATGCAGGGCGAATCGGGCATCCGGCAAGGTCCAATCACCGTATGATCCGGATGAATATTCGCGGAGAGGATTGGTATTTACAATATTCTCCGTATGTATATTACAATGAGCATTGTATTTTGCTGTCGAAAACCCATCGAAACATGTTCATTTCCCGGGAAACTTTTGGAAGATTGCTTGACTTTGTCGAAAGGTTCCCACATTATTTTCTTGGTTCGAATGCGGATTTGCCTATTGTCGGCGGTTCTATTCTTTCCCATGACCATTATCAGGGTGGGCACTATGAATTTCCCATGGCTGTTGCTGAAGAAGAATATGCCTTTTCTGTTCAAGGCTTTTCCAATGTTACTTGCTCGATTCTCAAATGGCCTATGTCGGTTATTCGTTTGAGAAGTAGTAAAAAGGATGATATTATCGAGTTGTCTGACCGTATTTTGGAGAAGTGGAAAACATATAGTGATCCGGTTGCAGAAATTATTGCTTTTACAGGTAGCACACCACATAACACGATCACGCCGATTGCAAGAATCCGTGACGGTCAATATGAAATGGACCTTGTTTTAAGAAATAATCGGACGAGTGAAGAACATCCACTAGGAATCTTTCATCCACATAAAGAAGTACATCATATTAAGAAAGAGAATATCGGTTTAATTGAAGTGATGGGTCTGGCGGTGTTGCCGGCACGTCTGAAAAATGAATTGGCAGAGGTTGGAAAATTTTTGTGCAATCAACCAAATAAAATTGCTGACTACCATCTACCTTGGGCGGAGCAGCTTAAACAAAAATATGATGGAGAAATTAATGAACAAAATGTGGAAAAAATTGTTAAAGTTGAAGTGGGTAATAAGTTTTTACAAGTTTTAATGGATGCCGGTGTATTTAAAAGAGATACAAAAGGAAAAGCGGCTTTTCAAAGATTTATTGAAACGTTAAATAAGTAGGATGGCGGGCAGCTTCCTTGGAACAAATGAGTTTAATAAAAACCATTTTGACAAAAGCTGAATGGATGCACGAAATGTCGAATGAAGGCCAATCAAATTGAATAATAAAATTTTAAAAAGGGCTGAGTAAAGCACGAAATGTTGAGGCAATTAAATTACTTAATATCATTTAACAAAGGATGAACAAAAGCATTAAAGGTCGAATCAAATTGAACAATAACATTTTGGCAAAGGTTGAACGAAAGCAAGAACTATTGACAAGAAAGCCCATTTATTTTATTAAACACATTTTGACAAGGGCTGTCCCAAAAATAAATATAGGTGGTGTGAGATTGTGAATATAACTACAAAAGAGTTTGGAATAGTGGATGAAGAAAAAGTTTATCTTTATACCCTTGAAAATAATCGTGGGATGAAATTATCTTGTACGAATTTCGGATGTGTTGTTACAGAAATTTTGGCTCCTGATCGAAATGGTATATTCGAAAATGTTGTCTTGGGATTCAATAATGTTGACCAATATATTCAACACAAAACCTACTTTGGTGCTGTAGTTGGCAGAGTTGCCGGTCGAATTAAAGATGCTGAATTTGAGCTAGATGGAAAGCAATATATTTTGCCGAAAACAGAAGGAAATAATCATATACACGGCGGGGTAAAAGGTTTGCATGAACGGGTATGGCTGGCAGAACCAATTGAACAAAAAAATGCTGTTGGTATGAAATTTACTTATTTTAGTAAAAATGGAGAAGAAGGCTACCCGGGAAATGTTGAGTTAACGGTTACTTATTTATTGACAAATGATAACCAATGGATATTTACTTGCCATGCAACAACTGACCAAAAGACAATATTAAATGTGACCAATCATTCGTATTTTAATTTAACCGGTCAAGTGAAGGATGATATTTTAAATCATGAACTGACATTGAAATGTGACCGTTTCCTTGAATTGGACAAGGAACTTTTGCCAACGGGTAACATAATAAATGTTGAAAATACAGTATTTGATTTTAGACAGGGCCGGAAGATAATCGATGGTGTCCACTCAAACCATCCGCAAAACATATTAGTTGGGAATGGTTATGATCACCCGTTTATTTTTACAGAAAATCATAACCGGGAGATTTTCTTAAAGGAATCGGTAAGTGGTCGAACCTTGACAGTTGAGACGAATCAACCATGTGTAGTATTGTATTCTAGTAATCAACTTCAAGGAGATTTTACAATACAGGAAGGCGTTCAAGCAAGAAAATATTTAGGCCTTTGTCTGGAAACCCAAGGATTACCTGATGCCATCCACCACCCACATTTTCCTTCAATTGTTTTAGACAAAGGGGAAACTTATGAGTTGAAAACCGTTTATTCATTTGGCGTGGAGCAGGCTTAACATGAAGATTGCTGCAGGATCAGTGAAGAAATCAGGCGGAAAACGATTCAGAAAACTTGAAGGGAAGAAAGGAGGGAAATAGTAGATGGCAACAATTAAGGATATTGCGGAAAAGGCTGGTGTTTCTATTGCAACGGTTTCAAGAGTTCTTAATTATGATCAAACTCTTTCTGTCACAGATGAAACAAGAAAACGGATTTTTGAGATTGCTGAATCACTGTCGTATAAGAAAAAATCAGTAAGAAAGACAAATATTCCAACAAAGATTGCAATCATTAGCTGGTATACAGAAGAGGAAGAGTTAGAAGATCTTTATTATTTGTCAATTAGTATAGGAATTACGGACCGATGTCAACAGCGAAACATTAGTGCTGTAAAATATTTTTATAGTAGCTACGAGGATTTACAGGAATTTGGTGATGTTCGCGGAATTATTGCTGTCGGTAAATTTAGTACGGCTCAGGCGGAGAAATTGATGAATATTACGGATAATATTATTTTTGTCGATTGCAGTCCCGATGATGATCGCTTCGATTCCGTAGTCGTCGATTTTGAACGGGCAACAAAAAGTGTGATTGATTATTTACTTGCGAAAGGTCATAAATCAATCGGATATATCGGTGGCAGAGAAACATATCGTGATCAGTCGGACAATATTCTCGACTTAAGAGAAAAGACATTCCGTCAGTATTTGTCTGATCACGGTCAGTTTAATGAATCCGCTGTGTACATCGGCAATTTTACAGTCAAAGATGGTTATCGCTTAATGAAACAAGCGATACATGACCATGGAAATAATTTACCTACCGCTTTTTTTGCCGGTAATGATCAAATTGCAATTGGCTGTCTTCAGGCTTTAAACGAGGAAAATATCCACGTTCCTGAAGAGGTAAACATAATTGGATTGAATGATATCAGCGTTTCAAAATATGTCTATCCATCCTTGTCAACGGTAAAAGTGCATACGGAATTAATGGGCGAGACTGCAGTAGACTTGTTAGTGGAAAGAATCGAGGGAAGAACTATTCCTAAAAAAGTTTTTATAGCGACTAATTTGATTATTCGAGACAGTAGCTTTTAACTGGACATTTTTAGAAAAGACCTCAGGTAGCCGTAACAAAAATATTAAGTATTGCGGTCGGCAGTAAAACAAAACGTGTCTCGACCACAAAAAGTTTAACATGTGTTTACTCCATATCAAATCGTGTCCTTACTTTATATAGGTTGTAAATAGACTTTATGCATATCTACATGTCAAAAAATAATAAACTCCTTGAAAACCTGGATCTGACACTGTTTTCAAGGAGTTTTTATCATTTGTACTGTCAAAGACGGATAAAAAAACTTGGGGATCCGAGTTTTTTATAAATGTGTTTACAGGGATAACCCCATCATGTACGATGCTTAGATTATTTAATCCGCAATTCAGTTTCTGTATCAAAGAAGTGCGCTTTGTTTAAATCTAGGCCTAATTTTACTTTGTCTCCGGCTTTTATTTGGTTACGTGCATCAATCCGTGCGACGAAATCATGTCCGGCAAGAGAAGAGTACAGCATTAATTCGGCACCGGTTAATTCGGCAACTTCAATGTTAACTTCAATGACATCATCAGGGAATGACTCGATAAATACCGGTTCATCATGAATATCTTCCGGACGAATACCGAAGATTACTTCTTTTCCTACGTAGCCGTTGTCTTTTAATAATTTTAACTTGCCGCCCGGGATTTTCAGACGAACTTTTTCATCAAGTACAACATATTCACCTTCAATTTTTGCTTTAAAGAAGTTCATTGCCGGTGAACCGATGAATCCACCAACGAAAACATTTTCCGGATTGTCATAAACTTCTTTTGGTGAACCGACTTGTTGAATAACCCCATCTTTCATAACAACAATCCGAGTAGCCATGGTCATTGCTTCTGTTTGGTCATGGGTTACGTAAATGGTCGTTGTATTTAAGCGTTGATGAAGTTTGGCAATTTCCGCACGCATTTGTACCCGTAATTTTGCATCCAAGTTTGATAAAGGCTCATCCATTAAGAATACTTTTGCATCCCGAACGATGGCACGTCCTAAAGCAACCCGTTGCCGTTGACCACCGGATAAGGCTTTCGGTTTCCGGTCTAAATATTGTTCAAGTCCTAAAATATTTGCAGCATCTTTTACCCGTTTGTCAATTTCATCTTTTGGCATTTTTCTCAGTTTTAATCCGAATGCCATATTATCATAAACCGTCATATGCGGATATAATGCATAGTTTTGGAAAACCATCGCGATATCCCGATCTTTTGGCGGGACATCATTCACTAATTTATCATCGATGTACAGTTCTCCCTTTGAAATTTCTTCAAGTCCGGCAATCATC
>NZ_CCRF01000018.1 GCF_000751775.1 Caldibacillus thermoamylovorans
TGGGCAATCATCCGTAAAGTTGTTGACTTCCCGCAACCGGATGGACCGACGAAAACAATAAATTCCTTATCTTGAATATGAAGATTGAAATCAGATACAGCGGTTACTTTGTTATCATAGATTTTGTAAATGTGATTGAGTTTTAAATCTGCCATTTTTCCATTCCTCCTGTGAAAACGATTTCTCCTATAAGTAAATTTTAGTGAAAATGTTTTCAATTGTGAATGGACAAAGTGCACAAAGAAACCAGGTGATTTTTTGTCACATTGTTCATGAGGAGTACTTACTTATGAAGAAAATTGGCCTCCGTCTATATACAGTGAGGCATCGGCAAATATACTGATAAAATAAACGGAAATGGCTCCTTGAAACTTTTTAATATCAATGCTCGTATGCTCAATGAATTTATCAATTTTGTATTGTAGGCTATTTCGATGCATGTACAATTCTTTTGCTGACAAGCTTGTATTAAAATTATTTTCAAGATATTTTTTAATAATTTTTACCATTTCCTTATCCCCTTGAAAAATATCCTGGTATTCCTGTTCTAAAATCGGGATTAAACGGTGCCATTCAGTTGTCATCATGACAATTGGAAAAGCATGAATAAATGAGAAAATATGTTTTTGCGGATAAACGTTTCTTCCCATTTTAAAATAATATTGTTCACGGAAAAACCGTTCTTTTAACTTTTGAGAAACTTCAAAGAACCTTCCGATATAAAAATCAACCTTAATATAAAAATCTGCTAAAATGGCGTCCTTAAAGGAATCAAAATCTTTTTCCGTTAAAAAATCATTCATTTCCTTTTCAATGATGATACCTGTTTTTTTATCAAACCAAACGAAAGCGACCCGGTCTTGAATAAATGATTCCACAGCATTCACAAAATCGTGATAATCGTTTATTTCTTCCAGATGGAACTGAATGAAGCGGATACGTCCACTATTACCTGGGAGTTTTCCATCATTTAGCAAAAATTGATACCAAGCCTTTTGTTCAACTTGGCTGTTTAAAAATTCAGGTGTTTCTTCAACAAGCGTATATTTCGTTTCAAGCAACAATTTTTCACGCTCAGTAACCGATGATTTTTTTATTGTGAAATATTGCTTGGTCGACTCATCGTAAAAACAAAAGCATTCATCGTCGTAGGAAGGTAGATCCTGAATTACGGCATCCGGATACAGTTTTAAAATATTTTTATGCATCTCTAATCCTCATCCTTTAGTATTAGGTCCTCTTTTAGAAATTTTTTGAAGAAATTTACCCTTTGTTTAGGCAATAGGCAAATCGTCAATAGTTTCAAGTTTGGCAAAAAGCTTTTACCCTCAGTGGGTCCAATTCATTTTAAATTAAGTATTTACTCGAACAGACTTGGAATAATCATATAGTTTGGATTTTAAAAACGTCTCCTAGCAAAGTATCTATAGTTAATTTTATCCTGATTTTTCATGGAACATCAAGTTCTATATTTTTAAAGGGCTTTTGCCTAATTTAAGGGGAGCCTACCCGTTTCAGCTCCATTTCATCCGGTTTTGTCCCTGTCAATTAGATTTAGAAATTTTAATAGAGACATTTAGGTGAAAAATTAGCATTTTTAGAAAAACAATAGTTACATTCATATGGTATATTATGTTAAAATAGTCTGGTATAAAGGAAGAAAGAAGGAATAATCATATGTTCGGTTTGTTAATTATTTTAGTACTGGTTCTATTCTTACCTTTTACAGTAAAAGCGATTGAACATAACTTAGAGTACTTTCTGTTTGTTATGGGGATTCTTGCCGCGATAATCGGAGGCGTGTTGGATGTTGAATTATTTATGCACGCTCTGGAAGATCCAATTAAAATCACTTTAGCGGTATTCATAGCGGGTGTGCTCTTTAAATGGTTCCAGACCCAATTGGGTAATGCAATCAATACAATAAGCCATAAAATGCCATTTCCGTTATTTATTGCATTAGTTGTTATTGGTTTAGGACTGCTTTCAAGTATTATTACTGCTATTATTGCCGCTCTTGTATTAGTATTGATTATTAGTAATCTTTCACTACAAAGAAGACATGAAGTACTATTGACGGTTATCTCTTGTTTTTCAATCGGACTCGGAGCCGCTTTGACGCCGATTGGGGAACCGTTATCCACCATTGTTGTAAGTAAGATGAATGAAGACTTCTTTTATTTGATTGATTTGGTCGGGCCATTTATTATTCCTGGAGTAATTCTTTTAGGGATTTTTGCCGCTTTTGCAGTCAAACGTAGAGAAGGGGCTGGCCTTCAATCGACCGGTGAATCGGAATCATATAAAGAAATATTTGTCCGTGCCGTCAAAATTTATTTATTCGTTTTCGGTTTGACCATGTTAGGTGCAGGTTTTGAACCGTTAATTAATGCGTATTTGCTTGATTTAAGTCCGAGAATTCTTTATTGGGTTAATATTATCTCAGCCGTTCTTGATAACGCAACTTTAGCTGCGGCTGAAATTAGTCCGGCTATGAGTCAAAGTACGATTGAAGCTATTTTGATGGGATTACTTATTAGTGGGGGTATGTTAATCCCGGGTAATATTCCTAATATTATCTCGGCAGGTAAACTAAATATAACAAGTAAAGAATGGGCAAGAGTCGGGCTTCCGTTTGGCATGGTCATCATGGTTGTGTATTTTGTTATTTTACTTATAAGCGGATTATAAAAGGAGAAGACTTTTGCGCTTGTCGC
This sequence comes from Caldibacillus thermoamylovorans, assembly GCF_000751775.1. Lineage (GTDB taxonomy): Bacteria > Bacillota > Bacilli > Bacillales > Caldibacillaceae > Caldifermentibacillus > Caldifermentibacillus hisashii. Next base: position 2,718 of record NZ_CCRF01000018.1, read on the forward strand.
TGTCGCTTTTGGCGCAGAAATACTTTTGCGCCTGTCGCTATCGCTTTCGGCGCAAAATCAGAGGTGTCTCAGTTGAGACACCTCTGATTTTGTTGCTATTTGTTTCGTTTGTAGATTAAAATAGAAATGAAGGAGTGTCTGTTTTTCTGAAACTAATCGCATGTCTTTTTCGTAATACTAATATCGAATGAAACTTGAATGGTTAATGGAGATAAAAGGATAGTTACCGATTAAAGTAATTATTCAGTTCTCTTTTATGGGAGTGATGATCTTGAAAACATTTTTGTTTTTTATGCTTAGAACATTTACAGCCGGGTTTGCGATGGTCATGATTTGGTTGATCAGTTTTTTTGGATTTGACCAAAGTTTCTTATGGTCATCCGTTTTTGGCTTAATTGGCGGTACTGCGGTATATTACGGGATGAAGGTAGGTACTCAATCGCAATTTTTACGAAGAAACGGTTTAACGAGAAAAGAATATAAACTAGTTGAAGAAAATTTAAAAGAAGCGAAACAGAAAATTCACCGTCTACAAAAGGCATTTATCCAGATTCAAAATTTAACGAATGCAAAACAAAATTTTGAAACATTACGGGTTATTTATAAAATATACAATATCACAAAGAAAGAACCAAGACGATTTTTTCTTGCAGATGAATTTTATTATTCGCACTTGGAATCTATTGTTGAGTTAGCCGAAAAATATACGTTTCTCGCATCGCAGCCGGCAAAAACAGTGGACTTGGCAAAATCTTTGCGAGAAACTAGAGAAACAATGGATGATCTGGTAAAACTAATCGAACAAGATTTACACTTGATGATTGAAGGGGATATAAACAACTTAAATTTTGAAATTGATGTAGCAAAGAAATTTATTGAACGAAAATGAAGGCAGGAGGTAGCTAAATGGTTGAGAAGGAAAAATTAACCGGTGATATAGATGATTTATTGGCCAATCCTTTTGGAGATCTGTCTAAAGAATCGGCCGAGAATAAGCAGGAATTGCAAGAAGCAGGAAAACAAATGGGAATGGATTTGTTTAATAAAGTTGGAGAAACGAAACCGAAAAAAATTATTGAAACATTGCCGGATGAGGATAAACAGCGGGCATACCAATTAGCTAATCAAATTGACCCGAAAAATCAAACATCCATTTCTCTTTATGGAACACAGGCCCAATCCAAATTAATGAATTTCTCTTCTACAATGCTTGACCATGTGAAGAGCGGGAACATCGGTGAGATTGGGGAAATTATAACGGATTTAATGAAAAAATTAGATCAAGTAAACCCTGATGAATTACAAGTGGAGAAACGGAATATTTTTTCAAGGATGTTTGGAAAAATGTCGCGCTCCGTTAATGAAATTTTAGCAAGATACCAAAAAACCGGTGCGCAAATTGACCGAATCACCGTCCGTCTTGAACATTGCAAAAACACATTAATCAAAGACAATACGTTGCTTGACCAGATGTATGAAAAAAATAAAGAGTATTTTCAGGCGTTAAATATTTATATTGCTGCTGGAGAAGTGAAATTAGAGGAACTGCATACGAAACTTATTCCCGAATTGAAACGGAAAGCGGAACAATCAGGGGATCAAATGGCATATCAAGAAGTTAACGATATGATCCAGTTTGCGGACCGTCTGGAAAAGAGGTTACATGACTTAAAATTAAGCAGGCAAATCACGATTCAAAGTGCACCGCAAATCCGGATGATTCAAAATACGAATCAGACGTTGATGGAAAAGATTCAAACATCCATTACAACGGCGATTCCGCTGTGGAAAAATCAGATTGCCATTGCCTTGACATTATTAAGGCAACGAAAAGCGGTAGAGGCTCAAAAACAAGTATCACAAACAACAAATGACTTACTTCTGAAAAACTCAGAAATGCTCAAAACAAATTCAATTGAAGTTGCCAAAGAAAATGAACGGGGAATTGTTGATATTGAAACATTGAAGAAAACACAGGAAAATCTTGTATCAACACTGGAAGAAACATTAAGAATACAAGCAGAAGGTCGGGCAAAACGCCATCAAGCAGAACAAGAACTCGTTACAATGGAAGAACAATTGAAACAAAAACTATTGGAAATTCGAGAAAATTAATTTTGTGAACCATCAGTTAGAATTCTCAATAAATGAGGATAACTGGTGGTTTTTTTATATACATATGCTAGAAGAAATGATTTTATATGACAATGAAAGGGATAACTAATTAGTCACACTCTAGGTTTTATATATTACTAACATTAATAGTTTGACAATGGTATTAATTCCTAGTTATATTAATATTAATAATAAAGCGGTATTAAATAATGTGAATTTGGCACAATTAATTATGAATGAGCGTTCATTCTTATTTCAGAAAAATATTGCGCCAAAGTCAGATTATTCTATTCAGGAAACGCTTTGTTATTGTTTATCAAATTTTAAAAGGGGGAAACGGGATGAAAAAGAAGTTTTTTGCATTGCTTTCAGTAGTTTTTGCTCTTTCACTTTTCCTTGTTGCATGTGGTGGTGGAAGTGAATCAAGTGGTGGAAACAGTGGCGGTTCTAATGAAGGGGAGAAATCAAAAACTGAAGAAAAGCCAAAATTCTTAAGCATGTTAACCGGTGGAACAAGTGGTACATATTATCCATTGGGTGGAGAAATTGCAAAAATCATTACAGACAAAACCGGAATTCAAACGGATGCTGTTTCCTCAAATGCATCAGCGGATAACGTAATTGCATTAAGTGAAGGGAATGCAGAAATTGCCTTTGTTCAAACCGATGTGATGGCAGCTGCCGTAGAAGGAATAAATGCTTTTGAAAAAACTGGGAAAGTAACAAATGTGCTTGCACTTGGTTCGTTATATCCGGAAACGATCCAAATTGTAACGCTTGCAAAGTCGAATATTAATTCGGTTGAAGATTTGAAAGGAAAAAAGGTTTCTGTCGGAGCACCGGGTTCAGGAACATACATTAATGCACAACAAATTTTGGAAGTCCATGGCATGACAATGGATGATATTGATGCTCAAAACCTTGATTTTGCCGAGTCTACCGGTGGACTTCAAGACGGTAATATTGATGCAGCATTTATCACTGCAGGCACACCGACCGGAGCCGTTGAAGGGTTATCTGCTACAAATCCGGTGAAAATTGTTCCGATTGCCCAAGATAAAGTAGATGCGCTAGTTAAAAAATATCCTTATTATGCGGAAGACACCATTGCTTCAGGAACATACGGGCTGAAAGAAGATGTAAACACCGTCGCAGTCTTGGCCATGCTTGCGGTTGTTGATAGTGTGCCGGAAGATACGGTATATGAAATTACGAAAGCGATTTATGAAAATACAGGCAGCATTACGCATGCAAAAGGGAAATACATTAAGTTGGAAAATGCATTAAAAGGAATCGGCATTGATTTGCATCCGGGTGCAGAAAAATATTTTAAAGAAGCCGGAGTTTCAACAGAATAGAAGGTTCATAAAGGAATTTGGGACCAATCTTACCGGAAGTGTTGTTTTTCAATAGAATAGAAGGTTTATAAAGAAATTTGGGTTCAAAACCTCAATTCGGCAGTCTTGTGTCTCAATAGAATAGAAGTTTCATATGGGCTGGCTGTGAAAGCACACTTGCATACGCGGCCGGCCTCTTATTGATTAGCAGTCTATTATTAGGATGAACTTACATGAAACGTAAGAAATATATGAACACCTTAATTATAATTATCGTTTTCCTCGTTATCATACTAACGGTTTTATTTATTCCATTTCGTAAATCGCTCGTCTTTTATGAACGGAACACCGGTCAAATCGCTGCCTATCTCCCCGTTAAGGAGGGAGATACTTTTCAAATTATTTTTACCCATTCAATTCATTTAACCGATGTTATTGAGAAATATCGGGTTTTGCCGGATGATACGATGGAGGAATACGAATTTGTTTTTGAAGAATTTGGTATTGGAATGCCTTCCAATGCGGAGACGGGACAAACTTTCGAATATAAGGATGGAAAATATCATATAAAAGATGTAGGTAATGTCTTCCCGTCGATGATGATCCGAAATGGAAAAACCGTTTCAAAACATCGCTTAGTCTGGGGAGAAAATGAAGAACATATCGTCAAATTTAACGATTATCTGAAACCTGGGGAAATATATAAGGTTCAAGTAGATCATCTATCATTATGGCAATCTGTGAAAGGAGTTGAAATCCGTGACTGAGCATAATGAAAAAGTTCAATTATCCGAAGAAGAGCAAAAGGCATTAATGGAAAAATATGATGCTGAATCACGAACACGAAAACTGTCCGGAATGATGTCAAAAGTTATTATTGGCTTGTTAGTTGCCTTTTCTTTATTTCAAATCTATACGGGTGCATTCGGGGAATTAACAGCATATATTCAACGAACAGTCCATCTAGGTTTTGCGTTGGTTTTAATCTTTTTATTGTTTCCCGCAAGAAAGACTGCATTACGCCAAAAAATAGCTTGGTACGACTATATTCTTGCAGTTCTGGCCATTATCGTCTGTGGCTATTGGCCTGTTTTTTATGATTCATTGGTGCAAAAAATCGGTAGTATTGATACAGCACAAATGATTATTGGCGGTCTGGTTATTATATTGGTTTTGGAAGCGGCAAGAAGAGTGGTCGGTCTTCCTTTGGTTGTCATTGCAATAGCTTTCCTTCTTTATGCTTTATATGGACCAAGTATGCCGGGAATGTTGGCACATAGAGGGTTAAGTCTTGAGCAATTAATAAATTCCATGTTTTATACAACAGAGGGAATCCTTGGTACGCCACTTCAAGTATCATCGACTTTCATTTTCTTATTTATCTTGTTCGGGGCTTTCCTTGGACAGACAGGGGTAGGAAACTATTTCAATGACTTGGCCATTTCAATTGCAGGAAGACGTATTGGTGGTCCTGCAAAAGTGGCGGTTTTTACAAGTGCATTGGAAGGGACGATTTCAGGCAGTTCTGTTGCCAATGTGGTACAATCGGGCTCCTATACCATCCCTTTAATGAAACGATTAGGCTATCATCGGAATTTTGCCGGTGCGGTAGAAGCTGCAGCATCAACGGGTGGTCAAATTATGCCGCCGGTTATGGGCGCGGCTGCCTTTTTAATGGTTGAATTTGCCGGTGTACCCTATATTGAAATTGTCAAAGCTGCGGTTATTCCAGCTATCTTATATTTTACCGGAATTTGGATTATGGTTCATTTTGAAGCGAAAAAACAAGGATTACGCGGTTTGCCAAAAGAAGAAATTCCAGCTAAAAAGGAAGTATTTAAGAAAATCTATCTGTTAACGCCAATACTTGCCATTATCATTTTCATGGACATCGGTACGAGTATTTCCCGCGCAGCTCTATTAGGTATTTTGTTTACGATTATTGTCAGCTTGTTTAGAAAAGATACGCGGATTACATTATCGAAATTTTTTGTAGCTCTCATTGAAGGGGCTCGTTCTGCACTTGGGGTCGCAGCTGCAACCGCCTGTGCCGGGATTATTGTCGGAGTTGTCACAAAAACAGGGCTCGGTTTGAAACTTGGAAACGAAATTGTCGGACTCGCCCAGACAATTACAAATAACCCGAATGCTTTATTATTATTGACTTTATTTTTTACGATGATCACATCCATCATCATCGGCATGGGATCACCGACAACAGCGAATTATATTATTACATCAACAATTGCATTACCGGCCATTTTAGCATTAAATAATCAGCTGGAAGTGGCTGTGCCGGTCTTAGCTGCCCATATGTTTGTTTTTTATTTTGGTATTGTTGCCGATATTACACCACCTGTTGCTTTGGCTGCTTTTGCGGCAACAGGAATCTCGGGCGGGGAACCAATCCGAACGGGAATTAATGCTTCGAAGCTTGCTGTCGCCGCTTTTATCATACCGTATATGTTTGTAATGGAACCTGAGTTATTGATGATTAATACGACTTTCTTAGGTGTGCTATGGATTATTTTTACTGCCATTACCGGGATGGTTGGTATCGGTGCCGGGTTAATTGGTTATTGGTATAAAAAACTAAACTGGATTGAAAGAATTGCTTCTGTTGTTATTGGATTGTTATTGATTTATCCTGAAGGCTATTCTGATTTGATTGGCTTAGCCGGCTTTATTGCCATGGTTGTTTATCAATTTGCGTTGAAAAAAGGGACAGAAATAGGGGAGAAAGAGGCGAAAGAAGCGAATTTGTGAGAAATAAATGTACAGTAGAAAAACTCCGGACCTGAATCTTGACGTCCGGAGTTATCTATATTTATTTATCCTATCCTTAACTGCGAGTCAAGACCGCCGTTTATTCATCTGTATCTGCTTCAAACATATAATTTTTATGATAAAACCGGATGCTGAAAACTAACCCCATGGCGAGCATATTGCCCATCAATGAACTTCCCCCGTAACTTAGGAAAGGAAGTGGGATTCCGGTAATTGGCAATACTTGGATAGTCATCCCGATATTTTGAAATACATGGAATGCAGTCATACTAATGATACCTGCACAAATATAAGAATTAAATTGAGAGTTCGTTTCTAATGAAATTTTTATTAAATGATAGATAAGCAGGAAAAATAAACTGATAACGACACTGGCACCGATAAAGCCGTATTCTTCAGCAATTAGACTAAAGATAAAGTCTGTATGGCGCTCCATGACGTATACTTCTTTCCCCATAAAGCCTTTCCCGAAAATCTCACCGGACCCAATTGCTTGCAGGGAACTAATTAAGTGTAAACCATCACCGGATGCATAACTATATGGGTCTAACCAGGCATAAATCCTTCCATACTGATAAGGGTCAATATGATCTTTTAGAAAATCCGGAAAATATATCATAACACCAATAATACCTACCCCAAGAAGAGCAACTAGAGAGAAAAAGGGTAATATTATTTTCCATGAAATTCCAGATACTAAAATCATTCCGGCTGTAATGGCCATGATGACTAATGCAGTTCCTAAGTCCGGCTGTTCCATAATTAACACCAATGGAACCAAAGCAGTGAGGCCAATTTTAACTAACAACCAAAAATCTGATTGTAATGTTTTTACCGGATATTTTTGATTATGATCGGATGTAAGCCGACTAATCGCCAAGATTAAAAATACTTTCATAAATTCGGACGGCTGAATGCTCCCGAATGGAAGGGTGAACCAGCTATGGGCTCCATTTCGTTCCTCTGCAATACCCAAATGGAGTTTGGCTGCAATCCATAATACAATAAGTAAAAATATCCCAAAACCATAAAATATCCATGATAATTTTTTATATTGATCCGGATCAAAAAACAAGGCCCCCCCAATAATGATAGCCCCAACGATATACCATTTTAATTGATCAAGTACAAAGTTTGTTGAATATTGCCCTGAAGTCTGAGCACTGTATATAGATATTAAACTAACAATAAAAAACAGAAATAATATAAAAGCTAAAGTCCAATCAAAACGATCTGGAACTTTTTTTTCATTTTCCATTATATTCACCTTTTCACTTTTAAAAAATCGAATAAAATAATATTATATCACGTTTAACACCCAAAAAGTCCGTTTTTCGGAATCTTACGGATAAAATTTTCGGATTTTTGTTGTAAAAAAATGGTTCAAGAAAATCGGACAGGGAATTTTTCGTCCAAATGTTGTTTGGATGTTAGTTTATTTTTTACATAACCATATTATAATCGATTTAGTGAAAGTAGCAAAAACAAAAATTTGGCAGAATGTTAATTTTGGGGATGCACATCTATTCAGTTATTTTTTCTTCAAGTTTTATAGATATGAAATAGTGACATACATTCCCCGAAACCTCCTGAATCAATCAGGTGAAAAACTCCAAAATAAAAGGAACTACCATAATAGGTGCAGTTCCATGTAAAATACCAAATACGAACGTTGAACCGGGAGAAAGCGGCCTGAACGGAAAGCATGAAATCACGCATGGCTTTCCTCCCTAGTTCTCTCATAAAGGTACGACTGAAATTTTCCGTTTTACACTTACAATCATCAAATATTTCATGTGAACGGTTTTGATAAAAGTTGTCCTTTTCCATGGACATGATTAAACCACTTCTGTATTCGCAGTCGCCATGTTCGTCGGATGAACTGGATTTTCATAGTTACTCTCTGTGACAACTTTTCTTGCTTCGATATATTTAATATGGTGATCTTCTATCTCAATTACTTTAAATTGGTAATCTTTATAGATGAGGATGTCACCTTGTTTTGCCTCAAAATTTTCCGTTAAAAACCATCCACCAATCGTATCAACATCTTCATCATTAATGTCAAGTGATAATAATGCATTTATTTCACTGACTAATACTTTACCGTCAAAGATATAGTGGTTTTCAGACAATTGTCGAATTAATGGGATTTCATCTAAATCGAACTCATCCCGGATTTCACCTACGATCTCTTCCACAATATCTTCCACCGTGACAAGACCGCTTGTTCCACCATACTCATCAAAAAGAATAGCCATATGAATTTGTTCTTTTTGCATTTTGACAAGAAGATTATGAACAGGGATTGTATCAATCACCCTGATGATAGGTCGAATAAAGGATCTGACGGTATACTTTGAAAGATCTTTGCCGGAAATATAAGTTGTTAGCAGTTCTTTCATATTAATAAATCCGACAATATGATCTTTATCTCCGTCAATCACCGGATAACGGGTAAATTTTTCTACACGAGCAAGGTCTAATAGAGACTCAATGGAATCATTTATGTCAATACTTACAATTTCTGTTCGCGGAACCATGATTTCTTTTGCAATCCGATTATCAAATTCAAATATCTTATTTACATACTTGTATTCTGACAGGTTTATTTCACCGTTTCGATAGCTTTCACTTAAGATGATCCGAAGTTCTTCTTCCGTATGAGCACTACCATTTTCCGCCATAGGTTTTAAACCGAAAGCTTTCGTAATTAAGCGTGCGGAACCGTTCAGTACCCAGATGAGCGGATACATAATTTTGTAAAATAAAATCAGCGGTCTGGAAACCAGTAATGTAATTTCTTCAGCTTTTTGAATAGCAACCGTTTTTGGTGCCAACTCGCCAACAACAACATGTAAGAACGTCATTATTAAAAATGCGATGGTAATTGTCAACAAATGGGAAATCGACTCAGGAATACTGAAGTTCGTAAAAAGTTTGGTAAAAATCGACTCAAAAGTAGATTCTCCTAACCAACCGATTCCAAGTGCGGTAACGGTAATCCCAAGTTGACAGGCAGATAAATATTCATCCAGGTTGGTAATGATTTTTTTTGCAGCAATTGCACTTTTTCTTCCTTTTTCGATATGTTCTTCAATTTTCGACGTTCGCACCTTAACAATGGCAAACTCAGAAACTACGAAAAATGCCGTTAACGCAATTAGAACGGCGATATAAATCAGACCAACTATGTCGTCCAACAAAATCCCCGCCCCTTAAAACAGGGTCGGGAGTTCACCTCCTAAAAGAATTCATAATTTTTCCAACGCAAAGTGCATATGGAAAGCCTCGAAAGTTACATTTCTCGCCGAAAAATGAGTATAATATTTTTTCGGTGAACTACACTTTACGCAACGTCAGGTTCTTACGCCTGAGTTTTCTTAACTATTTTTATTAGACAGGCAGTGTAAGGTCATTCATCATTCTTTACGAAGGTACATTCCTCCTTTTAATTAATAGTTTACAACACATTGGGGTTTTTGTTAATGGAGCTTTGGAGACTTCTATAAAAAAATAAGTATGAAATGTTGGCTGAATTTTCCATTCCCCTAACAGAAAAATGACTTGTATTCACTTAAGCCTTGTTTGAAACTTATAAACAGTTAAAAAAGCAAAAAATTTTCTTTATTATATCTATTATAGATATATATATTTCTGGAGTCAATATTTATTGTGAGGTTTTATTTATAAATTTGTAATATTTAGATAACTATTTACATAAAAATTTACTCCCACCTAAAGCTCCAAATCAAAGGGGAAGATAGGTGGGAGATGGGGTGTATTCTTTATCCTTCTAAAAACACATAGTCATAATAATTTGTCTAAAAAAATGGAAGCAATGGAAAAATACGTTGTCAGTGAAAAAATGTCATTTAATGTTGTAATAAGTGGACCGGAAGCAATCGCAGGGTCAATTTTCAGCCGATAGAGAATAAGGGGAATTACTGTTCCGGCCAATGTGCCAATAATCAAGGTTAAAAACAGGGATACACCGACGACAAGCCCAATATAAATGTTTCCTTGCCAAAAATAAGCAATAAAAGAAATAAGAATCCCACAAATGACGCCGATAATGAAGCCAACGATAAATTCCCGTAAAATCAGATGAAAAATCGCCTTTTTATTTAAATCTTGTCCGGCTAAACCACGAACAACGACGGCCAAAGATTGTGTGCCGGTATTCCCGGTCATCCCTGAAATCATCGGCATAAAGAATGCCAATGCAACAACAAGATCCAATGTTTCTTGAAAATAACTGATAATACTACCGGAAAACAATCCGATAATGAGTAATAAAACGAGCCAAGGCAATCTCCGCCAGGCAGCGATGGTTGCTTTTGTATCGAAATCGATGGCTTTCCCTGAAGCGGATAATTTTTCTATATCTTCATTTGCTTCACGGATAATGACGTCTAACATATCATCAAACGTGATGATCCCAAGCAGTACATTATCTTCGTTAACAACGGGAAGAGCGAGAAAGTCATATCTTTCCAAAATTCGGGCTGCTTCTTCCTGGTCGGTATAGTCAGATACCGAAATAACCCGTTCAAACATAATGTTTTCAATTTTATCATTCAAATCGGCAAGAAGGAGATCGCGGTATGAAACTACTCCGACCAGTCTCCGGTTTTCATCGATAACATATAAGTAGTTAATGGTTTCGGCATACTCGGCAAAGTTCTTTAATTTATCAACAGCCTCCCTGACTGTAAAAGTATTTCGAATCCAAACAAATCGGTTCGTCATAAGTCGGCCGGCTGTTTCCTCCGGGTATTTCATAATGTTTTGAACAATTGCCGACTCTTCAAGTTTCATTTCTGCCAAGAGCGATTCGCTTTTCTCGATCGGTAAGTCATGAAGCAAAGAGGCAAGGTCATCGTTATCCATTAAGTTTAAAACCTCGCCCTTTTTATCGATTGTTAATTTATTAAGAATTTCCAATTGTAAATCGGAATCTTCCACTTCTTGGATTACGTCTGCCAGTAGATGGTTGTCCAAGTGGAATAAAAACCGAGTTTTCAATTTATGCGGTAACTCTTTATATAAATTTGCAATATCATAAGGTTGCAATTCATCAATGATGAGCATGAGTTCATTCCGTTTGTTTTCTCGCAATAATTTTACAACGGTTACTAATAGTTGCTCATTTGTCATTAAATGGTTCATGAAAGCTCCCCTCCTTTATTTGCTAATAGGAAAGTGAAAATTTTCCAATTTCTACTTTCCTAACGCATAAGTTCACAAGAAAAGCTACGTGGGAATACATCGCAGCCGAAAAAATTTTATATTTTTTCGGTGAACTACGGCTCTGCTCTCGCCGAAAGGCTCGGACGCTCGAGTTTTCTTTATAGTCAATGGTAAGGCGGAATCATGAGCGTCCATTTTTTCAATATATTTTCTGAAACTATTTTCACATATATATGAAGGCAAAACAAGATATGTGAAATAATCAAAACACCTTATTAGTATATACAATAATTTTTTCACAGGGGAAAAAGGAAAATGGAAAAAATATGATAAAATTTGTATGTAAGAAACTTATTTATGTAGAAAACGTAAAATTGAAACCAATCAGGATATATAATCGTAATAAATTTGAAAAGCATTATTAATATCATTCATTATATAATGAGTGAATATCCATTTTATATAATGACCGACTTTTAGGGAGATGAACAAGGTGGCCAGAAATGATGATTTCAAAGATTTAATTTATATATTAGTAAATACACGAGATCATTATGTCATTTCAAACGGGATTACCTTTCCCGGATTTATTCAATCATTGAAAAAGCCATTAGCAAACTTGTTATTGTTAAAACACAAATATGATGACACGGAATTCCATTTAGATACCCAATTGGATTATATATTAAAGGATCAAGTGGAACAACTAATCCGAAAAGGAGTTCATAAATTTGGTGAATTTTGCTGGGTGGATTTTGATGATGTATTTAGCTTGGATACTATTGAAGGGGAAGAATTGGCAGAATTACTATATTTAGGTCATATGAAAAAACACCTGTCACTCCCATTTTTCCAAAAATTAAACAATCGCTTTGCCTATTTGACGGAAGATGATGGCTGGCTAAATAAAACGTATTATCGCTATTGGACCGACTTTTATGATTGCCTCGGCGGGATACTGGCCAGCAGGTTAAGTGAAGCGAAATATGATAAATCAATCATCGGTTTTCGCAAAAAAAAGATATATCCACCAATCGAACGAAATGTGTTACACCAACTGAATTCTTTATTGACGGAAGGTCTAGTCTTTTCGTTTCAACATTTTAGCCAAGAACGCGGTCAAATTGAAATCCCTTTTTGGGTTGTCGGTGATTATTATGATATGGATGAAATGATGGAAAAATATCTAGCTGTGTCAACCGCTGATGTGCCCCATGGAAATATTGTATTTGACCGAAAACAAAAGGAATGGCAAGTAAACCTAAATAAAAATGGAAATTGAAAGGTTCGATAAATGAGCACCCAAAAGGTTTTTTCACATTAGCTTGACACATTATTTTCTAATTTGAGCGTGTGTTTTTTCGAAAAACAGACTTTTTTGGGTGTTATTCATTCTTCTAAATCATATGATACAAAAAGAATGAACTGCTGAAAAAATACCTTTATTGTTCGTTTATTAGTGGTAAAATATATGGGAAATTAGTTACATGTTGTTATTATTTTGTTTGGAGGCATATTCATGAAAAAGAAAATTTTCTTATTGTACGGCGGTAAATCAGCCGAGCACGAAGTATCCATACGGACGGCTTTTGCTGTTACCCAGGCATTAAATTTTGAAAAGTATGAGGTAACCCCGATTTATATAACAGAGGCTGGCCAATGGGTGAAACGTGAAGCTTTAGAAAATCCGGTCAAACAAATTGGCGAATTGAGATTGGATAGACAAAAATCGACAACTACCAGTCCGGCTCTTTTTATAGGAGACTCGATAGAAAAAATGGATGAACCGGGAATTATTTTTCCATTATTACACGGACCTAACGGAGAAGACGGAACAGTTCAAGGCATGCTGGAAGTTTTAAATCTTCCTTATGTTGGGAATGGTGTTTTGGCTTCAGCAGCCGGAATGGATAAAGTCATTATGAAAAACTTGTTTCGTGATGCCGGATTGAATCAAGTTGATTATGTATCCGTTCTTCGTCACGAATGGGAAAATGATGCCGTGGCTTCATATGAAAAGGTTGAAAAAGCTCTTGACTATCCTTGTTTTGTTAAGCCGGCCAATTTAGGATCAAGTGTTGGAATCAGCAAGTGTAAAAACCGGGAAGAATTAGTGAGGGCTTTCCAGGAAGCCTTTCAATTTGATCGGAAAATTATTATTGAGCAAGGTGTGGAAGCCCGCGAGATTGAAATCGGTGTATTAGGAAATGATCAACCGATTTGCTCTGTGGCTGGTGAAATTGTTCCAAAAACAGAATTTTATGATTATCGAGCGAAATATGAAGATGGTGATACGGCTTTGGTTATCCCGGCAGATGTGTCCGAGGAAATCTATGAAACGATAAAAGAAATGGCCATAACAGCTTTCAAAGCATTAGATTGTTCAGGCCTTGTCCGTGCAGACTTTTTTGTCGCAAAAGAAGGAAAAGTTTTAATTAATGAAATTAACACGATGCCGGGATTCACTCCGGTCAGCATGTTCCCGTTACTTTGGAAACATTCAGGATTGGACTATCCGGAATTGATTGACCGACTAATCGAACTTGGTTTCGAACGTTATGAAGAGAAACAAAAAATCCGGTACACATTAGACTAAGCAAGTTTTAATGACTTTATTTCAAGGTGTGTTGTTTTCCTTGGAATAAAGTCTTTTAGTGATTTGTCCAAATGTACATTTTTTTCGGGGTAGGCTTACTGAGATACTGTCGTTTATAACAAGGGCAAAATTTAACTATTATTTTATTTTAGGAGCAAAATGGGCAGGAAATCGAGGCAAATTGTCAGCCAAACAATTCTAGAAACAACACATGCAGCCCCAAAATTAATTGCAAACGAAATTCACCATTGGAGGTGCTAGGATGATTGAAAAAACAGTCCAACAGTTAGCAAACATGATTCAAGTCCACAATGATATTTCTTCCTTTCAAGATCAAACAGTACAAGGTGTTTCAATCAACTCAAAATCAATCCAACAAGGAAATTTGTTTATCCCGCTAAAAGGGGAAAAACATGATGGGCATGAATTTGTTGAACAAGCAATGAGGCAAGGCGCCGGTGCATCCTTATGGCAGAAAGACGTCCCGAATCCTCCGACCAATCTCCCTATTCTCATCGTTGACGACACGTTAGAAGCTTTGCAACAACTTGCAAGAGTTTACCGGGATGAATTATCTTTAAAAGTTGTCGCGGTAACCGGGAGTAATGGGAAAACAACTACGAAGGATATTCTTGCGGAGGTATTATCGGTAAAATATAAAGTTCAAAAAACGTCCGGAAACTTTAATAATCATATTGGTCTTCCACTTACCATCCTTGGATTACAAAAAGATACAGAAGTTGCCGTATTAGAGATGGGCATGAGTAATTTTGGTGAAATTGACTTTTTGACCAAAATGGCAAAACCGGATGCTGCCATCATTACAAATATTGGGGATGCTCACTTACAGGAACTGGGCTCACGAGAAGGAATCGCAAAAGCAAAATTAGAAATTGTAAACGGCCTGAAATCTGGCGGTTTATTCGTCTACCCAGGTGATGAACCGCTCATTGTCTCCCAACTCATGCATATGGATAAACCATGGAAAATCCGGACATTCGGCAAATCGGCAAAAAATGATTACTATCCGACTAAAATTGAAATGAGTGCAACAGGTTCTCTCTTTACCATTAATCAATCTGACATCACGTTTAACCTCCCGATTTTAGGGGAGTATAATGTTTTAAATTCCATGGCAGCAATGATTGTCGCCCGGGAATGGGGAGTATCATTTTCTTCCATCAATGAAGGTTTTTCAAAAATCAAGCTCACCCAGATGAGATTAGAGATGATACCTGGGATAAACGGTTGCCAAATTTTAAATGACGCTTATAACGCCAGTCCGACATCGATGAAAGCCGTTATTGACTTAGTAGCGGACCTCCCGGGGTTTGATAAAAAAATCGTCGTTCTTGGTGATATGTTAGAACTCGGGCCGCAAGAACAAGAATTTCATAAAGAAGTAGGTCGCCATATTCGCCCAGAAAAGATCAATTACGTTTACACATATGGGAAATTAGGAAAACATATTGCAGTCGGCGCAAAGGAAAAATTTGACACAAACAGGTGTTTTTCCTTTACCGATAAAACAGCATTAATTGAACATTTGAAACCTAAGTTAGACAAGCAAACAATCGTTTTGGTAAAAGCCTCAAGAGGGATAAGACTGGAAGAGGTTGTCGAAGGAATTAAGATGTAACGCGCAATCGCATTTATTTTTTGGTCTTTGAAATCCCCTAATTCTGACTGAATAACACCGGTCGCGGCAAATACATTTATTTTTGTCACAGTTGTAATTGAAAGAATTCAGTATGTGTGTTTTCCAGATCTCAGCAATAATATTTATTTTTTGGTAATCCCAAAACAGTCGTCAAATCGTTACGAAGGTCGCCTCTTGAAAAATGCATGAAACCCGAACTTTAGGGAAATTTAAAGTACAACCTCCCTCATTCTTTGAACTTGCTTGTAAAAAAATGGCATCTTACTGGGAGGAGTTTTCCTTAAAGGGTGGTGTGCCATGAATGGATTGTTATGTATTCACGGTTTTACCGGTTCACCAAGAGAAATTGAACCACTCGTCTCATTTTTAAATAATCAAACGAATTGGTTGATACGTACCCCGGTTTTACCCGGTCATGGAGATGAACTGAAACTTAAAGGGGTCCGCTATAGTGACTGGATTCGTCATGCTGAAGAAGAACTCGTTAAATTGATGGAACAATGTGATACAATATATATATGTGGTTTCTCCATGGGCGGTCTCATAGGGAGTTGGTTAGCTACTCAATATCCTGTGAAAAGAATGGTTTTATTAAGTGCAGCGGCTTATTATATGAATCCAAGAAATTTTTTATTAGAAATGCAAAATATGATTTCAGAGTGCCTGACAAATTCATTCCGTCACAGTACAATTTTTCAAAAATATAAAAGAAAGTTTACTTCCACACCTTTAAAAGCGTATTTGGAATTTCGTAAACTTGTCAACACCATCCGGCCAATTTTTTCAAAAGTAAATGTACCGACATTGATTGTCCAAGGAAAAATGGATCCAATTGTACCTTTGAAAAGTGCATATTTTCTGTATGAGTCAATAAATACACCGGAAAAAAAGCTGCTCTTACTTGAAGAGGCTAATCACCATATTTGCTATTGCCAAGAACAGCAGCGAGTGTTTCAAGAAATTTTTACCTTCTTGAATGAAGAGGATACTTGTAAAAAAATTGCAATGACAGCTAATTAATGGTAATATAAATGAACCAAAATGGAGAAAATTATAGTGTAAAGTACATTACTCTCAAAAAGGTGTGAGAGTATTTTTTCTGTAAATTAAAGGAGTATGAAAGCATTGGTAAAATTTGAAAATTTAAATTTAAGTTCTACTACATTAAAGTCACTGAAGCGAATTGGTTTTGAGGAAACGACGCCGATTCAGGAACAAACAATTCCGTTAAGCATGCAAGGAAAAGATATCATTGGACAAGCGCAAACAGGTACGGGGAAAACGGCCGCCTTTGGAATCCCTTTGATTGAAAAAATCAATACCAGAAATAAAAATATCCAAAGTTTAGTCATTGCCCCAACCCGAGAATTGGCTATTCAAGTTTCAGAAGAATTGTTTAAACTTGGTTATGAAAAGCATGTCCAAGTATTGTCAGTTTTCGGTGGTCAAGATATTTCAAGACAAATTCGTGCCTTAAAGAAGAAACCGGCTATTATTGTCGGTACACCCGGAAGACTGCTGGATCATATTCACCGGAAAACCATTAAGCTTCAAGATATTCATACGGTTGTCCTCGATGAAGCTGATGAAATGTTGAATATGGGATTTATTGAAGATATTGAGAAAATTTTAGAAAGTGTTCCTGAAGAAAGGCAAACATTATTATTTTCGGCAACTATGCCTGAGCGAATTCGGCAGATTGCTATTAAGTTTATGAAAGATCCGGAAACGGTTCGGATTAAAGCAAAAGAAATGACGGTTCCACAAATTGATCAATTTTTTGTTAAAGTGGAGGAAAAAGACAAATTTGATGCGTTAACCCGGTTGCTTGATTACCAATCACCGGATTTGGCGATCGTTTTTGGCAGGACAAAACGGCGCGTCGATGAAGTGGCAGAGGCCCTTTCCATCAGAGGTTATACGGCTGAAGGCATTCACGGCGACTTATCGCAAGCAAAACGCCTTTCTGTTCTTCGTAAATTTAAAGAAGGATCGATCGATGTTTTGGTTGCCACCGATGTTGCTGCACGCGGGTTGGATATTTCCGGTGTTACCCATGTATATAATTTTGATATTCCGCAAGACCCGGAAAGCTATGTTCACCGAATCGGACGGACCGGTCGTGCCGGAAAGACCGGGATGGCAATCACTTTTGTAGCACCGCGTGAAATGGGATATTTACGGACAGTGGAAGAAACCACGAAAAGACGGATGAAACGGATGCAGGTCCCGTCCATTGCAGAAGCGATTGAAGGTCAACAACGTTTAACCATTGATAAGATTCATAATACGATCGATGAGAATGACCTTTCCCTTTACCGGAAAGCAGCTGAAGAATTATTGACGCAGCATGACGCACTTACGATTGTATCGGCCGCTCTCAAATTATTAACAAAAGAACCTGCTACAACGCCGGTGAAAATTTCCTATGAAGCTCCGTTACCGGTAAAACGAGACAAAAATAATTTTTCTAAAAAAGTAGGCAGAGGTTCAAGAGAAATGCCGAGAAGACAACGGTCACATAATCGCAGCTATAAAAAAAGCTAGTATCCGGTAATTCCCGAAACCGTGAATATTATATTCTTTAAATAGCGTCAGATACGGCTCTGGACGCTATTTTCATTTTATGATTAGCACACAAAAAGGTTTTTACGAAAAATTTTCTCATTAGGTATTATGTACGATACAAATTGAACTTGGGCGAAATTTTTATAAAATTTTTGCGTGTTAATCATTTAATGGATGAAATGAGAACACTTGTGACTTCTGTCATGAGATGAATCGGCTTCGGAGAGTACGGCAAAAACGTTGCGGATTAACATATGTTCAAGGATTTGTGACTGAATTTTTCAACATATACAATTATAGTAAAATAGTTGTAACTTTTTACCGATATTAACGTATAAAGGTAGAAAAACTTTTAAGGAGGATAAAACATGTTAGGGGAACCGGCAAAACATATTTCTGAACGGGCATTAACTGTTTGGAAAATCCGCGGAATCATTACCTCTGGTTTATCGTTATTAATTTATGTGACTATTAGTGTTGTTATTTTTATTTTCCATTGGCCGAAGTGGATTATTATACCATTAGTTTTATTATGGATTGTTGAAACATATTTCATCATCTTTTTCAATCCAAAACTACGCTGGAAAATCTGGCGTTATGAAGTAAGAGAACAAGAAATTGAAATTCAGCACGGTTTATGGATTGTTACGAAAACATTAGTTCCGATGATTCGTGTTCAACATGTCGATACGACTCAAGGTCCATTATTAAAAAAGTACCATTTAGCTTCCGTCAAAATATCGACCGCAGCAACTGTTCATGAAATTCCTGCCTTAGAAGATGTGGAAGCGGAAGAATTAAGGCATGTCATTTCCAACTTAGCAAGGGTGGCGGATGAAGATGTTTGAGAAGAAACGAATGCACCCGATTTCGGTTATATTATTTATACTCAAAAATATAAAAGATGCAGTTCTCCCCATCATTTTCATGTTTATTTTGGGTGGAAGCGGTGAGGACGCTTCAACACTCGATTTATTATTTCGTTTCGGGATTCCGTCGGTGATCATTTTTTTTACAATCATTAGTGGAATTATTAATTGGTTCCGTTTCACTTACTGGATTGAAGATGAAGAGTTAAGAATAGAACACGGTTTGTTTGTTAGGAAAAAGCGATATATTCCTTTTGAGCGGATTCAAAGTATTTCGGTGACAGAAGGTTTATTGCAGCAGATCTTTGGTTTGGCAAAAATTACGGTTGAAACAGCAGGAGGCGCCCTGGATGAATCGGAAGCCCAATTAATTGCCATCAAAAAAGAGGAAGCGGAAAATATCCAGTCATACATAAAAAAATCAAAGAAAAAACAAAGTATACCAACGGAAGCTTCCGGTGAACAGATGGCGACAATAGCTATAGATACTTCTATTTCTGATGAGGAACCTGTAGACATTATTTATCAAGCGAGTATGAAAAATATTTTTTTATTGGCAATAACAAGCGGTGGTGCTATTGGTGTAATTACTGCGGTCATTGCATTTTTCTCACAATTTGATGAATTGATACCTTATGAAAAAATTTACACAGAGGCACAACTATTTATTGCAAGCAGTATTTCACTCTTTATTATTCTGTCATTATTCATTATCGTGTTTGCCTATTTGATTGCCATTGTACAAACCATGTTGAAGTATTACGATTACAAGGTAGAAAAAACCGAGAAAAATTTAATCATTTCCCACGGATTGTTGGAAAAGCGAAAAATAACCGTTCCCTTTCACCGGATTCAAGGTATCGAAATTATTGAAAATCCTTTGCGACGTCTTTTTGGATATGTAACTTTCCAAGTAATCAATGAGGGCGGGACGGATATGGAGGAACCGGGGAAAGTGATCATTTGTCCGTTAATAAAAAAACAGGAAATTACTGCCATTGTAAAAAGCTGTTTGCCGGATTATCAAGTAGACGTTGAATTAGGAACCTTACCGGACCGTGCGAAAATTCGATATATGTTGCGACCGGCTTATGTTATTTCTATCCCTGTTATTATCGGAGGATATTTTTTACGTCCGTTTGGATGGTTGTTATTGGTGCTCATTCCGTTATCCATGCTCTTCGGCTATCAAAGTTATCGGGGAGCCGGATGGAATATGAGCGGGCATCAGTTGACACTTCGCAGCAGATGGATTCAAACAAGGACGTTTTATACGTTTAAAAACCGAATCCAATCATTAGAGATTTCCAAAAACTGGTTTCAACGGCGAAAGAGTCTAGGAACCATCTATTCACACGTCATGTCAGGTAGCGGTCGTGTGGCTGATTTAGACGAGTCTGTTGCCAAAGCAATCTATCAATGGTATTCCCGTACAGACGCGGAATAAGAAAAATGCGGGCGACTAGAACTTGGCTACAAAACTTGTATTTTCTTTTACTTTGAAGAAAAGGGCTCATTAAGTAAATTGGGCCCTTTTTACATATTATAGTGCATAAAAAGTACCCTCGAATATCTACCTCAGCTACCTATACTACTTTCTAACATGAAGATATTCCCCAAACTTGCATGATGAACCACGCTGCAAAGGTAATGGAATCCGCACAGAAGATGTACAATTTTGTTCACGAGCTATTTTCTATACGGATGTTTAAGAAATTAAATCGTTTTTCTTATAATAAGAAAACCACAAAGACATCCCCACAAAAACCCGCCGATATGTGCATATATATTTGTATTTTTTTCCATAAATGTAAATAAGAGTGCCAGAATAATTATCACCAGTAAACTGTTTTTCAATTGATAAGGTAATTTATTCAAATAGATTAACATAGCAAAAACACCTAATAATCCGAAAACTGCCCCGCTTGCCCCGACATGAATAAAAGTAAGGGGTGCGAAAATATATGTAAATACATTGGCAAAAATTCCTGAACTCAAGTACACCAACAGAAAAGTTGATTTTTTTTTCCGTTCTTCAAGAAGCGAACCGATAATAACTAAGGAAATGCAATTGAACAACAAATGGTTAAAGTTACTGTGGATAAAAATCGGTGTAACCAGCCTCCACCATTCACCATTTGCAATTAGGATATTAACACCAATCATTTTCTCTGCTATCCAGCGGTTCGGAAAAATCGGCAAAGTAATGAACAGGAAAAATAAAATATTTATACCAACTAATATAAAGATGACCGGATGTGTTCGAATAAAATTTTTCAATCCCCTACTTTGATACATGTTTGCACCTCACCATACCATTTGCTTTTTTACCCATACTTGTACATTATGTATATGAAAGAATGTGAAAAATAGAAGGTGGTCAAGTGATAAAAGGGATAGGAATTGATATTGTAGAAATTACCCGAATAAAAAAAGTTTATGAACATAATGAGCGGATTAAAGAGCGGGTTTTGACAAATAAAGAACTACAAATCTTTGAACAATTATCTCCAAAACGAAAAATCGAATTTTTAGCAGGGCGTTTTGCCGCAAAAGAAGCCTTTTCAAAAGCATACGGTACGGGAATTGGAAGGGATTTATCTTTTCATGACATTGAGATTGAGACAGATGTCAGGGGCAAACCTTATCTCGTTAATCCGATTGATTTGCGTGTCCATTTGTCAATTAGTCATAGCGACAACTATGCAATAGCTCAAGTGATCATTGAGGAAGAAGATTAAATTTTATTGCTTATTCGTTAATAGTTACAAGCTTCCGGCAACAAAGTGAATTCGAGTAGAATTTTCGGAATCAAGTAAAAGCCTATTAAGAGGTCCAAGCTGACACCTGACACAATTCCGGTTGAGTTAGATTTAAAAGTGAAAGTGCCGGGTACACTTTGAGAGGGACAATTCCCGATGAATTATATTCAATATGAAACGTGTCGGGTTCCCTTTGATATCCATTTTAAGGCAAAAAACATCCTTTTTGGCACGGGCCTCAATCTCGTCACCATTTTTTTGTAAAAAACTCCCTCTTTTGACGACGAGACTCATTCTCGTC
>NZ_CCRF01000019.1 GCF_000751775.1 Caldibacillus thermoamylovorans
TTTTTGGCGACGAGATCTGTTCTCGTCACCATTTTTCGGTGAGAAACGCTCTTTTTTGGCGACGAGCCTCGTTTTCGTCGCCACTTTTGGTAGAGAAACGCTTGTTTTTGACGACGAGCCCGGTTCTCGTCACCATTTTTCGGTGGGAAAAGCATGTTTTTGGCGATGAGCCTCGTTTTCGTCGCCACTTTTGGTAGAGAAACGCTCTTTTTTGGCGACGAGACTTGTTTTCGTCACCATTTTTGAGTGAGAAACGCTTGTTTTTGGCGACGAAACTCATTCTCGTCACCATTTTTCGGTGAGAAACGCTCTTTTTTGACGACGAGCCTCGTTTTCGTCGCCACTTTTGGTTGAAAAAAGCTTGTTTTTGGCGACGAGACTCGTTTTCGTCACCATTTTTGAGTGAGAAACGCTTGTTTTTGGCGATGAGCCTCGTTTTCGTCGCCACTTTTAGTTGAGAAACGCTTGTTTTTGGCGACGAAACTCAATCTCGTCACCATTTTTCGGTGAGAAAGCTTCTATTTTGACGACGAGCCCCATTCTCGTCACCATTATAAGCTTGAATCTCCTTTTTTGTCGGCGAAAACCCACCCGTCTTTGAAATGTTAAACTCAAGTAATGATCATCACTTCAGTAACTTCGAACAGCTGAATACCTGAATACCCAAAATGGACGTCCATTCTTTAGCATATTTGGAAAGTTTGTCTCATATATTCATATTGCAAGAATTAAGGAGACAAGACTTCTCCTCACATGATTGAAATAAAGGGGTTGGAAATATGAAAAAAGGCTGGATTTATCTATTTGCCGGACTGGTATTCGTTATGCTTTTGGCGGGTTGCGGTTCGAAAACGAAGGAAGAAGTCATCCAGGAATTGAATAAGAAAACCGAGGAATTAAAAGGATATAAGCTCGATGCCAAGATGACTTTAACAATGGGGAATGAGGCTCAAGAGTATCAAATTGAAGTGTGGCATAACAAACCTGAATTATACCGGGTCCATATGAAAAATGCCGAACGGGACCAAAGTCAAATGATTTTAAGAAATAAAGAAGGTGTATACGTACTAACACCTGCACTGAACAAAAGCTATAAATTTCAGAGCGAATGGCCGAAAAACAGCAGTCAACCATATTTATACGAATCGCTTGTACAAGATTTATTGAAAGATGATAACGCGAAATTGACTGAAACAGATAAGCATTATGTATTTGAAACAAAAACTCGATACCAATATAATAAAATGTTGCCTTTACAAGAAATTACGTTTAACAAAAAAGATTTTACACCGGTTTCTGTGAAAGTCATGGATTCCGATCGGAACGTGAAGCTTGCTGTTGAATTTTCAAAGGCAGAATTCAATGCAAAATTTGATAATGGTTCCTTTGATTTGAACAGAAATATGACCAGTGCCCAAATGGAAGCTCCTGTGAGTACTGTAGAAAGAGATGCAAATTCTGAGCTAACTGTAAAAATTCCAACAGAAGAAATTGCCGGAACTACACTCGTCGATGAACAGGAAGTCACTACATCTAACGGAAAACGTGTAATTTTAACATATGAGGGTGATAAAGCCTTTACCCTAATGCAAGAACATGTCGAAGTTCTTGAAACATCCAGTATGTCACCAACAGTCGTTAAGGGTGACCCAGTTGATTTAGGCTTCACGATAGGTGCATTGACGGACAATTCCCTGACTTGGACGGACGGTAATGTTGAATATATGATAGCTTCCAATAATTTGACAAAAGAAGAAATGGTAATGTTGGCGAAATCTGTTCAAAATGTTTCTGTTGAGAAGTAATTTTATAAAGATGTAAGTTCATTTGATTGTTTTGATAATGACTTGGTCAAACAGTTTCCAATCATGACAATATAATTTTTTTGTAAAGGGGTCTATCCTGAATTGGGCACCACAAACATCGAGAGTGCGTGTGTGAATTTTTCAGGGTGACCTCTTTATTCTTTACACAACTTCAATCAGTGGGGAAATCGATATCTCCTGCTGATTGCAAAAGGTCTGCGGAGCCCTTCCCAATTTTTCTGTTCTATGATAACCATATACTGAATAATTTCATATTGTGGCTCAAAATTAAACCATATATATTTTTTAACACATTACAGATTATAGAAAGTGACTGGAAAGGTATAAAAGATATTGGGTTTAGAAAAAAATGTCCAAACTGAATGTGCAGCGGTCGAATTTTGCATAAAAACCGACTATTTTGGCTGATAATAGTGAGGAAGTGAAAGAAATGACTTTTCATTATGATAAATAAATGTTACTATGTATAAAGAAGCATAGTGAGTAGTTGGAGGTGTCTTTTGTGTCTGAATCCAGCGCAACACAAGAAATACTAGTGAACTTGCCGCAAAGTCTATTACTGGAGATGGATGGATTTATTAAACAAGAAAATGTGAATCGCGATGAGCTGATTTATCAAGCGACAAAAATGTTTTTACGTGAAAGGAAAAAAAGACACATTCGAGAATCCATGAGACGGGGATATATGGAAATGGCCAAAATTAATTTGACTATTGCATCGGAAAGCTTTCAGGCTGAATATGAGGCAGAACATACAGTTGAGAGACTAGTAAGCGGAGGATAAGCCTTTGATTGTTAAACGAGGCGACGTTTTCTTTGCCGACCTTTCCCCTGTCGTTGGTTCAGAACAAGGAGGCGTCCGTCCTGTTCTCATATTGCAGAATGACATAGGGAATCGGTTCAGTCCAACTGTGATTATCGCAGCGATCACCGCTCAGATTCAAAAGGCAAAATTACCTACACATGTGGAAATCGATGCGAAAAAATACGGCTTTGAACGAGACTCGGTTATACTTCTAGAACAAATTCGGACAATTGATAAACAGCGACTTACCGATAAAATTACCCATCTGGATGAAGAAATGATGGAAAAAGTTGATGAGGCGTTGCAAATCAGTTTAGGATTGATCGAATTTTGAATGAAAACAACAATGACGCTCTTGAATGAAAATCAGAGCGTTTTTTCATACATATGTTTGGAAAAAAGCGGTAAATTCTTTAGGACATCCGAGTGGGAATCCTCCTCTATTCATTAAGGAGATGAAAGCTCGGTCAGATATGATGGGCGAAGGAAAATTCCAAAGAAAGTATCTGAAAGAGTTAAACACTCAATCAGTAGTGGTGTTGGGCACACCTGTGAAGTACCTACAACTTTGTAGGGGTTCCGAAACTCGTTATTTTAATGGCGGGTAGTTCATAGTGGGAAAGGTGTTCATTTCAATGTTTGTTCTGCCAAAAGGTAAGTCATTACGGCTTATCTTTTTTATTTTTCCTAAAGCAATGTGGAAAGCCAAAATTGATTTACTCGCTTTTTTCAATCATAATAAGGTAGTGCTGAAAATGTAATAATGGGAGTGAATACATTGGAGCAAACCATTGATAAACAATCGGAATTAATGAAACAAGTGGCAAAGGAATTAGCCATTAAGCTAACACAAGTAAAAAATGTTATTGATTTAACGAATGAGGGCAATACAATCCCTTTTATAGCAAGATACCGGAAAGAACGGACGGGTGCTTTAGATGAAGTTGTTATCCGTGATATCCTTGATCGTTGGAACTACTTGTTAAATTTAGAAGAACGGAAAGCGGAAGTTATCCGAATTATCGACGAACAAGGAAAATTGACGGAAGATTTGGCGGGAAAAATTGAGAACGCAACAAAACTGCAAGAGGTAGAAGATTTATACCGGCCATATAAACAAAAGCGCAGAACAAAAGCAAGTATCGCCAAAGAACGGGGATTAGAACCGCTAGCAAGTTGGATGATGACCTTCCCGGATACAGGAGAATTGCGAGAGGAAGCCCGTCGTTATATTAATGAAGAACTTGACGTACATACAGAAGAAGATGCCATTACCGGAGCAAAAGATATTATTGCTGAAATGGTTTCAGATGATGCAGAGGTGCGGAAATGGATCCGTTTTGAAACGATGAAACACGGAATAATTGAATCAGCCGTTAAAGATGGAGAAAAGGACGAAAAACAAGTATTCGAAATGTACTATGAATATGAAGAACCTGTCGGAAAAATTGTTCCACATCGGATCCTTGCCTTGAATCGCGGCGAGAAAGAAGGAATTTTAAAAGTTTCTGTAAAACCTGATATTGAAAAAATCATCACTTACTTAAAGCAATCGTTTATTAAAAATGAGCGTTCACCGGTTGCTTCTGAAGTCATGCTTGCGATTGAGGACGGCTATAAACGGTTGATTCAACCCTCGATTGAACGGGAGGTTCGGAATGAATTAACGGAAAAGGCCGAAGAACAGGCAATCCATATTTTTTCTGAGAACTTGCGGAAATTATTACTGCAGCCCCCATTAAAAGGAAAAATTGTCTTAGGTGTCGACCCGGCGTATCGGACCGGCTGTAAATTAGCCGTTGTCGACGAAACAGGGAAAGTTCTTCATATTGATGTCATCTACCCGCATCCACCGGTGTCAAAAAAAGACGAGGCGGAAAATAAAGTAATGGGGATTATTGAAAAATATAAGGTTGAAATGATTGCGATCGGAAATGGAACAGCTTCACGTGAAACCGAAGAATTCATCGCCGATACTTTAAAAAAATTAGGTGGTAGTGATACCTATTATTTGATCGTTAATGAAGCGGGTGCCAGCGTCTATTCAGCATCAGATCTTGCACGGGAGGAATTTCCTGATCTTCATGTTGAAGAAAGGAGTGCCGTCTCAATTGGCCGGAGATTACAAGATCCTTTGGCTGAATTAGTGAAAATTGATCCGAAATCAGTTGGCGTCGGTCAATATCAACATGATGTTTCCCAAAAAAAATTGCAAGAGTCGCTTACTTTTGTCGTTGAAACGGTCGTTAACCAAGTTGGCGTCAATGTAAATACGGCATCCTCCTCGCTTTTGCAATACGTCTCTGGGCTTTCCAAAACGGTAGCCAACAATATTAAAAAATATCGTGAGGAAAACGGGAAATTTAAAAATCGGGATGAACTGAAAAAAATTCCTCGCCTTGGTGAAAAAACATATGAACAAAGTATCGGGTTTCTCCGGGTTGTTGATGGAGATGAACCATTGGATCGCACAAGTATCCATCCCGAAAATTATCCGGTTGTTAGACGTTTATTGGAGAAATTAGGCTTTTCAACAACAGAAATTGGTTCTGAGAAGCTCATTCAACGTTTAAATGCAGTCAATATTAATGATATGGCTGTTGAACTCGAGGTAGGAGAACTTACTTTAAAAGATATTTTCGATGCATTGAAACGACCGGAACGAGATCCGCGTGACGATTTACCAAAACCATTACTTAGAAAAGATGTATTAAAGATGGAAGATTTAAAACCAGGTATGGAACTTCAAGGAACGGTTCGGAACGTTGTCGATTTTGGTGCATTTGTTGATATCGGTGTTAAGCAAGATGGACTCGTCCACATTTCGAAAATGAGTAACCAATATGTTAAACACCCGCTTGATGTTGTTTCCGTCGGTGACATTGTAACTGTTTGGGTGAACGATGTCGATGTGAATAAAGGCCGGATTTCCTTGTCGATGTTAAAGGAAAGTTAAGAGGAAACGGTTTTTGTTCTTGATAAGGAATCATGCATAATCGAAAAGGAAGTCGTTTATTGTTAAATAAAAAACGTTACAGTCACATCATCATGGTCGTATCGCCAGTCACTGAAAAAGTCATTTATTGTCAACTAGAAAGCCCCTTCCGCAAATGTCATTCGGAAGGGGCTTTCATAATGATCTGCATGCCTACCGCAAATCTAATGGATTGCCCGGAACGATGGAAGAAGAAATTAAGAACAATTTTTTCTCATATAAAAATACCAGCACTGATTTAATAACTTAATTTGGTACCGATTTTTCTCTAAAAAAGCCCTTTGCATTTGTTTTTTGAACCAACTCGGCATTAACCACCCCTCCTTTTGAAAGAGGTAATCCTCACGATAATATTTTTGAAAGGAAATTGTACAAATCCACATAACCGAAAAATGAACGTTTATTCCAATTACCTTTTTTATTATTGCAATTCAGGATAGAATCTGTTTAAGGTCAGCTGATGGTACAGTTTTTTAAATGTGTGTATAATTTAATCTATGTTAAAATAGATTGTCAGTGAACTACTTTTATTAAAACACGAAACTTTATAGGTTATAGGTGAAATCAAAAATGAATGATCAGCAACTACAAAATTTAGTTGAAAAAATATCCCTGGAATATTTTAACAGGCAATTCAAACATAAAGCAGTTTTTAATAAAAGACTGCGGACAACGGGTGGAAGATACATACTACAGACCGGTAATATTGAAATTAATAAAAAATATTATGATGTGTATGGAGAAAAAGAATTAATCGGTATCATTAAACATGAACTTTGTCATTACCACCTTCATCAAAATAAAATGGGTTACCGACATAAAGACCAACATTTTAAACAACTTGCCAGTCAAGTCGGTGCTCCCCGATACTGTACACCATTACCTGAAACATTAGAAAGAAAACGGTCAGTGCAAATATATCAATATCAATGCTCTAATTGCGGCCTTATTTATAAGCGGAAGAGAAGAGTAGATACAAATCGCTTTGTTTGCGGGAAATGCGGCGGCCGGTTAGTCAAGGTAGACGAGTAAACACGAAGAGGATAAAACAATTTTTTGTTGATTCTGCTCTAGCACCCTACTTTCGGCACTTGCCTCAGAAACTTTTGGTTTGATTTTGCTTTGTTTACAATTTTTATTGGCTTACTTATACTGCAAGTTTTAAATCAACCGAAAATATCAATTGAAATAATCGTTATTATTAGTACGGTGATTTTTACAGTCTGGCGAATTTGCTTGTTCCAATTGGAATTGACGTTACTATAGTAAAAATCTTTGTTGCATGTGTCGGGATGGTGGAAAAATGGAAATAAGGTGGGATTTATTATTATTGACATGTCCATTGATACTGACGTGGTATGCTCCAATTCAACAGGGAGAATTGGAACCCTTTTTCGATGAACAAGTTATTGAAGATGTCGATCGTTAGGAAATTGATTGCCGTGATTGCCGAGGGGGGCTTTCTTTTATTTTGTCAACGTGGTATAATATAGATAATGCTTTTTCGAACGAACTTGAAATATCAAAAAGGAATAAATGGTTTGGCGTTCTTGGTGAAATCATTAAGAACTTAATCACACTGGATCGACTAAGGAGTCGTAAGGATGTATGAGAGGTAGGGCATACGTCGTTTAGGTTTTAAATAAAGGAATATTACCGCGGCAATTTATCTTGAGATATATAGTAAAAACAAGTTTGAACATATTCGTAAAGTATTTTAAGGCGCCTGAACGGGTGCTTTTTTAATTTTGCTTTAGAGGGAGAGATGGTGAAATTAATCAGGTAATTATTGGAAACAAATAAGCCTCTTTGGACATGGTGTTTTGCAGGATGGTAGCATAGAACTTGAAACTTCTTATTCATCAAAACAATAAAAAGTAGGGTGCTTTTTTGGTTGGTTTTTAATCTAACTGGGGTGAGGGAGGCTATTTTGAAAAAGGAATGTAAAATGAAGGAAAATGTGTTTTTGGGGAGGTGTATGATAAATATTCGGAAATTACATGAAATTTTTCCAATGGATGTGTTGTTACTAGCGGACCTTCTTACGAACATGTTCAGGAATATTTACAAAGGAGTATATTTTATACTTCAACTTAGAACAGCCGTGACTTTAGTCTTAGGATAGATAGTTTTTAAAAAAATTGGGATTGAAAGATAAAAAAGACGTTGACAGACAAATCTTAATAACTGATCGAGCATTTGATTTGCTTTTGTGCTTTTGTTAGGGGCAAAATAAAAAAAAT
>NZ_CCRF01000020.1 GCF_000751775.1 Caldibacillus thermoamylovorans
CTGCATTTTTTAATTAAATTGTACACGGATATGTGTGTTCCCGCGTCAATGTAAATTCGAGGAAGATGATCCTCAGCTCGTCGCAAGCCAGCAGGCATATTCGATGTAGTAGGCTCGGTAATAATGGCGAGAAGGTCACACCCGTTCCCATCCCGAACACGGAAGTTAAGCTTCTCAGCGCCGATGGTAGTGAAGGCCTTGCCTTTGCGAGAGTAGGACGTTGCCGGGCTAAATATATTAATATTATCATCGCGGGGTGGAGCAGTCTGGTAGCTCGTCGGGCTCATAACCCGAAGGTCGTAGGTTCAAATCCTACCCCCGCAATATTGGTCCGGTAGTTCAGCTGGTTAGAATGCCTGCCTGTCACGCAGGAGGTCGCGGGTTCGAGTCCCGTCCGGACCGCCATAATTTAGTTTTGAAGATAAACTGTGAAGTGTTTCACAGTTTTTTTATAATTTAGTTATAGAAATTCTTTGTTAACAATAAAGATAATTTTAGGACTTCAAAATTCGAAGTCCTTTTTTGTTAGATTAAGCAGCTTTCCGAAAATGTTTCCTATATTGACGAATACATCTATACCAAAATAGCAAAAGTTAGAAATCCATTGCATAATACATTTTTGATTTTTTTAACTGCCAAAATAATTATTCTCCCATTTTAAAAACGACTCGCCCTTATGGAGAGTCGTCGAATAGGTGAAAAAGTATTGGCAATGCTTTTAACTTTGCCGATTCTGTTCACGTGCGGAATATTGGTTTTAATAACAGCATCGCCGATTCAAACCTAATTAACCAGTTTTTTGAAAACCACAGAAAATTCGTTCGAAGACAATATTATCGGTAAAAACTGATTAATAAGTTTTGTTAAAAAGCCACAGAAAATTCGTTTTGAAAACGATAGCATCGATTCAAACTTGATTAACAAAACACCATCATCGATTAAAACTTTCTAAATCCAGTCCCGGGTTTGCATTTAAACTAAGATCTGCACGAATGCCTTTTTCAAAAAAGACACTTCCACAGGCTGCAATCATGGCGGCATTGTCAGTACATAAGTTCATTGGGGGTATAACTAAATCTACATTTCCCAACTCAGCAATCCGCTCGGTTAAGTGATTTCTTAACCCCTTATTTGCAGCTACTCCGCCGGCGAGAATGACTTGGTTAACCTGATATTCCTGCACTGCACGGACGGTTTTTTCTACAAGGACTTCAACGACACTAGTCTGAAAGCTGGCTGCTAAATCAGCAGGCTCAATGGTTTCCCCGCGTTGTTCAGCATTGTGTACGGTATTGATGACAGCAGATTTTAATCCACTAAAACTAAAATCATACGATCCCTCTTCTAGCCACGCACGAGGAAAGTCGATATTTGCTTCTCCTTCATGTGCTAATCGGTCAATATGAGGCCCCCCGGGATATGGCATACTTAGTACTCTGGCTACTTTGTCATAAGCTTCCCCGGCAGCATCATCCCTTGTCTCACCAATTACTTTAAAATGACCATGTTCTTTCATATAGACCAGTTCTGTATGACCGCCGGAAACGACAAGAGCAAGCAAAGGGAATGTCATTTCTTTAACTAACCGATTTGCATATATGTGCCCCGCAATATGATGGACGGGAATTAATGGTAAAGAATGAGCAAAAGCAAGGGTTTTTGCCGCTTCTACTCCAATTAAAAGAGCGCCGACAAGACCAGGTCCTTGGGTTACCGCAACCCCCGTTAGATCGCTAAAATTCAGTTCTGCTTGTCTCATTGCTTCCTCAATAACAATGGTTATTTGCTCTACATGTTGGCGGGAAGCTATTTCAGGAACAACGCCGCCATAACGTTTATGAACTTCGATTTGTGAAGCAACAACATTAGAAAGGATTTGGGTCCCGTTTTTGACCACGGCGGCCGCTGTTTCATCACAACTTGTTTCAATTCCTAATATATATAAATCATTCATTTTAAATTCACCCACATTACTAAAGCATCTTCATAATTATCAGTGTAGTATGATTTTCGAATACCACCATTTTTAAAACCGAATTTTCGATACATGTTTTGGGCAACAATATTGGACACTCTTACTTCCAATGTTGCCTTTTTTACACCCTTAACAATCATTGTTTCCATCATTTTCATCATTAATTGTTCACCAATTTTCAATCCCCGGTACTCGGGTAATACTGCAATATTGGTAATATGTGCTTCGTCAATAACGATCCACATGCCACCGTAAGCAACGATTTTTTTATCAAGCTCACCACCGATATAGATTGCATAAGGATTCATTGTTAACTCTCGAACAAATGCATCCCGATTCCAAGGAGAAGTGAAAGAAGCATATTCTACATGCAGAATTTCATCAACATCGTTAATAGTCAGTCTGCGAAAAACAGGTGTCCAATTCATAAAGTTGTCCCCTCAAATTTAATTCGTTTTCTCTCTCCATTTGGCTTCAGCTTCTGCCAAGCGTAAATAATTCGGTGCAAATGAATGCACATTTTTTTCTTTTAAATCTTTTGCAAGTAAAGCCAACTCACCGGGTTTAGGGATATTGACAGTAATCGGTGCAAATTGAACTTGTTTAGCCAGTTGATTTACGATTACCTGTTCATGAATAACCACATCATTTCCTAAAAACAGAACCGGTTTATCAAATGTTTTAAGTAATTTGCACCATTCTTCTGTAGGAATATGTTGATCGTCAACTGCTTGCATTAATTTGCCTTCCTTATATTCATATAATCCAGTAAAAATATTTCCCCGTCTTGCATCCATGACAGGAGAAATGTAGCCATCAAAATATCGAGCGCTGGCCGCCATTAATTTAAGGCTGGAAACACCAACAATGGGTATGTTTAATGTCCACGCTAACGTTTTTCCGATCGTTAGGCCAATCCGCAAGCCGGTGTATGAGCCCGGACCGTTAGCAACAATGATTTTATTTATCTCTTTTATGTCCATGCCGCAATCTTTTAGTAAAAAGTCAATGGCCGGTAATACCCTTGTTGAATGATTTCTTTTTATATTTGTTATATATTCACCGATAATTTTTTCATTACTTGCGATTCCAACACCAAGTACATTTGTCGAGGTATCAATTGCTAAAATATTCATGGAAAAACTCCTCACATAGTTGTTCATATCGAATACCAACCGGTTTAAAAAGAAATTGTCTGGTTGTCAGGTCAACAAATTTAATTTCAATAGTTAAAAACTGTTCGGGCAACTGATCTTGGATAATATGAGCCCATTCAATGACAGTGATACCATCACCATGAAAATATTCATCAAAACCGAGATCTTCCATTGAATCCTTTAGTCGATAAACATCCATATGATAGAGGGGGAAAATCCCTTTGTATTCTTTTATAATTGTAAATGTGGGACTACTAATATTTTTATTGATACCAAGTCCTTTTGCCAACCCTTTTGTAAAAGTTGTTTTTCCGGCACCAAGATCGCCTTCCAGCGCAATCGTATCTCCTTCCCGTAAAAATTTACTGAACGTTTGTGCCATTGAAAAAGTTTCTTCCTGATTATGTACAGTAATTTGGTAATCCTTCATTGTTTTCTCACCAACTTTATATATATCTTCCATAAGATTAACGAAATATCGGTGAAATATCAATATTTGCCGGTAATATGTGTATGTTTCGATAAATGTCACTTATTTCAAAAATTCCTGCATATCTTGCTTGATTCGATTGTGGATAATATTGTGGATAAAAATTACTGAAGATAAGTCTGAGTAAACACGATTTGTTTGGATCGATACGGATTGGTCACAGAAGTGTTGCTACAAGGACGTGGCACAATTAGTTTATCAGTGGGGAAAGCGAGTCCCCACTGATAGACATCTCAATTATTCACAACACAATTGTGGATAACTTGGATATTTTTTGTGGATATTGTGGAAAAGCATTTGAGATGTTAATAAATATATAATTGTCTTGTGAATAACTTTGTGGAAAAAGTGAATAATTCATGCAATCGAATGATTGGTCAAGAGGTTTCACTTACTTCCGGTACTTTTTTGACAGGTCTCCGCAAAATCCATCTATTATTCCAGTTCACTCCATTCCTCCAATAAGGTTTCAATTTTTGCTTTGGCTTTTTCAATTTCCTTATTTAGTTCAGCCACTTTTGTATGGTCGCTATAGATTTCCGGATGAAGGAATTGCTGTTCCTTCTCGGCAATTTCCATCTCCAGTGATTCAATTAATGTTTCAATTTCTTCAATCCGACGTTTCTTTTGTCGTTCCACTTTCTTTAGTTCTTTTTCTTGTTCATAACGGGTTTTTGCATCCAAATCGGAAGCCGGTTCTTGCGTTTGGTTGTGCTCGCTCTCTTCTGATAATTTTTGAATCTCCATCATTTCTTCCTTTTTCTCTATATAATAATCATAGTCACCCAAATACTCGGTCACACCGTCAGTAGAGAGTTCAAAAACTTTTGTTGCAATTCGGTTAATAAAATAACGGTCATGAGAAACAAACAAGATCGTACCGGGAAAATCAACAAGAGCATTTTCCAAAATTTCTTTACTGTCTAAATCGAGATGATTTGTTGGTTCATCTAAAATTAAAAAATTTGCATTTAACATCATTAGTTTAGCCAATGACAACCTTGCTTTTTCACCACCGCTCAAAGTTGAGACGTTTTTTAAAACATCATCACCGGAAAACAAAAAATTGCCAAGAATGGTTCGGATTTCTTTTTCCGTTTTTGTCGGATATTCATCCCAAAGTTCATTTAATACTCGCTTATTTGATGTTAAGTTTGCTTGTTCTTGATCATAGTAAGCAATGGTTACATTCGCTCCAAAATGGATGTTTCCGGAAAGAGCCTGGAGTTGGCCGACAATTGTCTTTAGTAGAGTAGATTTGCCGACACCATTTGGGCCAAGCAACGCAATGCTATCTCCTCTTTGAATTCGAAAGTGGATATTTTTTGATATTTGATTGGCTCCATAACCAATGGCCAAATCAACCACATTAAGAACTTCATTGCCACTTTGCCGCTCAATTTGAAAGGAAAAATTAGCAGATTTATCGTCTCTGTGCGGTTTATCAATCATTTGCATTCGTTCCAGTGCTTTACGCCTGCTTTGTGCCCGTTTTGTTGTTGATGCACGGGTCAGATTCTTGGCAATAAATTCTTTCATTCTTGCTATCTCATCTTGTTGTTTTTCATACATTTTCAAGTCACGTTCATAATTCTCTGCTTTTTGGACTAAGTATTGACTGTAGTTACCGACATATTTTGTTAAAGTAGTCTGAGCGCATTCATAAACTTGGTTTACAAGCTTATCAAGAAAATAGCGATCATGGGAAACAATAAGAATGGCTCCATCATAAGATTGCAAATATTGTTCTAACCATGTCAATGTATCGATATCTAGGTGGTTCGTCGGCTCGTCCAAAATTAAAATGTCCGGATTTGATAAGAGCAATTTTCCTAAAGCCAGGCGAGTTTTTTGTCCGCCGCTTAAATTGGATATTTTTGTCTCTTGATAATTGAAAGTGGAAAAATTAAGCCCGTGTAATACGGAACGAATATCTGCTTCATATTGATATCCGCCCAGTTCTTTAAATTCATGCTGTAAATAATCATATTCGGACAAAATTTGCTTGTATTTGCCTTCATCTGTATAAGTTTCTTCCTTTGCCATTTCCTGCTCAAGATTACGTAACCTTTTTTCCATGCTACGTAAATGTTCAAAGACAGTCAGCATTTCATCCCAGATAGTTCTGTCTGAAACGAGACCGGTATGTTGATCTAAAAAGCCAATTGTTACTTCTTTTGGCTTAATAATTTCTCCGGAGTCATAAGCAAGTTCACCGGCAATTATTTTCAGCAAGGTTGATTTGCCTGATCCGTTTCTACCAACAAGGGCAATTCGGTCTCTTGTATGAATTTCTAATTTAATATTCGAAAGGACAAGATCTGCCCCGTAATATTTATTTAGTTGATTTACTTGTAGTAAAATCATGATTTGCACCTCAACATTTCACAATAAAAATGGTCCTTTACCTGGAAATATAACAGCTTTGACTCTGTTTTGCCTTTTAAAAGAATGAATGACTGACTAATTATTTTCAGAGTGAAGCGAATGGGAACATGCTGTTTTTGATTACTAAATAATCGATTCCTTCCTCTACCATAACATATCCAGTCGCTTTTCGATCCATCATTTCCGACATTTAAAGGAGATCCTGTAAATGTCATGTCAACAAGTCTATATAAAAATAGTACATGAAGGGGAGGAAAAATGGCAAATGGAGATTAAATGAAACTATCTACAAGACAGATGAAAAAAAATAGTGTATCATAGTAGGTGAATATGTTAACAAAAATAAAAATTGAGGAAGTGTACATGTTTATTCGCAATGTAAGCGTTCACAGTGTGCTTTGAATGCCTTATAAAAGAATTACTTCTATAGGGCAATAAAAGATATTATAATAGAAAAATAATAATTTTTCAGCATTGGAGGATTTTGACATGGAAACAGATCAGCTAATAATTCCTAAAGCCACCGCTAAGAGATTGCCATTATATTATCGTTTTATTCAAAATTTGTACCAGTCAGGAAAACAAAGAGTTTCTTCTGCTGAGTTAAGTGAAGCGGTTAAGGTCGATTCGGCAACGATTAGAAGGGATTTTTCTTATTTTGGTGCATTAGGTAAAAAAGGGTATGGATATAATGTTCAGTATTTGTTATCCTTTTTCAGAAAAATATTGAATCAGGATGAAATAACAAAGGTAGCCTTAATCGGTGTAGGTAATTTAGGTACAGCTCTACTAAAATATAATTTCACTAAAAACAATAATACTAAAATTGTCTGTGCCTTTGATGCAAACCAAGAAAAGGTCGATCAAAAATTTGGTGATATTACTGTTTACCCAATGGATTCACTGGAACAAATATTGTCAACTGAAGAGATTCAGGTTGTTATTCTGACCGTCCCGGCTCCTGTTGCCCAATTGGTTACTGATCGTTTAGCAAAAACAGGAATAAAAGGAATTTTAAATTTCACGCCAGCTCGATTAACTGTTCCGTCAAATATTCGTGTTCACCATATTGATTTAGCTGTTGAATTACAATCTTTTGTTTATTTAATTAAACATTACTCAAATGAGGAAGTAGTGGTTGGAGATTAATTTTTTTAGTAGGGAAATGGCAGGTAACACAAAAATTTATCTTCAAAACAACACAATATTTTGCATTGCAATAATTATGATTCATACGATATGATAGGAAAAAAGTTTTTGTAAAATCTTTTTTGGGTGACAATGAATGAATTTGAATGAGGTTGATGGGGGAGAGGGAGAAACATGACAATCGGTCCGGGTAGTTTAATTCTCATATTAATCATGGCATTATTAATTTTTGGTCCGAAAAAGTTACCGCAACTCGGTCGTGCGGCAGGAGATACACTAAGGGAATTTAAAAATGCCACAAAGGGTCTCGCTGATGAAAATAATGAGAATAAAAAAGATCAAGAAGGCAAGTAGGGAGAGAAGAGATGGAGAAAAACGAATTGACCGTAATTGAGCATTTCGTTGAATTAAGGAGACGGTTGGTTTTTATCGTTGTCTTCTTTCTTTTGGCAATGATCGGTTCGTTTTTTTTGGCAGAGCCGTTGATCGTATATTTGCAACAAACTGATGAAGCGGCCAGTTTGGAACTGAACGCCTTCCGCTTAACTGACCCGCTAAAGATTTATATGCAAATCGCTTTTATCATTGCTTGTGTAATAACTTCACCTTTTGTTTTGTATCAGTTATGGGCTTTTATTTCACCGGGTTTATATGAAAAGGAAAAAAAAATAACCTTAGCCTATATACCTGTTTCGGTATTTTTGTTTTTATCAGGTATTTCGTTTTCATATTTTGTATTATTTCCGTTTATTGTTCGCTTTATGAAACAGTTAGGGGACCGAATGGAAATCAATCAAGTCATTGGGATCAATGAATATTTCCATTTTTTGTTACAAATTACGTTGCCTTTTGGTTTGTTATTCCAATTGCCGGTGATTATATTATTTTTAACAAGGCTTGGAATAATTACACCTGACTTTTTGTCTAGGGTGCGAAAATATGCGTACTTTATCTTGCTAGTCATCGCGGCACTGATTACACCACCGGATGTTCTCTCGCATATGATGGTCACTTTGCCGTTATTATTGCTTTATGAAGTTAGTATTTGGATTTCGAAGCTGGCGTATCGGAAAAAAATGAAGGAAGAAGAAGGGCTTGCCGTTTAAACTAAGGAAAATTTTCCATTGTATATTTTATCCATTAAAAAGCATATTGAATTCCGGTAAAGAAGCAACTTGGAAGTGGCGGATAGGTTATGGCATAAGGAGCTTGCTTAAAAGGTATAATGGAAACCGGAGTAATTCCCTTGTTATCGGTGAGTACCGCGTTTCGGGTCGAATAAAGCTCGGGACGCCCGAGTTTTATTTAGATAAGGACTATGTTAGAAAGGGCATATGCATAATGAAAATGATCATTTTTATTTGCGATTGTTAATTTTCATATCGTATTGCCTTTTTGAGATAGTCCTTTCTCTTTTATGGAAAAATTTGTATAAGGTATTTTGGTTGTGACATACTAATTTTGATTGAATGGTTCATATTTGCTGCATTTGCAAGAAAAATTGACTCATTACTACATAAGTATTCATTAATGTATGTGCCAAAATTGGAATGATAATTCGGTCGGTTTTTACATATAAATAACTGAATGTGAATCCAATGGCACAATAGAGTAATAAATGTTCAAATTCCATGTGAGCGGCAGAAAAAAGAATGGAACTGATTAAGGCTGCAAGAAAGAAATTTGTTTTTTTGTATAAAGATCCAAAAATAATTTTACGAAAGATGATTTCTTCCAAAATCGGACCAATTATCGAAGTAACGAAAATCATAATCGGTGCAACATTGATTAAATTCAGGATATTTTCTGTGTTTTCCGAACCAACATCCACACCTAATAGCGTCTCAATCATGATAGCAATTCTTTGTGCGATCAGGGCAAGTAGTACACCATAAACAGACCAGCCAAGTACAAACGGTATTGAGCGGAGGTTCCGGTTTCGCACTGTAATTTCATCTTTTAAATAATAAAGGGTGATCAATAAGGTTACAAAAAAACTAAATACCGTCCAAATAGAAACGGAAAGTAGCCAATATTTATTTCCGGCAAAACCAAAACTTTGGAAAATACCGTATAGAATCGATGCCCCGATGTTTAAAAATAACTGCATCGCTACATAAGTAAGGATAATCAGTTTATATTCTCGTTTCAAAAAATTCACCTCACTGGCTATTTTATCAAAAAATTGCAAAGGAAGCTATTTCCCTATTGGGTAGGACAAGATAATTTTGGTAAAAAAATGTTAAAATTTTATAGTTGACACTTGCAAAAAACAAATCAATTCATTATTATAATAATTGGAATTAGCACTCAAGGACAATGAGTGCTAACAACATTGAAAATATATGAGGAGGTTGTTTAATGTGTTAAAGCCACTTGGAGATCGCGTAGTTATTGAACTTGTAGAAACTGAAGAAAAAACAGCTAGCGGCATCGTTCTGCCGGATACTGCAAAAGAAAAACCACAAGAAGGTAAAGTTGTAGCTGTAGGAACCGGCCGTGTTCTTGATAGCGGTGAACGGGTTGCACTTGAAGTAAATGTCGGCGATCGGATCATCTTCTCAAAATATGCTGGTACTGAAGTCAAATATGACGGAAAAGAATACTTAGTTTTACGTGAAAGTGACATATTAGCTGTTGTAGAATAATAACATTTTACAATTGATAATAAAAATATGATAGGAGGATATGACGAGAATGGCAAAACAAATCGTATTCAGTGAAGAAGCTCGACGTAGTATGTTGCGCGGTGTAGATAAATTGGCAGATGCTGTCAAAGTTACATTAGGACCAAAAGGACGTAATGTGGTATTAGAGAAAAAATTTGGTTCACCACTAATTACAAATGATGGTGTAACAATCGCAAAAGAAATCGAATTGGAAGATCCATTTGAAAATATGGGTGCGAAACTTGTTGCAGAAGTTGCCAGCAAAACAAATGATGTTGCCGGGGACGGTACGACAACTGCAACGGTTCTTGCCCAAGCAATCATTCGTGAAGGATTGAAAAACGTTACTGCTGGTGCAAATCCAATGGGCATCCGTAAAGGGATTGAAAAAGCAGTAGCAGTGGCCGTTGAAGAATTAAAAGGAATTTCTAAACCTGTAGAAAGCAAAGAAGCAATCGCGCAAGTCGGAACCATTTCTGCAAGTGATGAAGAAGTAGGTCAATTAATCGCAGAAGCAATGGAACGCGTTGGTAAAGACGGTGTTATTACCATTGAAGAATCAAAAGGTTTCAATACTGAACTAGATGTTGTCGAAGGTATGCAATTTGACCGTGGTTATGTTTCTGCATATATGGTAACAGACCAAGATAAAATGGAAGCTGTTTTGGAAAATCCATATATTTTAATCACAGATAAGAAAATCTCTAATATTCAAGAAATCCTTCCATTATTGGAACAAGTATTGCAACAATCGAAGCCATTATTGATTATTGCTGAAGATGTTGAAGGGGAAGCTCTTGCAACTCTTGTTGTAAACAAACTTCGCGGTACATTCAATGTTGCAGCAGTAAAAGCACCTGGATTTGGTGACCGTCGTAAAGCTATGCTTGAAGACATTGCAATTTTAACCGGTGGTGAAGTTATCACAGAAGACCTGGGTCTTGAATTAAAATCTGCTTCCGTTGCTCAATTAGGTCGTGCCGGTAAAGTTGTTATAACAAAAGATAACACAACAATCGTTGAAGGTGCCGGTGAATCCAGCAAAATTAGTGCTCGTGTAAATCAAATTAAAGCACAATTAGAAGAAACGACTTCTGAATTCGATAAAGAAAAATTACAAGAACGTTTGGCTAAACTTGCCGGCGGGGTTGCAGTCATCAAAGTTGGTGCTGCTACAGAAACAGAATTAAAAGAACGGAAACTTCGCATTGAAGACGCCCTAAACGCTACTCGTGCTGCTGTTGAAGAAGGTATTGTATCCGGTGGTGGTACAGCACTTGTGAACGTATATAACAAAGTGGCAGCCATTGAAGCTGAAGGCGATGTAGCAACCGGTGTGAAAATTGTTCTTCGTGCTTTAGAAGAACCGGTACGTCAAATTGCTGAAAACGCCGGTTTAGAAGGTTCGGTTATTGTGGAACGCTTGAAAAATGAAAAATCCGGCGTAGGTTTCAACGCTGCTACAAACGAATGGGTAAACATGACCGAGGCCGGTATTGTTGATCCGACAAAAGTTACTCGTTCAGCCCTTCAAAACGCAGCTTCTGTTGCAGCTATGTTCTTAACAACTGAAGCCGTCGTTGCTGACATTCCGGAAGAAAACAAAGGCGGCGGCGCTCCAATGCCAGACATGGGCGGAATGATGTAATCTAATTGCCCCTTCCTTTTTGAAAAGAGATTGTTATAACAGCAAAACCACTCCTATTAATTGTTGGGAGTGGTTTTTTTGCTAATTAGGAAAGTATAAATTTTTCAATTTCTACTTTCCTAACTCATAAGTTCAACTACGGCTCTGCTCTCGCCTAAAAGCTCGGACGCCCGAGTTTACTTTATATGATCATTTCTGTTATTCTCCAAAATCCGTCCACTATTTTTTCCCCATTCACATTTCTTTATAGTTAATCCCCGCTACCATTTATGTTGATTTCTTAAAAATATTTACCCAGTTTTAAGTAATTGAATTGAACGTTAAATAGTATGAAGATTTTGTAAATGTCATCTTTTTTAGTGAAAATTATGCTTTAATGAAGATGTAAATTTGAAAGGAGGTTATTTATGAGCCAAGTAGAGTTAATCAATATCTCTAAATCCTATCATAAACAGAAAGATGTATTAAAAGGAATTAATCTATCGATAGAAGAAGGTGAATTTTTTGTTCTTGTTGGTCCTTCCGGGTCAGGGAAGAGTACGTTACTCCGGATGATCGCGGGACTTGAAGAAATTTCTGGTGGGATATTAAAAATAAATGGAAACACAGTGAACCATCTTCCGCCAAAGGATAGAAATTTATCAATGGTCTTCCAAAATTATGCACTGTATCCTCATTTAACGGTTGAACAAAATATTCTTTTTGGATTAAAAGCCAGGAAGATTGATAAACAGGAACAACAAAAAAGA
Organism: Caldibacillus thermoamylovorans; assembly: GCF_000751775.1. Classification (GTDB taxonomy): domain Bacteria; phylum Bacillota; class Bacilli; order Bacillales; family Caldibacillaceae; genus Caldifermentibacillus; species Caldifermentibacillus hisashii. The sequence continues at coordinate 12,226 of NZ_CCRF01000020.1, forward strand.
CTCAAGGAAGCAGCAGAAATGTTAGGATTGACGGAACTGCTAAACCGTAAACCTAGGGAACTATCAGGCGGTCAAAGGCAAAGGGTAGCATTGGGACGTTCTGTTGTCAGTCATGCACCGCTTTGTTTAATGGATGAGCCTTTATCAAATTTAGATGCAAAACTACGAGCGAATATGCGGGTACAAATACGAAGACTGCAAAAGCGTTTAGGGTTAACAATGATCTATGTAACCCATGATCAAGTTGAAGCCATGACAATGGGGGATCGAATCATGGTTCTCAATGGTGGGGAAATTCAGCAAGTAGGAAAACCGATTACCCTTTACAATGAACCGGAAAACCTATTCGTAGCCTCCTTCATTGGTTCGCCAAAGATGAATGTGGGAGATGCTGTCTTTTCAGAAGACCGAAAACAGTTAATCATTGAAAATCAATTGCATATCACTGTAAATCCATCATCCATAATGGATTTTTCAAAAAATCGTAATATAAAAGTGGGTATTCGTCCGGAACATCTTCTGCCTGGTAAGTCAACAGGTGAAAAGAATATCTATTTTGAAGTAGTAAATGTTGAGCAATTAGGAAATGAAACTTCTATTGCATTTGTTGTAGGGAAAGAGCTGTGGACGGCAAAATGGCCGGGTCAATGGCCGGTCAAATTTGGTCAGAAAGTACCTGTGCAAATATTACCTGAACATCTATTCTTCTTTGATGCTGAAACAGGCGAGCGCATAAAATCTGCAGAACTTAGAAAAAGACAAGAGGTAATAACGATATGAGTATGAATCCGACACTTGAAACGAATGAAACGTATATGTATCAATTTGAACGTGTAAAAAAGAGTGCCCGGATGAAAAGTTTTATCAAAGGTATGTTGTTTTTATTCCCGTCCATTCTATTATTTAGTGTTTTCGTTTTTTACCCTATGTTTAAAACGATCTATTTGAGCTTTTATCTGACGGATGCAAAAGGTTCAACCACGGTTTTTGTAGGTTTGGAAAATTACCTAAATATGTTTACGAACCCAATTTTTCTTCAAAGTATAAAAAATACATTTTTATTTGTTTTCTATACCGTACCTCCGACAGTTTTGATTAGTTTGTTTTTAGCCATCCTTGCTAATGAGAATCTAAGAGGGATCGGCCTTTTCCGGACGATTTACTCGTCAACCATCGGTATTTCAGTTGCGGCAGCGTCTGTATTTTGGCTTTATTTATTTAATCCAACAATGGGGCTGCTAAACAAATTTCTTGAAGCTTTTGGAGGAGAACCGGTTGGATGGTTAACGGATCCGGCCTGGGCACTTCTATCTGTATCAGTGACAACTATATGGATGAATATCGGTTTTACGTTTTTAATCTTGCTTGGTGGTTTACAATCAATTGATCGCTCTTTATATGAAAGTGCAGAAGTTGAAGGTTCGGGTTATTTTTATAAGCTTAGGAGAATTACAATTCCAATGCTGTCGCCAACTTTGTTTTTTGTGATTACGGTATCTATGATTAATAGCTTTCAAACTTTTGGTCAAATTGATATTTTAACGCAAGGTGGGCCGGCAAATGAAACAAGTTTAATTGTGTATTCCATTTATCGGGAAGCTTTTGTCAATTATCAGTTTGGCTCAGCCAGTGCACAAGCGGTCGTATTATTTATTCTTATTCTCGTCATGACGGTCATCCAATTTAAGCTGGGGGAAAGGAGAGTTCATTATCAATGATTCTTTCAACAGGGCAAAAACTTTTATTTTATGTATTGCTGATTATTTCAGCACTCCTCCTTGCAGGTCCGGCTATCATGGCAATTGTGATGAGTTTTATGACAAACCAGGATATTTTAACAGGAAGCCTGCCAACCAAGTTTACAATTGAAAACTATGTCTCGGCATTTAATGGGTTTCCATTAACCGAATATTTATTTAATAGTTTTATTGTTTCGTTTGTCATTATGCTTGGCCAGTTGATTTTATCATCTTTAGCAGCTTATGCATTTGTTTTCATCGAGTTTAAAGGGAGGGACCTTCTATTCTATCTCTTTATAGCAACAATGATGGTTCCTTTTGAAGCATCAATTATTCCCAATTTCCATTTAATCCGTGATTTAGACTGGATTGATACATATTCGGGGTTGACGATACCGTTTTTTGCGACAGCGTTCGGTACCTTCTTGCTCCGGCAAAATTTTAAAGGAATACCAAAAGAATTACGTGAAGCCAGTCAGATTATTGGTATGGGAGATTTCAAGTTCTTCTTGACAGTTGTGTTACCTGTTTCACGAACCAGTTTGGTTACCTTAGGGATTTACGGATTTTTGACCGCTTGGAATATGTATTTATGGCCGTTATTGGCAACAACAAATGACACCGTACGTACGGTTCAAATTGGATTGAAGCAATTACAAACACAGGAACAATTAAATGAATGGGGAGTGATTATGGCCGGTGCCGTTATTGTTATTATTCCTACGTTAATCTTGTTGTTTTTAGGTCAGAAAAAATTACAAAAGGGTTTAACTGAAGGGGCTGTCAAGTAAGATTCCCAATTGAAAAGAATAGAGTGATCAGGAGGAGTAGAATATATGAAAAAACTGATTATGATTTTTAGTCTAGGTATACTATTTTTACTGAGCGCCTGCGCTGGAGAAAATTCCGCTTCTGGAAACAGTTCGCAAAGTACCGGAAATAAAAATAGTGAAGCTGGAACTAAAGATGGAAAACAAGTTGTTACATTCTGGCATTCTATGGGCGGTGCCGGTCAAGAAACATTAAACAGCATTGTTGAGGATTTCAATAATTCTCAAGATAAGGTCCAGGTAAATGCCGAATATCAGGGGACATATGATGAATCACTGACAAAATTTAATGCTGTTGCAGGAACAGACAGTGCGCCAACGATGATTCAAACATTTGAAATTGGTACGATGTCAATGATAAACAGTGGAAATATTATTCCAATCCAGGAATTTGTTGATAAGGACGGATATGATATGAGTGGCTTGGAGGGGAATATTACCAACTATTATTCTTTAGATGGAAAATTTTATTCGATGCCGTTTAACTCCTCTACTCCAGTCATGTACTATAATAAAGATGCCTTTAAAAAAGCAGGTTTAGATCCGGAAAAAGCACCGGAAACATTTGAAGAAGTGGAAGAAGCATCGAAAGCAATTGTTAAATCCAATCCGAATATGAAAGGATTTGCTTTGCAGGCTTATGGTTGGTTATGGGAACAACTGCTTGCTAATCAAGGAGCATTATTATTAAATAATGATAATGGTCGTACCGATACACCGACGAAAATTGGTTGGACAGAAAAAGAAGGCAAATCCATTTTCGAATGGGTAAAGCGTATGGTCGACGATGGTACGTTTGCAAACTATGGTACAAACGGGGATAACATGGTTGCCGGTTTCTTAGCCGGTGATGTAGCGATGTTCTTACAATCTTCAGCAAGTGCAAGAGATGTTATTGATAATGCACCGTTTGAAGTAGGTATTGCTTTCCTTCCGTATCCCGAGGATCAGGAACGACAAGGTGTGGTCATTGGCGGTGCCAGTCTTTGGATGATTGATGGCAAACCGAAAGAAGAATCGAAAGCTGCTTGGGAATTTATGAAATATTTACAAACACCGGAAGTTCAAGCAAAATGGCATGTCGGGACAGGTTACTTTGCTGTGAACCCTGCTGCCTATGAAGAGGACGTTGTGAAAGAAGCTTGGGCAGAAAAACCACAACTGCAAGTAACAGTTCAACAGCTGCAATCGACAAAATCCTCCTATGCGACTCAAGGGGCGTTAATGGATATGCTTCCACAAGGGCGCAAAATTATGGAAACAGCGCTTGAAACGGTTTATAATGGTGGAGAAGTAGACCAAGCATATAAAACAGCCGTACAACAATTTAATGATGCAATTGAACAAGCAAATAAAGCCAGAAAAAAATAAAGAAATTTCCACTGAAGAAGTTCAAGAGAGAAAGTATGGTTCCCCATGCTTTTTCTCCTTTTTCATAGAATAAGAAAGTTCAAAAATATAAGTAAATAACTAGTGATTAGTTTTATTGTCTAGCTACGAGCGCCAGCGACTAGCAAACTTCACTCCCCTCCACTACGATAAGTCAACATCGGCTCGTCCCTCGCCGTGTTTCCTTTATCTCATTGCGGGGCGCTCCAGTTTGTACGTCGCTAAGCGGGCGCTCTGCGCTTTTCTTACAATGAAAGGAAGAATTCCGATGACAAAGATCTATGGACATCGAGGAGCAAAAGGAATATATCCGGAAAATACCTGTCTGAGTTTTATGAAGGCAATTGAATTCGGTGTTGACGGAATTGAACTGGATGTTCATTTAACAAAAGATGGTGAAGTTGTAGTCATTCATGATGAAACATTGGATCGCACAACAAGTGGAACCGGCTGGATTAAAGATTTAACATTAGCTGAGATAAAAAAGGTCAGTGCCGGAAGTCGTTATGCACATTTGCCGGAGTATGATGCAACTTGGGACAAGGAAAAGGTTCCTACATTAAAGGAAGTGTTGCAATTACTGGCCCCGTATCCGGTCGAATTGAATATTGAACTGAAAACAGATATGGTAGCTTATCACCATATTGAAGAAAAGGTTCATAATCTTGTTGAACAATATGGAAAAGGAAGGAAAGTCGTTTATTCATCTTTTCATTTGCCCACGATTTTGCGTATGAGAGAAATAAATTCGAAAGCAAATATTGCTTGGTTATTAAATGAAGGAATCTCTCTTCCTGAAGACTTTATGAAGACATTTCATTTGGAAGCCTTACATTTGAACAAACATGTGGTATTGCCAAAGCCACAAGTATTTAGGCGAATATTTCGAGCCATTGATCGGCTCCATGTCGATCTTCCCAAAGAAGTGAAACATTATGTGAAAAACAGAATCCATGACTGCAATACAAATTTACTGGAAAATCTCTCTGACAAAATCCGTGTCTGGACGGTCAATGCGCCAAATGAAATTAGTCAACTCTTAAAATTACAAGTAAATACCATTATGACTGATTTCCCCAGCAGAGCGATAGCGATAAAGAAAGAACAACAAACGCATGTATAGCTTTTTTTAAAAAGATGTTTAAAACATATTGGAAACTTATTATCTGTTACCTTTAAACAGATATGTAAATGACAACGATAAGATATGAAAGTCAAAGGATTCCATCATGGATGAAAATATTATTCATAGAATTAATTGTGATTTGATATCCATAAAGTATACAATTGGAAACCAAGAATGCTGAAACCTTATTCTTGGTTTCCTTTCCCTACCACTTATAAACTTTGCAGGTAAATACTCGAGTAATAATTCGATTTTCCGCTCAATTTCCAACAATATCTTTCTTCCATGTCATTGACAAAACTCGTCATAATTGTTAAGATAGTGACCACTTGGTCATGGATTACATGCTAGGTGATGGTTAAATACATGAATAGAAAAAAACCGATTATGAAAAAGGCTATTGAATTATTCGCAAATCAATGAATCGAGGCAACAGCGGTTCAGCAATTCACAGATGCTTGCGGTATTTCAAAAGGAGCCTTTTATTTGGTGTTTAAATCGAAAACGGACCTAATATTATCAATCGTTGATGAGTTTGGGAAACGATTTTTATTAGAACTTGACCAATTAGTCAAGCCAGAACAAGAAGCACAGCAAAAATTATTGCAGTTCTACCTGATATTTTGTGAGGAAATTTTTAGAAATTTTGAACGCGATAAAAAATATACTGAGGTTACTTAGATCAAAATTAGGAAATCTCCCTTGCTTAAGTCATCACAAAAAAGCGAAGATGATTCTAATCACATGCTCAACGATTATTCCCAAAATCGTGTTTGATAATGATAGAATACTTTTAAGTAAAACGAATTTGAAAGATAGAGAGGAAATGTTATATGAAGTTATTATTAAAATATCTTAAACCTTTCACTCTAACCATATTGATTTGTATTGCGTTTCTTTTTGTGCAAGCAATTTCGGAATTACAATTGCCAAATTTTATGAGTGATATGGTAAATAATGGCATTCAAACGGGTGGAATTGAAGAGGGAGCTCCGGATGCCATCAGTGAAGAAGGAATGAATTTAATCCAGTTGCTTATGGATAAAGATAGTCAATCCATTATAAATGATAGTTATACATTAATCGAAGCGGGGAGTTCAAAAGCTGATCAGTATAAAAGTGACTATCCGGCTGTAAAAGATAAGAATATTTATGTCTTAACGGAAACGGATCAAGACAAATTAGCCCAAACTGATAAAGCCTATACACAAGCCACTTATGCTTTGACACTTAGTTTAGAGGATATGGCGGGTGAAATCAATGCGGCACAAGGCAATACTAATAGCAATAAAAATGCGAATTTATCCGATGTTGATACGAGTAAAATCTATGAAATGCTTCCTTACTTAACTCAACTTCAGCAAGCAGGGAAATTAGACAAATATATTTCTTTAGCTGCCGAAGATGATTCTATGGCAGCCGGACAAGTTTCTACCACCTTTACAAGAATTTTTTATAAAGAATTGGGTGTAAATTTAGAACAAATTCAAAACCATTATATTATTATAAAAGGGCTGCAAATGCTTGGCTTGGCTCTGCTTAGTGTTGTCGCTTCCATCGTGGTTGGTTGGTTTGCGACCAAGGTTGCGACAACTGCTTCCAAAAATCTGCGCAAGGATGTATTCAAAAAAGTTATGTCTTTTTCAAATGCAGAATATGATAAGTTTTCGCAAGCTTCCTTAATAACAAGAAGTACGAATGATATACAACAAATTCAAGTCTTAATTTTAATGGGTATTCGGATGATTTGTTATGCCCCGATTATCGGGATTGGCGGAATCGTGATGGCGCTTCGGACGACTGTGTCGATAAGTTGGACGATTGCCGTTGCCGTAGCTGCCTTGTTAATACTCATGATAGCCATTCTCTCAATTGCTATGCCGAAGTTTAAAATGTTACAAACTTTAATCGATAAAGTGAACTTGGTCAGCCGGGAAAATCTTGCCGGTATGATGGTTATTCGTACATTTGGTAATGAGCAGTTTGAGGAAAAACGTTTTGAGAAAGCAAATGATCACTTACGTAAAACCAATCGATTTATTCAAAGAACGATGTCATTTTTGATGCCTGCAATGATGTTGATTATGAACTTGGTTAGTTTGTTAATTGTGTGGGTTGGTGGAAAAGCGATTGCTGATTCCACTTTGGAAATTGGCGATATGATGGCTTTTATTCAATACGCCATGCAAATTATTATTGCTTTCCTAATGATTTCCGTCATTTTTATCTTAGTACCAAGAGCATTAGTTTCAGCAAAACGTGTTCAGGAAGTATTGGATACAGAATTAATCGTTACTGATAGCGATGAGGTCCAACATTTATCGAATCCAAAAGGTAAAATTGAATTTGACCATGTGTCATTTCGGTATCCTGATGCAGAAGAAAGTATTTTAGTAAATATATCTTTTGTTGCCAAACCAGGGGAAACAACAGCATTTATCGGCTCTACCGGATCGGGGAAATCAACATTAATCAATTTAATACCGCGATTTTATGATGTCACTGAGGGCAGAATTACGTTTGATGGTATTGATATTCGCAATCTGCCGCAAAAGGAATTACGCGATCATATTGGCTATGTGCCACAAAAAGGCTTCCTATTTTCAGGGGATATCGCATCGAATATCCAATATGGAAATTCGGAAGCTACCGAACAAGAAATTTGGAAGGCCATTGAGGTGGCACAAGGGAAAGACTTTGTTGAAGAATTTGAAGAAGGGATTCATACAGCTATTTCACAAGGTGGAACAAATGTCAGCGGCGGGCAAAGACAACGTTTATCGATCGCTCGTGCTTTAATTAAAAAGCCTCCTGTTTATATTTTTGATGACAGTTTCTCAGCACTCGATTTAAAAACTGATGCGGCATTGAGAAAAGCATTGGATCAATACACGCATGACTCAACCGTTCTAATTGTTGCTCAGCGGGTTAGCACGATTAAAAATGCCGATCAAATTATTGTTCTTGATAAAGGCAAAATCGTAGGGAAAGGAACCCATAAAGAATTGCTGGAGAGCTGTGAAGAATACCGGGAAATTGCAGAATCACAGCTATCGAGGGAGGAATTAGCATGAGTGAAGGAAAACAACCGAGACGCCATCCGGGAAGCCCAATGGGGAGAATGCAGGTTGAAAAAGCAAAGGATTTTAAAGGCAGCTTGAAAAAATTGGCTTCTTATTTAAATCCTTTTAAATGGTATTTGTTTCTTGTTGCAATTTTGGCCATTGCCGGTTCTGTATTTTCTATTGTCGGACCAAAAATTTTAGCCAAGGCAACAGATGAGTTAGCTGAAGGTATTAAGAATATGATGCTGGGTGCAGATAGTGGAATTGATTTTAATTATATTGGGAAAATCATCCTTCTATTAATCGGGTTGTACGTGTTAAGTGCTGCATTTATGTATATTCAAGGGTACTTTATGTCTAATGTAGCGACATCGGTTTCCTATAATTTACGTAATTCAATTATGCAGAAAATGAACCGACTGCCGTTTAGATATTTTCAAAAAAATAGCCAAGGGGATGTGCTTTCTCGAATCACAAATGATGTCGATCTACTTGAACAATCCCTTAGTCAAAGTATTACCCAATTTTTGACATCTGTTGCATCGATTGTTGGTGTTTTCATTATGATGCTGACGATCAGCTGGAAGTTAACCTTGATAGCCCTAGGGATGATTCCTGTATCAATGATCCTTATTATCGGTGTTGTGAAATTATCACAAAAGCATTTTAATAACCAACAGAAATATTTGGGTCGCGTCAATGGTCATGTAGAAGAAATGTATGGCGGACATGTGGTCATTAAAGCTTTTAATGGAGAAAATCAAGCAGTACAAGATTTTGAAAAAGAAAATGAAAAATTAGCTTTAAATGCGAGAAAAGCTGAATTTTTATCAGGTTTAATGATGCCGGTCATGGGCTTTGTCGGAAATCTCGGTTATGTTGTTGTATGTATCGTTGGTGCATCGATGGCGTCAAACGGGAAAATTACCATTGGGGATATTCAAGCTTTTATCCAATATGTCCGTAATTTTACTCAACCCATTACCCAGTTGTCAAATATTTCCAATCAATTTCAAAGAATGGTGGCCGCAGCAGAACGGATCTTTGAATTTTTAAATGAGGAAGAGGAAAAAGAGGAAAATGTAAAATATAGGGTAAAGGATTTACCCATTCAGGGGAATATTCGATTTGAACATGTAAAATTCGGTTATCATCCGGACCAAGTGGTTATTAAAGATTTTACCGCTGAAATTAAAGCCGGTCAGAAAGTAGCCATTGTCGGACCAACCGGAGCGGGAAAAACAACAATGGTTAAATTGCTTATGCGGTTTTATGATATCAAAGAAGGGGCAATTTATATCGATAACTACAATATAAACAATTTCTCCAGACAAGATTTGCGCACGCTTTTCGGAATGGTTTTACAAGATACATGGCTCTATAATGGAACGATTTTGGATAATATCCGCTATGGTAAAATCGATGCTACAGACGAAGAGGTTATGGAAGCGGCAAAAATGGCACAGGTTGACCATTTTGTAAAAACATTACCGAATAGTTATCATATGGAATTGAACGAAGAAACAAGCAATATATCCCAAGGTCAAAAACAATTATTAACGATTGCCAGGGCGATTCTATCTGATCCAAAAATCTTAATTTTGGATGAGGCAACCAGCTCTGTCGATACCCGTACAGAAGTTTTAATTCAAAAAGCAATGGATAAATTAATGGAAGGCAGAACGAGTTTTATTATTGCGCACAGACTCTCCACGATTAAAAATGCGGATTTAATTCTCTGTATGAAAGACGGGGATATTGTCGAACAAGGTACACATGAAGAATTATTGGCAAAAGGCGGGTTTTATGCAAATCTTTATAACAGCCAATTTGATAAGGTTTCATAATCGTTTCACTGACAAATAAAAATTAGAGGTCTCTAACCAATTGCTGATTGGATTGAGGCCTCTTTTTAACTTTATGTCGAGAAACTTTCATGTCATTCAATGTTTTCATCTACCATTCTGTTTCGAATTTTATTAAGCTGATTTTTTTTCAAATCATAAGGAATCATTTAATTCTTTTTAAATCCCTTATATCTGCTTCTTGCTCAACGGAACGAATAATAAGTGTTTCAAGTATTCTTTCTTGACGTTCTTGTCCATCTTTTAAGGATAAAACTTCCCCATGCAGTTTATGAACGTCCATGGAAAGAGCATCAAGTTTGGCATCCGTTTCTTCTTGACGATGTCTTATGGCACGAACAATTTCGTTTGTCTCATTTAGTTGAGTCTGCATTAAGTATTGAGATTCCTTAATATCCTTAATTTCGGATTTCATAGACTTAATTTCGGTTTGCATTGACTTAATTTCGTTCTGCATGACCTGTTGTGATTCTCTGATACCTTTTAATTCTCCCAAAATTTGTCCCACAATTTGTTCATTCATTGCAAGCAACTCCTTTAAAAACTTATTATTTGACATCCCCGTATTCTTCAATATCTTCTTCTAAAATCAATTGTTTCACCCTGAAAAGTTTAATGAGTTCTTTCACCTTCTTAGCAGGGTCAGAAGCAAGTTCATGAAATAATAGAGGATGTTTTTTCAATTCTTTTATGAAGTTGAATTCTTCCTCCGTCAATTCAATTTCATGATCGGCTACCAAGGCTTTCTTCCTCTCATGTTCCTCGCCGGTTAAGTAGGAAATGGAAACATTATATTTAACTGCAAATTTTTGCAAAGTTTCAATGGATGGTTCATTTCTTCCTTGTTCATAATAGCCATAGCCACTTTCGGTCATGCCAAGATAATTTGCTATATCCTTTTGGGTCAATTTATGCTTTTTCCTCAACGTTTTTAGTCTCTCTGATAAGACAGTCATTTGAATTTTCCTCTATTCTTTGTTCATTTATTTACAATTTTATGTTGGTAAAAAAGATAAACCACAACGTTTTATTGTACTAATTATATCTAATAATAAGTTGCTTGTCATCAATTTTTTAAGGAATTTTTTATCTTTGAATCAAGAACACTCACTGACCCAAAAACTTACCAAAAGTTAAAACTAGTACTTGAAAGAAACTAATAGTGAAACTTGGGAAGTGCTCTTTCAGTTGATTGATGCTACCCGATGCGATACCGGTGCGTGAAAACTAAGCAAATAATAGAAATATTGGCAAAATCGGTTATTTATGTTGATTTAATAATTCCTAGGCAAGACGACCTAGAAAACGATATTTATATATAGAAAATGATGGATGAAAAGTACATGAATTAAGAGGCAGGAGTTTTAGCGTTTCTACGGTTCAAAAGGATATTCAGTAAAATTACGACTATTTTGAGAACCATATATGATATTTTCCCTAGGACTATAAGCTTATTCCATTTTTGTTGAAAATCGTTTAATTTATTTTAAGAATTAGTAATTTTAGGGGGAGAATATGGTGAGAAAATCATGTTGGTTTTTCCTGATTTTAGCAACAATACTTTTTTTAGTTGGATGTGAGGAAAAACAGACAAAAGGGGAAGATAGTAGCCGTGTTGCTGTAAAGAATGCAAGCCAAGCAGACGGAAAGCAAAAGGAGGAATCAAAAAATAACGGTGATAAAAAGATTCCGACAAATATAAAATTAAGTGGAGAAATAGTCAACGAAAACGGAAAGATTGTCGTTAAAGGGAAAAGCAATTTAATGAAAGGAACATATGTAGAAATTGATTGGCTTGATCGACCTTTTTCCATACGAAATCCGATATGCTTGCTTTGTGAGAAGGGTACTGTTGTTGACAAACATGGAAATTTTACATTTGAAATACCTCAAGATCTACAAGACCATGAATATGTTTTAGTGACGATTGAAGTCGTTCTCGGAGGATTGGGGCAGCCGGAAGAGATTGAAGCTGTTTATGGTGAGCATGGAGAGAACTTAAAAGGACCATTTGTCTACAAACATGAAATACTGGAAGAAGAATATCAAAAAATCTTTGCTTCTGTTCTTGTTTCACCGAATGGGAAACAAACCGTGTATCCGATTAAAGCACCGAAAAGGGAAAAGGTTCCGGATGATTATGCCAGCACGAAAGTTTGGATTGATACGAAACTAACGAATGACCATCATTATTTCTATGTAAAAGGGAAATCAAATTTATTAGAAGGAACACGTTTGAACGCTTTCTATTACTCTTCCAAAGACGCAACACTATCACAAAATTGGATTGGTTCAAGTGCAGAAGTTGTTAGTGACGGTACGTTTTTCTTACAAATTCCATATGATACAATTACAGAAAGTGGATTTATTATCATTACTTCAAATCCCAATGATTCACATGTATTGGAAACAAGAATGAAAGAAATTTATGGGGAGCAATTTGAAAAAATGAGCGGTGATCAGGTGAAACCAAATGAAGAAGGCGGGAATATGATTGAAGTCCTCCTTTATCCGAAACCGCCAATCGTTAAAGCTCCGGAAAAAACAATGCTCACTACAGATGATGAAGAAGTAAAAATTCAATTACCTGACGAAATATTATTTGATCATGATAAAAGTGATTTGAAACCTGATGCCCAAAATACATTGAATGAGCTCATTCAATCTTTGGAAACATTGAAAGAAGATACAATTATTCAAATTAATGGACATACCGACAGTACAGGTGATGACCAATATAATATGACATTATCAGAAAATAGAGCTAAAGCGGTAGAAGCTTATTTGCGACAAAGTGAAAAAGTAAATCATATGCAGATTAGTATACATGGATTCGGTGAAACGAGGCCGATTGCACCAAATAATACCGAGGAAGGAAAAGCAAAAAATCGCCGCGTAGAAATTGTAATTAATCCAAAATAAAAAAGAGAAAGGGGTTTCCGGAGGGCCGTATTTAGCGCTGGATTCCCCTTTTTCCTTATATAATATAAAATAAAAGGGTTTTTACAAGGAAAGGGCACATAAATGATGTATGCCCTAAATTTGTGGAACTCATTTGAAAAAAGCTTCATTGCGGCATGACACAATGAATTACCTTTAATAGTTATATTTTCTTTTTGTAGCCAAGGTTAGAAGTAAAGCCGGGATGGTGCATGCGATCATTCCTAAAAAAGCCGTCTTTGCCGAAACTTCATATAAAAATCCTGCCGGGAAGGTCAGCAAAGCATTAATTAAACTCATGGCGAAAGAAGTATACATGCCTTGAGCGGTTGGAATTTGGCTTGTTTTCAGTCGTTTCGAGATAAATTGAATCGTGGCATAGTGAGCATAACCAAAGGAAATCACATGCAAAAGTTGCGAACCAATAAAAACAAATACATTCGGGAAAAGGAAAACGAGAACCCACCGTAAAGTAGAACCAATGGCCGCCCAAATGTACATTGTCGATATTTTCATATTGGCCAGAAACGAATCTGCTTTTGCAAAAAATAAGATTTCTCCTAAAACGGCTACATTTAAAATAAGCCCAATGTAAAAACTGTTTATGCCTAAATCCTGTAAATAAATAAATCCATAATTATAATAGGATGTATGTGAGCCTTGTAATAAGACGGAAATAATTAGAATGATAAGAAACTCCTTTGATGTAAAGAGTTTTTTGAAGTTTCCTATACTCGTATTTGAATTTTGTATTTTCGGCTCTGTTTTCAAAATGAGTGGAGTCGCTTGGAATTGGGAAAAGATAATGAACACGATGCCTGCCAGCATTAACCAATAAATTGCTTTTTCTTGAAATAAGGAAGTCCCAAGCCCGACAACAATTAAAGCAACCGTATAGCCGATTGAGCCAAAGGAACGACTCTTTCCATAATCGAGTTTTTCGTGTGCTAATAAAATGGTGGCACTGCCCTCTACACCGGGCATTAAGTTTGGATAAATAAGACTAAATAAAACGGTAATGAGAAGTAGTACACTATAGGATTCAAAGGGAATATATGAAATCATCAGAACGAGTGAAAGAAGTGCAATCCCTTTCATTACAGTGCTAATGGAAAATCGGTTAGTTGCAACTGGGAACAAAATCAAAGTAGAAAATGATCTTGTCAGTAATCCGGCCCCAATAATAATACTTGCAGCGGATACGGAAAGTCCCTTATCGCCTGTTAGCCAGCCCGTCCAATAAGGCATGAAAATTCCCCATGTAAAGAAAAATGTGAAGTAGTTAAATGAAAGCCAACGTTGATTGTTCATTTTTAAAGTCCTTCCTGCAATCTTTCATCTTATTATTATACCATGTTTTCTGGAAGTATTAAGTAACTGACAAAGACAGTTGAAAAACTTGTCAGTAAGGGAATTGAAATGTTTTATCTTGGGACAATTCGACAAGGTTTCTTTTAGAGATTTTTGTCTCATGGATGGTTTCGTCGCCAAAAACAGGTGGATTTCGGGCAAAATTAGTGACGAGAAGGGGCTTCGTCGCCAAAAAAGGGGGTTTCCCGTGCAAAAATGACGACGAGAAAAGGTCTCGTCGCCAAAAAATGGGGTTTCCCGGGCAAAAGTGATGACGAGAAAGGGTCTCGTCGCCAAAAAAGGGGGTTTCCCGTGCAAAAATGACGACGAGAAAAGGTCTCGTCGCCAAAAAAGGGGGTTTCCCGTGCAAAAATGACGACGAGAAAAGGTCTCGTCGCCAAAAAAGGGAGTTTTCCGCTTCAAAAAGACGACGAGAGAGGATCTCGTCGCCAGAAAAATGAGTTTCCAGCCAAAAAAAGACGACGAGAACGGGTTTCGTCGCCAAAAAAGTGAGTTTCCAGCCAAAAAAAGACGACGAGAACGGGTTTCGTCGCCAAAAATGAGTGTTTCCCGGCTCAAAAAGACGACGAGAGAGGATCTCGTCGCCAAAAAATGGGGTTTCCCGTGCAAAAATGACGACGAGAAAAGGTCTCGTCGCCAAAAAATGGGGTTTCCCGTGCAAAAGTGATGACGAGAAAAGGTCTCGTCGCCAAAAAGTGGGATTTCTTGGCTCAAAAAGACGACGAGAAAGGGCCTCGTCGCCAAAAAAGGGAGTTTCCCGTGCAAAAAAGACGACGAGAAAGGGTCTCGTCGCCAAAAAGTGGGATTTCTTAGCTCAAAAAGACGACGAGAAAGGGCCTCGTCGCCAAAAAAGGAAGTTTTCCGCTTCAAAAAGACGACGAGAAAGGGCCTCGTCGCCAAAAAAGGGGGTTTCCCGTGCAAAAATGACGACGAGAAGGTACTTCGTCGCCAAAAATAAGCATTTTCCGCTTCATAATGGTAACGAGAAAAGAGTCTTGTCTCCAAAAACGGGTGCAACTCTCCCAAATTTGCGACAAGAAAGGGTTCCTCTGAGACGTTTCTTCTATCCAATTCATAAAAACAGGGTATGCAAATTGTGCATACCCTGTTATTCGGAATGTCATAAGGTTATTTACGAAGCTTTGTGATTTCGTCTGCAACAAATTGCACGTTTGTACCAACAATAACTTGTATGCTTGTTGGTCCGACTTCTTTTATGCCCGAAATTCCGGTTGATTTGATTTTTTGGTGGTCTACTTTTCTCATGTCTTTAACTTCAACTCTTAGACGTGTTACACAATTATCAATTGCGACAACATTTGCATCTCCACCTAAACCTTCACTCAGCTTTTAAACCGATTGCGTGTTTTGTAGGTGCAATGAGAATCACTTTCCCATTTATTGGTGCACAAAAATGCCCGTCAGTTGGTATTATGGCAATTCCATCTCCCATTAGTTTGTCACGAAAAACAGGGTCGGGAACAAAGGATAGAGGAATTACTTCCCCGTCTACCGGAGCATAAATTGAAAGATCTCGCTTTTTCTTAAAAAAACTGAACATACATATTTCTCCTTTTTTAGAAAATAAAAAAGGCATGGTGGTAAAGGGGGAGAATGCTACCCTTTTGTTACCACCATGCCTGATCGAATCAGTAACATGTGATCTGATATACAATTTATTTATCCCTATCATACTATTAGTTTGAAAAAATGGCAAGAGAATTA
>NZ_CCRF01000021.1 GCF_000751775.1 Caldibacillus thermoamylovorans
CTTTCAAAAAACCCGGATTATACATCTTTGAACAGTATAATATTTTTGCTAAAAGAATATTTGCACCGTAAAATGGGTCATTATGTTCAAGATAATTGGTAGAATATCTACAAAAAAAGCCTGAATTTATGCATCTTAGAACAGTGTGATATTATCCCGAAAAAATATTTGCTGTGTAAAACGGGTCATTATGTTCAAGATAATTGGTAATAAATATACCAAAAGGTACATCTGGTCAAACGGTGAACCTTCAATGCCCAAGATTTTGTAAAAACTTATCCCTTAATACAGACTATGTAAATTTTGTACTTGAAAAAACATCCATAAACGAATATTATTTAATTTGTGGTCTTAAAATGTTCGTATTTATATTAGGAGGGCAAAAGATGTTTAAGCTTCAGGAAAATCAAACAACTGTAAAAACGGAAATCTTCGCCGGGATGACAACATTTTTTACAATGGTATATATTATCGTCGTTAACCCGGCAATTTTATCGAATACCGGAATCCCTTTTGAACAAGTATTTACCGCAACAATTATTGCAACCGCTATTGGCACGCTTTGGATGGCACTTTTTGCAAATTATCCGATTGCGATTGCTCCCGGTATGGGCTTGAATGCATATTTTGCCTTTTCGGTTGTAGGTTCTCACGGTGGGATTGATTATGTTACGGCCTTTTCCGCAGTATTTGTGGCAGGTATTATATTTGTTATTCTTTCTTTAACAGCTTTTCGAGAAAAATTAATTGAGGCAATTCCGGATAATTTAAAATTCGGAATTTCAGCTGGAATTGGTCTTTTTATCGCTTTTGTCGGTTTAAAAAATACCGGGATTATTACAAGTAATCCAGATAATTTAGTTGGGCTCGGTAATCTTCATTCTCCTGAAGTATTGCTGGCGTTATTTGGTTTGGCCGTTTCCCTTGTGTTAATGGCACTCAATGTAAATGGTGCTTTATTTTTTGGTATGATTATAACGACAATCGCCGCATTCGTAACCGGACAGTTATCCTTTGATAAGGGAATTTTTTCTCTACCATCGTTACCGGACGGTGTTATTGTAGCCAACCCTCTGGAAGCTTTTGTTGATGTCTTCCAACATTCGCTATATGCGGTTGTTTTCTCCTTTTTATTAGTCACCATCTTTGATACGACCGGAACGATGATTGGAGTAGCAGAACAGGCAGGTTTTATGAGAGGAAAAACATTACCAAATGCAAAAAACGCACTCCTTTCTGATTCCATTGCTACAACAATCGGTGCAATGGTGGGAACAAGTCCGACAACGGCATATATTGAATCAACTTCAGGGGTTGCTGCAGGTGGAAAGACCGGTCTTACGTCACTAACGGTTGCGGTTCTTTTTATTCTTGCCTCATTCTTAAGTCCTTTAGTCGGTGCAATTTCCGGTGTGGCCGCGATTACCGCACCTGCACTTATTATTGTAGGTAGCCTAATGATTGGTCATGTTGCAAAGATTAAATGGAATGAAATTGATGAAGCATTTCCGGCATTTCTAGTCATTTTAACCATGCCGCTCACGTCGAGTATTTCAACAGGTATTGCGCTCGGTTTTATATCGCTTCCGTTAATGAAAGTAGCCAAAGGAAAATGGCGGGAAGTCCATCCGATTGTCTACATTTTTGCAGTATTGTTTTTTATTCAGTTGGCGTTCTTGCCACACTGAGAATTCACATGCTTGCCACGGCTATGCTATTTCAGCTGTGGCTTTTTTTGAAAATATCACAGTAATCTTACTTTAGTTAAGCCCAAATTTTATCTTTTTGAAAAAGTTTAAATACCTCAATAGCTAACTTAAACAAGAAAATCGCTTTTTGTTGCCAAATTAATAGATTTGTACAACTATATTGACTATAGTCAAATTAATAGATTTGTACCACTATATTGACTATAATAGAAATGGATTTGTAAACGTTTTTGTCCAAATACAGGAGGGGAATTTTCATGGAATACCGGATTGAAAAAGATACGATGGGGGAAGTTAAAGTTCCGGCAAACAAATTATGGGGTGCGCAAACGCAACGGAGCTTACAAAACTTTGCGATCAGCACGGAAACTATGCCGGAAGAATTAATTAAGGCTTTTGCCATTTTAAAAAGAAGTTGTGCGATTGTAAACAATAAACTTGGAAAATTAAGTGATGAAAAAGCAAAGGCGATTGTCACTGCAGCTGATGAAATTATTGAAGGAAAACATGAGGGTGAATTCCCGTTAAAAATTTGGCAAACCGGCAGTGGTACACAATCGAACATGAACTTGAATGAAGTCATTGCGAATCGGGGTAATCAACTGTTGGCCGAACAAGGTGCCAGTCAAAAATTACATCCAAACGATGATGTCAATATGGGCCAAAGTTCAAACGATACATTTCCGACTGCCATGCATATTGCAACAACGAATTATGTACAAACGTATTTAATTCCTGAGATTGAAAAATTGAAAGCAACATTGGAAGAAAAGTCACAAGCGTTCATGGATATTGTAAAAATTGGCCGGACACATCTTCAAGACGCAACACCATTAACCCTCGGCCAAGAAATTAGTGGCTGGGTACATATGTTGGAACGTTCCTTAGAATTTGTCAAAGAAAGTTCCGATAAAATGAAAGCACTGGCTATTGGCGGGACAGCCGTCGGTACCGGAATCAATACCCATCCGGAATTCGGGAAATTGGTTAGTGGGGAAATTTCTAAATTTACGGGAATAGAGTTTTATTCATCAGAAAATAAATTCCATGCCTTAACGAGCCATGATGAAGTTGCCTATGCTCATGGTGCATTAAAGGCATTGGCAGCCGATTTAATGAAAATTGCCAATGATGTTCGCTGGTTAGCTTCAGGTCCAAGATGCGGAATCGGGGAAATTACTATTCCGGAAAATGAACCGGGATCATCGATTATGCCGGGAAAAGTCAATCCAACCCAAAGTGAAGCGATCACGATGATTGCTGTTCAAGTCATGGGAAATGATGCAACCATTGGATTTGCAGCAAGTCAAGGGAATTTTGAATTGAACGTGTTCAAGCCGGTGATCTTGTACAATTTCTTGCAAAGTGCCCGACTTTTAGCAGATGGTATTCGTTCATTCAATGATCATTGTGCGGTGGGCATTGAGCCAAATCGGGAAGTAATTACGAAAAACTTGAACGAGTCGTTGATGCTTGTTACGGCATTAAATCCGCATATCGGTTATGAAAAAGCAGCCCAAATTGCTAAACTTGCTCATAAAGAAGGAACAACATTGAAAGAAGCAGCATTGAAGCTTGGCTACCTAACGAGTGAAGAATTTGACAAATATGTCAATCCCGCTGACATGGTACATCCGAAAGCTTAATAAAACCATATAGATTAATGTATAATGAGACGTCAGAATTGGTAAAATATCTTTCAATTTTGACCGTCTCTTTTTTTACCTTCAGCAGTAACCGACCGATTGTATAGAAAGAAATCAACATTAGTGCCAGTGATTTCGATGGTAAAAACGAAAAGATCGATAGCAGAAGCCCCATCTATCAACAGTTACCCTCGTGATTACAGCTGTAAAAATAGAAAATCAACACATCCCCATGTTCAAAAAATCATTGCATTATGTCATAAAGGGTGGTTAAATAATAAGAATTATATGGGAAGGTGGGCATGTAGATGTTGATCAAACCAAAAAAATTACATCCTGGTGATAAGGTGGCAACCGTTAGTCCTTCATGGGGTGGAGCGGGTGACCCCGAGATTCGTTGGCGCTATGAGCAAGGTGTTGAAAGACTGGAAACCGTTTTTGACCTGCAAGTGGAACCAATGCCAAATAGTTTGAAAGGGACAGAATACCTGTATGACCATCCGGAAGCCCGTGCCGAAGATTTAATGGCAGCCTTCAGAGACCCGGATATCAAAGCGATTTTTACCAATATCGGTGGGGAAGATAGTATCCGGCTTCTACCCTATATCGACTTTAAAGTGATTCACAACAATCCGAAAATTTTCATGGGCTATTCAGATACAACAATTCCTCATCTTTTTTGTTTAAAAGCAGGGGTATCGTCGTTTTACGGACCATCTATTTTAGTCGATTTTGCAGAAAATATCGAGATGCACCCCTATACGGTCGATAAAATCAAACGGACATTATTCTCTAATAAGGCGATCGGGGAAATTGAAACGGCAGCCGAGTGGACGAGTGAGCACGTAGAGTGGACAGAAGCAAATAAAAATCGAAAACGAGTCATGCAGCCGAACTCGGGATATGAAGTTTTACAAGGTAAAGGTGTTGTGCAGGGGAGGCTCATTGGCGGTTGCATAGAAGTTTTGGAGTTTGCTAAAGGAACGGTGCTCTGGCCGGACGAAAAATATTGGGATGGATGTATCTTGTTTTTTGAAACATCCGAGGAAAAGACGGAACCGACCTACATTCGATATTGGCTGCGAAACTATGCGGCACAAGGAATTTTGCAAAAAGCGAACGGGATGATTTTCGCCAAACCGTATGATGAAAAATATAGGGAGGAATATAAGGAAGAAATTTTAACAGTGATGCGAGAGTACGGGTTGACCAACTTACCCATATTATATAACTTGAATTTTGGCCATACGGAGCCGAAATGTATTTTGCCTTATGGCGCACTGGCTGAAATCAATTGTAGTAAAGGTTCTTTTTCTATTCAAGAAAGTGGTTGTATATAATGAAGGGTGCCGGATCCGGGGCTGGCACCTTTATCTTCCTTTGCTATAAACAGGGAGTAAGCCCCACCTCAAGCAAAGAGGATAGGTGGGGGATGAACTTCCCGTAAAGGTCCAATTAGTTCAACACTGATGGAATTTCCCATTACCCGGTAATACGCTGTAATGCATTTTTTCGCTCAGGATATGCATTCGCTATTACAGATGGACGGAGCATAAAAAGGGCAATACCGATAATGATACCGGCCGAGATGAACAATACCCATTCAGCCGCAACCCAATCATAAAGAAACCCATAGATGACCGTCCCAAGCGGCATCAGAACTTGTGCCATTGTTTCAAGAATAGAAATAACCCTTCCTTTAAAATCATCATCCACACTTTTTTGCATCATGACCCCGATTGGTGTATTTATGATGGTCAAAAAACTACCGATTGCTAACATTAAAATAAGATAAAACACAAACATAGCCTGATAAGAAAATGGGACAAGTAGAGGTACGGCAATGCCACCAATAACAAGAGCCAATCCAATAGTTCCATATTTTGCGGTAATGAGCGGGTATTTAATTTCTTTCCGAATCGTTAAATAAAATGATAACAACAACATGCCGACAGCAAAGGCACCTTCCAAAATTCCGAAATGCTCTGACTTCATTCCCAGTTTTTCGATTAAAACGAAAGAATATCCGACTTGAAAAGAGCCGAAGAAAAAATTAATAAACAAGGCAATGAAAATAATAGTTTGAATGACCGGTTTCGTTTTTAAATAGGCAAATCCTTCTTTCATACTGACCCACAATTTTTCTTTCTCTTGACCTGCAACTGGTACATGGCTACGTTTGGCAAATAATTGGAAATCCATCGTTGAATCAAGAATTAGAGCAACTAGAGATGCAATTAAGTAGATTATGAGAAAAACAGGAATTGAAACTGCCCCATAAAGTACGCCTCCTAAGGCCGGTGCGACGATGGAAGCCAGTGATATGGACATTTGATTAAGCGACATTGCTTTTTGAATTCGATTTTCATCAACCAACCCTGAAATTGATGATGTGAAGGTAATGCCGGAAAAAGTTGATGTCAATGACAATAGACAGGTGGTTATATAAATGGCAGTCAGTGATAAGCCATTCATAAGGCTAACTGTCAAAAGCCCGGCAATTGCCAAAACAGAAGATGCTTGGGCAAGAATGATCGTTCGTTTCCGAGAGAAATTATCCGCAACGTAGCCAGCAAACGGTGCAGCAATCGTTCGCGGTAAAATACTACAAATTAAATTCAAAGCAAAATTAGTTGCAGATCCGGTTAATTGCAAAATATAAAAGCTAATGGCAAAAGAATAAACATTGGCCCCAAATGTAGAAATTAACTTGCTCGTCATAAATGTCCAAAGATGATAAGTTCCCCTTTTTAACTTTTGTGCTTCGGTCAAAGAAATCCCCTTCTTTCATTAAGGTTAAATTTTATTAAACAAATTATAACATGGGTCCTTCTGGATATCAATAAATATGTTCAATTAAATTAAACATTATTTTGTGTAAAACTTATTTTACGGATCGAGAAAAATTTAATATAATTAAAATATGAATGGAGGTGTTTCCCATCTTAACATTAGGAGAGCGAATCAGGAAATTAAGAAAAGGCAGAGGGTTGACCCTTGAGGCATTAGCCGGTACGAAATTAACGAAAGGGATGCTCAGCCTGATTGAAAATAATAAAGCGGTTCCTTCCATCGAGAGCTTGAATTATATTGCAAGCCAATTGGGAGTGGATGTTAGTGATTTGTTACAAGATGAAAATGTTCAGGAATTGAGGGATTTATTGGAACAGGTAGAAAAACTATATTTTACCGACACAAAAACACTTAATAATAACAAAAAGTATCAACAGATTAAAAAAATGATTGAGCCATTTATCAATCACTTAACGAAAGGATATGAGTCAGCACGTTTAACGGAGTTGTACGGATATAGCCTTTATCATGTTTCAGAAGATAAGAACTGGAAAAAGTATATTTTGGGCTCAGCCCAAATGTATGAGAAAATGAATCTGGTGGACAGAAGAGCGAGCGTTGGTACTTTTCAGGTTAAAGTTCAATTTCGTAACCATAAATACGAAACGGCATTAAAAATGCTTTTAGCAGAACGGGATTATCTTGAAAAAAATTTTCCGTATATGAGTCCGACGACAAGGCTTGAACTTGATTACCTTGAGGCAGTACTACATTTTGCTGTCGGGAATTCACTAGCGGCAATCCGTGTGATAGAAGATGCAATTGCTTTCTCAAAAGTCCATAAAGTTTTTTACCATATTGATGATTTGTATCGGATAACTATCGGTTATGGGCTAGTGAACCATGACGAAGAAAAAATCAATAATTATTTGAAGAAGTTGCTTGGGTATGCTAACTTTGTTGAAGATCCTTTCTATTATGCCTTTAATGATTATACTGAAGCCGAAGTAAGACTTTTTAAACATCAAGATTATGAAGGTGTTATTCGTCTGGTTGATAAATACGTGACGGGTCTGGATGATACCGAAGTACTGAAACCGTATTTTTTCTTAACGAAAGGGAAGGCATTGTATGGGTTGGGACGATATCAGGAAGCTGTTCAATGGTTGGAAAGAGTTGAAATACCACCATTTTTGCCACACCCGTTTGACTTAACAATCTTTTATGTGGGAGATTCTTATTTGGCGTTATGTTATTTAGAATTAGGTCAAATTGAAACAGCTTTGAAATTCGCCACAAGGGCAAAAGAAAAAACAACTCCTCTTCCGGATACATTATTCAAATCATTTATTATCGATACGTATAAGAAAATTGTTCAACATATTGTTTAATATTTACGAGTGGGTCGATGCCCACTTTTTTTATACGTTAAGAAAGTATAAATTTCCAGCAAAGAAGCGAATTCGACGTAGTTGGAAATTTTAAGAATTAAGTATAAGTGCTCTTGCGGCTCTGCTCTCGCCTAAAGGCTCGGCAATCACCGAGTTTTCTTTATACGTTAAGAAAGTATAAAAATACAAGTAAATAACTTAGGATTAGTTTTATTGTCTAGCTCCGTGCGCCAGCGACTGAGAAACTAGCTCACCTTTAATGTGCTCCTGCGCCATAGCCTATTCGAGGAAGCAAATCTGTTCCCATTGCGAGGATGTAGGGCCACAGGTCATGGTCAGACATGCGTTCCAACAGGAGTTTGTACGTTGCTAAACGGGCGCTCTTTACTTTTCTTATATGCCCGGTAAAAGCAGCAGGGATAGTGTGAAAGTGATGATAAAAGGAGAGGTTGTAGGATTCTTATCTTGCAAAATAATTTTAATAAAATTCAGAATTAATTAGAACAAAAAAACAGCATCACCATTCGCTCCTTATACGATCAGTAGTGAATGGTCCAATTGCACAAAATTGGGTTTAGTAAATAAAGAAGGAAATAGGAGATAACGGCCTCCTTTTTTGTACAGGAACCGTGTTATGAAAAAAAGTTAAGGCTGTGTTTATAAATGCAAAGGACCTAATAACTATTAATAGCGGCTAATCACGATTCTATGCAAGGAGCAATAGGCACCCTGTCAAATCTGGGGGAATGAAGCCCACCCTAAACTAGCCAAGTTTTGCAGCCGAAATAATTTCCTTTTGGGTATTCCGGTATGTTTTTGCAGTTTTTTTCAAAATCTCTGAGTACTGCTTCATACTTTGTGTCATTTCTTGAAGATCGTCCATAAATCCTTTAATTTGGTTAACAAAATCTAAGTTATCTTGTCCTTGCCATGCAACACCCATTCGATCAACCTCGCTGAATAGGGACGCATAGATTCTTTCATATTCAAAAGAATGTCGGTCAATTTTTGCTGCTGTTGATTCAAGTTTTGCAGGATCTACCGAAATGGAACGCACCATTTTTTACCTCCTTATAGGCATATCGCAATAGATTCAATACACGTGGTTTTCCTTATTTTCCGTTAAAAAATATACTATAATCATATACTAAATTGAAAAAATTTTCAATATTAGTATGGGTTGTTTGTAAATTATTAGGGCCTAAGATGGAAAATTCGATTACTGAATATAGTATTATACATAAAGTAAGATTTTGATTAATTGGCAGAAGTATAGGGCCCTGTACCTACAATGTTTAACACACTATATACAATCAATATACAGACAGGCGAGCAGAAGCAAATTACCTTCCCGGGGAGTGACGAAATGAATGTGAATTCACAAGTAATAGATTCCAAACTGACTTGGTTGTGAAAAAAGAAAACGAAGACCTTGGTAATGTTTTAATAGAATATGCTGTTTTGTGAAAAATTGCTATGCTTAAATTGGAATAGTACTTTTTCATGTCTATGTCATTCACGATTGTGACCATTCAGTTCGTTCGCATCCAATAAATATGGGCAAGTGGACATATCCACAATATAGGGGGAGCCTTTTAAACTATGGGTAGTAGAAAATAGCGCTTTTTTCCTAATTTATAAATTAGCTTTATGACTTTTTGACCATTTTAATATTTTTACCCTATTGGTAAAATTTACATTATAAAGAATTTGCTAAAGGGGTAGGAATTATGGAGCTTTTAGACGAAATTGAAAAGAAAGTGCAGCGCGGGAAGTTTTTACTGATGGTGGAAATTTTAGAAGGTTATCGTTCCAATGTTCATCAGGCAGTAAACAGAATCGATGGCAGTTTACAGATGTATCGATCCGCAGATAGCTCTTACGCAAAACATTGGGAAGGGGAGACAAGGAACAAGTATGAAGAAATCACAGCTGAGATTCAGCATATCGGGAATAAAATAGATCAACAAGGCGATCGACTCATAAACGCCATCAACAAAGAGATACGTAGTTTGCTAGCTAAATGTGAGGCCTTACGATGAGTAAAATTAAGGTGAAGTTCGATGATTTGGAGGAGTTTGCGGACAAAATAGGAAAAGTGGATCGGGAATGTGACGAGGCCCTGGAAGCCCTTAACTGGCATTTCACCTCGCTTTTGTCCAATTCCCGGGTATGCTTCCGGATTCGATCCATGCCTTAGAATATGAATTAAGGTATTCGATTAACGAATACAAAAATAAGCTTGATGAGGCCCAAAGATTAATTAGACTCACGGCTGCAGAAATGGAAAAAGATGAACAAAAGATGGGGAACAAAGTAAGCGAGTTTTTACTGGAACTCGTCGGATGGAACGACGCACAACGGGTATTTAGTGAATATGATCCGGTTACCGGTAAGAAGCTTTCTTTTGGCGACCGTGTACTTGCGGGAGGTTTTCTGGCTCTCTCGTTACTTCCCCCGGCAAAAGCAGTAGGGGTTGGCGGGAAAACGTTGATAAAAGGTGTCGATGCAGGAATTCCAGCCCTTGCCAAAACACCGGGAGTGCTCAAGAAAATTCGAAATGTCCTAGACCCAAAGAAATTCCACCAAGCCTTTCGCTCCGTATATGATCAGGTAGTAAACGCGCCAATTGCCCTGACCAAGGCTTGGTTTGATACAATAAAGAAGGAGATTGGAGAAATCCGACTTCCGCAAATAGCACAAGAAGCCTACGCAGGAATCGGTGCTACTGAAAGAACCGTTAAGGATGCGTTTAGTGATGCAAAGGACCTGCTTCAAGGAATCAAAAACACAAAGCTAGATGAGTTGGATGTTGGTGAGGCAGGTGGGGCTACTAAGGATACGAGTAATGCTTTTCAATGGACGGGCAAGAATTTTAGCCAAATGGGTAAAAACATGTCTCCTAACGAAATGATTAGTAATCTTGAAAAGTCGGGATGGAATAAGATCGTTGAGCCTGGTGGAAAGAAAAGTGGACCTGCTACTATTTTTACTGACCCAAGTACGGGGACTAAAGTGAGAATACATGCAGAGCCTGGAGAAGGTACTCCTTATTTTAGGGTTCAGAATAAGGGCGGCGGCTATCTAGACAACAATGGAGTATTCCCAAGTAACGCAACAAAACAAGAATTAAGAGATAAAACACATTTCTATTTTGAAAAGTAGGTGGGTTGAATTGTTGGCTACAAATTTACAGGATATTCTAGAAAATTTTGATTTTACAGATAGCATAGTTACTGAGGTGAAATGGTCTGACAATCTAATAGACCTGATATTAGTTGTTGATTATTATTGGGATATTCAGGACGGTCATGATACTACAAGAATATTAAAGATTATTTTCAAAAGTTGCAAAAGGGCTGACTTCCAAATTAGTACAGAACTTCCCTTGTCTCCTGAAGAAGTAAATAAAGAAAGTCTCTTTACAATTGTTCTTTTCAAAGAGTTGGCAGGGAGTTCGGATAAGCAACAGCATGTGGGAATATTTACTACAGACTATTCTAAACCGTGGTTGTCGGTAGTATGTTCTAATGTAATGTTGGAGGAATAGTACCGTTTATAACCTTGATAGCTATGCTTTTCAAGATTTTTAAAAAAATTTTTTAAACGTGGATAAATTTAAAGAAAATAAATAAATTTATATTTTTTATACTTCCTACGTCCTTTGACGTGTGAGTAGGGAAGGGAAAAAATCTTAATAAATTCATTCAGTTCCTTAAATAAGCAGTCTACCAAGCATCTCTGGATATGAAGAGGACTATCCTTCTTGAGGGTATTTAAGCTGAATGAGTACTTGTAAACAGAAAGCAATTAAAATAATGCATAATATTTTCCATTCTAGTATTAAAATTTACATTATAAGGAAGTACAAAAAAGGTAATGAATAAAAAAACAAGCTCGATGAGGCCCAAAGATTAATTAGGCTTACGGCTGCAGAAATGGAAAAAGATGAACAAAAGATGGGGAACAAAGTTAGAGAGTTTTTACTGGGACTCGCCGAATGGAACGACGCTCAACGGGTATTTAGTGAATATGATCCGGTACCGGTAAGAAGCTTTCTTTTGGCGACCGTGTACTTGCGGGAGGTTTTCTGGCACTTTCGGTACTTCCACCGGCAAAGGCAACAGGGATTGCCGGGAAAACGGTGATAAAAGGTGTCGATGCAGGATTCCCAGCCCTTGCCAAAACACAGGGAGTGCTCAAGAAAATTCGAAATGTTCTAGACCCAAAGAAATTCCACCAAGCCTTTCGCTCCGTATATGATCAGGTAGTAAACGCGCCAATTGCACTGACCAAGGTTTGGTTTGATAAAATAAAGGAAGAGGTTGGAGAAATTCGGCTTCCGCAAATAGCACAAGAAGCCTACGCAGGAATCGGTGCTACTGAAAGAACCGTTAAGGATGTGTTTAGTGACGCAAAGGACCTAATCCAACGAATCAAACATAACAAACTAGATGAGTTGGATGTTGGTGAGGCAGGTGGAGTTACTATGGGTAAAGTTAACTCTAAATGGAAATCAGCAGAATTATTAGATGAACTTGCAAATAGTGGTGTAAAATATAACCCTGATGAAGTGATGGCTATTACAAAAACTGCAAGTGGCTTGAAAAAGATAATTCAAATGCAGGTTTTGAACATATATTGCGTCATGCAGATGAGTTTGCAGCGAAAGGAATTAAATCAAATGAAATTCCGGATTTGCTTATGGAGGCATTAAGTAAAGGAAAAGTTGTTGGAACTCAAGGTCGAGGAAACATAAGCCCAATTTATGAAGTAGTTTTCAACGGACAGAAACAAAGAGTTGCTATAACTGTTGGAAATAATGGTTTTATTGTAGGGGTAAATTCAAAATCAGTACCATAATAAAAAGGGGAAGAACCGTGAACATTATTAAGATATTTCTGGAATATCAATGCTATCCAATATGGATATATAATGAGCAAGGTGAATTAGTTGATAATGATCTAGTTGAAGAACTTAAGGGTGAAGACGAAATTGATAATATGCTTTTAGAGATACAAAATATATATGATAGCCCTTTTGAAGACAATGCTATCAACTTTGAGTTCAAAGGGTTTTCAAATGAAAAGGCATATTTTTTAGGAAGATAGAAAACGCTGTAACCTTAATTAGAGAAAAATTAGGAGATAAGTATCTAATTGAGAATAAGGTAGAAATTTAATAAGATTAAATAATAACCTTGATTGGCTTGATACCGTTCAAGGTTTATTTTCTTGTACCCCGTGACGAATAGTTATTTTTTTTACAGAGATGAGAGTAACCCTTTTTTATTCTTAATGCTTCCTTCAGCTTCTCTATTTGGTTTAAACTTAATTCAACAGTGGAAGGAAAGGAATATGTTGTATAGATAGGTTAATAATATTTCTTGGCTTTTTGTCGTCGACCCTCAATAGTGCACAAACCCCGGGAGGCCGACGACAGTTATTTTGTAAAAATGTGGAAGTATAAAAAATATAATTTTATTCATTTATTCTTTTTACAGTTCTCCCCAATTTTAAAGTCTTGGAAATATTAAAGGATGAGAGGCACGATAATAAGTTAAGCTTGAAAAAGCTAGAAAATTTTCTAGTTAATTGAAAAAAATTATGATATTACAAAAGTTATAATTGGTTACGAATCTGCAACTGATGAGAATACTTTGTTAACAGAAATTAATAATAAAGTAACTAATTATGATAAAGAAATAGAAAAAATACTTTCTTAAATTTATGAGCCTTAAACTACCCTAAGGCTTTTTTTGGCAACTTTTTCATCCTCCTTAACGGGCAGTAACATCCACTTCAAGATTTTTGATCACATTTTACATTCGTTTTTGTTAAGAAAAGCTTAAGAAGTTTCCTTGTTTTTTCTTAAGAAATGAATCTTATACTTTAGAGGATGTTGAAAAGTTCTATTGGTAACCCAAGAACTTATATTGTCAAAAAAAGAAACGGGAAAGGTGGATAAAAAAAGATGAGAAAAAAGTTTTTATTTGGTATTTTCGGAGTCGTTGTGACTGGCGTTTTGATTATGACTTTTATTGGTGAGGAAACTCGAGATAGATTTAATCCATTCATTAAAGAAAAAGATGTTTTTGTTTTGGTAAAGGATGAAGGAATACCGGACCCTGATTTTCCGCAGAGATATATGTTCAGGTTAAACGGGGTGGATGAATCAGGAGAAACAGATGAAATTAAAATCACTACTTCTGTTAAAAACTTCCCAAAAGAAAGTTATTTAAAAGCCCATGTAAAAGGTAAGTATGTTTATGAGTACGAAGTTGTATCTCCGGAAAACATTCCTGAAAAAGCAATGGAAGTATTGACTAAATAGTAAAAAGTCCAATAACTAATATTGTCATTGAATTTGACACCGGTTCGGAAAATGTATGCAAAGAATAGGAGAGTATATATGAAAAGGTCAGTGATAATTGTTAAAAATATTCAAAAAGTGTATGGGGAAAAGAGAGGAAATCCATCACATGCATTAAAAGGAATATCTTTCTCGATGGATGAAGGGGAATTTGTTGGCGTTATGGGACCTTCCGGATCAGGTAAAACGACATTACTAAATGTAATTTCAACGCTTGACCATGCAACCGATGGCTTAGTTGAAATTGCAGGTACAAACATTACCAAGATGAGGCAAAGCGAACTGGCTGACTTTCGTTCAAAAAAGTTAGGCTTTATTTTTCAGGATTTTAACCTGCTTGAAAACTTATCAATTTATGAAAATATTGCGTTGCCACTATCACTGCAAGGGGTTTCTTCCAATAAGATTGGGACAAAGGTAGAAAAGGTAACAAAGATGTTAAGAATTTCAGACATTCTTTCCAAATATCCATCAGAGGTTTCCGGTGGACAAAAGCAGCGTGCGGCGGCTGCGCGGGCGATTGTGCATGACCCTGCCATAATTTTGGCAGACGAACCTACCGGTGCACTGGATTCGAAAAATGCCGCAAGTCTTCTGGAGACGGTGGCAAATTTAAACGAAGAACAAGGTACATCTATTTTGATGGTCACTCATGATGCTTATAGTGCAAGTTACTGTAAACGTATTTTGTTTATTCAAGACGGAGAGCTGTATAAAGAAATTCACCGTAGTCAAATGCCGCGCCATGTTTTTTATAAGGAGATATTAGATGTGCTTGCAGAATTGGGTTCAGAGAAAAGATAGGGAAGGAAATTCGGCATGTTATTTAAACTTTCTATAACAGGATTAAAAGGTAAGTTAAAAGACTACATCGTTTTGCTTGTTGGTCTTGTCTTGTCCATTTCAATTTTTTATATGTTCCAAACATTAGCGTCTAACAAGGAATTTCTGGAAGCAAACGCAACCATTAAGTCAATTGGCTATGTGTTTCAAGTCGGATCATTCTTATTGGCAATCATCACATTTTTTTATGTGTTTTATGCAAACTCATTTTTGATGTCCCTTCGTCAAAAAGAGTTTGGTATGTATATGTTGTTAGGGGCAAAAAAATATAAAGTTGCATTCATTATGTTTATAGAAACCATCTTAATTGGAGTGACTTCTTTAGCAATTGGAATCGCCTCAGGTATAGGACTTTCACAAGGTATTGGTCATTTGTTAATGAAGCAACTTAATTTTACTGCAAGTGGTTATCGGGCATTATATGTTCCCTCCATAACAGTTACTTGTATATTCTTTGTTGGATTATTTATCCTATCTGCTTTGTTGAATAGTATGAAATTAGCACGGATGACAGTTCTGGAACTTGTGTACGGAAATACTTACGCTGATTCTTCCGTGATCAAAGGAAAGATGACCGGAATCACAGCATTCATTTCGATTATTTTATTGGGAATCGGTTACGCATCAATGATTTTTATGGATGTTTTAAAAGAAGCGGGAATCACGATTGCGATGCTTTCGACAACAGCGGGGACATATTTATTTTTTGAATCTGTTTTTCCGCTATTTGTAAAGAAGCTTAAAGAAAATAAAACACACAATGAAAAAGGAATTAATGCTTTTACATTTGCCCAATTAAAGTTTCGAATCAATGGTTTAACAAAAGTTTTAGCTACCGTAGCCATGTTAATTGCACTGGGAGCAGGAGCCATTTCAGGCGGCATGGCTTTTAAAAATAATGTGATAAAATCGGCTGATAAATTTGAAATATATGATACTGTCATTTACAACCCAACAGCAGAAGAAATGAAAATTTTAAATGATATACCATTCAAAGATAAAAATGAATATCGTTATAAAACGGATGATCAATATATTTATTATCTAAAAGCAGAGTTAGAAAAAAACCGTCCCTTCATATATGTTGAAAATGGAGGGAAATATACCGGTAAATTAAAGCGTGTTTCTGAAGACCTGCCATTAGGTGCTGTTTCAAATGATGGACAAGAAATGGATAAAAATACCAAGGTCATCCCGGATGAATGGGTGACTGCGCTAAGAGGGATACAACCTTCCTATTTGGATTATCTTGACAAAACGATAAAAATTGTAGACATAAAAAGGTATAATGAACTACAAGGCAAGGAAGGGCTTGTTTTTATCGGAAAAACAGATAATTTTGCTGCACATACACAAGAATGGAAAAAACTTGACGAATTGCAACTAGAAAAATATAAACATATCGATGCAGACGACATGCTAAGTAAATATAAAATATATGATGAATTTTATACTGTTTCCAGTGGGACGGTATTTATGGGTTTCTTCTTAGGCATTGCTTTTTTGGCTATGATGGCGAGCTGTTTAATGTTTAAAATTCTGTCCGGAGCAACAGCAGATATAACCCGTTATGACATGCTTCGTAAAATTGGTGTTCGCCATGAGTTACTAACGAAGTCAATCTACAAGGAATTTTTCTTAGTTTTTTTGTGTCCGGCTATTGTAGGTATTGCCCACGTATTAATTGGCATGAATATTTTTGGACTCATTGTCATTGACCCGTATTTTCGTATTTGGTTACCTATTTGTATTTTCTTAGTGATTTATACCATTTACTATACGATTACAGTTCAATTATATAAAGGCATTGTTCTTCCAAAAGTAAGATAGAATGATAAATGTATGGATGATGAACGTTTTCGATCAGGTTATAAAGGCACTGTTATCCTCATATTTTTAAATGCAGATTTAGAAAAGGCACTCAAAATTTTTTTAAAAGAAGTAACTTATCTTCTCGTCGTCAATTTTGAGCGAAAAATGTTCTACTTTGGCGACGAGCCTGAATCTCGTCACCATTTTGGGGCGGGAAATGCTCATTTTTGACGACGAGATCTAATCTCGTCACCGTTTTTGAATGAGAAATTTCCTATTTTGGCGACGAGGCCCGTTCTCGTCACCATTTTGAGGCGGGAAATGCTCAATTTTGACGACGAGATCTAATCTCGTCACCATTTTGAAGTGAAAAACGCTCAATTTTGACGACGAGCCTGAATCTCGTCACCATTTTAAGGTGGGAAATGCCTATTTTTGACGACGAGATCTAATCTCGTCACCATTTTGAAGTGAAAAACGCTCAATTTTGGCGACGAGGCCTGTTCTCGTCACCAATTTGGGGCGGGAAATGCTCATTTTGGACGATGAAATCTAATCTCGTCACCATTTTGAAGTGAAAAACGCTCAATTTTGACGACGAGCCCCGTTCTCGTCACCAATTTGAGGCGGGAAATGCTCATTTTTGACGACGAGATCTAATCTCGTCATCGTTTTTGGTTGAGAAAGCTTCTATTTTGGCGACGAGCCTGAATCTCGTCACCATTTTGAGGCTGGAAATGCTCAATTTGGACGGTGAGATCTAATCTCGTCACCGTTTTTGGCTGAGAAAGCTTCTATTTTGACGAAGAGGCCTGTTCTCGTCACTAATTATTAAAAACTTGTAAAAATCGTAAATCTCATTAACAGGTGACGGAATTTATTGTAAAATAAAAATAATATTCCTTTTCGACTAATACAGGAGGTTTTACAACAATGATAATTCCAACTCTCCATCCAAAAGTAGAAGTTATCTTAAATAATATGGAAAGGGTCATCGTCGGAAAACGTGAAGAAATCATTTTATGTTTGACAGCGCTTTTGGCGGATGGCCATGTGCTATTGGAAGATGTCCCCGGCGTCGGGAAAACGATGCTTGTCAAGTCCCTTGCCAAGTCGGTCAGCTCAACATTCAAACGAATCCAATTTACTCCTGATTTACTGCCTTCCGATGTACTGGGTGTGTCGATTTATAATCCGAAAGCATTGGAATTTGAATTTCGACCGGGTCCCATTATGGGCAATATTATTTTAGCCGATGAAATTAATCGGACAAGCCCCAAAACGCAATCAGCCTTGTTGGAGGGGATGGAGGAAAAGAGCGTGACCATTGATGGCCATACATTTCCTTTACCAAGACCATTTTTAGTTATGGCCACGCAAAATCCGATTGAATATGAAGGGACCTATCCATTACCGGAAGCTCAACTCGACCGCTTTTTATTAAAAATCCACATGGGTTATCCAAGTTTTGCTGAGGAAATGGAAGTTTTAAGTCGTGTTCAAGAGGAGTTGCCGATTCAGGAATTAACTCCTGTCATTACTTTGGACGAGCTGCTATCTATGCAAAAAGAGGTAAAAGGCGTATTTGTTGATGATACGATTAAACAATATATTATTTCCATTGTGACAAGGACAAGAAATCATCCGCAAATCTATTTAGGTGTCAGTCCCCGCGGCTCGATTGCATTAATGCAAGCCTCAAAAAGCTATGCCTATATACAAGGGCGGGATTTTGTGCTGCCTGATGATATCCAATTTTTAGCACCTTTTGTTTTCGCACACCGGATGATTTTGCAGTCACAAGCCAGATACGATGGTGTGAATGCGGAAGAAATTATCTCCTCGATTTTATCGGATACAAAAGTTCCCATCCAAAAGGTTGTGAAATGATGCATCCGATGAAAAGAACCATTTCTGTTTTGAAGTTCATCGGGCTGATTGGACTTGTAGCAGCAAGCTTTAGTTTTGCCATGTTTCAAGGGGGATTTGTCAGCTGGTTTTTATTTGGAAGTTTTCTGCCTATTGCCTTTTACTCCATTCTACTAAACTTTTATCCAATAAAACGAATTGATATTAAGAGGGTGCTTGATAAAACGGAGTACGTTAATGGTGAAATGGTATCGGTAAAAATTCATATAACCTTGCCCTATCGTATTCCTCTCGTCTATCTATTTATTAAAGATGAAGTTTCTGAACGTTCAGGGGGTCGTCCGTTTTCAGGAACAACGGTATCATTTCCGTTATTTTCAAAAGAACGAACGTTTACTTACCACCACAATTTATTACCACGTGGGGAGTACACCTTTCACAAGATACGAATCCAAATGGGTGATCTGTTGGGCTTGACCCGGAAAGAGGTAGTTGTAGAGCAATTGGAAAAAATCATCGTATATCCGGCGTATATCGAAATGAAATATGATCCTTTCAAAACCTTATTTGAATCGGGAATGACTGCAGCAAAGGATGTAGCCCAAAGAGACTCCACAATGGCGATAAGTACACGTACCTATCAATCCGGCGATAGATTTTCCTGGATTCACTGGAAACAGACCGCAAGAAAAAATGAAATAATGACAAAGGAATTTGAACAGCGACAAAGCCAAGATGTGTTACTTATTTTAGATCGCACACCCAGTCCAAGTTTTGAGTTAGCTGTAAAATTTACTGCTTCAATTGTTCGATCCGCTGTAAAAGCAGGGACTAACATCGGTCTTCTTTCATATGGAGCGGAAAGACAATATTTCCCCGTTCAGGGAGGAGAAGCACAACTCCGAACATTGAATTATCATTTAGCAACTGTGAACGATGATTTAAACCATGACTTTCATAAAATTTTAGAAACAGAGATATTTTTGAAAAAACCCGGTCAAACGATGATCTTCCTTGTCTGTCAACTAAGAAAAGAAGTTATAGAAAAAATAACTGACCTCTGTACTCGAAATAATGAAATTGGTATTTTTTTGATAAAATCCCGGCTCGAAAAAGTTAAGCCTGAAGAGGCCGCTTTATTGGAGTATGCCAAGGGTAAGGGCTTGAATGCAAAAGTAGTACGTGAAAGTGACTTTACCAAGGCTTTTGAGAGGTGATTACGATTAGAAAGCAAAAAGGTCTACAGACGTTTATTTTATATGTGATCGGATTTATCCTTATTTGGGAATGGCTCCGTCCTTTACAACAGATAACCGAAATAAAAAATTTACCGGTGTTTCTTGGTTTTCTGGTTATTGGCTTTGTATTAAGTTTTCTTGGTGTTCATTGGATTTTAAGAATAATTATTAATGGTTGCTATATGATTTTGGTAATTAACCACTTATATTACCAAGAGCCGCTTATCACACTCTTAAAGTTGGATACAATTATAAAAGATTTTGCTTTAAATATCGGTCATGTTTTCAGGATGGATTGGCTCGGACTGACGAATTCATTTCGAACATTTCTACTGTTCGTCACACTGGATTGTATTGTCTTTCTATATACATTTTGGGTGAAGAAGCGAAAAGGTATTTTTTTCTTTGTTTTGATCACGATTATTTACTTGGCTATTCTTGATACATTTTTTCCGTTTCAAGCAGATTATGCGGTGATTCGCACTTTTATTATCGGCTTGGCGGCAACGGGATTGGCACATTTTTCAAAATTGGTGGAGCAGGAAAGGCTCACTGTTTCCTTTGCGTTAATAAAAAGATGGCCTATCCCGTTAGTTGTCATAATCCTTGTATGTGCGGGTGTGGGAATAGTTATTCCAAAGCCTGGTCCGATTTGGCCGGATCCGATGCCTTATGTTGTTACGTTTGCCAATCAGGAAGATGGAAATATGCTGAATGCAAAGGGAAAACTGCATAAAATTGGTTATGATGAAGACGATACCCAACTTGGGGGCGGGTTTATCAAAGATGATACACCGGTTTTTACGGTTAAGTCCCCGGAGAAACAGTATTGGCGGGTGGAAACGAAAGATTTTTATTCAGGAAAAGGGTGGGTTGTTTCTGAAAAAGATAATTTTCAGCAAATAAAAGATTCAGAGGAACTGCCTATTTACTCGGTTGAACCGGAATATCTTGGTGAAACATCAGAATTGGAAGTTGTCTTTATGGAAAGACGAGATCATGTCATCTATCCACAAGGGGTAAATAGACTCAAATTTCATAAGCAAAACTTTTACCATTATAATGAAGCCAATGAGAAGATTCAAATTCCACCCGATAACCAATTATCATCCTACACGGTGCAATATCAGCGTCCTGCTTTTATTATAGAAGATTTAAAAAATGTAACCGCATCTGAAAATTTGAGGAAGGACATGCCGGATTTTTATACCCGGTATACGCAATTGCCTGAGAATTTACCGGCTAGGGTCAAAGAACTTGCCATTCGGTTAACTGAAAATGAAAATAATCAGTATGACAAAGTAAAAGCGATCGAGGAGTATTTACAAAGTTCCCGGTTTACCTATAAAACGGAAAATATCCCAATTCCCGGCAAAGAAGAGGATTACGTTGACCAGTTTTTATTTGAAACGATGATCGGCTATTGTGATAACTTTTCAACATCAATGGCGGTCCTGCTCCGTTCTGTCGGGATCCCCTCCAGATGGGTGAAAGGTTATACGGGCGGTACAGTTATTGGCTCTGAGGGTGAGTTGACAACATATAAAATTACAAATAATAACGCCCATTCATGGGTAGAGGTGTATTTTCCCGGTAATGGCTGGGTACCATTTGAGCCGACAAGTGGGTTTACAAACGCGGTTGATTTTATTGAAGAATCCGAAACTGTAAGTACAGAAAATGCTCTGCAACAGGAACGAGAATCGGAATCAAATGTCCAGCCAGAGGCACCAAATCTACAAAGAAAACAACAAACAGAACAACAAATAGAAGAACAATCAGAGACAAATAGTGATAAAGAAACAAAACCATTTACCATAAATAACGATTGGAAAAATGTAAAAATTTGGTGGGTAATCGGTGGAATTTTGGCTGGCATTTTTGTTTTGTTGAGTTATATTTTACGTCGACGTTGGCTGCCTTATTGGGTAATTTTTCAGTATCGAAATAAAAATGATGCAAAGTCTTTTATGCCGGCGTATTTGGCACTTTTAAAGAGACTGGAAAAATCAGGAGTCATAAAAGAAGAGGATGAGACATTAAACCAATTTGCAAAGAGGGTCGATGAATTTTTTAACAATGATTTTATGAGCCGGTTAACGGAACAATATGAACGCTATCTATACCGGAATGAGCAGGTTGATACCGGCTGGGGCTCTTGTAAACCAATTTGGGAGGAGTTAATGAAGCTTGCGGCAGAGAAAAAACTTACTTGACCTTATGTTGAATACACTTTACAATAATGACGTTCAGTAAAACTTGATAAATTCCATTCCTTCATATATCCTCGATAATATGGTTCGAGAGTCTCTACCAAACTACCGAAAATAGTTTGACTATGAAGGCAGTTTTCTAATTTGTTCTTTTGAATCGGTAATTAATCCTTTCGAAAAATAACTTGAACGAAAACTAGAAACTGCCTTTACTGGTAGGGTCTAGTTTTTCTTAAAAG